>JAJEHX010000042.1 GCA_022823465.1 Candidatus Latescibacterota bacterium
TGAAGGGGAGGATAACCCGCATATCGTGGTCTACCGCCTGATTCGGGGATCGTGATCGATGATTGATACTGTAGTTCAGTAAATCCACGTTTTTAACCCTCCCTAGCCGCAAGTTAATGGAGACCGTTGTATTCCATTCTCTCCGAAACAATCAGGAGATCTGTTATGAAGTATTTTCTCACTGCGATCCTGTCCATTCCTATCGTATTGTCCGCAGGATCGTTTTCTGCGCAAACCTTCTCGCTTGAGAAAGTCAGCGGTACGCCCCTGATCCTGGAAGACGACATCATCGGCAACATCGCGGATATGACAAAGGTCGAAAACGGGCACTTTTATCTGGCGGACGATAGACAGCACACGATCTGGGTGGCGGACCTATCGGGTAATGTTATCCAGCGCATCGGCCAGGAAGGCGCTGGTCCAGGAGAATTATCGCGGCCAAGTAGCCTGGCCGTCGACGGTGACAGGGTCATAGTCCTCGACACCGGTAACAACAGGATATCGGTTTTCTCGACAGATGGCACATATGAGACAGACTTCCGCATTGACCTGATAACGCCACCCAGCGGATTAACGGTCGGTCCCGAAGGACAGATCACCGTCAGTACCATAAGGGACGAACCCCGCCTCACCGTTTACGACACAAACGGTATCGTTATTCGCGAGATCGGCACCGACAAACCGCCGTTCAGGCCTATGCGAATCAATTTCAACCATATGTCTGGATCGTCCGGCGGTCAGATTCTGTACTCGCCGGTGAACCGATACGAAGTATATCGGGTTGACTGGGACGGTACGATTCTGAATACCTACCAGGCGGAACCGGCAGGATACAGCCCCCTCCCGACAACTCCCACGCAAGGTCGGACCAGAGTGACGCCTATATTCCGCCCTCTGTTCGCCAATGACCATCTCCTCGTCCAACGGGCGGGCATAACGGACAACGACGAATTTAAAAGGTTCCTGGATCTCTTCGCGCTGGACGGAAACCACGTGCAACTGGGCATCGAACTGCCGATAATGTTCCATTTCTCCAATGGAGAAGATCTGTACGGCATTGATACAACGTCCCTAGACGAAGGGGAAGACAATCCGTATATCGTGATGTACCGACTGAACCGCGGTCCATAATAACGGTGGCGTAATCCGTAATCCGTCAAGCAGAGGAGTCAATATGAGATTCGTTCTTATTCTCCTGATCGTCAGTCTTCTTCCGGCTTGGATTACCTCGGCATCCGCACAGAACTACAGCGTTGAAAAAGTACGGGAAATACCCCTTGATCTGGGTGATGAGATCGCGGGTGAAATCGCCGATTTGACCCGTGACGCCGAGGGTAACTTTTATCTGCCCGACTGGCAGCAGCATACGGTCTGGGTAACGAATCCGCATGGAGAGTTGATCCGGCGTATCGGCCAGGAAGGATCCGGACCAGGTGAACTGTCGAGGCCACAGACCGCCGTGGTCTTACAAGATCGGATCGTCGTACTCGACAAAGAGAATATCCGTGTTGCGTCATTCAGCCTGGATGGAGTCCATCAAGCCACGTTTCGGGTCGACTTGATCAGGACGGCGAACATGGTTTGTGGTAGAGACGGGCGTATTGCCGTGAGTACACTTGATGACGAATCACTGTTTACAGTTTATGATGCGACAGGCCACAAGTCCCACGAGGCCGGCAGCCGTCCCTGGCCGCCATCCGATTACTTCATGATCGGTGGTTCGTTCCATCACCTCGCTCTCACCCCGGAGGGCCGCATTCTATATTCACCAGTTAAATCCTACGAGGTATTGGAGATGGAATGGGATGGGAGTATCGTCGCAACATACAAAGCCGAACCGCCAGGATACTTCCCCATGGTGATTACGAGTATGGAATCCATGGAGGACGATATAAACAAGGCGTCCATGATCCTGCGCCCCCTGGTCGTCGGTGAACATGTGCTCGTACAAAGGCAAAAACTCGGTCCCGAGAATATCGGCATATTCTATATCGACCTGTTCCGACGGGACGGCAACCTCGTCCAGATGGATATCGAATCTCCCATTAATTTCATCTACGCCGAGGGCGATGATTTGTACGCCATCGATACGACCCCCGTGGACGAAGGCGAACTGAATCCGTATATCGTGATCTATCGGCTGAAAAACTAACCCTGGGCCCGATCAATCATGAAACTGCCCCAGATCGCGGTGCGGCGGCCTGTCGCCACCTGCTGCCTGACGAGTGCCGCCGTCCTTATCGGGCTCATCGCGCTTACCCGCCTTCCAGTCAATCTCCTTCCTCCACTGGAGATACCGAGTATTACGGTGTGGACTACCTGGCCAGAAGCGCCGCCGGAGATCGTAGCCCGTGAAATCACCGAGCCGCTCGAGTCCACGCTGAGAAACCTCCCCGGCGCCGTACACGTCCGCTCGATTTCACGGGAGGGGGAGTCGCTGGTGACCGTCGAGCTCGACTGGGCCGCCGACCTGCAGTCCGCGATGCTCACCGCCCGTGAACGGCTCGACACACAGCGAGTCCTTCTTCCTCCCGAAAGCGAACGGCCCGTATTACTGGACACGGATCCTGACCGGGCGCCCATGTCGGGTCTTATTCTCAGGTCCGAAGATCCGAACGACCCAGGCGCCACGTCCTCCTTGCAGCGGTTGGCCGAGCAGGTTCTCCGGCCCAGACTGGAACAACTGCCGGAGGTAGCCCGCGCCAGGGTCATCGGCGGTTCAAGAACCGAAGTACAGATTACGATTGATCCGTCACGACTCGCCGCGTACGGGATTTCTCTCGACATGGTGCGGGACATGCTGACGGCATCCAACCGCGACCTGCACGCCGGGCTGCTTCGACGGGGAAACTACCGGTACGCGCTTCGAGTCGACGGCACTTTCCAATCCCTGGACGATATGCGCGAGACGGTCGTCGCCACGCGACCGGACGGCGCGCTGATACGGGTTGAAGACGTGGCGACGGTGCGCATGGGAGAAAGGGACCGGAGGGGAGCCGTACTTTTCGACGGTACGCCTGCAATTGGCGTTTTGGTACAGAAGACCACCGACGCGAACCTGCTGGACGCCAGCGAAACCGTCAACAACCTGACGCAGCAGTTCAATGTCGAGTTTTCGGAGGTATCTCTTTCCACCGCCTTCGACCAGGCCGACTTCGTCCGCGGGTCGATACGCAATGCGCTGACCGCCCTGGCGGGCGGAGGTGTCCTGGCGCTGGTCGTCCTGCTGGCCTGGTTTCGAAGCTTTCGTTACGCCATACCCGTGGCGCTCACCATGCCGGTCGCCGTAATCGCCGCATTTGGCGTGTTCGACGCGATGGGCATCGGATTGAACATCATGTCGATCGGCGGCCTCGCTCTCGGTATCGGCATGCTGGTGGACAACGCCATCATCTCGGTGGAAAACATCGTCCGACACAGGGAGACTGATCCAGGCATCCAGTCGGCCGCGGGAAGAGGAGCGGCCGAAGTGGCGCTGCCCATGGCCGCTTCTACGCTCACCACGATCGCCGTATTTCTGCCCATGGCCCTGACGCCGGGCGTCGCCGGGCAGCTCTTTCGGGATCAGGCTTTCGCGGTCACCGCAACGCTCGTGCTATCGTGGACGGCCGCGTTAACGCTGTTGCCTGCGCTCGTCGCCCGGTGGGCCCGGCACGGATCGACCCGGAAAACCGCTCAGCCAGCTAACCTGTATGGGTTCTACCGCCGTGCCGTCGACGCAGCCATTGATCATCCTTTCAGGGGACTGGCTCTGCTGCTGGCCTTCGTTTTGATCGCCGTGCCCATAGGACGCAACCTGCCGCGCTCCTTCTACCCAAAGGTTGACCAGGGCGTCTTCTGGATCGATCTCTCGCTGCCCGCCGGCACCTCTCTCGAATCCACGGTGGAACGGGCGCGGGACCTTTCCGGCCTGGCGCTGGCGATTCCCGGAGTGCGCCATACCCTCGCCACGGCCGGCGCGAGCGGATCGTCCTTCGTACCGGGCACTTCGCCGGGCGCCATGAAGCTCGAAACCGCCCGCGTGCAGGTCTTCCTCGACGAAAGCCTGACGGATGTACAATCCACTATGGACGCGTTACGCGCAGGGATCCCTTCCGACTTACAACATCAGGTCGATCTTAAACCACCGGTATCGGCGTTGTCCGCGGTTCTGGGGGGCAATCAGGCCGATTTGTCGGTGCGCCTGTACACGGGTGAAGCGTCCACCGGGTTCAGCGCTTCCGGCCAGCGCCGCATGGCGGAAACTGCGGAGACCATCCGTTCCCTCCTGGCCGCCTCGGATCTACCGCTGACCGACATCACACTCCGCGGGGTTGATCTCCGGCCTTCTTACCGGATCGAGATCGACGCGCACAGGGCCGCCCGGCTTGACATGGACCCGGAGCGGATCGCCGAAGCCGTGCGCACCCACACGGGAGGACGGACTGCTACGTCCATGAACCGTACGGATGAACGCGTACCCATCGTCGTTCAGGGGACGGGCCGCACGGGAACGACGATCGGCGGCATCAGGGAACTTGCCGTCGATACGCCAAAGGGCCGGTTTCCCCTGCGAAGCATAGCGACGATCAAGCCCGTCGAAGTTGCCGGAGAGATTTACCGCCTGGATCAGATTCCGATGGCCGTCATCGACGCGGAAATAACCACCGACGACCTTATCGGCGTTGCGGACCGGTTCCGCGACCTGCTGGCGGCGGAAGGTGTGACAGACAGCCGGCTGAATGGCCATCCCATCGAAATCACAGGGAGGCATCAGACCCTGAGAAACGCCTACCGCGCCCTCATGATCTCGCTTCTTTTCTCCATCCTGGTCGTCGTGCTGATCCTTGCGGCGCAGTTCGAATCCCTGCGCCTCCCGTGGATCATCATCGCGGTTATTCCCCTCGCGCTGTCGGGATCTGTTTTCGTGCTGGCATTGCTGGGCGAGAGCGTGAATATCATCACCTGGATCGGCGCCATCATCCTCGTGGGCATCGTCGTGAACGACGCCATTCTGAAAGTTGACTTCATCATCCGGGCCGAAACGGATGGCTTGTCCCGCCGAGAGGCCATTCACGAAGCAGGCAGGCGGCGGATCAGGCCTATTCTCATGACCACCGTCACCACGATCTGCGGCGTGTTGCCACTGGCCCTGGGATTCGGGACTGGCAGTGAACTCGGCATGCCTCTGGCACGGACCCTGATCGGCGGCCTGATCCTGGGCACGGGCCTCACGCTGTTCGTCGTTCCGATCATGTACAGCCTGGTCGCCGGTTCACCAGAAGACCGAACCGCGGATCCCAGGTAGCGCGGTTCCCTCCAGTCACACCATGGAACGATTCCTGACATCCGCGATTCATCGACCCATCGCCGTCATAGCCGCGGCCCTGGTCGTACTGGCCCTGGGAACGGCGGCTATCCTTCGGTTGCCGCTCTCGCTCAAACCCGACGTAGAATATCCGAGGTTGACGATTACGGTTCAGTGGCCCGGCGCGTCTTCAGAAGCCGTCGTCAAACACGTCACCGCGTCGATCGAGTCCGAAATTTCCTCCGTTCCCGGTGTCGTCGGTATGCAATCGGAAACGAAGGAAGGGGTGGTGAGTATATCGGCGACTTTCGATCATGCCCTTTCGATTGCCACCTCCCGGATCCTGCTCAGGGACCGGCTCGCATCCCTGCGGGCGGAATTGCCCGTCGGCGTGCAGCCGCCCATGATATCCGAGGTTCCCCCCGACATCTTCCGGAATCTGGAAGGGTTCATAAGCTATCGCCTTTCCGGACCCCAGACGGACTTCGCGTTGCGGTCATTGGCCAGGGAGAAGATCAGACCGGCTTTGACCTCGATCGGAGGCGTGGGTGAGATCGACATCATCGGTGGGCGGGAAGAAGAACTGGTGATACAGATCAGCGCCGACCGATTGAACAGTTCCGGGTTGACCTCCGCGGACTTGCGAAAAGCCGTTAACAACGCCTTCAAGTCCCATGCCGCCGGGATGCTTCGCAGAACAACCACCACGGTTCCGCTGTGGACGAATCCGTTGACGATGGGGATAGACGATCTCCCAAAATTGCCCGTTGCGACGGGCCGCGAAGAGGTCATTCGCATCGGCGACCTGGCGGAGACCCGCATGAGGATGACAGAAGCAAACAGCATTTTCCGGTTGAACGGCCAGCCTTCCATCACCATCGATATCGCCAGGCAACCAGGTTCCAACATGCTGGATGTGGCACACCGCGTACGGTCACGTATGAACGAACTGGCCCGTGGGCTGCCGGCAGGCGTATCGCTGACCCTGATCACCGACCGCAGCCAGGATGTACGGCAGGCGCTGGACGATTTCTTCATCCGCGTCGCCATAGCGCTGATCGCCATAGTCGCGCTGCTCCTGTTGTTTCTCCGACAACTGCGTGCGTCGATCATCCTCCTCACTTCCATTGGTCTGTCGATGCTCACTACCATGATCTGTTTCCGGGCGATGGGGCTGGGTCTCGATCTGCTCACCATCTCCGGTCTGGCCCTGGCCTTCGGCATCCTCGTGGACAACGCGGTGGTAATCTACGAGAATATCCGCCGTCGCCACGAGGAAGGAGACGGGAGAGACGCGGCGACCGTTCGCGGTACATCCGAAATGCTCATCCCCGTCGCCGCCACCACGATTACCACGATCGCCGCCCTGGTTCCGATCGTCTACCTTTCAGACGAATTCAAACAGGACTTCGGTCCGTTTGCGCTGGGTCTGGGACTGACCCTCGCGGCGTCCATCGTGGTCGCGGGCATCTGGGTTCCGGTAATCACCCGCCATCTGGACAGTAAAGTCCAGGGGCCTGCCCAGCCCGCGAGAGAACAGCGTCTCCGGGATCGATACGGACGGGCCGTGGCGTATATGATTCGCTGGAGGTGGCTCGTAACGCTGGTGACGTTCGCCATCTTCGGCATCAGCGCGTATCTCTTCGCGACAGATGTATGGAAAGGGCCGCGATTCGGCTGGTTACCGGACCGAACCCGGATCAGTGTTTCGATCATGGGGCACCCCGGCATGGAGACCTCCACCATAGATTCGGTGGCGTTGGCTTTCGAACGGTACGCGGTGCATGCCGGGGGACGGGATGTTGAAGTGACTACCCGAATTGTGGGGACCAACGCCGACATCCAGGTTGACTACACGGAGGAATCTTCCCTGACGGCCCTGCCCCATGAAATGCTGGGCAGAATGACGAACCTGGCGACCCACTTCGGTGGCTTATACATCGGGGTCTATGGCCTGGGGACGGGTTTCTCGACCGGAAGGGGAGGCGGGATTCCACGCAGCTTGCGCCTGCTCGGGTACAACTATGACGATCTGCGAGATCATGCGGAACGCCTCGCGCGGCAACTGGAAAGGAACCGGCGGGTGCGTAAAGTAGAAACCGCCAACTATCCGATGGGTTTTCACGTGGGATCATTCCATGAACTGCAGTACAGTCCCTCGCAACGCACGCTTGCACGGGCGGGGATGAAACTGGCCGACCTGAACGAAATGCTGCGGATGTATACCGAAAGGACGGGACAGGATGGCGAATTGCACCTGGATGACAAGAGGACGCCATACCGGATCATCGTGGACAGGAAAACGGAAGCGTCCGACCTGGATCGTATGCCGATCCGGAGCGTCGACGTCTCATTGAACGCGGGGGACGCCGGTGCCCTGGAGTTCAGCCGGGTTCCCACGACGATTGTGCGCAGTGACCAGCAATACCAGCGGTGGATCTCCTATGAATTCGTGGGAACTGGGAGACTGGCCCACAGGTATCAGGAGGCTTTTCTCAACGCCGTCGACCTGCCGCCAGGTTACAGACTGGAACCCCAAACTTGGAAGGGGTTTGACTGGGGAGACCAGAAAGACCTGTATTTCGCCGTCTGCCTGGCTTTCGTGCTGGTCCTGCTCGTGACCTCCGCCCTTTTTGAATCGTTTCGCCGCGCAATCGTCGCCCTGTTGACCGTTCCAATGGGATTGGCGGGTATCTTCCTGGTTTTCTGGTTCTTTGAACTTTCCTTTGACCGGGGCGCCTTCCTCGGCGCCATCTTCATGGTCGGCATCGTGGTCAACAACGCGATACTATTGGTGGACCGCATGGCGCGGCTGCAAAGGGAGGGAACGTTCCTGGACGACGCGATCATAACCGGGGCCAGGCAGCGCCTGCGTCCCATCCTGATAACTTCCCTCACAACCCTGGTCGGCCTGACCCCCCTGCTCATCGCGGGACATCCCTCGACGCGGGACCTCTGGATCAGCCTGTCCTACACGGGATTGAGCGGACTCACGCTGTCCACGCTGCTGGTGCTGTTCGTTACACCGGCCCTCTATCGCCTGATCGCGCCTGGAGATCGTAAATAGGGTGCAGGAGGTGCTCAGTGCCTTGTTCGTACCGGCGTCTGTTCTGATTCCTGGCACTACCGATCCGGTCACCCCCGGACCACGATAAATTCAACCGTCTTCGTATCAGTCTGCTCCGAGTGGAGATCCGTGACGGTCAGCGTCAGGGTGTAGGTGCCTGGATCCATATCCGCTGTTTCGATGGAAGTGTACTTGAAGTCGTCCGCCGACGTACCGTTGTCTTCGAAGGTCACGTAAGTCGATTGGTCATCGGAGCGCTGGCTTACCAGGCTCCCCAGCGCCGAGAGAAAGCTCAGCACGATATTGCGTCTGGGTTCCCTGGCGGAAATCTCCAGTTCGGTGCGAAAACCCGTCCGGCCGGCGGCGTCGCGCGTCAGGTTGTAAATCTCGTAATAGAGGAAAACCGGCGTCGAAGGAGAATAGAGTCGTGCGGGGTGGGGCGTGATATGCAGGCCGTTCCGTACGAGCAGGCCCGTGCCTTCCGTGGGGACGATGGACGCGGCAAGTTTGATATCGCTGAGATGCAATCGGTCCTCGGCAAAATCCGGTACGTGCAGTGGCGCCGTATAGATACCGAACTTCTGAGACAGCGAGTCCCGAAGAGCAACCGCGGACCGGTACGCTCCGGGCTTTGCACGGAACCGGAATGCGCCGGTACTAAGCTGCAGATTGTCCTGCTCGGACGCGGGGCGGCGCACCGGCCCCATTGCAAAGGGCGTACCCTGCACGAAATTCATTTCCTGATCCTGGAGGGCGATGCGCCCCTTCAGCCAGGTCTGATCCCCGAGGCCGTCTTCGACGAGTCCCAACTGGGCCGCCGGCACGCTGTAGGCTACTTCCACGTCGGCGCGGTCATCAACGCCCTTGAATGACGCGAGGTAGTAAACGAAGTTGAGCGGCCCCCCACCGTAATCATGGCGATAGGATTCGGGCACCTTTCTGATCAGTTCCTCGGCCTGTTTCCTCGGCGTATTCAGGAAGTTGTACGCGAGGCGGTTCGTTGTGCCGAAATTAGTCGCCTGATCAGGCAGATCAATCACCTGGAGCGGGTAGTCGAAGACCTTTGAATTACGCTGGTCGGTGAAGAAGATCTCCAGGCCGAAAGGGACATAGACCCAGCTTTCCGTGGGAAAAGCCACTGACTTGGTCTCGCGGACAGTCCGTGCGCTGAATTCGCCGAAATCCTGGTAGGGAGCCCCGGTGTTTATGTCCATGTTGATGCGCTGCCGGTTCACATCGCGGATCATGTCCACGGCCCGGAGCCCCGTGGGAAAAATGGCGTTGACCACATCCTCCCCGGATTTCAGGATGAAATGCTGGCGGTCATCCGGATGGCCGAAGCGAACATAGATCTCGCCGCGGCGATCCCAGGGATCCTTGCCTTTTGAAAAATGCAGCCTGGAAAACATCACCCTCCGATAATGTTCCACCAGGCGTTCGTTGATCCGGGTCGTGGGATCGGGATCGCGGGCTGCCCAGTAGGTCCTCCACAGCTTCTCTCTTTCCTGCACCGAGGCTTCACGGAATGCCTTGGCTTCGTCCGGCGACGCCACACCGGAGAGATCCCTGTAGACGGCGACCTTTTCAGGATCGATTTCCGTCAGGACCGCCACGTAGCGCCTCATGGCGTGGTACGCCTGTTCGTGCTGGTTCCGGCTATGGAGCGCGTAGGCCTCGAGTTGCCCCGACAGCCCCTCGAGCAGTGGATTGGCCTCCGTCCCGTGGGACCCGGCGACCTGTTGCAGCAGGTGATATCCCCTCTGGTAGTCGTTCAGTTGTACCGCGCAGAAGGCCAGGCGGTAAAGCGCTTCGTCGTGAAGGGGATTGACGGAGGCCTGCCTGAAGTACCAGTCTATCGCGGTTTCCGGTTCGCCTTTTACCTCGTCGTAGACGTAGCCCAGTTGGTAGTAAGCGTCGGGGTGCTTCGGATCCAGTTCGATGGCACGCCGGTAGGACGCGTCCTGTATCTTGGATTCTCTCTCAACCGTCCGGGGCCGGAACGTCGCCAGCTTGATTTTTCCATACGTGCGTCCTCGGTAGTAGTATACATCCGCATTGTCCGGCGCCAGCTTCTCAGCATCGTCCAGGACTTTTCTCGCGTCTTTCTTCTTATCTTTGAGGATGTATACACGGGCGAGTTGAATGTGGTTCTCCAGGGAGGCCCGGTCGATCTTCAGCGCCTCCTTGACTGCTTTCTCGGCGTCGTCATACCTTTCCTGCCGTTCCAGCGCGCGACTCAGCCAGAGCCAGGCCGGCGACGAACCGGATTGCTGTACGAGCAGACTTCGAAGCGTGGATTCCGCCTGTTGGAACTCGCCTGCGGTGTACTGGCCTTGGGCACGGTCCAGGAGGGCATCCGATTCCTGGGCGGTAGCGGGTGCCAGCCATGTCACATGCAGCAGCAGGACAAGTAGCGAAGGAAGTATACTCAGGCTCGACATGTTGCGTCGTCCTTCAGCGCGTGGATGAAAGGCTGGAGGCTATTCCGTATCCCTGGTAAATTCCGCGACCCGGTCGTTGGTTACGACGAACACCTTGGTCCGCGTGGCGGTTTGACCGGAATGCAGGTCCCTGACACGAAGAGTCATTTCATAGGCACCGGTGGGGGTGGCGCCTGTGTCGATGGAAGTATAGCTGTACTCGTCCGGGCGATTGCCTTCATTTTCGAATACCATGAGTACGGACTGATCGTTGTCGACCCGCCGCACCAGCCGGTCTATCCCCTTCAGAACACGCCAGAAGAGGTTCCGCGGCCGGTCCTTGTTCTTCACTTCCAGCTCCACCTGGTACGAAGACCGCCCCGATTCGTCCAGGGTGAGATTGTATATCTCGTAGTAAAAGTGAACCGGGTCGGTGCGCTGATAGAGTCGTGCCGGATTGGGTACGATTTCAAGCCCGTTGCGTATAAAGGGGCCGTCCAGGCCAGCCACTGAATCGACCGGCGTGATGGAGACGGCCAGCTTGATATCGCTCAGCATCAGCGTGTCGCCCGTGTACCCGGGAACGGTATACTCCTGTTCGAATATGCCGATGCGCCGGGTGGCTTCGTCCCGAACCTGCATGGCGGCACGGTAGCTGCCGGCCGGCGCCTCCATGTCCATCATGCCCGTGTGCAGCTCGATGCCCACGTCCTTGCCCGAAACGGACACAAGTGGCCGTTCGATGGGGCCGATACGCCTGGAGGTCTGTGCTACGCGGTTATAGTCATCGTCCTGAAACACCATATGACTTTCCAACCAGGTGCGCATGCCCTTCCCGTCCTCCACCGTTTCCAGCTGATCGGCCGGAACCATGTAGGCGATCTCCACGTCCGCCAGGTCGGCATCCCCCTTGTAGGACACGATGTCATACATGAATCGCAGCGGGCCGCCGCCGTAGTCGAACTCATAGGACTCCGGTATCTTTTTAATCAGGGCGGCCGCGATGCGACGGGGATGATACTTGTCCTGGACTACGGCTTCCGTGATGTTCGTCTCGTGCACCTGCAGCGGATAGTCATACTTCCCCACCCCCACCTGATCGACGAAAAACAACTCGAGGTCGTGCTCGAGGTATACCCAACTCTCGGCGAGAAAGCCCAGCGCCTGAGCTTTCGCGGATTTAGGCGGAAAGGGATTGAAGTTTGAAACACGCTGTTCTTCCAGTTCGGGCAGATAGTCCCCAGCATCGGGATCGCGGGTGCTGCGCATGGTCGGATCACTCCACTCCATACCGGCGTTGTCGATTTTCAGACGATATCGCCACATGAAGTTGCGCTCCCGGATCGCATCGATACGGGCGTCGCCGGTCGGCTGGTAGTTCTTCAGGGCGTTCTCGCCGGTCTGCATGATGAAATGCTGCTGATCGTCGGGTTCCCCGTAACGAATGTAGATACCACCGCGGCGGTCCCATGGCTGCTGTCCCCCGGAGTAATGCTCCCGCGCATGCATGACCCGCCGGTAGTGTTCCACCAACCGCTCGTTCACGGCGGTGGCCGGCTGGGGATCGCGGGCCGCCCAGAACCGGCGTCTGAATTCCGCCTTTTCTTCTTCAGATTCCAGCTTTTCGTATTGCCGGTATTCCTCCTCCGACGCCACGTAGACGAGGCCCGTGTAATGTGTCCGTTCCTCAGGTTCCAACTTGGCCAGGAATTCCTCGTAGGCCTCATCCGCTTCGGCGAATCGATTCTGAGACTGCAGCATCGTGGCCTTGAGTTTGTTGATCATCGTGTGAACGTAGTCCGGCACTACGTCACCGTGGACTTCGACCACCTGCATCAGCAGATCGATGCCTCCCTGGTACTCCTTGAGCAGGTAACTGCATCGCTCCAGATGGTAAAGGGCATCCCGGTGATCGGGCTTTATCATAAGCTGCCGGTAGAAGAGGGCCAGCGCCTTCTTGTAATCTCGTGAAGGATTCTCGTAGGACAGTCCTATCTGGTAGTAGGCGTCGGGGTGCAGCGGATTCGCCGCCGCCGCCCGGCTGAAGGATCTCCGGGCCTGCAGGACGTAAAGCGGAGCCGCCGGATCCCTCTTGCTCTGCTTCATGTACGCGATCCCGAGATGGTAATGCACCTCGGAATACTCCGGATCGTATCGGAGGGCCTGCTTAAAGCTCTTGCGCGCGTCGACCATGCGGTTCTTCATGCGCATGTACGTCCGGCCCAGCGCGAAATGTACATCCGGGTTCTTCCGGGCGTGACGAACGGCAATTCTCAACTGTTTCGCCGCTTCTTTGTCGTCACCGGTCTCATAATGGGTTACACCGAGCCAGTAGCGCGCTTCACCGGACCTGGACTTGAGGCGGACCGCTTCCTCAAAGACCGCTTTTGCCTCCTCGAATTCCCGCTGATCGTAGAGGGACCTGCCCTTCTCCAGGAGGGACTCCAGGGAGTGAACAGACTCCGGTTTCGACTGTGCCTTCGATGACGTCGTGACTACGAGGGGACTCAGCAGGCAGCAGGACAGCAGGATTCCGGTGATGATCGTGCGACCCGGGAGCGGCCGCGGAGACTGGGCGGACATAGGCTCAACGGTGGGATCGATTTGGTTGGATGACAAGCCATTCCCGGATGTATGAGGATGCAGAAGGCTTGTCCGGTACCTACTGGAATATCCCGGATTCGGGGCGTACTGTCAAGTTGAAATTCGGGGGCGGGACAGGGGTCGGGCGGCGGCCTGAATAACCCGCAACAGGCGTGTGTAGGCCGAATCGCCGGGAGAAGCGGCGAGCCCGGCCAGGGGCGTATCGAATTGTTCGGAGTCCGGCGGAATACCCGGTCCGGTGTCGCGGCTTCGCGCGGAGCGTCCACCGGCGAGCAGGACTTGTATGTTGAAAGCGCACCCGCGTTGAGAATCGCCCAGGCACAGACGTACCGAGGCGTTGACGCTCAGACAAAGAACCGCGGGCAGCAATTCAGCGGATGGATTCAGATCGACGGCTACATCGAACCTCGCTTCCGACAGCCTATCCACAATCCGGGCGGAAGGCAGGCCGAACCATGATCGTGCGGTCTGGTCCAGCGGCACCAGGGTGACGCGGTCATCTGCCAGGTCGCAACACGCCATGGACGAGGGTTCCCCGACGACAAACACGGACTCGGCCCCAAAAGCCGCAATAAGGTCCGGGATGATCTCGCCCGCTTTCCGGGCTTCTTCAGGATTCGAGGGGAGGCAAATGAGCACCCGGCCCGGTCGTTTCCGAATCCGGGACAGGTTGAAAGGCGTACTGCGGAATCGGATCCACAAGTTATAGATGCTGTATATCCAGCGGTCTTTGAAGGTCAATCCTGCCCTATCCGGTTGCGCGGGGTTAACGAAGGACCGTCTGACGCGGCACAGCCGCATACCGGCCCTATTCCGACTCCTCGCCCTTCTTGCGGATGTCGTAATTACCGTACATCTGACGGACTATATCGTTGCTGAGGTTGTTGAGGGCGTCTTCGACGGATGCGGCGTATTCCCTCTGCCCTCTGCTGAAAAAACCGATCCGCTCCGATGTGATTCCCACGCCCGAGGCCATGACCGTCGTGAACTGGATCATCTCGGCGTCATAAAACATCAGTTCGACCGTGATAGCCGTACTTCCCCGGGCATCGTCCTGGAAGGGCCCTTCGTCCTTGTTCAGCGACATCATGGCCGAGGTCACCCTGGGAATCATGACAAGGTCGAGCTGCCTTTCACTGATCACATCCTCGGCAGGTTGGGCGTCCAGCATCGCAACCCTGGAAAAAACGCGATTCGCCGACTTGGTAATGATCGATTCGAGGGATGCACCGATTTCGAAAACGAACTTCTCGAGATCGGGCCGGTCGGAAATCACGAATCCGCTGACTTCTGCAGGAATATACAGGCCAACCCTCAAGTCCACCGGCCTGACGATACTGGCCGTGGGGCCTATATTGGGATCCATACTGATGCTGTGGGTGCATCCCGTCGCGAGGATGACTGTCGCCAGTACTGCCGCGTATTTCAGTACCTGCATGTGCCGCTCCTGTCCGGTCCGTCCATCCTCTCCGTGCGAGCTTTCGCGAGGCATGCAAGGAAACCGCCCTTCAATCTTGCTTCCCCGTGTGTTGCGGACACGTGGTTGCAGATTGCGCACAAAGCAAACACGTATCAAAAACCGGATGCGCGTATACTCGTTCAGTTCACATGAAAATTACGGATGACCGGCCGAAAAGTCAAGCGGGGATAGCGAATAACCACCGGCTGCGCATACGCCCTGAAACCCCGATAACACTTGACATTACAACGGATTATCCCTATTTTCAAAGACCGTTGGGCGCAACGGAAGAATCGGTTTTCAGCGGCGTTTTGTACACTTGGCAGTCAGGGTTGGATTCCACCCTTTCCCGAAGATGATAATCCCCATGGCGAGCATCTACCTGGATCATAACGCGACCACGCCGGTCAGACCCGAAGTGTTCGACGCGATGGAACCTTTCTTTAAAGACAGGTTCGGCAATGCATCGAGCATCCACAGGTACGGCCAGGATGCGCGTTCGGCCGTGGAAGAGGCGCGGGCCCGGGTGGCCGGCCTGGTGAACGGACGACCGGGCGAGATCTATTTTACCAGCGGCGGCACCGAGTCCGACAACCTGGCCCTCAAGGGCGTCGCCTACGCCCGCAGGGCATACGGCAGGCACATCATCACGACGAACATCGAGCATTCGGCCGTGCTGAACAGTTGCGGTTTTCTCGAAAGGGAAGGCTTTGAAGTAACCTATCTTCCCGTGGACGGGCACGGCCGGATCGATCCCGGCCAGGTGGAGGACGCCCTGACCGATCAGACGATATTGATCAGCGTCATGCATGCGAACAATGAGATCGGCACGGTCCAGCCCGTGGACGAAATCGGAAGGATCGCCCGGGATAACGGTGTATGCTTCCACACGGATGCGGTTCAGTCCGCCGGCAAGCTGCCCATCGACGTGGAAGCGATGCACGCGGACCTCCTTTCGCTTTCGGGCCACAAGATCTACGGCCCCAAGGGCGTGGGGGCCATCTACATACGCAAGGGCGTCGAGATCGAACCCACGGCCCACGGCGGCCATCACGAGAACGACGTGCGGTCCGGGACGGAGAACACCGTGGGGATCGTGGGACTCGGCAAGGCCGCTGAACTGGCGGCTTTAGAACGGGAAGGCGAGTATCGGAATCTGTCCCGGATGCGCGACGCCCTGGAAGCGCGCATCCGGGACGAGATCGAAGACGTGCGGGTAAACGGGCACCCGGAATGGCGCCTGCCCGGCACGTTGAACGCGTCCTTTCCCGGTGCGGAAGGCGAATCGCTGATCATGAGCCTGGATCTCGCGGGGATCGCCGTGTCCACCGGCTCGGCCTGCACATCGGGGGCCATAGAGCCGTCCCACGTATTGCTGGCGCTGGGCAGGGACCCGCGCACCGCCCTGGGCTCGGTCCGGTTCAGCTTCGGACGCGACAACACCATGCGGGACGTGGACTACGTCATGAGCAGGCTGCCCGGCATCGTGTCCCGTCTCCGCGAAGTTTCCGCCGCGCAGGTACCCGCTTAAGGCATGTTTCATGTACTCACCCGCCGTAATGGATCACTTTCACTCGCCCCGTAACGTGGGGGATCTTCCGGACGCGGACGGCGTGGGCAACGCGGGAAACCCCATCAGCGGGAATACCATTGCGTTGTATTTGAAGATCGCGGAAGGGACCGTCACGGACGCGAAGTTCCGGACCTTCGGGTGCGCGGCGTCCATCGCGGCAAGCAGCATGGTCACCGAATGGGTGATCGGCAGGACGGCCGACGAGGCCGCGTCTATCGAAAACGATACGATCGCGGAGGCCCTGGGCGGTCTTCCGCCTACCAAGATGCACTGCTCCGCCATGGCCGCGGACGGCGTGCGGACGGCGATCGAGGATTACCGGAGTCGCCGGGAGTTAAACGCGAAAGCCCCGAAAGCATGACGACGAGTACTGAATTGGATATCAGCAGCGGCTTCGATTTTGAAGCGGTGCGCGATCCGGCCGTCAACCGGCTGCCGCCGGAAGGGTCGACGGTCGTGGTGGCGATGAGCGGCGGCGTGGACAGCTCGGTGGCGGCCGCGATGCTCAAGGAAGCGGGCTGCGAAGTCATCGGCGTCACCATGCACCTTTGGGACTACGACCGCGTGGGCGGAAGTGCTCAATTCGAACACGGCTGCTGCACGGTAGAGGACCGCAACGACGCGCGGGTAGTGGCCGGCAGGCTCGGGATACCCTACTACGTGGTGGATTTTCGCGAGGAATTCGAGCGGGGCGTCATATCCAATTTCGTATCCGAGTACGTGCGGGGCCGCACACCCAATCCCTGCGTGGCCTGCAACAGCAAAGTCAAGTTCGGCGTGCTGCTCGACCGGGCCAGGGCGCTCGGCGCAGATTACGTGGCGACCGGACACTATGCCCGGGTTGTTTTCGAGGAAGACACGGGCCAGGCGGGCCGGGCGGGCCGGGCGGGCCGCTATGTATTGAAACGGGGCCTCGACGGAAACAAGGATCAGTCCTACGCCCTGTGGGAGATGACCCAGGAAGAGCTGGCGCGGACCGTCTTCCCCGTAGGCATGCTCACGAAGGCGCAGACGCGGCACGTCGCCGAGAGACTCGCGCCGCGGGTGGCGGACAAAAAGGACAGCTACGAAATCTGCTTCATCCAGGACAAGGGCCATGAGCGTTTCCTCCGGGAGTGGACGGCGAAGCGCCCCGTGGAAGTGGATGAAGGATTGCTGTCCATAGAAGATCCTATTCGGCCGGGACCGATCCTGGACACGGACGGCCGTTTCCTTGGAGAACACCGGGGACATCCCCTCTACACGATCGGGCAGCGAAAGGGACTCGGACTGGCAGCCGGACGGCCGGTGTACGTGGTCGACATCCGACCCGATACCAACACGATCGTGGTAGGTGACGACGAGGACCTCCGCCGCGACCGGCTCATCGCGGAAGGGGTCAGCTGGCAGTCCATGGAAGTACCGACGGGGGAAGTCCACGGACAGGCCAAGATCCGATACCGGCAGGAAGCGACGCCCGCGGTCATCACACCCGGTGAGCAGCATGGTGTCGCACTGGTCACCTTCGAGCATCCTCAGCGGGCGGTTACGCCGGGACAGTCCGTCGTCTTCTACGACGGCGAGACGGTTCTCGGAGGCGGCATCATACGCGAATGAGGTGGTTATGTACGTCGATAAGGCGCCCCAGCGCGTTTCGCGCCGTCTTCGGTCCTGGTGCCTTGGACTGGCCAGTGCCGTGCTACTGTTGCTGCCGAGCCTCGGAACCGGCGCGGAAGAGTCCGTGAGAGTCGCCCAGGGCGTTCGATTTACGTTTGAACCCGCCGACGCGCCCTTCGTGGAACACGTGCTGGGCATCGTGCGCGAGGCGTCTCCTCACCTGCGCGCCACGCTGGGACTGCCCGCCGCCGATACCATCCATATCCATATCGCCCCCACGCAGGAAGCTTTTCTGACCTACACGCCCGGCGCCATACCAGACTGGGGCGCGGGTTACGCCGTGCCCGATCGAAGGCTTGTCGTACTCCGGTCCCCCCGGATAACCGGTACGTACGACGGTTCCAACGAACTCGTGGTACACGAACTGGCGCACGTGCTGCTGCATAGCGCGCTGCGCGGCGTGGATATACCTCGCTGGCTGGACGAGGGATTCGCCATGCACATGGCGCGGGAATGGGGATTCTGGGACCGGGCCTCCCTGGTGGTCGCCGTAGTTTCCGGAAACCTGGTCTCCCTGGGCGCCATCCAGGGCGTGAACACGTTTCCCGAACATCGGGCCCAACTGGCCTATCAGGAAAGCGCCCTCGCCGTGCAGTACATACTCCGGCGATACGGTGAAGCGGGACTGCACAACCTGTTCGACCGCCTGAGGCTGACCGGCTCCATCGACCAGGCCTGTTTTGACGCCTTTGGCGTGAGTATCGTGGGCTTCGAGCGGGACTGGCTGGCGTACATGGAGCGCAATTACGGCTGGCGCATGGTGCTCGGCGAAAGCCTGACCATCGTGATCGCGCCGCTGTTCGGCGTACTATGTCTTCTCGCGTTCCTGCAGATCCGAAGGCGAAGGAGGGCCACGCTGCGTCGCTGGGCGCGGGAAGAGGTGGACGACTGGCACCCTGACGAAGACGACTGGCGAAGGAAGAATGAAGAGTGGGTCACATCCAGAGAGCGGGACGATTGATCGCTCGCTCCGTCAGCACCTTAACTGGAACCGCAATGTCCAACGTGGTGCTCTTGATTGATCGTGTGCGAATGAGAACCCGTTTCGAATGAAGCTTTCGCATTTGGTCGAATACGCGGGACTCCGGCTGTTGATGTCGCTGGCAACGCGGCTTTCTCCTGTCCTGGCAACGCGGGCAGGCGACATACTGGGAGACCTGGTCTTCTATGTGACCGGTATGAGGAAGAAGCTGGTCATGGAGCACCTGGGACGCGTTTACGGAGATACCGGGGACGGCGCCACCCCGCGGAGCAGGGCCCGGTCCGTGTACCGCCAGTTGGGCCGTACCGCCGTGGAACACGCCCGGTTGCTCGCGGGTAAGACGTCGGACCTGCGGGACCGTCTGACCATCTCGGGAGAGGAACACATCGCCCGCGCCCGCCAGGAGGGTCGCGGGGTCATTCTGATCACCGGCCATTTCGGTTACTGGGAGTTGCTTGGCGCGACGGTCGCCTTGCTCGGCTATCCCATCACCGTCGTCGCAAAGAAGTTGCACAATCCCGCCGTCGACCGTCTGATGCTCAAGGGGCGCGAGCGACTGGGGATGAAAGTGACGAACATGGACTCGGCAGCACCCGTGATGCTGCGGGCGCTGCGGCGCAACGAATGCATCGGGCTGCTCGCGGACCAGGACGCCGGTCCCGGCGGCGTTTTCGTCGAGTTCCTGGGATTAAGGGCGTCCACCTACCAGGGACCGGCGCTCTTCGCCTTGCGCACGGGCGCTCTCATCGTGCCGTGTTTCATCATTCGTTCCGGTCCGGAACGCCACCGTGTCTGTTTCGAGGCTCCGATCGAAGCGACTCCGACAGGCGATGAACCGGCCGACATCGCGCGGATTACCCAGGCTTACACGGACGTACTGGCCCGATATATCCTGGATTATCCCGATCACTGGTTCTGGGTACACCGGCGATGGAAGACTCCGGTGCCCGCCGATTCAAGTCACGTTCAGTAAAGGAGACCTGTTCCATGTCACGTCACCAGCTCATCTCCATTTGTGCGGTTTTCCTCTTCGGTGTCGTCGCGGCCTGCGGAAACGGAGGAGAGCAGTCCGATCCACGGTCGTCGAATCCGCCTGCCGATCCTCCCCCGCCGGCGACGGTTCCTGCCGTCGCGGAGAGACCGGATGCCCCTGCTCCGGTGCAAACCCAGGGAGAAGTTGCAACGGGCGCAGCCGCGGGAGTCGCCTGGACCGTGCCCCCTCGCTGGGAGGTACAGCCACCCCGGACGATGCGCGTGGCGACCTATCTGATCCCCGAGGCCGAAGGCGACGACGAACCCGGCGAATGCGCCGTGTTCTTTTTCGGCCAGGGGCAGGGAGGCAGTGTCGACCTGAACCTGCAGCGTTGGCGGGACCAGTTCGAGACCGAGTCCGGGGGGCCGCCCTCACCGGCCGAGCGGAAATCGACCATTAACGATCTGGCCGTGACCACGGTGTCCCTGGCGGGCACGTACCTCGCCTCCATGGGTCCCATGTTCCAGTCCGGCGCCGTGAAAAAACCAGGCTACAAGATGCTCGGCGCCATTATCGAAGCGCCGGAAGGCAACGTGTTCGTCAAGCTCACCGGACCGGAAAAGACGGTCCTGAGCGCAGAAGGCGAGTTCCAGGATCTTCTGAATTCGCTCAGGAAATAACTGCAAGTGATAGTGCGGGCGCCTTACAGCCTGCGTTTGGACCAGGAACCTTGAGCGGCTTGAGCATACTCGTCATACAGACCGCTTTCGTGGGCGACGTCGTGCTGTCCACTCCTTTGTTCGAAGCGGCCAGGACGCGGCTGGGCACCGGCCGCGTCGGAGCCGTCGTACGGCCCGAAACGGCCGACCTGCTGCGAAACAACCCCCACGTAGACGATATCGTCATCTATGACAAGCAAGGTGGGCAAAAAGGGCCCCTGGAACTGCTTCGCCTCGCCGGCAAGTTGCGCGGGGCTTCCTACGATGCGGCGGTGATTCCTCACCGATCGTTCCGAAGCGCGCTGCTGGGTTATCTGGCGGGTATACCCATCCGCGTGGGTTTCGATCGGAGCGCGGGGAAGCTGTTCCTGACGGAGCGGATCTCCTACCGGTCCGTCCACGAGGTCGAACGCAACCTGGCGCTCCTCGCTTCGTTGGGAGTGGATACGGACGGGATTCGTCCCGCCCTTTACCCGGACGATGCGGATCGTGAACGGGTGGATGCACTGATGCGTGATTCGGGCGTTGCGCGGACCGAACCGATTTGCGGCGTGAGTCCCGGTTCGGTCTGGGCGACCAAGCGCTGGCTGCCCGGCGGGTATGCGGATCTGATCCGCCTTCTCGCCGAAGCATACGGTTATCGTTCCGTGCTCTTCGGCAGTTCCGGGGACCGGCCGCTTTGCACCGAAATCGCCACCGAATCCGGTGTCGACCCGTTGAACGCGGCCGGACAGTTGACCCTGCTGCAATCGGCTGCCCTCGCCGCGCGTTGCTCCGTTTTCGTTTCTAACGACACCGGCATGGGCCACGTGGCCGCCGCCATGAACGTGCCCGTCGCAGCCGTCTTCGGACCCACCGTTCCCGCATTCGGCTTTGTCCCTTATGGAGAAGGACACCAGGTCGTCGAAGCCGCCATGGACTGCCGGCCATGCAGTGCCCATGGCGGAGACCGGTGTCCCATCGGCACCCATGACTGTATGCGCGGCATCGCCGTGGAGCGGGTTATGGAAGCCGTGGCCGTTCAACTCGGGAAACCTGAACCACCCGTTATAGACTGATTCGGAAAAGACATGCGCATCGGCATCATCGGCCTCATCAACCACGATACCATCTACATGACCGGCGGCCGTCAGATTCAGGATCTCGGCGGCATATTGTACAATACGACCGTAATGGCCGACCTGGTCGGCAACGGCGACCGGGTGTATCCCATCAGCCGCATCGGGGCCGACTGTTACGACGATTTGCGCCGCATCCTGGCGTCCCGTCCTGGCGTCGATATTTCCGGGGTCGCGTTGGCGAAGGAAGGCACCAGCCGAAACCAGATCCGATACGACGAAACCATGGAAAAAGTCGAGCAACTGACGAACCGCGTCGGCCCCATTACCTTTGAGCAGATCGAACCATTCCTGGACCTCGACGCCCTGCTGGTCAATTTCATCGTCGGCGACGATATTACCCTGGAGACCATGGAAGCCATACGGGCCGGCGCTTCCGGGTTGCTGTACCTGGACGTGCACAACCTCTGCCTGGGTATCGACGCAGAGGGGTACCGGCGAAGACGGGCGCCGGAAGAATGGCAACGATGGATAGCAATGTTCGATGTCGTCCAGATGAATGAAGTGGAGGCCCGTCTGCTGGCCGGCGCGGGTGCCGAAGCGGCGGCATCGGGCGGACCAGGCGAGTCGGGTGAACCGGTCCGGCCAAGCGCAGCTGGAGGGCCTGGCGGGCCCGACGGACGAGACGGACTAGGCGGACTAGGCGGACCGCTGGAAGCGGAGGATGATTTTATCGCCTTCGGACGGTCGATTACTGCGCTTGGTCCCGCTGTATGCATAACTACCCGGGGCGGCCTCGGTCCCATCACGGTCTATCGCGAGGACGGGGACAATGAAGCTGCCGCCTGTGTCGTCCCGTCGGCGCCGGTCCGGGAAGTGGTGGACACCACCGGCTGCGGGGACGCCTTTGCCGCCGGCTTCGTAATCGAATACCTGACTTCAAAAGATCCGGACCGGGCGACCCGTCTCGCGAACCGGGTCGCAAGCGTGAACTGCACCGTCGCGGGGCTGCCGAAGAGAGGAACGTTCGACGATGTCCGTATCTGATGAAACCGTTGTCATCCTTTTCCGCGGTGGTCGTTTGCCGGAGTGGCATCAACTCGAAAAGGCCCGGCGGACCGACTACGAGCGCCAGCACGTTGACCTGATGCTGTCGGTCTCCGAGCGCCACGGCCTGATCGGCCTGCACGGATATCGTCTGCTGGGACCCCGCGGCAGTTGGGAGCGGTTCTGGACCATCGAATTCCCGGATCTTGCCGGCGCCGAGGCCTGGATGTCGGCCGAAGCGGAACCGCCATACGGAAGCTACGGTTTCTACGACTATACTCTTGCCCGACGCTGGCGACCGGAGGGCCTTAACTGGCTGCCGCGCAAGCCGGAACCTCCCGTTTCTCCGGGAGTCGACCCGCACACGATCCCGATCCTGTCCGCCGATCCTTCATCGATCGTCCTGCTGGCCTTCGGCGGCCGGCACCGAGGTACAGACCAGGATGACCCCGGGGAGCACAACGAAGAGAGATGGCGACGAATGCGGAAGGTAAGCCGGGACCACAACCTCATCCATGGCGAGGTCTTCCGACTGATGGGAGCCAGCGTCCGTGGCGAATTCGCCTGGATCCTGGAATTCCCCGACCTGGCAGGCGTCGGGGTCTGGATCGATGCGGAGACGGCACCGCCGCTGGCGGCCGGTCAGAAACACGACTTCCAAGTCGCCAGACGCTGGGCGCCGGAGTACTTCACCACGTGGCCTCCGGGACGGGGAGGGTGATACGGCGTTGGGTATTGGTCAAGGAGAGCAAAATGGAAAAGTAAACTGGCCTATGGTAGGCGTTCAGGCAGTTTCTACTATCGTGATCATCGTCATCACTCTGCTTACCTTTGCTTCTCAGGTCACTCAAGTACAAAGGGAAGAGATGAGCGTGGAATTTATGGAAATACGCGCTGATCTCAACGAGTTACGTTCCGAGTTCTCCGCACTGCGCCCGATTCAACCTGCAATCTGTACTCGATTCTTAATGTCCCGTGTGTAAGTCAACCGGCCCTGCCTATCGATCCAGATTCCTTCGACGTGAGGTAAATCATCCAATAACCGTCGTGATTTTTCGACGCCCATGACATATGTCGCCGTTGCCAGGGCGTCCGCTGTCATGGCATCGGGCGCAATGATCGTGGCGCTGACCACGTGGTCCGATGACATCCCCAGCCGTGGGTTGAGAATGTGCGCAATACGACGACCCTGCGCGATCCGATAGTTCTCATAGCCCCCCGCTGTGGCAATGGCCTCGTCTTCGAGTTCGACCATGGCGCATAGTGCATCCGGGCGGTATGGTGCACGTATCCCGACGCGCCACAGGCGATTCGGTGCGGGCCGTCCCAGGGCGAAGATGTCTCCTCCGGCCGAAACCAGGCCATATCGGATGTTTTGGTCCCGCAACGCCCGAATCGCCCTATCCACGCCGTATCCTTTTGCTATCCCGCCGAAGTCCGCGCTATACCCGGCCGACGCGACCCGCGCTTCGCGCCCCTTCACCTGTAGCTGACGGAAATCGACTCGTTCGAGTAAACTTCGAAGCGAGGGGCGAGACCGGTTCGTGCCTTGACCGGGCAGTCCCGCGTCGTAAAATCCCCAGTGCCGCATAATGGGCAATACGGTCACGTCGAAAGCCCCGCCCGTCATCTCGCCGATCCTCCGGGCGGCCGACGCGACCCGGCTGAAGTGAGGCGACACTTCGTGCCAGTTTCCGGGGTCGTGGTTGACCAGTGAGAGTTCGCTGCGGACCCGATAGACGCTGAGCAAGCGGTCGACCTCGGCCAGGGCATCGAAGGCTTGGATCGCCGACTCGCGATTGTACTCGTCTTCGGCAAGCATCAGTTCTATCGTCGTCCCCATGTGAAACTGATGGCGGCGAACGAATCGACGATCGGCGGAAGTCCCCGCGATGACGCCTGATGGCGCAAGCAACAAAGCCGAGGAAAGGCCGAGTGATTTGATGAAATTACGGCGATTCATGGTGGTTAGTGGATTTTATTAGGCACGCAGAATACGGGCCTCCGGGGCCAACCGATCCGATGGCCGAGTCGGGCTGACCTCGATAATGGTTGCTAGCTAACCCCGATGTGTAAACAGGAGTCTGTTGAGCGCGTCCACTATGTGGATCGAGCTCTTCGTGGCGCCGGTGATTCCATCGACATTCTCACCGAGCACATAGGACGGTCCGTTGGACACTTCATTACGATCCGACGTGAATTGTGCGAAGAACCTGGTCTCATCCTCAGCCGGCAACGGGTCGCCGGAGAGTTCAAGCGGTTCAAGCGCCTGAATCTCCTTGATCTCGCCGGCGGCATCGAGTGCGACGAGCAATCGAACGTTGTTGCACACGGGACAGCGCAGATCGTCCTGTACCTCGTAAACGTACCCTACAGGATCGTCCTGCCCGCCGAATATCACGTAACGGTCGTATCCCCGGAAGTCCTCTTGCTTCCGGAATTCGGCCATGGGGAAAGTAATCGAGACAAACTCCAAAACCGTGCGTTCGTCGAGCGGGGGAAACAGGTTGGACGTGCCGGCCGCCTCATTCGATATCCCATAGAGCGATGGGGCGGACCCGACTACGTCGGTTCCAGCGGGTCCCATGAAGTAGACGAGATTCACGGCTACGATTACCGCCCCGATCCCGAAGATCAACATCCTTGCCAATCGATTGTTTCTAAAATACCGTGTCATAGGCAAGTCACCCGGCTGGACATCTGAAGAAGGACAAACGAAACGCTACTCGTATCTCAGTGCTTCGACGGGATTCGACCGCGCCGCCCTGAGGACGTGCAGACCGATCGTGGCCGTCGCAATGACCAGTACGGCCAGGCCCGTGAGGAAGTAGAGCGCCGGGCTGGGCACGGTGCGATAGGCGAAATCCCGCAGCCAGCTGTCCATGACAAAGTAGACTATCGGCCAGGCAATAAAACTCCCCGCGACGGCCATGACCACGAACTCTTTCGACATTAGCCGAACGAGCTGCGGCCGGGTCGCGCCGAAGATTTTGCGCACGCCGATTTCCTTCGTGCGCTGGTGCATGGTAAGGGAGACCAGATTGAACAGTCCCAGAAAAGTTAGAACGATGGCAAGCAACGCGCATACTCCGAGGAGCGTGCCAAGACGCACTTCGGGCAGATACAGCCTGTCTATGTCGTCTTCGAGGAAGGAATAGAAAAGCGGAATCGCCGGGTAATGAGATTGCCAGACGCTATTGAGGTACTCGAGCGCAGAGGCCGTACTGCCCGGCTTCAAACGAACGCTCATGTGTTCCCCGAAAGTTCTGTATAGGAATACCATGGGCTCGACGGGCTGGTAGAGGGAACGAAAGTGGGTGTCCTGGACCACACCGACGACCCTGCCTCGGGTTACAGACCGTGGGTAGACCAGTTCAATCGGCTTGTCCAGGGCCTCTTCGGGGGAAGTCCATCCCAGATGTCGCACCGCCGTTTCATTCAGCACGATCTCGAGCACGGCGAACGGATTGAAAACCCTCATATCTCTTGGTTTCAGATTCGCCCCCAGCACCAGGTTCATGCCCAGCGTCTCGAAGAAGTCGTGTTCGACGTTCACTATGCGGATGGACGTGGACGCGGGGATATCGCTGCCGTCTCCTCTGCGAACCATGGTTTCCCCAATCATTCCCCGCCCCGGCGCGAGTCCGGGTACGTAGTCCGACAGGGAAACACCCTGGATATACGGTGACTGAAGCAACTCATTCTGGAATCCCTCGGACGATCTCATGCTAAACTGTTGGGAACCTTCGGAGGATTCCTGTTTATCGGTATCCACGAAGAATCCCGATATGAGTGGAACGATCAACATGTCGGACTTTTCGAAGCCCGGAGGTTCGTTCATCATGTACCGCAACTGACTGTACACCACGCCCGTACTGGTGATCAGGATCACGGAGAGAGTGAACTGCACGGTGATGAGCACCCGCTTGACGAAAGGATAATCGATCGCCTGGCTCAACCGGCGGCTCAGGGCGTCCATCGGTCGGAATCCGGACAGGACCATGGCCGGGAAGCTTCCCGACAACGCGCCCACCAGTACCGAGATGGCGATCAGGCCGAGCCAGACGTCGAGATGCTGCATCAGGTCCATGGACAGCGTCTTCCCGGTCACGGCGTTGAAGGCCGGCAGCGCAAGGCGGGCCAGCAGAACGGCGAGGACCAGCACCAGTCCCGATATCATTATCGAACCGCTCAGGTACTGCACGACGATACGGGAACGGTTCGCGCCGAACACCTTCATGAGGCCCACTTCCTTCGCACGGGCGGTCGACTGGACCATGGAGAGATTGATGAAATTGATGCAGGCGATCAGCAGCAGGAAAACGGCCCCCGTCATGAGGGTGTAGAGGTGTGCCATACTGCTGTTTGTTTCGAGTTCGTTGAGGAGATTCGAGCGCAGGTGTATCGAGGTAAGCGGCTGGAGGGAGAACCGGTAGTCCCGGAGACTCTGTGGGTTTGCGGGCCTGATCTCGGAATCGAAGTATGCCTGAAACTTGGACGTCAGGTCAGGAGCGAGACTCCGATCGTTGAGGCGCAGATACGTATAGTAGGTCGCGCTCCACCAGTTGTCTATGAAGTCCAACTCAGGTCCAAAAGTCAGGAACATGTCCGAGGTGAAATGCGTGTGACCCGGGAAATCCTCCATGATGCCCGTGATGGTGAAGCTGTACGTGTTGTCCAGGCGCATGACCTCGCCCATGGGATCCGCGTCGCCGAAATACTTCCTGGCCATGGATTCCGAGATGACGGCTCTGTTCTGCCCCTCCAGCGCGGTTTCGGGATTCCCCTTGAGCAGGGGTATGGTGAATACGTCGAACAGCGAAGGCTCGGTCCAGTAGACGCGGTCTTCGTAGAACTCACGGTCGCCGAACCGAATGAGCCATATGGCCCGGGTCGCCCGCATGCGCACGGCGCTTGTGACTTCCGGGAAGTTCTGTTTCAGCGCGGAGCCCGCCGCGCCCGGCATGCGCGTGTTGTTGCCATGAATCAGCCGGAAGACCTGCGGAGCGTGTTTGTGGTGCGTATCATAGGACCATTCGTCCTTTATGTACAACAGCGTGAGTACGCATGCGGCCATGGCGATGGCCAGCCCCATGACGTTGACGATGGTATGGAATCTTTGTTTGAGGAAGGACCTCACGGTGATCGTGAGGTGGTGGGAGAACATACGATCTGCACACTCTACGGCAAGGTACGTCCGTTTACGGGTCGATCAGGGTGTCTCGCGTTACACTTCATTCCTCGGTGACGGTCTCCTCGCCAGAGGTTTGTAATGATTTCCTGATCATAATCGGTAGCGACTGGCGCATCTTTACGACGGCACCGTCATGTATTGCCGGCGTCCAGATCGTTTTTCGAACAAATTCCAGCATCAGAGAGTCCACATCAACGCGACCCGACGCTACCTCGACAAAAGCCGTTTCCACTATGCCATTAGTACCTACCACGAGTTGAATCACTGTGAGGCCATCAAAATTGAGATCATCACCACTGGGCATAGTAGGATGATATACAAGCTCTGGTTTCGTGTCTATAGCAGTGGGCCAGTAAATACCAACTTTCTGATCGGCTGCCTGGTCCGCCGGTGGTCGCCCTGGCTGACTCGCTTGGACTGCCGGAGGTGGTTGGCTTTCCTGGGGTGGTTGACCATCATTGCCGCAGGCGGCTACAGAAAGGACCAATGACAACATTGGAACCTTGCGAATAGCGATCATGATCAGATTTTCCTTCGATTTTACGAATTGCATATTCGTCATTTCAGGTTCCCGGTGGTTACAATATAGCGGTAAAGATCGAATCGCCTCATCTCATCCCAAGGTTTGTCTTCAAGTAGGATCGAAATGGGTTGCACCAAAGTGGTGAAGGGATGATTACCAGAGCGATCTGGATGGGACTTCATCCGAGAATCGCTGTCGTTAGCGAAAGATCTGATGAAAACACTTGTTTCGTCAATCGGGAAACGTTCGATATTTGCGATGTACCGTAAAAACCTGGTATAACCTTCCGCAATAAGATAGCTCTCCACATTGGACGTGTAGAATACGGAAATGGTCGCCTCGTGCGCCTTGACATACTCTGCGATAGCACGAAGAGCATGGTCTCCACCGAAATCGCCTACCACGGGCACGATGAGATTACGGCTTTGCATCTCTCTCAGATAGCTAAAGATATGATCGTTGGCCAAGAAACTGGCCGGTTCTCCATCCGTGGTTGTTGCCTGCAGAAGATCGCGAAGATCCGCAGCCTCTCGTAGCTGTTTCCCGTCGCTTCCGAGCAGATCGTAGCGAATATCTAGCTGGCGTTGGTAGAACGCACGGTAAATGTATTCTAACGCACTCATGTCGTTGGCATTATCGACCCCGTGTACCTTTACCAATTCCTTGATCTGTTTGATATTCTCGTCGTACAGGTCCGGATCCGGGGCGACGCTGTCGAAGTATTCGACCAGTTCTCCGATCGAGGCCTCTCGGCCGCCCGCAATCCAGGCCGGTGTCCGTCGAAACAGCCTGTTGATACGCGGCAGGTCTTCATAGAGGGGCTTGCTTAACAGTCTCGAAAGGAAAACCGCCCGCGTGTCAGACAGAGCGAACAGAGCTTTGTACATGAGATGCTGCAGCATGTTGTTTCGGCGGATATCCACGATGAAAGCCATTGTAGGTTGGATTGCGCCAATATATGAAAAGTTTTGTTCAGGTCCCACACCCACATAAACCCCGCGGGAAAGATCGTGTCTGCGCAGGATCGGCAGAGGATTCAGATACGTAGACTCGTTGGAAGTGAAGTTGTCCGTGTGGAAGTCTCTACCTACTCCGGACAGATCCTGAATCAACGCGCCGAATTCCGTTTCACTCAGTGAATCTGGCAGGGCGCTGGTCTGGGCAATGGCAGACGAAATCCGGAAATTAACGATTTCGAACAACAGAATCAGCGACAAGGCAACTCTGAATATCATAAATGTACTAAACCCTTGCGGTGCGCCTAAATGGTCGATCTGATTCGTGCCGGCCGCGGCCAGAGAAGTGCTGGCCAAGGAGTTCGATCTCACCGACCAAGCCATCCGCAACTGGGTCAAGCAGGTCGACCAGGATCAAGGCAGGTGCGAAGACGCCCTGACCACTGAAGAACGGGCCGAACTGCTTGACCGGAGGCGTTTTACCACGATGATCAAGTCTGTGGATCGATCGTGGCCGCCGACTATCCTCCTAAGATGAAAGCAGAAGAAACTAGCAACGCCTCACATCAGAGGTTCATGCCTTCCAATAACTCAGTGGCCCTTCATGTTAACTCCCGATACAATTCAGGCTCACATTACAAGAAACAAAGCGAACTTTATGGACAGCCGAAACAATTGGCATACCATTCACAAGGGAATAGAACCTCATAGTACCCTTGATAAGTACAAAGATATCGACCACAGTCAAAGGACCACTGGCAATGTCCCCAAGCGTGCGCCTCCTGCACCCCAAGATAGAGGACATCCCACTGCCCTATCGCCGCGAAATTGAGCCCGGCGATAAGTACAATCGCGAGAGTCGCTCCTACTAAACCGAGTCTGCGAATCGATCGTGACATTTGTTCATCCTCCTGAGATGAAAACAGATAGAAACCAGCAGAACCTAACATCAGGTTGCGCAGATGGCTACCTCCTTTCCAGTAACTGCGCAAGTTCCGAGATAAGTATCTCCACCGATTGGATACTGGGTTTAATGTCTGACAAGTGTAACACTATCGCTCGTTCATCGATTAATACGCTGTAAGGGGAAGAAGTTGACAAATCGAAGGGGGAATCGACGGCCAGATACACCGGGAATTCGTACTCGTACGCATCCATGGTCGGCATAATTTCCTCGGGCAACTTTGCCTGGACAACGCCGATTACTGGGACATTGTCCCCGATCACCGCTTCAAATGAAGACATCGCCTCGAGGCAGGCCCCGCAGTGCCACGGCTGGAAAAACAAGATGAGCAACGGCCCCTTACCGAAATTCGGCAGTGCAGCAGGCTCACCCTCCAAGTCAACCGTACGGAATTCGGGAACAAAAGGCGCGCCGAACATCTTCTCCGACTTCAGCACGCGAACTTCCACCTGAGTACGGTATAGCCTCTGCAGAAGATCTCGCCGGTCCCGCTCTTTCTGATAATCGCGTAATAGAAAAGCGCAGTTTAAGACAACGAGGACAGTGATGGCGAGATATAGAAATAGTCGTGATTTTGTACTCACTGAAGACATGGGTTTTAGGTTGGCTCCTTAGATTTGAGAGTTGGGAATGTGATAGACCGCAGGGTCTTTCTTTCATAAATCGACATTTATGTGCTTGTTTTCATATAGGCGTAGCAGATAACATGCCAACGTGTATTTACCAACTTTAAATTGGCTAATGAGAAGAGGGTATCTTGTTGAAATACGTGAATTTGTGATGTTTAGCGAAGCAACAGGAATTGAAGGAATGGTACCTGGAGTTCAAGACATTGAAACACAATATGTAGACTCCCGACTACATCAGTGTACATAGCGTCATCCTTTTGTGTGTTGATAATGTAGCCGGACTTTCCTATTGCAAAAATCTGGGAGGTAGCACAGCAATCAGGTAGTCATGCGAAATACTGATACAAGGCACAGAAACCTCCAGAGGGTTGATCATTCACCGATATTGAGACGGAGATATCCCATGACTACGTAATAGTTTATACAGATGTGTGCGATGCACTCCGACGATTTCCGCAGCCTTCGATACGTTGCCATTCGTTTCCCTTAAAATGTTCTCAAGATATTGACCTTCCGTATCCTTCGACATACCTGTTCTGACGGTTCGGAGTGTAGGCAATTCTTTACTGAGGTCTGTGCCCTTGATTTCCTCAGGGAAGATATCCTCTACGGTAATCTGACCATTCGATGCCAGCGCAATCGCTGATCTGAGCCTGTTCTCGAGTTCTCGCACGTTGCCCTCCCACCTGTGACGAAGCAATCTGGACATTGCCGCTGGTGAAACATCTATTTCTCCAACATCGGAAGGCGCCAATTTCCCCATTAAATGCCTGGCAAGCAACGGTATATCGTCCTTGCGTGACCGAAGCGGGGGCAGATGGATGACCGCGCTCCCGATTCGATGGTAGAGATCCAGCCGGAAGGACTTTTGAACCACGGCCTCCTGCAGATCCCGATTGGTAGCTGCGATTACGCGAATATCCGTGTTCATTTGTCGGACACTGCCATAGGGACGATACGATCCATCCTGCAGTACCCGCAGTAATGCGGCCTGTGCAGACAGAGGCAATTCGCCGATCTCGTCGAGAAAGATCGTCCCCTTATTCGCAGCGGCGAACAGACCTGGCTGTTTCCTGTCGGCGCCCGTGTAGGCGCCTCTTTCGTGACCGAAGAGTTCGTTGCCCATCAGCGTCTCGGGCAACGCGGCGCAATCCACGACGACAAAGGGATGATCGGCGCGAGCGCTGACGGCATGAATCGCCTTGGCGATTAGTTCCTTCCCGGTCCCGGTTTCGCCCGTTATCAGTACCGGTATATCCGCCCTGGCGTAGTCGTAGGATATCGAACAGATTCGTTCCATAACATCGCTCTTGTGAACAATCGGTTCAAAGGCGGCATGCTGGTGATAACGCTCAACATGCTCGTTTGAACTGTGGTCACTGTTTCCAGATGATCCCATGTATACTCCCACGTATGCCATGTCGATGATTGTTGAACAGTTGCATCGACTGCATCGGCGGCACTGTGTTCGGAATATCACAATCTGAGGACGTGCGAAAGCAGATTGTGCCCACCGCCGGGCTGTCTGACTGCAAAGTTAGGGAATGTAAGGACTGAATTTCGTTGGTCTATGGGGTAAAACCCTACTTTTTGCAGAAAAACACACCCAAGGCGTGCTTTCTTGGATCAAAAGACGCCGTACCGTCGTGCCAGACTCGATTACCGGCACCTGATTCTCGTAGACGGATTGAACGGTACCTGTTATCTTGACCGATTGACCGCACGAAGATTTGAATCGCACGACCTTGTTAAAGTACGACATTCGAAGTTCGAAGTAGTTGAGCATAGCCGGATAGTGTCATGCCCTCTTCGCAGCCAAACTCCGGCGTCAGGCAGCGCCTGCTGTACCTGCACGCGCGGACGCCCAGCGTGTTCTCCGAGATCTTGGGGTATACGCCCGTCGAGCCCGTCAAGGACTACAAGGCGGAAATTACGGCGGACGTGCCGGATTGGCCCTACAATACCGTTCACGACGCCCTGGTCGACGGCTGGCAGATCGTGCAGTTTCCCCATCTCCAGGCGCCGATCGACGACAGGGACCTGGACGTCGTGGGATACGAGTTCATCTTGCAGAAACTGGAGGAGGTTCAGGATGAATAAGTCCCTTCTGCTCACGGATATGGAGATGGTCGGCTTTATCGTGAACGGCTACCACCTGCTCGAACTCGATCTTCCCGAGGGGCTCAACGAGCGCATCGCCGGCCAGCTGGACGACCTGGACTACAATCCCGGCGACGCCATCGCGGAGGTCGTGCCGGAGCTCTGGCAGGTGATCGAGCATCCCGCCGTGAAAGGCGCGCTGGTCAGCCTCCTCGGCGAGGACTACGAGGTACAGGGCCACCGCCACTGGCACTGCAAGCAGCCCCACACCGCCCACATGTCCTGGCACCAGGACAGCACCAACAGCCGGGACACCCGTATCGACCGGCTCCTCGGGCTGTACTATCCGACCGACATCACCCCGGAAATGGGTCCGACAATCATCGTTCCGGGCACGCAGTTCCGCAACGCGCCGACGGACCGCATGGCCACCTATACCAACATCCGCGGCCAGGTGCCTATGGTACTCAGAGCCGGGACCTTTGCCTTGACCCACTACGATCTCTGGCACGGCACCGCGGCCAATCGCACGCCGGCCAAGCGCCACATGATCAAGTTCCTGTTCAGGCGGGTGCGAGACAACAGGACGCCGACCTGGAACCATGATCCCGACGCCATGAATGTCCCGACCGACTGGGGTGGGAAACGGGACGATCCCAAGAACGTCCTGTCTTTCGGAAACCCGCTGGGCGTCGGGCAGAGCGATCACTATAAGGAGCGCCAGATACGGTGGAAATGCTGGAACAACCTGCTGGGAGTCGCCGATGCGTCTGACGCTTAGCAACCATTCCTTCGAATACCTCGACCTGGAAGGCACGCTGGCGCTGACCAGGGCCATTGGTTTCAGGGGCGTAGACATAGCGGGATTCCACGACCGAGGCCGATGCAGTCTGGAACCGGACGAAGTCGGCGCCGATCCCCAGGGCCACGCGGACCGCGTCAATCGGCTGCTGGAGAAATACGAGCTCGACGCCGTCGATTTCTTTCCCCAGTTCGGCGCATCCCTCGACGAGCGGTCCTTCAACGCGCCGGACCCGGCCGTCAGACAGCAGAACAGCACCTCCTTCAAAGGCATCATCCGCTTCTGCGAAGCCGTCGGCATACCGGGGTTTACGATCAGCCCGGGCACGCACCACCCGGACCGCTCCTTCGAGGAGAATCTGGACACGACGGTCGAAGCCATGAACGAATTGACCGACATGGCGGGCGAGCGGGACATCACGGTCCGTTTCGAACCCCACGTCCAGTCCGTCGTCGACACGCCCGAACGCGCGCTGGCGCTGCTGGAACGTGCGCCGCGAGCCACCGTCACCCTTGATTACTCACACTTCGTCATGCAGTACATCCCCGAGGAGCGCATCCACCCGCTCCTGGACCACACCGATCATTTCCACATCCGTGCGGCGCGGCCCGGCAAATTGCAGTCCAGGCTCGACGAGAACACCATCGATTTCGTGGACATCGCCCGGCGGCTCGAAGGGCTGGACTATCGCGGCTGCCTGTCCATCGAGTTCGTCTACATGACGTGGTTCGACTGCAACCGGGTAGACTGCCTGACGGAGACGATCTTCACAAAAGACCTCATGCAACCGCACGTGCCGGTATGACGTTGAGAGCGGTTCCCGTCTGATCGGAGTATCATCACCTTGCCTGACCTGTACGCCGGCGCCGCCCGGCGCGTGATCAATCCTCCCAAAGGTATCCGGACATTCGGGTTCAGTTCGCGGGAAGGGCTCGTCCAGGCGATCGAAAGCGACCTGACGGCCACGGCGCTGGTGCTTTCGGACGGAAAGACCAAGGTCGTGATCGTGGCGACGGATACCGGGTGGATGGACCTAGAGGTGATGAACGGCCTGCGGGAACGCGTCGCCGAAACCGTGGGCACGATCGCCTCCCACGTCATGATCAACCTGAACCATACCCACAGTTCGCCCGCCATGCCGGAATGGTTCCCCGATGAACCGGACCAGGTGGCCCTGCAGTCGCGCTACCAAGAAGCGTTATGCGGGTGGATCGCCGAGGCGGCGCGGGAAGCGGACGAACGGAAGGTTCCGGCGCGCATCGGCGCGGGTCGGGGCGAATGCAGCATCGGGGTTTACCGCCGCGAAACCGATCCCGATGGCGAGATCTTCCTTGGCGAGGTACCCGATCACCCGACCGATCCGGCCGTGGGCGTCCTGCGCGTAGACGACGTGGGCGGCCAACCCATTGCCACGCTCTTCTCCTACGGCTGCCACCCGGTGACCATCGGACCCCGGTCCATGGTGGCGTCGCCTGATTTCCCGGGCGCGGCAAGGACCCTCGTTGAAAACGCCATCGGTGGACTGTCGCTGTTCCTGCAGGGGTGCGGCGGGAACATCATGCCCCGGGGCGGCCTGAGCATGGAGACCGACTGCAGGGACGAAAAAGACCGTATCGGGTCCACGCTGGGGGCCGAAGTCGTCAAGGCCGCCGCCGCGATTCACACCCACCGGAAGCGCGGGGAGCGCCAGCGCATGGGATCGCTGTCCCGCATATCCGTCTGGCCCTGGGAGCCGGTCACCGGCGAATCGTGCAGCGGTCTGGGCGCTGCGAACGAAACCGTTTCCCTCCGGTTCATCGACCTGCCCCCGCTCTCCGAGGCCCGGGCCATCAGAGCGGAATGCCACCAGGCACGGGACAAAGTCGTCTCACGGGGCGGCGAAGTATGGGAATTTCTCGTAACCACGAGATTCGCGGACTGGAGCGACCGGCTCGTCGAAGCGATTGAAACCGGCAGCGCCTCAATCGACGTCGTGGTCCAGGCCATACGTATCAACGACATCATCCTGGCGGCGAACAGCACAGAGGCCTTTTTCGAAACCGGTATGGCCATCAAGGCCGGATCGCCTTTCCCCCATACGCTGGCGCTGGGTTACACCAATGGGTGCGTATGCTACCTGCCTCGGGCAGCGGATATGCCTCCAGGAGGCTGGGACATCCACAAGCGCTGGTACGGCGTACCCGATCTGCTGTTCCAGGCCTACAGCCTGCCCACGGCGATCCACCCGGATTCGGAGCAACGGGTGGTCGAACGCACGCTGGCGTTGATTGAAGGGCTGAGGTGACCAATCGACCGAGGCAGTACGGGTAGGCGCACCGCGGTCGGGGCGTCCGGGAAGCCGTTCCGGGCAAGGTTGAGATGATTGCGCGCATATGCCCGGTGAACCGGTTTCAGGCCTATCGCGGCCGTGCGACGCAAGTGAGGATCGCCCATGGATGACAGCACATTCAAAGCGCACCGGAAGACTCAGCCACGGGCTGTCGACCTGTATTCGCGCGCGCTGGAATCGCTGGCCGGCGGGGTGGGTCACGACCTCCGCAGGGGACACCCGCTGCCGCTGTATATGTCCCGCGCGGCTGGCTCCCGTAAGTGGGACGAAGACGGCCGGGAATACATCGACTACGGCATGGGCAACGCCGCGCTCCTGCTGGGGCACGCGCCGCCGGAGGTATGCCGCGCCATGCACGACGCCCTCGATCTCGGCTTCCATTTCGGCAACGACCACCCGATGCAGCTGGAATGGGCCGAACTGATCCAGGAACTGGTCCCCTGCGCCGAACGCGTACGCTTCGTGAACTCGGGATCCGAGGGAAGCATGCTCGCCCTCCGCGTAGCCAGGGCCTTCACCGGCAAGACCAAAGTGCTACGCTTCGAGGGGCACTTCAGCGGTTGGCATGACGGCGTGGGCAAGGGGGCCATGGTCCCCTTTGACGAACCGGTCTCGGCGGGCATCCCCCCGGCCGTTCTCGATACGATCGAAGTCATCCCGGCGGACCTCGACCGCGTCGCCGACCTATTGGAGAAAGACCGGGACATCGCCGCCGTCATGCTGGAGCCGTCCGGCGCTTCCTGGGGTACCGGACCCCTGTCCGTGGAGTTCAATGAGAAACTCCGCGATCTGACCCGGGCAGCCGGCGTGCTCCTGGTCTACGATGAGGTCATTACCGGTTTCCGATACGCCCCCGGGGGCTACCAGGAATACTCGGGGATCACGCCGGACATGAGTTTCCACGGCAAGATCGTGGCCGGCGGCATGCCCGGGGGCGTGGTCACGGGCCGCGCCGACATCATGGAAGTATTCGACTACACCGGTGACGCGCATCGGGACCGGTACGAACGGGTGCATCATCTGGGTACTTTCAATGCCAACCCGGTCTCCACCGCGGCCGGTATCGCCACCCTGAAGCGCGTAGCGACCGGTCTTCCCCACGAACGGGCAAACCAACTGGCCGGCCGCCTCCGTCAGGGCATGGATGACATCCTTCGGGAGGAAGGCGTGGCGGGTTATGTCTACGGGGACGTATCTATTTTCCACGTATACCTGGAGGCCTTTCCCGGAAGCGGCGCCTCCGTCCGGGAGCAACTGGTGACCCGTGACGTGAACGTCCTGAAGGGGATCCCGGCGCCTCTCGTCGCCGCCTTCCAGAAGATGCTGCTCGCCCGGGGCATCGACCTGGTCTCCTACACGGGCGGCGTGACCTCCTCCGCCCATACCGACGAGGATATCGCGTTGACGCTGGAAGCCTTCGGAGAGGTCATACGGTCCCTGGTCCGGGAGCACATGATCGCGACACTGAAGTAAGGGATACCGGGCTGTGACCATGTAGCAACACGAAGCCAGGCGGTGAGGATTCCGCGTGAACATAAATGCGACCATGCGACGCACCACCGGGTAATCTCATTCACTAACACAAGGGAGCGATAGGTTCCATGAAACTGACTCTGACTTCGCCGCGATCCAGAAAAGAACAACTGGCCGTCATCCCGGCGCCGGACGGTAACAACGCGCCGGTGCTTCGTCTTTCGAGAAGCGGCGGCGAGACCCTTCTGGCCGAGCGGGATCCCCTGTCGCCTGCCTATCACGCCATCCTGCCGTCCATGAAAGCAGGCGAGGATTCAACCTGGGATGCCACCGCCGCCGATGATGCCGCGCTGAGCTGCGGCATTGGACATGAATGCCGCGAAGACCGGGTGGAAGTGTCTCTGGGCGGAGCGCCGTTCATGACCTTCCATCACGGTACGGGATATCCCAAGCCCTTCATCAATCCCATTTTGACGCCCGGCGGTGTCAACATGCTCAGGGAGCCCCTGCCGGCTTACAGCGAGGGAGAGCATCCCTGGCAACGGGGACTTACCCTGATGCAAGGCGCCATCAACGGGGTGGATTGCTGGGGAGAATTCGACCGGCCCGGGTTCGGACGGACCGTCCAGGATGAGATGGCCGTGGAGCAGGGCCCACTGTCGCTCGCCATCGCCTCGCGCAACACCTGGTACGAGGGAGATCGCCCCCTCATGTCCGACCGCCGGCAGTACCGCCTCTTCGACACCGGCCGGGACGCCGTCATACTGGACATCCTCTTTACCCTGGTCGCCAGCCACGGTCCCGTGACGATAGGTTCCACGAAAGAAGGCGGGTTCCTGAGCATCCGTGTCAACCCTTCCATGAACGCCTCGGGCGACGGCCGGATGTGGAACGCCTACGGCGCCGGCGACGAGACCGGGTGCTGGTCGCGGCGGGCCCACTGGATGGACTACTGCGGACCCGTTGGCGGCGAGACCGCGGGATTCGCCGTCTTCGACCATCCGGACAATCCCCGCTACCCCACGGCCTGGCACGTACGAGGGTACGGTCTGTTCGCCGCGAACTGCTGGATGATCTGGGACGACTACCACTGCGCCGCGGACACGGAGACCACTTTCCGGTGGCGCGTCGTGATACACTCGGGCGATACGCGGGGGGCGGCCATCGCCGACCGCTTCCTGGATTACGTGGACGGACCACGGGCGGTATGGAACCAGGGTTTGGCTTGATGGGGCGCTAAGCCGGTGAACCTGAGTCGTCATCCGGGTAGCCCCGGACCATCCACCGTCCCGGTCTGAGAGGGGACGTGCCGTGCTGTTCAGGCGGTACAGACCCCTTTTCCACGGATGTACCGGATATACCCGGTGAAAAACCTTCGTATAGATCGAGAAAATCACAAGAACGTCGACTAATGGTGGCAGAATACGTTCGTGGTCTGAAGAGATATCTACCATCTGCCGCAGGAGGCGTCTATGTCGATCAACGAAGAGTTAACCAACAGATTCGATGCCCTGGAGAAAAACTTGACCAAGAGGGCCGATCTCTTTGAGAAAGATATGACCGACAGATTCAACGTCTTTGAGAAAAACATGATCAAGAGGTTGAATGTCTTTGAAGAGGAGATGATCAAAAGATTCAATGTCTTTGGAAGGGAAGTTACGAGAAAAATCAGTGAACTGCACAGGTGCGTAGATCGGCGGTTCGAAGCCATTGACCGGCGGTTCGACAAAGTAGACCAGCGATTGGGCCGGATAGAAACCGACATGGCGGAGATCAAGGATCTTCTGATCAACGGACGAGGAAAGTCGCATTTCGAGTCGACCGAAAAGCGTTAGCGGAGATCCCGACTGTCGGTTAAACTTCTTGATAGCCTTTCCAATCTTCCTGTATCTTGTCAGGCTGTATCTTGTCGGGCAGTGACCCGCTGAAACGGCCTTACGCGCCGAGGTCCGCTGGATCGTGTAGTCACCGGGAATCGATATCGCATGGGAAGTGAAATCGAATCCCATCTACCAAGGATGTGAAAATGGCAGACGAACCGCGGCAGGACGATCTGAAAATCGTGGAGGAGCTGAAAGAAGCGGGCGAACGCATACGGAAGGAGATATCGAAGGTCATCATCGGTCAGCAGGACGTGATCCAGCAACTCCTGACTGTCCTCCTGGCCAACGGTCACGCCCTGTTGATCGGCGTACCGGGGCTGGCCAAGACACTGCTGATCAACACGCTTTCAAACACGCTCGATCTCAAGTTCAGCCGCATACAGTTCACGCCCGACCTGATGCCGTCCGACATCACGGGAACGGAGATCCTGGAAGAGGACCGTACGACCGGCCACCGGGAGTTCAAGTTCATCCGCGGACCGATATTCGCAAACGTGATCCTGGCCGACGAGGTCAACCGCACGCCGCCCAAAACCCAGGCGGCCCTGTTGCAGGCGATGCAGGAACACGAAGTGACGGCCGCGGGGGAATCCATGAAACTCGACGAGCCGTTTTTCGTCCTGGCAACGCAGAATCCCATTGAACAGGAAGGTACCTATCCCCTGCCCGAGGCCCAGTTGGACCGCTTCATGTTCAGTATATACATGGATTATCCGTCCCGCAGCGAGGAGATCGAGATCGCCCGGAGTACGACGAGCGTTCAGGAGGCGGTGCCGGAGCATATTCTGACCGGGGGCGACGTAAAGAAACTGCAACAACTGGTCCGACGAGTGCCCGTGGCGGACCATGTCGTCGAATACGCGGTCTCACTGGCGCGCATGACCCGTCCGATGGAGCCGGACGCCCCGACGTTCATCCGGGACAGGGTCAGTTGGGGCGCCGGACCTCGGGCTTCCCAATACCTGATTCTGGGCGCAAAGGCCCGGGCGGTGCTCATGGGAAGCTATACGCCTACGCCGGAAGACGTGCGCTCGCTGGCTCTGCCGGTGCTGAGACACCGCATAGTGACCAATTTCAACGCCGACGCGGACGGCGTCACCGCCGATGACATCATCACGCAGTTGATAGATGAAATGAAAGCGCCCTAGCCTTCTTCACGCTTCGCGGCAATCCATGAACACGCCCGACTATCGCAAGTACCTCGATCCAATAACCGTGTCCCGGCTCGCCCGGCTGGACCTCAAGGCGCGGCTGGTCGTGGAAGGGTTCATCGCCGGACTGCACAACAGTCCCTACCATGGGTTCAGCGTCGAGTACGCAGAACACCGGCAATACATGCCGGGCGATCCCATCAAGCATATCGACTGGAAGGTCTTCGCCAAGTCCGACAGGTTCTATATCAAGGAATACGAAGAAGAAACCAATCTGAAGTCCTATATCTTCCTGGACGTCAGCGCGTCAATGGAATACGCGTCTAATGGCATAAGCAAGCTGGAATACGGCAGGTATCTGGCGGCCGCCCTGACCTACCTCATGCTGAGCCAGCAGGACTCCGTCGGCCTGGTGCTGTACGACGAGCGCATACGGCAATACGTTCCACCACGGTCGATCCGCAACCACCTGCACGCCATTCTACAGCGGCTGCACGCCGCGACGCCCGGGTCCGGAACGCGAAGCCGGGCGACGTTTCACTCGCTTGCGGAACGGATCAAGCGGCGCGGGCTGATCATCATCATTTCCGACCTGTTCGACGACCCGGAGGACATCGTCGACAGCATCCGGCATTTCCGCCACCGGAAACATGAAGTGATCGTATTTCGCCTGCTCGATCCCGCCGAGAGGGACTTTTCCTTTCGGCACCCCGTCCGTTTCCGCGACATGGAGACCGGGGAAGAGGTATACACCCACCCGCACGTTATCCGAGAAGCGTACTTGGGCGACCTGGAGGAACAGGACGCGTTGTATTCCCGCGTCTGCCGGGAGAACGCGGCGGACTATCTCAGCCTGGACACAGGTACGCCCTTCGACCAGGCCCTGTTGACCTTCCTCGCCAAACGCGCCCACCTGGGCTGACGGCGGCGCCCACCTGGACTGGCGCGCAACGATCGCCGGTCAAACGATCGCCACCTCATCGTCTCTGGAGAAGAAGTGCGCCCTGGCCATGTTCACGAGGAGCGGCATTTCCGTATTTATACCGGGGTCCACGAAGGCATCCACCCTGGCGATGAACGGATACCGGCCGGTGGTCATGTACAGGAAGGTTTCGCTTCCCATGGGTTCCACCACCTCGACGGTCGCCTTGATCTGACGAGCTTCTTTCCAGTCCTTGTTCGCATCCGTGGAAGTGATGTCCTCCGGCCGGATGCCGAACGTGACCTCCCTGTCCCGCCAGGGCGCCAGGGCGTCCCGCATATGGTCCGGGATGGGGAGACGAAGGTTGCCTTCGTCGAACTCCGCATGCCCGTTGTCGAATACGACCCTGCCCTCCAGGAAGTTCATACCCGGACTGCCGATGAAACCCGCGACGAACCGGTTCGCCGGTCTTTCGTAAAGCTCGAGGGGGGCGGCGACCTGCTGGACCTCGCCGTCTTTCATCACGGCGATGCGGTCGCCCATGGTCATGGCTTCGACCTGGTCGTGGGTGACGTAGACGATGGTCGCTTCGAGGCTGTTGTGCAGCTTGCTGATCTCCGTCCGCATCTGCACGCGCAACTTGGCGTCGAGGTTCGAAAGGGGTTCGTCGAAGAGAAATACCTTGGGTTTGCGCACGATGGCGCGGCCCACCGCCACGCGCTGCCGTTCGCCGCCCGAGAGCGCCTTCGGCTTGCGGGCGAGTAGATGGCCGATGCCCAGGATGCCCGCGGTCTCGTTGACCCGCGCCTCGATCTCGGAGCGGGGATACTTGCGCAGCTTGAGCCCGAAGGCCATGTTCTCGTATACCGTCATGTGGGGGTACAGCGCGTAGTTCTGGAATACCATGGCGATGTCCCGGTCCTTCGGCGGGACGTCGTTCACGCGCTTCCCATCGATGTGGATCTCGCCGGAAGTCACTTCTTCCAGGCCGGCGATCATGCGCAGCGTGGTGGACTTCCCGCAACCTGAAGGTCCGACGAGCACGACGAACTCCCGGTCCCTGATTTCCAGGTTGACGTTGCGGACAACCGTGTTCTTGTCGAACTGCTTATCGACGTCCTTCAGGACCACATCCGCCATGGCGGTATTCCTCCAGGAACTTTCCGATAGGCCGGTGAGACTCCCGTATTTTGCGGCATGGGGTCGCTTTTGTCAATACAATATCCCTTACCGGGGCGGTGTGCCGCGGCGGTCGCCCGGGCGTATCGCCGGCCTGCTTTCCGGGCGTGTCGCCGGTCTGCTTCTCGGGCGCGGTATCTTCGCGGTTTTGGTTGACTTCGGCCCGCGCATCCGTTAACTTGTCTGCTCATTTTATTAAACAATCCAGATGCCCGCCGCATCGGGTAATTGCTCAGATCAACCAGACTGCCGGGAGGAGTAAAACATGCCGCTCATCGTCGAACTGGACCGCATCAAGGAAGCCGTTGCCGGCATTGACGTCATTCAGGACATCGAAGACGGTTTCGTGGCTTATTCGCAGGGTAAGGTGCAGGTGCCCCCCGTTGGCGAAATGCACTTCGAGGATCCCCCTGGAAACGTCCATATCAAGTACGGCGCCATCAACGAGGACGACTACTACGTCATCAAGCTGGCGTCCGGGTTCAGCGACAATCCGAACGTCGGCCTCCCCCGCGTCCAGGGCATGATGCTGATCTTCAACCAGAAAACGGGGCAGCCTGTGGCGTTCCTGCTCGACCAGGGCTACCTCACCAACGTGCGCACGGCCGCCATGGGGCCCGTCGTGGCCAAGGTCCTCGCCCCGAAGAACGTCGATCGAATCGGGGTATTCGGCACGGGGCTGCAGGCGCGCATGCAGGTCGAGTACCTGAAGGGCGTCGTCGACTGCACCGACATAATCGCCTGGGGCCGCTCGGCCGAGAGCAAGGCGTCCTACAAAAGCGAAATGGAAGCCCAGGGATACTCCGTCGAGGTAACGGATGATGCCGGCGCCGTGGCAGCGACAAGCAATCTCATCATCATGTCCACGCCGTCCCTGTCTCCCCTGCTGACCGCCGACCAGGTACGCCCCGGCACCCACATCACCGCAATGGGCTCGGACACGCCCGACAAGATCGAACTCGATCCCGGCGTCCTCGCGAAAGCCGACGTGGTCGTGGCGGACAGCATCCCACAGTGCAGGCTGCGGGGCGAGATCGCACAGGCGATGAAGGCGGGCGCCATATCAGAAGACAAGGTGGTCGAGCTCGGAAACGTGATCCAGAATCCGTCCCTGGGCCGCACATCCGACGATCAGATCACGATCGCCGATTCGACGGGCGTCGCCGTGCAGGACATCCAGATATCCAAGGCCGTATACCACGCCGTAAAGTAGCACAGCGGCCGGATTGGCCGGGCTGTCGGCATGGGCGGAATGCACTGCACTGCGGCATGAAATGCCAGGCCATGCTGGCCAGCATGGCCTGGCGCATATAACCTGAGGAGAAGCACATGGCAACGTCCTTCCAGACTTTCGAATTGGAACGGATCATGTCGGACTGGGAACAGGTCGTCGAGTACAACCTGTCCGAAAGCGGCGCTCACCCGGTGAGCGTCAGGGAACTGATCGAACACGACCCTGATATCCTGGACCGCATGCTCGAGACCGAACTGGGCTACGGATACGCGAACGGTTCGCCTGAACTCAGGGAGGCCATCGCCCAGTACTATCCCGGCGCGACCGCCGACAACGTACTGGTGACCGTCGGCTGCATCGAGGCCAATTTCATCACGTTCCAGACTTTGCTGGATGAAGGTGACGAGGTGGCTGTCCAGGTACCCTGCTATCTCCAGAGCTGGGGACTCGCCCACAACATGGGCGCCGTCCGCCGGACGTTCAGCCTCGATCCCGACCGCGGTTGGGCACTCGACACCGACAGCCTGGACGCCGCAGTGACGGATGAAACAAAGCTGATCTCCATCTGCAATCCGAACAACCCGACAGGTCAGATTCTGACGGAATCCGAGATGGACGCCGTGGTCCGCGTGGCGGAACGCAGCGGCGCCTACCTGCTCGCCGACGAGATCTACGCCGGATCCGAACGGGAACGCGAAGAGGTATCGCCCACTTTCTACGGCCGGTACGACCGGGTAATCTCGGCGGGGAGCATGTCCAAGTCCTTTGCCATGCCCGGCCTGAGGATCGGCTGGATCGTGGGTCCCGAAGACCTGATCAGGAAACTCTGGATGCGCCACGAATACCTGGCGCTGAGCACCGCCAAACTGTCCAACCACTTCCTCGCGCCACTGGCGCTGCGCCCGGACGTTCGGAAGGCCATCTTCGACAGGACGCGGGGCTACGTCCGCCGTGGATGGGAAAACTACCAGGGCTGGATCAGCGACAACGCGGACATCCTGAGTCTCGTGCCGCCCCAGGCGACCGCCGTATCCTTCGTCCGGTACGATCTGAAGGCGGATTCCGCGACCCTGGCGAACCGGATGATCCGGGAGAAATCGGTGCTCATCGGTCCCGGCGACTACTTCGGCGTGCCCAACCATCTCCGCATCAGTTACGGCCTGCCGCCCGAATACCTGAACGAGGGGCTCCGCCGTATCGCCGATCTGCTCCGCCAGGTGGCCGAGGAAGAGGCCGCGGGGTCGGAAACCGAGCGCGGCGCGGCCGCCGGCTGATCATGGGAAGGGCCTGCCATGCCACAGTCCCTCGATCCGCTGGTACCGGTCGATGAGTTCCCCGTAGCGCGAACCTGCACGTACATCAACGCGGCCAACGTGACGCCCATGTACCGTCCGGCGGCCGCGGCGATCACCGATTGGTACCGGGACGTCGCCGAGAACGGCAGCAACCACTTCGACGAAGAAGCCGAAGCCACGGTTTTCGATGAACTCCACCGGCAGGCGGGCCGTCTCTTCAACACGTCCCCATCTGACATCGCCGCCGGTTCCAGTACCACGGAACTCCTGAGTTCCCTTGCCTGGGCGGTCATGCCCGGCCCGGAAACCAACGTCGTCAGCACCGACGTTTCCTTTCCCGCCTCGGTCTACCCCTGGCGACGCGTCGCAAACCACACGGGCTGCGAGATTCGGCTGGCCCACGCGCAGGGCGACACCGTAGATCCCAATCGCGTAAGAGAGCTCGTGGATGATAACACCGCCGTAGTGGCCCTGTCCCACGTCGAATTCCGCAGTGGGCAACGCTGGGATCTCGGTGCCTTCGCGGACATCGCGCACCGCCACGGCGCCCTGCTCGTCGTGGACGCTACGCAGTCGGCGGGCGCCGTCCCTATCGACGCGCCCGGCATGGGTGTGGACGCCGTGGCCGCCGGGGCCTACAAGTGGCTGTGCGGCCCGTTCGGGGTGGCCGTCATGTACGTTGCACCACACATCGCCACGAGCCTCGAACCCGGCCTGGTGGGCTTCCGAAGCCAGGTGGACATCTGGGACATCCGGACCGATCCGCCGGACTACCCGGAGGACGCGTCCCGGTTCGAGTTCAGCACCATGGCCTACGGATGCGCCGGAGGCTTCGCGAAGTCGATTGAATTCCTCGTCGATACGGGTATCGACCGGATCTTCGCCTATAACCAGGTCCTGGCCGACCATATCATCGACGGCCTGGCGTCGATCGGCGCCGAGGTCACCTCCCCCCGGGACGCCGCTGAACGCTCGGCCATCGTCACCGCCCGCTTTCCGGGCCGCGACATCTCCGAAGTGGAACGGCACCTGAAGCAAGCCGGCGTCATGGTGGCGTTGCGTGGGAACGCGATCCGCTTCTCGCCCCACCTGTACAATCGGATGGACGACGTAGAACGGGCTCTTGAAGTTATATCGGCCATGGGTTGAACCCATCGCATGACCGACGTTGGGCTGAAGTTGAACCTATATTGGTCCGACGTTGAACCTACTTGAACGATCTTTTCGGCCCGCTTGAATCAGCACCGATCCGAAACGGAATCCGCCATGTACAAGTTCCAGTGGTACCAGTCGATCTACGACAATTTCCCGAAAATCGCCGAAGAAGCCCGGAAGTACGGCGAAGAGATCGGCACCCTGAAGTTGAACAAGGATATCGGCCTGTACGCCGGCAGCTCGGCGCGGCCCGGCAACCTGCCCGACTATGTGCTGAACGCGATCGTGGACTCCAACCGGGGCGGCAAGACCTACCCGGTCCGGGTGATCGAGGACGAACTCCGGGAAGTCGTCAAGGACGTCTACGGCGACGAGTACGACGCGGTGGCCGCCAATACCTGCGAAGCCCTGCTGCGACTCACGCTCGAGACCCTTTGCGCGCCGCCCTCCATGCGCCACGGCGACATCTACCGCGGCCGCGTGCTCATGCCCTACGGGGAGGATTACGAATGGATCGGCGGCTATGGCCGGGCCTTCCCGCCGAGGTATAAGAACCTCCTCGTGGACCGGACCATCGCCGGCGGCGAACTGGGCATCGAGAACAAGAGCCTGGCGAACCTCGAGATGCTCTACGTCCGCATGGCCGGCGCGAAGTACGATCCTCACGGGATCCGGTACAATCCCACCTCGCTGCTCACCGAAGTCGACGTGGACGGCACCATCGAAAACGTGAAGAAGGCCGCCGAACGGAACGCGTCTCTGCTCACGGGCGTCGCCACGGTGGGATACGACACGCCTAGTTACGGGCTCGGCGAACAGGACGAGAACGGCGCGCCGGTCCTGCTGAAGAAACTTGCCGACGTGGCCCGGGACTACGATGTCCCATACATCGTCGACACAGGAGGTTCGATTCCCATTGTCGGCATGGATCCCCGGGACATCGACTGCGACATCATCACCTACAGCATGGACAAGCCGGGCCGAGCGCCCGCGTCGGGACTGCTGATCGGAAAGGAAGAGATCATCAACCCGGTTCGCAAGGGCATGTGCCTGGGCGGCCAGCGATATGGCGAGCTATCCTCCCACGGTAAGGCCGTATATACTTTCAGCGATCCGGGCCGGGACACCCTGGTGGGTTTGACCGCCTACCTGAAAGTCCTGCGCGACCGGCCCCGCCTGGTCACGGACCCCGTAGACCGGTTCCACGAAATCATCGTAGAGGAATTCGCGCAGATGAAGCCCGCGCGCTTCCGTGACGACCTGATCTTCACGAAGACCTATCAACTCGGGGGCACCGAACTCAACTACGAACGCACGTGGAAGGACGGCGCCTTCGGCATCCCGATCTTCAACCTGGAAGACCTGTGGGCCAACACCAACCCCATCGTGCTCGCCCAGGAGCACATGGGCGTCGAACCCGCCACGATCTACAGCGGCAAGATGTTTCTCGGACCCGGCCTGGGGACATTGGACCAGGAAGGCAACCTGATCGAGGAATACGCCGTCCTTGGCGCGAAGACCCTGGTCAAGGCCGTGGAAACAGTCTGTCGGTATGCGGGACTGGGGGATTGACGGACCGCTCGCTGTAACAACAAAACCCTTGCATGTGATATTATAATGTGATATCATATGTCATGAACAGTCGTCAACGTAAGATCCTCCCTGAAGGTGGGAAATCTGCCATGAAACCCATGCGATACAAGGGATATCCCGCACGAATAGAATACAGCGACGAGGATGGATGTTTCGTCGGTCGCGTGGCTGGTATTCGCGACATTATCACGTTTCACGGAGAGAGCGTCGGAGAAGTTCGCGAGGCGTTCGAAGAGGCCCTTGATTTCTACCTGGACAGTTGTAACGAACGGGACGAGCCGCCGAACAAGCCATATTCGGGGAAACTCCTGTTGCGAATTGATCCGGAAATCCACGCGGCGGTGGCCGAGGCGGCCGAAGTCAACGGCGTGAGTATTAATCGGTGGATGGAAGAAAGGTTGATTGAGGCGGTGAGCGAATGACGAACGCGTTCCATGCTCAATCTTGGGAGATCCATGCAGGAGGAGGCCAGGCACCTACATCCTGTTGCAAGTTGCTTAACAGAGCGCCTATCGATCTTGTTAGTTTTCGAAAAGACCGCGACCTTCGATATGCATCCGACATTGAGAACAATGCACTTAATGCGGGCTGGTCTGTAGTTTCAATGTAACTTCTACCTGCTTGCATTCTTGCTTCGAGTTGCTCCTTTGCCCCCAGTGGTTCTTCAGGAGACGGGTGAGATTCGGCGTCGCTAAGAATACCTCTACGTCCTCTGATCGATTCTATAGTAGCCAGAAACCAAGCCTCATACTCTCGATGTGCTAGTATGACTTCACACGGAATACCACCGGCAGATGCAGTTGCCCATGCTCGGACTGCGGGTCCCAACTCCGCAGGGCAATCAGTATCGCCGTCGAAAAGAATGAGAATCGCACGGCAATTTTGTTTCGAGAGCGCTAACCGCACCGCCTTTTGAACGTCAAATTCGCGAACGAGTTCGTGGCGCCGCCGCCGTATCGGGCGTCCAACGCCGATTGTCGATCTGCCGGCTTCCGCAAGAAGACGGCGCAACAGTACTGGAAAAGCTACTACGTCCCCGTGACCTTCTACGATAGGCTGGATGTTCAATGCGCGTTTCCCTCTGGAAACAACTCGTACTGGTACTTTATCTCGTCATCGAACAAATCCTCGGACATCGGTGTCAGTGCGTTTGATCTTAACAACTCTCCCGCCCCCATCAAGTGATCACACAGTGCCTGTCTTGAAGCTTGGGAAATCACGTTTACTCGGGTCACGCCTTTACTCCAGGTTGCTATCCGCAGGTGTCGGTCTTCAATCCACTTAGCGTCCAAAACATCAGGACTGTGGGTTGTAACTACTACTTGCATGAAGCGGGCGGCGTGCCTTAGTACATCGAGAATTGAGCCCAAAGCGCCCTGATGCATCGTGGCTTCGGGTTCCTCTATAACAAGAAGTGAAGGTTTTTGCGGCTGGAAAACGGCCGTGAGGAGCCCAAGTATACGTAGCGTTCCATCTGACATGTTAGAGGCTTCGAATCTCACAGGTTCCTTCTTGGCCCAGTCTTGCTTGAACTCTAACGTTAGCTTGTTACCATGCTTTTTGGGTTGAACACCAATAGTTCCAGGAACGATACTTTCGAGAACCTCACGTATTAGTTTCCAGTCATCCCGGGATTCGCGCTGGATTTCGCGCAACACGCTGGCCGCGTTACTACCATCCGAATGTAAACGCAAACCTCCGTCAGGATCCTGCATACCTCTCAAGGCAGTTGGCTCAATCCGGCATACACGCATTTCCGACAGGAATCTGGAAATGGATTTAAACCTTGCGTCGCCTCCGACAATCGGAAGAGCTAACGCGCTACGATCCATGACCAAATCTGAAACGTCTCCGAGTGTTAACCGACTCATCTTGGATTCCTTGGGTGCCAAATGGCGATCAAAGAGGTCGATCTGGCCATCGGTCCTCTCCAAAGTACATCGCTCACGCACCACCTCGAAACCATAACTACCCCTGAGCGCCCGCAGTTCGAAGGCGTAATTCGCCAAGACCGTGTCACTATCCAGGTTGTCTATTGTCACTGCCAGGCCCAAATTAGATGGACGACCCCTTGCAGAGCTCCTGTGGCCTACCGCTGGAAATCCGCCTCTGTGTTCGAGAACAGCTTGTAAAGGAGATGACATCGCTTCAGCCAAAAAAGCGAAAGCATCGGCAAAGTTACTCTTGCCAGAGCCATTCTGACCTACCAGAAAGGTCGGATTGTCAAATTCCACAACATCCTTTTCAAAGCTTCGAAATCGGTGCAGTTTGAGTTTACGAAGTTTAGGATTCGACATCGTCGTACCTCGGGTCGACCAAGTGCTTTCCAGGGCGGCTGTCTGTTCTATTGCTGCTAGTCTATTTCGTCGATATCTGACGAGATTCATCGTATGGGAAGGGATAGATCAGGGCTGTTGGCCTGCCGTAGAGGAAAACCGGGAGGTGAGCAGCATCCCTATCCCGCCTGAAATAGAGGCCCGCCAGTGAGACGAAAGAAAACTGATTTCAGGATGCGCGTCAACCTGTACAGGAAAACACCATTGATGGAATTGGCAAAACCGAAGCTGTTAAAGTCATTTATTATTAAAGTCATCCGACTCACTCCAGCCCCTCGAACCAGTCCATACCGAACAACCGCTCCGCCGCGGCGATGCGGTCTGCGCTTCCGAGATCCGCCCACCTGGCTTCTTTGGCCCAGAAGGCCCGAACTGGCCCGCCCGAGTCCGCCAGCTCCAGGAAGAAATCGATGATCGAAAGGGGTCCGGTATCGGTCATCTTTCTCAACACGGCCGGGGACATGGCGTAGACGCCCATGAAGGGTACGGGGGTGACGGGGCCCGCCATCGGCCGGACCGTGCGCGTCTCTCCCGTAACATCCGAACGCCAGCCGCCTAGCCGTCCCGCCTCATCAAATAGCAGGTGACGCGAACTCTTTCTTCCCTTCACGGCCAGGGTGGCCAGGGTGCCTGAGGCCGAATGGGCATCCGGCACACGGTGGGCGTTCATCAATCCGGACAGATCCAGGTCGGTCAGCACGTCGACGTTGTGCACCAGGAACGGCTCCTCGCGGTCGAAGAACCACGCGGCCTTCCGCACCCCGCCGCCCGTGTCCAGGATCTCCTCCTCTACGGAAACAGTCAGCGAAACCCCGGGACCGTCGTATGCGGCCGCGAAGGCCTCGATCTGCTCCGCGAAGTGGTGGGCATTGATGATGATGTCGGTAAAACCAGATCGGGCGAGCCGCGCGATCACCCAGTAAATCATGGGTCTGCCGGCCACCGTCACGAGCGCCTTGGGCCGGGCGTCGGTGAGAGGCTGCAGCCGGGTGCCCAGTCCCGCGGCGAGGATCATGGCCTTCACGAGTCCTCCTGTTCCCGGTGCCTCAGCCGGACCGTCAGGCCCGGACGCTCCTTCAGGTGCGCCGCCAGCCGCTCCGCGAAGTATACCGAGCGGTGTTGGCCGCCCGTGCACCCGAAGGCGACGGTGAGGTCGCTGAACCCGCGTCGCTGGTGGTGGCCGACCGCCCGGTCGACCATGGTTTTCGCATCCCCCAGGAAGGATTGCGCCTCCTCGAGTTCGTCCAGGAAGGCCGCCACCGGCGGGTCTTTCCCAGTCAGGGCCGCGTATTCCGGAATACGCCCGGGGTTCTTCACGATCCGGCAGTCGAAGATGAACCCTCCACCGTTTCCGCTCGGATCCCGGGGCAGGCCGAGGTGATAGGAAAAACTCCAGAGGTGGACGGTCAGTCCCTCTCCGGAAACCTCGCCCATTCGCCGAAGTGCCGGATCTTCGACGATGCGCGACCAGGCCCGGTCCAGTTCGGGCAGGTTGACCGGCAGATCGGCCCGCGCCAACAGGCCCTCAAGGTTACGGACGCCGTGGGAAATGCTGGTCAGGAAGTGAGACTTCCCCTCGTAGAGTCCCCGGTATCCATAGGCGCCCAGCGCCTGCATGAGGCGGACCAGGGCGTAACCGTAGTAGTGGGCGAGAAAGGACGCCCGGTGAACCGGCGCACAGGCGCCCACCGTCTCGATATAATAGTCCAGGAGTTCGCCCCGGGTCTCCCAGGGGATATCCGCCCTGCCATCCTGCAGCAGAGAGGCGACGTCGTATTGAAGCGCGCCCTGCCGCCCGCCCTGGTAGTCGATGTAGTGCGGCCGGCCGCCGTGCAGCATGATGTTCCGGGACTGGAAATCCCTGTACAGAAAGTAGCGCGTATCGGCTTCCATGAGGAAGGCCGTGAACCGTTCGAAGTCGTTTTCGAGGGCCTGCTCGTCAAAGTCGACAGGCACCAGCTTCAGGAAGTGGTACTTGAAGTAGTTCAGGTCCCACTGGATGGACTGCGCGTCGAAACGGCTCCTGGGGTAGCAGACCGAGAAGTCCAGGTCCTCCGCCGCGGCGACCTGGAAACGGGGCAGGTCGTCTAGCACCCGCCGGTATATCGCGGCCAGCCGGTCCGAAAACGTCCCTTCCTCCGTGCGAACGGCGGCCACCCGGCTGAACAGCGTCTCGTCGCCCAGGTCCTGCTGCAGGTAGACGCCCTGTTTCAGGTCCTCGGCGTAGATCTCGGGCACCGGCAGGCCGTGGCGGCGGAAGTGGCGGGAAAGCGACAGGAAGGCGACATTCTCACGGTGGTCGTCATTTGCCGCGCCGACGACGGTATTTTCCTCGTCAGACAGGCGATAGTACCGCCTCTGGGAGCCGTCCGCGCCCAAGGGCACGGTCCGCGTCGGCGCATGGCCGAATGTGCGTCGGAAGAGGCGTTCTAGCCTGTCCCTGGCATCTTGCGTCATGGTCGGCCATCCCTTTTCCAGGCGAAAACGACCGGCGCTTCAGTCGAAACGTTACTTGATCCGCGGCGCGTGTGTCCCTTCGCTTCGTGACCTGTCGTGACGGAGTCGGCTCGTACATGACCTGTCGTGATGGATCCGGAAGACGTTACCGGCGAAACCTCATCCGGGCCGTTTCATGATCAGGAGCAAGGGCCTGTGATCGGTGGGATACATCCTGCGGGCATCGTTGTTGTTGTCGAGGATGACGTAGACCCGGTCGCGATCCATCGCGAGTCCCTCTGCCGTCTTCGCGCCGAACTGCTCGTGCTGATAGAGGTATTCCGGATCGTTGACAATATGGGCGAAGGACCAGATCGTCGAGGGGCTGTCCACGTCCAGGTACCGGATGGTCTTCCGTATGGTCGCGTTACTCCGCTGCAGGATGTATACGTTCTCGGCCTCCCGGTGCAGCCCCGTGTAGCTGTTCGTCGATCCATGATTCGCGATCTCCACGACCCTTTGCACCGGGGCCATGTCTACTTCGATCAGGCCGCAGGGCTGCCGTTCCGCGGTGACCAGGAACCGGTCCCGGGCCATCATCGTGATTCCCTCGAGATAACCGCCGCGCGTCTGGAAGAGCCCTGCCGAAGCGCCCACGTCCCGAAGGCTCGTGGTGACCCAGGATGCCTTCTTCCCGTCCGCGTCGACCTTCAGAATGGCGAAGGCCCCTTCGCTGGCGAGATAGAAACTGCCGTCGTCACCGCGGGTGATGCCTTCGAGGTCCAGCCGGAACACGCCGAAGGGCCTGGGTGCGTCGAACCGGACGTGGGGTACGAATACCGCGGCATCTTCCCGAAGCTCGATCCGGAAGATGGTGTCGTCGTGCTTGTCGGACACGGTATACAGGGTGTCGTTGTGGACGAAAAGTCCCGATGGCTGGTTGGATTCGGGACCTTCCACGGGGAGGACGCTGATCGCTTCGAGGCGTATCGGATCGGTCTGCGCGTGGGATGCCTGGGGGGTCGAAGCCAGTATTGAGGCCCACAGGGAGAGCACTGCGAGCGGGAGACATAGCGCCAGCGGCCGCCGCACAACCCCGGGAAGCGCCCTACTCCCCATCGTCCACCTCGGCGATGTAGAGCTTGTGCCAGCGGAAGGAACCCACGGTACCGTCGTCGTTTACGGCATAACCCTTCAGCCAGGGTTTCCGTAGTTGCAGGCCCATCCTGTGAAAGAGGAAGGCCGCGGGATAGTCCGCCACCTGGACGTCCGCGGCTTCCCGGTAAAGTCTGTCCCTGATTTCAGGGTTCAGTTCGGCCGCGGCCGAGTCCACGAGGCGGTCGAAAGTCGGATTGTGCCAGTCCTGCCGGCCATGCCCCCGGGGCTGGGAGTGCCAGATCATGTCCAGCATGTTGCGCGGATCGAGGAAATCGGCGCCGAAAGCGATCAGACCGAGGTTCATGTTCCACTTGTACAGGTGATCCATGTACGTGTGCAGGTCGGCCGTCCGGATATCCACGTCCACGCCGAGATGCTCTTTCAGCATGCTCTGTATCGCCACGCCGATGAGGCGGTCGGAAGGGGTGGGCGCCCTGAGCCACAGCTCCTGCCGGGGGAAACCCTGACCCTCGGGATAACCCGCTTCGCGCATTAACTGCCGTGCCCTCTCCGGGTCGAAGCCCTGTGCCGCGGCATGGCGGTCGCCTTCGAATTCCCTGAAGCCGGGCGGGATCATGGAATAGGCCGGCACGGCTCCGCCGCGCAGGATGACATTGCACATATTGTCGCGGTCCATCACCCGCGCAAAGGCTTCCCGCACACGAATGTCGTTGAAGGGCGGCAACTGCGTCCTGAAAAAGAGATACCAGGTGTTCAGCCCGTGGAACCGCACGAGATCCCGCTTCAGTTCGGGGTCCTTCTCGATGCGGTCCAGGTCGTTCACGTCGACGTTTTCCATGTCGACTTCGTCGCTCTCGTAAGGAAGTATGGTCGCCGCGGCCGCGTTGCGGAAAGGGTGTATGACCTTCTCCAGGAAGGGTTTATGCGGACCGTTGTAATAGGGGTTCGGGACGAGGGTCATATGGCTGCCGTTGACCCATTCCGTAACCATGAAACCGGAATTCGTGATGATGTTCTCCGGCTCGGTCCACTTTCGGCCGAATTTGTCCACCAGCCGCTTCGGCACCGGCATGGCGTCGCCGAAGGAGACGATATGGGGCAGGTAGGGCGCGCTTTTTTCGGTTTCGATGACCAGCGTCGTATCGTCCACGGCCCGGATCCCCAGAGACTCGACGTCCTTGTTCTCCCCCTTGACGATCGCCTCGGCGTTCTTGATATCGTAATAGAAGAAGGCGTAGATGTTGGTGGATTCGGGGTCGAGCATCCTGCGATAGGAATAGACGAAGTCGTGGGCCGTCAGGGGCGATCCGTCGCTCCAGCGCATCCCCGATCGGAGATGGAAGGTCCAGACCTTGCCGTCTTCCGAGCCCCAGCTGTGCGCGGCGCCCGGGATCGGGTTCCAGTGCTCGTCCTTGAACAGCAGCGCTTCATATGGGAGGATCGTCTGCTCGGTATCGTAGGGCTCGATACTGGGATCCAGGCTCTTGGGTTCGGGACTCATGGAGCGCAGCACCTGACGCGAGGCGTCCACCGCGTCGTCCGGCAGCACCACGCCGATCGAGTTTACACGGTCCCCGGCCGCGGGCGCTTCCGTACCCCGATCGGCGTCTCCGCAAGACAACGGCAACATGATCGATATCAGAAGAATAGATAAGCGCATGTTAGACGGTTGTTTGTCGCTGCCATCAGTTTCGTGGTGACCGGAATGTGGTCGGCTTACTTTCCAGCGCGTACAAGTGAACAAAACGGAGGTTACAGACTCAAGACATTCTGAACAACCTGAAGGAATAAAGCTTGAATCCATTTAGCCTTTCTTTGCCATTCTTCTTAGCCACTCGGACTCATCAACTGCCACACGACTCTGTGTCGTCGCAAAAGTCTGTGCGATTCGTTGGGCGTATTCAGCCTTGAGTTCGCCTCGCCACGTATATTGTCTGTCACAGGTGTCTGTGAATTCGAAATTACCATCTGATCTGCTTCTTACCGCGATTATCGCACTATTGCACTCCGACGGCTTGAATTGCGGCAGAAACCAACCGGACGGATCAAGTCCAATACCCATTCGCTTGAATTCGTGATCGAGTTTGATGACGAGTTGCTCCTTCTCCTTCGTTGGTTCAACCAGCGGAAGAAAAAGGAACGAAGTCTCCTCGTCCAACCTTACACAATCACATCGTGGCCTCATGCATATCAAGTGCCGTTCATCACCATCCATCGTCGCCGTGACGATAGATCCCATCCACAATGTTGGTGGTGGCGCATTAAAAACTGTCCGAAAGCTCATTATCCACGCCAACCGTTCGTCAAGGTCGACGATGTTACCACACGCAAAACCCGATGAGAGGCCCTTAAATGCATTCTTGGGCAATACGCGAGCCTCCTGTAGACCCTTCTTCGCCAACTTAACCGTCTCTTCCAGGTCAATCTCTTCATCTCCGAACCGAAATCCTTCACCCTTACGACGTATCCAGCCCTCCACCGCTTCCACCCCGGCCGGAGACTCCTCGGCGACGGCGTTGTCCATAAGACCACGAAGTTCCTCAGCAACATGGTTTACGATCTGGCGTTCCGCATCTTCTGGATCGGAAAGACAGACTCTGTGTGCGAGAAACGCCGGGTCCAAATCCGCACTGAATCGATCCAATACCTTATGCTCGCCCTCTCGAACGGCAGTCAGCGAGGTTAGTGCAATGGAGGGAAGCAATCCCTCTGTCATTGCCGCGAAATCACTGATCAGTAAATCGGGAAGATCCTCCTCCGCGACGCTCCGGTTTCTCAGTGGCGCTGCCAGATTCACTGCAGACTTTGCATAAATGACAACTCGACCGTGCCGATATGAGATTTCCGTCTTGTTTTCATTCGTAGACGGGTCGAGTTCCACCTCTTTTAGTTTAACGACAATATCATTGCAAATGTCCTCCAACCGACCTTCACCAGTATAAATAGCCACGAGTCGAAGCGAGTTTCGATTATCTGCCTCATCGGTTAGCAGTTTTGACAGCAACGTCAGCGCATATTGAGGATCGTCCGCCTGCAATCGCCAATCCAAGACCACGATATCGGCTTGCCTCAGTGCATTTATCTCGGATTGCGTAGGCCCAACTACGCCGCAGATCACGCCGATTGTGGAGAACGAATCAGTTATTGATCCAGCATTAAGCGATTGTTCCAGCCTCGGGACAACCGGGATTTGATCTTCCTGACTAACGGGCCGAGTTTCCCGACCCGGCACCACCACCTCTGCCTTGGGTCCAACGTCACCGTCCAATTCCATATATGCTTTGTCGTCCACCACGACGGCTGTCCGTAGAAAGCGCTGAGCGAACAAGCGGTGGCGACGACGGATCTCTTCTTCCGATACCATCCTGTACTCCTATGATTCGTCCATTGGCACGATACCGAAAGTCGCGCCTACGTCTCCTACTATCAATTGTAGATCGAACCCTACCCGATGCAAAGTTTCACGTCCGATGTGTAATCCCATGCCACGACCGCCTGGTTTTCGGCTAAAACCGTATTCGAAAATCGCCTCCCGGTCACGAACATTGACTCCGGGGCCGTTATCCGCGACGAGCAATGAGCCGTCGTGCTCATCGAGTTCAATGCGCCGGTCTAATTGTGGATTCTGCTGTGATAGCCAGAAGATCGCGTTGTCTACCAAGTTTACAAACACAGGATAGAAGCTCGACGGAAAGCCTATAACCCTTGCGTTTGCGAAAGCCTTGGTCGCCGTCAACGTTACGTTATGACGCGACATACGAGCATTGAACAGTTCTTTAAGGAAATCTCGCACTTCGGAACCACGAATTTCCACCTGTTTTCTGTAGAGACGGCGCTGCAACGGTGTGAACAGTGTCAGGTAACCGTCAAGGTGATCGAAACTTGCTCGTATGCTCTCATACAACTTTGCCAATCCTTCATTCGCATCAGCCCACGCCCTCAGTTTTCTAAGTCCATTCCGAACTGACCTTATGGTACCAGCAAACTCGTGGTTTATTATTTCAATAGCCATTCCCAACTGCGCCAACTGAGCATCGGCTTCCGCTTCCTCCTCCAGCAAGAGATTGCGTTGTTCAATGGCCACCAACTGATCGGCTATGGAACTCTCCCCCGTGACGTCTATGGACTGTAGTTGCTCCAATATCGAGCGTAACAATTCGCTTTGTTCTTCTGCAATCTTTTGGATTCTTTTCTCCAATTCATCCCTGGTTTCGACGAAAACCTCATCGGGCATCTCTGCGACGTCTACCCGTTGAAATTCACTCAGCACTGCCCGCAATTCCATCTCGACAGCTTTGAGTGATTGCCCGGCCGCACCCCTTGCAGCCGAGGCGACATTTTCCGCTTCCGTCCTAACAGCGCGGCTTGATTCTCCGGTAGTTTTGCGGACTTCCTTCCCTAGAGTCTCCAAAGCTTCTTCCGTTCTTTCACGGCGATCAAGTGCCAATTCCGCCTTTCTGGCTTCTTCACCGATCAGATCCTCAATCAGTTCCCGTGTTGGTCGAAACACATGTTCTTGAAGCGAAGCGAACTCGGTGTTGTACACGTTCCAATCGCGGAGGACAGCCTTGCTCAATCCGATACGAGGACGCGATACGCGATACTTTGCCTCCAACTCCCTAATATCCGCGTGCACTCGGCGTTCGAGGTTGAGGACCTCGCGTGCTGCCAATCGACTATCCGCGATGCCGCACGCAGACTGCAACTTTTCCGCGACGCCGTCCGTTAATGCCATCGCTTCCTCTTGTGGCATATTGTTCGCGATTTTATCAAAAAACTCGTTCAGACGTTCCTGAAATACCCTCTTTTTTTCCGAAACCTGTCTTTCGCGTCGCTTCCTCGCTTCATCCTCTTTGGATAGTTCGTCTTTTCTCGTGTCGAACGTTTCAGCATGCACACCATCGGATCTGAAAAAGTCCGCAGCAATCTGCAGAAGGAAGTTTTGTAGTATTGACCGAAACTGGCGATAGGCTTTGTTTTCCTGGAATCCTTCTCGGCCCGCCTTTTCTCGCAGATCCCCATTCCTGGTAGCGTCGATCTCCACCGCTCCGAACATCTTGCGGTGTGAAAAATAATAATAATACGCGCTTTTTGTTCGCCTGAACTCGATGTCCAACCAATCAAATTCGGTATCGCCATATGGCAGTATTCGAATCCCGTTTCGATATATGTACAATCCTCCTATTTGTTCGGTCTTGTATGCCAATCTGGCGTGTTCCTCATTGGGGATCGTCGAATACTTGGTTTCCCCCTCGAAGGCTGCAAAGTCGATCGAGAACTGGCCGCAGTTCGTACGTGCTCCTCGTCCACCACCCCAAGGTATGACGTGATCGGCTGTCGTCTCCCCATAGATCGAGATTTCGCCCATAAACTGACCGAACTCGTCGAACGTCCCTCGGATGCGGTGATCCGCATTCTGAAACTCCTCTGGAGTAAAAAACTCGTCCTCGCCGATCAGATCTACTGCCACCTCGTCCGTCTTGTGGTCCCGGAACGCGGTATGGATCACGCTATGAGATCCGGGCGTCATGGAGTTACTGAATCCGAGCAGTGCTTTTTTCAAAGGCGTCGCCTTCTTCAATGCGGCGGTCTTGCTCGCTGTCGGGTCGCCGTCTATATCTTCTACCAACAATGTCGAGGTTGGCTTGATGATGAATTGCGTACCGGAGCCGTCACTGCGAAGGGACGGCTCCCCGAGGTAGGAGTCAATCACTTGCGGATCGATATAAAAAAGATCCAACTCTCGACCAAGCTTTTTCAAGAACCGATTCTCGACACGCAGGCCGACCCTTTCGGCATTCTCACGGAACTCTCCCACCATCTCGGCCACATCATGCGCTGAAGGTAGCGTACCCGGCGCGAATGACCGAAGTGGGATTTCAACTTCGTCCAAGTCGATTCCTGGCCACTCGAATATGCCCCAATTCAGGAATGCCGCAGTAAGATCGGAAGCTTCGCCGTCGGTCTTCGGTCGAGTGAGTACCAGAAGTTGTGGCCCTATAGTCGAAATGGCGAGTCTCCCGATTCCCTTCTCGCCGAGCATAGGGCGAGGTTTTGTATCCGGGTCAGGCGGCGGATTTGCGGTCGGGTCGAGTTTGTTCTCCGTACCGATAGTTAGCCACCGGGCTACAAAGTTGTCGTAACTCATCCCGACGCCATCGTCCCTCAAAACGAACAGGCCGTCCGAGCGATAGTAATCGATCTCTACACGGACAGCATAGGCATCGTGGGCGTTCTTGAACAACTCGCTGATTGCCGTGGGCATACCGGCTATTTGTTGCCTACCGAGCATGTCGAGTGTTCGAGCACTTGTCTTGAATTTCGGCATCAGGACAGCCTTCCCACATCCTTGAGATGCTCGATGAACTGTTGACCGATTAGCTTGGCCAGACGGACCGGTACTGCGTTTCCGATCTGCCTCGCCATAGACGCCATGCTCCCATCAAACACGAAATCTTCCGGAAAAGTTTGTAAGCAAGCCGCTTCTCGAATACTGATCGCCCGATCCTGCTCAGGATGGCCAAAACGCCCGTTCGAATAGCTAATACACCGAGTAGTCAATCCCGAAGCAGGGGAGTCCCAGGCCATTCGGCCATACACATCGGAATACCCGGTAAAACCCTTGTGACATTCGAGCTTTAGGTACTCCGGCCAGTCTCGTTCGCCTCCGCCTTCAGGCGTCGCTTTTATACGGTCGAGGTTTCGTTCAGAAAGATTTGCCGCTTTGTGATTAAGCACCTCTTCGTGCTCCTCGCCTGCGCGAATCGCCGGAAGATGGGAAATCCAGTCCCGAACCGTCGTGTAATTCTCTTTCGGTGTTCCAGGACCGTGCGTCTCATCGGGTATTGAAACAGCACCATGGCGGCTTCCTACAAGCACGAGTCGTCGTCGGCTTTGCGGTATACCGTACTTGGCTAGTAGGATGGGACGATAGTCCACTTCATACCCTGCTTTATAGAGTCGGTTCAGAAAGTCACCAAAAGGTTGACTAGCGCTGTCTAACTTCTGCAACCCCGGTACGTTCTCCACAAACACAAGGTCCGGTCGACAGCCTTCCACAAACCTGGCAAAGTGAGCAAGCAGCGGCACGCGCTCATCCTGGTCCAATCCAGGTCGCTTCGTGTTTTGCTTGCTGAATGGTTGACACGGTGCGCAACCGCTGAACAGCACCGGATTCGGTCGTTCCGCTTCTATCCGTTGGCGGATCATATCAACGCTAACCATGCGGATATCTGCAAACTCGAAGCGGGCGTCGGGAAAGTTGGCTTGGAAACTCTCCCGAACATTCGCGTCATGATCTAGAGCGAACGAAATTTCCATGCCCGCAGCCCTAAATCCACAACTCGCGCCGCCACAACCAGCGAAAAAGTCATATACCTGAATGGCCATCGGGTCACCCCGGTGGGTCACACTTGCTTATCGATGCCAAGTGCCGAATCATTGGCGCCGCACAGGATCGGGTCCAACTCCCGCCCAGTGCCACAAGGAACTGCGTCGATGTTTCCAGTCATTCAGTCGATTTTAGGTCCTTGATCTCGACAGGCGAGAGACTCACCCACTCGCAAGATACCCTACTTTACACCGTATGAGTTTTGCCAGCCTGTGCTCCACTGCTGCTTCGTTTCTGGTCTCACACTGCCATATGACAAGAACCCGCCAGCCGAGTTTTATCAAAGCTGCTTCATGACGAGCATCGCGGTCTATGTTGGCAGCGAATTTCTCGGTCCAGAAGTCTTTCCGGGATTTCGGAGTGGACGCAAACCGACATCCCGCATGCCGATGCCAGAAGCATCCATGCACGAACACAGCCAGTCTATGTTTAGGAAGCACTAGATCGGGACTTCCTGGAAGGTCCTTGCGGTGCAGACGAAAACGCAGGCCCATCCGATGAACGATGCGACGCACGGCAAGTTCCGGGGCCGTATTGCGAGTGCGAATCGCCGCCATCAATTCGCTACGCCGTTTGCGATCCATGATGTCGGTCATGGGCGGTCTCTCAGAAGGCGGGATACGAGAGATTCGGTCTGTTTAGCAGCACGTGGTAGGCATAATCCCTTGATGGTCGGTGAAAGCGTTCTTGGCCTGAAGGTAGCATCTAACCGGGGCCATGTCCATGAGTCAATCTGACATAGCAACCTAGATCCGGATCAGTTCCTTGACCAGGAGGTCGTTGATCCGGCCCGCGAAACCCACGGGATCGTCGAGCTTGGATCCCTCGGCCACCACGGCCTGCTCGTAAAGCAGGCGCCCGATGGACTCGACGCGGGCGTCCGCGTCGTCGCTGTCGTGGAGCTTTTGCAGGCCCTGGACCACAGGATGTCCGGCGTTGAGTTCCAGGATGCGCTTGGAGGCCTGAGCCTGGGCCCCGCCCTCGCCCATGCGTTGCATGAGCCGTTCCATGTGGGCGCTCATGGCGCCCTCGTCGGCCACCAGGCAGGACGCGCTGTCCTTGAGACGCGTGGACAATCGGATATCCTGCACCTCCGATATCTTGCCCTTCAGGGTCTCGATCAGGGCCTTGAAGGTCTTTTCATCGTCCTCCGCCCTGGCCTTATCGGATTCGTCGGCCGTGATGTCGCCTTTGTCGGCCGCCTTGTACTTCTTCTCGCGGTACTCGGTCACCGACGACATGACGAATTCGTCGATGGGATCCGTCATGAAGAGGACGTTCCAGCCACGGTCCCGGAAGATCTCCAGGTACGGCGTCCTTTCGAGCATGCCGCGATGCTCGCCGATCAGGTAGTAGATCTCCTCCTGGTCGGGCGGCATCTGGTCTACGTATTCATCCATGGAGATGAACTTCCCGGCCTCGGTGTTCATGGATTCGTACACGGCGAGGGAGGTAAGGGCGTCCCGGTTCTCGAAGTCCTGCGCCATCCCTTCCTTGAGGATCAGCCCCAGTTCCCTGAAGAAATCCACGTACTTGTCGAACTCGTCCTTCTTCATCTCCTCCAGCACGGAGAAGATCCGCTTGACGATGTTCTTCCGGATACGGTCGAGTATGGGATTCTGCTGCAGGATCTCGCGGGAGACGTTGAGGGGCAGATCTGAGCAGTCCACCACGCCCTTGATGAAGCGCAGGTAGGGCGGCAGCAGCTCCTCGCAGTTTTCCATGATCTGGACCCGCTGCACGTACAGTCTGGGGCCGACCTTGGGATCGCCGAACATCATGTCGAAGGGCCGCTTCGCCGGGATGAAGAGCAGTACCTTGAATTCGGTCAGTCCCTCGGCCGTGTAGTGGATCACCCTGGCCGGATCGCCGTAATCGTGGGAGATCTGGCGGTAGAAGGCGTTGTACTCGTCGTCCTCGATCTCGTCCTTCGATCGGAGCCAGAGCGCCTTCATGGAGTTGAGCGTCTCTTCCCGGACCACCGCCTCCGTCTTATCATCCTCCCCCTCGACCGGTTCGTGTCGCTCCACGTCCATGACGACCGGGTACTCGATAAAGTCGGAGAACTCCTTGACCACCTGCCGGAGCCGCCATTCCTCCAGAAACTCCTTTTCGTCCTCCTTGAGATGGAGCGTGACATCGGTCCCGTGCGTCTCCTTTTCCACCATCTTCACGGTGAACTCGCCCTCTCCTGCGGAGACCCAGCGGACGCCCTGGTCTTTCGGGTCGCCGGCCAGACGGGAGACCACCGTGACCCGGTCGGCCACCATGAAGGCAGAATAGAAACCCACGCCGAACTGGCCGATCAACTCGGGGCGGCTGGCTTCGTCGGCCTGCTGCAGGGTCTCGAGGAACGCCCTGGTACCCGACTTCGCGATGGTGCCCAGCTGATCGACGATGGTTTCTCGGGACATCCCGGTGCCGTTGTCGGAAACCGTCAGGGTGTTCTTGTCCTTGTCGGCGATCAGCTTGATCTTCCACTCGGTGTCGCCGTCCAGCAAGTCGCTGTTGTTGATGGAATTGAAACGGATCTTGTTGATGGCGTCGCTGGCGTTGCTGATCAACTCGCGGAGGAAGATCTCCTTGTTGGAATAGAGCGAATGGGTGATCAGATGAAGGATCTGCCTCAACTCGCTCTTGAATTCCATGGTTTCGGTGGATGCGGCAGGTGCTTCGGACATCGTTTACCTTTCCTCATTTCAGGGGAGCGGGCCGCTCCCGTTGAGACATGCGGTCCAGGATCGTGATTTTACGCCTGGATACGGTCCGTATTATTCGTGTGCCACATGCAGTACGAGTTGCCGCTTTGCCGGCTTTCAGTTCACTCGCGCCGGGCCGGACAACATGCGTATTATAGGGATTTGCACCGTTTATGTCAACACGGAGGTTCCTTCAAAAAAGACTTTGGCGGCGTCGTGCCAGGGGGTAGATTGTTAACCTTTAATACACACGTTTATGAATACCGCTGATGCGTCATCAAAGGAGATCTGAAATGCGTCGACGGCAGGTATGGTTCCTGGCCATCCTCCTGATCATCTTCCTCGCGGTGCTCACCGGCCGTAACCGGACCGCCGCCGATGACCGCCCCGATCAGTCCGTCGATTTCCGGTTGAACCAGATCATGGTCAAACTCGGCCAGATCGAATGGGAACTGTCGCAGGTCAGGAACAGGCTGGGTTCGCAAGACCGGCGTTTGACCGATATCGATCGGAAGCTGGATCGAATCCTGGAAGAGATCGATGATGTGGCGTCTACAGCGGCTACGGCATCCACTGAATCCACTGAAACCGCGGAATCCTCTGCATCTGCAGAAACCGCGGAATCCACGGCAACCGTGTCGTCCCGCGCCGCGATCGATCCGGCGCTGGTGGGTACCTGGCGGTTGGCGGGTAACGACGCCTCTGATGATAGTTTGGAACGAATCCGACGCAATCTCGCGGGGAACGATGCCGTTCCTGCGATTCCAGATAGTACCGCCCTGGCGTTCGTAAACCGTGTTGAACACGCCCTGGAACTGAACCGATTGCGTATTATCCGCTTCGATTCCGATGGTCTGTACTCGGACGAAACGGACGACGTGGGGATCTGGACCGTTTACGGCGATCGTCTTATTCGGATAACTAAAAACGGAAACATCTCCCAGGCCGCCTATCTCGCGACAGGTTCCAGCCTGTCCCTGCTTTTCACGGGGGAGCAGACTCTGAAGTCCCTGAAAGCGGTATCACATACATGGACGAGTGAAGACCAGGAACTGTTTGACGCAGCCTTCGGGCAATCTGATGAAGTGCGATTCTTGTTGATCAAGGACGATTAAACACGATTGCATTAAACCCCTTGAGAGGGATGTTTGCATTTGGTCTTCGGTATTCGGGAAAAGGATATACCATGCTCACCGACAGTCAGGTAACCGAGTTTCACCGCAACGGATTCCTCAACGGGGGCCGCATCCTGGACGACGCCGGGGTCCAGGAATTGCGGGACGAATTGCAGCGCGTCCTCGATACCGGACCGGAGGGATTCCCGGAGGACGGACCGAGGCCGGTGTTGTTCCACAACATGGTCCGCGAGCGGGAACCGGAACGCTGCGTCTGGCAGATCGTGAATATCTGGGAAGTGTCCGACGCGTACCACCGCCTGATCCATCATCCCTTCGTCGTCGAAGCCATCGGCCGGCTCACGGAGGCCGACGAACTGATGGTCTGGCACGACCAGATCCAGTACAAGCCGGCTGGCTACGGCGGCGTCACCAGCTGGCACCAGGACGCTCCCCTGTGGCCCATCATCCGCCCCATGACCCCGGTATCCGCCTGGGTGGCCCTCGACGACGCGACGGTGGAGAACGGGTGCATGTGGATGACGCCGGGCAGCCACCGGTGGGGCGACCAGATCGAATTCCTGCGGACGCAGAGCCATTTGAAGCATACCGAGGACTTTGGCCGGATCGAAGGATTCGCGCCGCCCGCCGGCGCTGATACAACCACCGTGGAACCCCGGCCCTGGCCCGTCATGGCCGGGGAGGTGTCGTTTCACCATTCGCTGACCTGGCACGGCTCGCCTTTCAACCGGTCCCAACAGCCCAGGCGCGCCATCGCCATGCACTACATGACCGGAGCATCCCGTTTCGTCGCCTCGGGCCAGCACGTGATGAAAGCCTTCGTGGACCTGCCGGACGGGGCCCCAATGAACCGGGCGGGTGAACATTTCCCCTGCGTGATGAAGGACGGTAAGCCGGCCGTCCCCGCCGGGTAAGCGAATCCCGTGACGGAGAACGCGACGCGCGGCGAGACGGGATTGCGCGGGCAGGACGGGCGAGCGCGGCGCAGGCTACGCAACACAGTTAACACTTCACAGACCACGCGGCGCGGACAAGGAGAGTTCAATGGACGTCGTACGTATCGGAGTCATCGGTCTCGGTAACATGGGTAGCTTCCACATCGAATACCTCGCCGGGAACGAGATGCCCGGGGCGGAGTTGAAGGCTCTCTGCGATGTCGATCCGGATCAACGTGCCCGTGCGAAACGCCGGGCCGGGGAGGACGTCGAGGTCTACGAGAGCGCGGACGAACTGCTGCAGTCCAACACGATCGACGCCGTGATCATCGCGACGCCCCATTACGACCATCCGCCGCTGGCGGTCAAGGCCTTCGCCCGCGGCCTCCACGTCCTCTGCGAGAAACCGGCCGGCGTGTACACGCGCCAGGTGCGTGAAATGAACGAGGCGGCCGCAGAAAGCGGCCTGGTCTTCGGCCTGATGTTCAACCAGCGGACCCTCGGGGAACACCGCAAGCTCAAAGAGCTCGTGGAGTCCGGCGAACTGGGCGAACTGCGCCGGACGAACTACATCATCACGAACTGGTTCCGCGCCCAGAGCTACTACGACTCGGGCGGCTGGCGCGCCACGTGGGCCGGGGAAGGCGGCGGCGTACTCGCCAACCAGTGTCCCCACAACCTTGATCTCTGGCAGTGGATCTGCGGCATGCCGGTACGCATCCGCGCCTTCTGCGGATTCGGAAAGTACCACTCCATAGAGGTAGAAGACGACGTGACGGCCTACGCCGAGTACGAAAACGGCGCCACGGGCGTCTTCATTACGACCACGGGCGAATCTCCGGGGACCAACCGCATGGAAATCACGGGCGACAACGGCAAGGTGGTCATGGAGGAAGGAAGGATCACCTTCTGGCGCAATCGAACGCCGGCGAACGTCTTCAACCGCGAATGGAAGGGGGGGTTCGGGAGCCCGGAGACCTGGAAGTGCGAGATCCCTTTCCAGGCTGGCGGCGAAGAGCATCGCGGCATCACCCGGGACTGGATACGCGCGATCCTCGAGGGAACCCCCCTGATCGCGCCGGGGATCGAGGGTATCCGGGGCGTCGAACTCGCCAATGCCATGCTGCTGTCCACGTGGCTGGACGACTGGGTCGATATTCCGGTGGACGAAACGCTGTACTACGAGAAACTGCAGGAGCGGATCCGGTCGTCTACGGTACGCAAGGAAGATACCGGCGGCACGACGCTGAGCGTGGACGGCACGTTCTAGCGTGGTAGACAGGTTCCAGCATAATTTGAAGCATGCGGTCCGCCTGGGCGGACCAGGCGACCAGGAGAAATGTACAGACCGGGCGGACCGGGCGGACCGCCGATCACAGAAGCGACGCGCAATCCAGGTAGCTCGCAGCGGCCTTCCAGGTCGCTGTCGCGGCCCTGCTGCAGGTCACAGAAGCGACGTGCAGTCCCAGTCGCGGTAGGCGTCGGTCAGGCATTGCATCTTGGGCCGCCAGTAGTCCCGCGTACTCCCGTTCACCTGGTCCCAGACGGGGAGGTGGGCCCGCCAGATCAGTTGCAGGCGGTAATCCCTGCAGAGATCGTCCCACGCATAGTCCCGTACTCCGCTCTCCACGAGCGACGCGTGATATCGCTTCAAGCATCGTATTTCCCGGCCGTCTTCCTGTCTCTGTTCACGTGTCCAGAACGTGGCGATCAGGTATACCAGATCTTCCGCGCACAGATATACACACGCTTCTTCCATATCCGACAGGTAGGTTCCGTGGACCGACGGGTCGTCGGGGCAGAGAAACTGGGTGAAGTAACAATCCGAGTGACACACCGTAAGCTGGCGGAGACCGTCGAACCTGGATTGGAAAAACCGACCCCATAGCGCGGGCAGCGCTTCGATCCGCCTTTCGTACAACTCGAGCAATTCGCGGGGCAGTTCGGAACCCGCCTTTTCTCTGAAACGCTGCCATTCTTCCGCCTGCTTCCGCACCTCCGCCACATACCGGTCCTCGTCCCTGAACGGTATTGGGATCCTGACGGGTCCTTCCCTCAGTACCGGGTGCTCCCACCAGTAGGCGTGCAGGCCGGCCAGCGCATCCACACAGCCGGCCAGTTCCCCTTCCTCTGGCACGCCGTCTCCTGTCAGAACGCGCTCGCGGGAGACGGGAGCATGGTGCGTCCCGGAGACGTCTTGCATCAGGCAATGCGAAACCCCCGTGTCCCCGTCGTACGCGCCGTCGATGAGCGGAATCGACATGGACGGCGGCAGCTTCTGCCCGGCTACCAGGCGGTGGAACGCGACTTCATCCCGTCCCCAGTGCTGCTGCTTGATCTTGATGAACAGGCGCTCCGGAACACCTGCCGGCGCATCCGCGGAATACACGGGCTCCAGGTGCGCCACGATGGAATTGAACGCCGGATTGGGATGGATCTTCACGTCCAGGATCCTGCCCCGGCCCAGCAGGCCGTTTCCACGAAGTATGGAGGTCAACAGTTCGGGCGTGACCGAATCCAGCGACGAAATTACGTCAGGCATCGACGACTCTGCGCGTATTTTGCGTACTTCGCGTAGGCGTATGCGGATTGCCCACGCCCACGGCATCGGAAATCCGGCTCAGGCCATCCCGGCTCATCAGGCGGCACAGGCCCCGGTTGATGCGCTTCACCAGGCCGGGTCCGTGATAGATGAGTGCTGTATACAACTGTACAATCGTAGCGCCCAGGCGGATCTTCCTGTAGACGTCTTCGGCGGTGAATATGCCGCCGGTGCCTACGATCACGTGGCGGTCGCGATCCATCCGCGGATACCAGGCCTGGATGGACGCGTCGATCAGTGCCCGGACAGGCCGGCCGCAGAGGGTCCCGGGCATCGCGTCAAGCTGGCGGCGCGGGGTCTTCAGATGGTCATAGGGCTTGCCAGTCGGCAGGCCGAAAACGATCCCTTTGACAAACGGAAAGGGGTCCATGGCCGCAAGCGTTCCCTCTATTGTCCCGGGATCGGTGGTAGGTACCACCTTCAGGAACGTGGGCGGCATGGCGTCGTACCGCGCGTATCCGGAGAGCAACGAACCCAAGGTGTCCGGGTCGTCGAAGGGACTTCGTCCCGACGTGGTGTTTGGACAGTTCAGATTGAGCGTCACGTAGTCGGCGAGGCCGATGAAGGGGCGTACCGCGACGATCAGTTCGTCCACCACCTCGTCTGCGTCCGCCGGCTTTCCGGTGTTCGTTTCGACCAGGTTGATGCCCAGGGGGACGGGCAGTCTGGACTGTCCATGCAGTCCGGGCTGGCCAGGCTGACTTGGCTGACCTGGCTGGCCGGAGGACGCGAACCGCCGCGCCACGGCTTCCGCGCCGTCGTTAGGCACCCCGTAGTTTACCACGATCGATTCATCCTCCGGAACCCGGAATAGTCTCGGGCGCCCTGGATTGCCGGCAGACGGGTACGCCGAGACCGAACCGACCTCCACGAAACCGAAGCCGGCCGAAGCGAGTCCTTCTATGGCGACACCGTTCTTGTCGAATCCCGCGGCCAGGCCGACCGGGTTCGGAAAGGCGAGTCCTCCCGCTTCCACCCTGAGCCGCGGGTCATCCGTGGCGAACAGGCCGCGGAGCAGGCCGCGCACGGGTGGCATGCGTCCCGCCGCACCAACCGCGGACAGCGTGACGCGGTGAATCCACTCGGGATCCAGGCCGAATAATACGGGGCGCAGGAGGCGGTAGAGAGACATGGTGTCTGGCTTGTTCTGGAAGATCGTGGATGAGCGGCGGATTCCAACCCGTTTATGCACGATTACACCCGGCCGGATCGAGGCGCAAGCACAAAAAACCGGGCGCCTCGCACTGGACAAGGCGCCCGGCCTACGTCTGGAGGAATGCCAACTGATCAGATCAGCCGTCACACCTCCGTTGTTTGGTTATCATACTTCCTCCTTTCATTTTGCGCCGCCGTGCTGCAGTACGGGACGCGGTACAAGCCGATGCATCAACATGCCGGACATGATCCGGCGTCAAATCCCCGCAACAGCCGGGGATTAAATCTGCAAGTCCTATTGTTTCATCGAGATATGGAAATCCGAAACGCCTCCTGAGATTCCACGGGAGCGGATGCATTTTGAACGTTTTTCATTCCCTTACCCTGTTATTGTGCCCGCGTGGCCCCAAATCGAAAACTGTTACGCCGGCCAAGCCGGCCTCGCGCGCCTCCTCCGCCGGCCGGTCCAGGTGAGTCGGGCCAGTCGTATCATGCGTACGCGGACTTCAGCGTGACACCGAATCCGGGCCGGTCCGGCGGTACGATCTCGCCGCCGGACACCAAGGGCTCGTCGAGCAGGACCGTGCCGTCCGGATCGCTCCGCCTGTCCGGGTGGGTCTCCGCCAGATCCATGCAATCCGTCGCGGCGATAAGGTGCAGCCCCCAGATCTCACCGCCCCGGTGGGGGCATACGGGTATGCCATGCGCTCTTGCCAGTTCCAGGATGCGCAGGCCCGCGGTAATCCCTCCGCACCAGGTGATATCGGGCTGCCACAGGTCCAGGGCCCCGGAGCGGGCAATGGCACCGAAGGTGTGGTGGGAGAAGTCGTGTTCGCCGCCCGCCAGGAGTACGGGCGCCAGCCGGGGCCGGAGTACGGCCAGTTCGTCAAGATGATCGGGCGTGATGAGATCCTCGAACCAGTAGGGCTCATATTCGGCCAGGAGTTCGCGCATCCTCAGGGCGACCCCGCCGTCCCAGGACATGTAGCAGTCGAACATGAGCAGCGCGTCCGGGCCGAACATCTCGCGGTGCCGGGCCGCCAGGGCCGCGGCCTTGTCGTAGTCGGCGTCTTCGCGCCACTGGTGGGAGTACTTTACGGCGGTGTATCCCAGGTCGCGGACCCGGGCCGGTTCTCCTCCCGTCGCGTAGGCGCGTACCGTTTTCTTCTTCAACCCGCCTATCAGTTCGTACACGGGCCACCCTTCGGCCTTGCCCAGCAGGTCCCACAGAGCCAGGTCGATGCCGCTCAGAGCCATGATCACCATGCCGCCCCGACCGTAAGGCAAGGATTTGGAATAGAGATAGTCCCAGGTATCGCGGATGTCGTCCACGTGGTCGACCGACCGGCCGATCAGCGCATCGCGCAGGTGGCCGTTAACGATCAGTCTGCCCGGTTCCCCGCCCCCGCCGTACCCGTACCCCACCACGCTGGCATCCGTCTCGATCCGGACCACGATCTGCCAGTAGTATTCCTGCCAGGCGCCCGTTCCCTTCTTTTTCCGTGCCGGATAGACGGCCTTGATATCCGTGATTTTCATGTCGGACCGGAATGCCTGGCGCGTTGCGCGTGAGCAACGTGAGCGAAACGAAAGGCAGGATTATACCCGAGGCGGGGCATGCATAGATGCTGTATGGGTTGAATGGGCGCTAGTGGGATCGAACCACTGACCTCCACGATGTCAACGTGGCACTCTAACCATCTGAGCTAAGCGCCCTGCTGCGTTACGAACGTTCCCAGGAGTGTTCGCGACCCCGAATGCCGAGGGCCGGACTCGAACCGGCACGGACTATTGAGGTCCGGGAGATTTTAAGTCTCCTGTGTCTACCAATTCCACCACCCCGGCATACCCTTCCCTTATCTCCCAACACAACTGCAACATGGTAGGGCTGGACACCGCGGAAGTCAAGGGGAATTGGTTTACTTCCAGGCTGCTCGAAGGCCAGATGCAACCAATCGAAATTCACCCAGGTGTCAGCCCGGCACGCGACCGAAGTGTCCGAGCAAACTGCAGGTTCAGGTCTTGAACACGTGTGCAAAAACAGTCAAAAAAAAACGACAACTCAGAAATCCCGCATCAGAGACAGATCGGCAGGAACCGGACAGACCGCAACCAGGCTCTCCGTCAGGCCGACCGGTCCGCGCCCCGTCAAATCTCGCACCGGGTCCAGTCCGGCCGGCATGACCGGACTGGACCGGGGATTACATCTTAGCCTATGGCGTCTTTTAAAGCCTTGCCCGCCGTAAATTTGGCCACGTTTCTCGCCGCGATCGTAATGGACTCGCCCGTACCGGGATTTCGCCCCTGGCGAGCAGCACGTTCCGATACGCTGAACGTGCCGAAGCCGATCAGCGTGACGGAGTCGCCGTCACTGAGACTGCTCTTGATGGCGTCGAGTGCTGCGGCGACTGCGCTATCGGCCTGTGCTTTCGACAACCCGGTAGCATCAGCAACCTTACCGGCCAATTCTGTGCGATTCATTGATTACCCTCCAGATGAAATAATGGGAGTAATGCACCCGATAGAGTGCGAGAATTCCCGCGACAGACCGTTCTAAGGTCCTGTGCCTGCGGGTGATTTACGTGAATTCTACGTGCAAATTATAATTGTACGCGATTCCGTATGCAAGTTTTTTTTCACTGTACATCTGTTTGGCAATGCGACAGGCCGGGCGATTTCATTGATTTCGACCGTCTGAATCTCTATTTTCCAGTCTTAACATGCCAGATCAGTCTCCGCCTAAAACAATCCTGCTCCTGATGCCGACGACGACCTACCGGGCCGGTCCTTTTTTGGACGCCGCCCACCAGATGAACCTGGACGTCGCCATGGGTTCGGACTTCTGCCACGTGCTGGCGGACGAATGGGGCATCCCGCTTTCGCTGCGATTCAGGCACGTTTCTCAGGCAGTGGAGGACATCGTCGCGTACGCCCGGGATCATACACTCCATGCCATCGTGCCCGTCGACGACTATACCACCGAGATCGCGGCCAGGGCGTGCGAAGTCCTGGACCTTCCGCACAACACGCCAGAAGCGGCCGTCGCGGCGCGCAACAAGTACCGCATGCGCGAAATGCTCTCCGCGGCCGGTGAATGGTGTCCGTACTTCGCCCGGTTCGACGTGACGGCGCCCGTCGAGGAAATCGCGCTGGAGCAGCCCTATCCATGTGTGCTCAAGCCCGTCCTGCTTTCGGGCAGCCGGGGCGTGATCCGGGCCGATTCACCTACGGAATTCATAGCAGCTTTCAACCGAATCGGCCGCATACTCGGCAGGGCGACGGACAGGCCGCCGGGCCTGGACCCCGACGCCGGCCGCATCATGGTGGAATCCTATATTCCGGGCACGGAGCTGGCCCTGGAGGGCCTGTTGACCGGCGGGCGCCTGCGCGTGCTGGCGCTATTCGACAAGCCGGATCCGCTGGAAGGTCCTTTTTTCGAGGAGACGATTTACGTTACGCCTTCGCGTTTGCCGGATGAAACGCAGAACGCCGTGGCCGAAGCGGTACAACGGGCTTCCACGGCCGTGGGTCTGACGGAGGGACCCGTCCATGCCGAGCTTCGGGTCCACCACGGCAGGGCCCGGATGATCGAAATCGCCGGCCGGTCCATCGGGGGCCTGTGTTCGCGGGTCCTGGAATTCGGACTGGGGTTAAGCCTGGAGGAACTCATCCTGCGACACGCGCTGGGCGAGGACGTGGACGGCATCGGCGGCAAGACGAATGGCATCGGCGGGGAGAAATGCGGGAAGAACGACGTCGACGGGATCGAAATCGACGCGAAGGGCTCTGACCACGGAGCAAGCGTGACGGAGGGCGCGGGTGTGACGGAGGCCGCGGGCGTGATGATGCTGCCCGTACCGGAAGGCGGACTGTTCCAGGGATATGACGGTGTGGAGGCGGCTAAGAAGGTCCCGGGCGTCGAGGACGTGGTCATCACCGCGAAGAAAGGTGATATGCTGACCCCGCTGCCGGAAGGCGCCAGCTATCCCGGTTTCATATTTGCAAAAGGAGTTGGACCCGGCCAGGTGGAACAGGTGCTGCGAAAGGCCCACGGCCGGCTCCACCTGCGCGTCAAAGCGGTCCTGCCCACATGAGCGGAAGGACCCATTCCGCGCTGTTTCAGAGCCTGGACAGAGAGAAAGCAATCCGAGAGGATTAACAGACAGGATTACCATAAGGGAGATACGCACCGTGTCAAAGCACTACGAACGGGTGATGGCGATCTACCGGGAGGCAAGCGACCTGCACGGGGCCGCCGCCCTGATGGGGTGGGACCAGGAGACCTACATGCCTCCGAGGGGCGCCGCCACGCGGGGCCGGCAGCTCGCCACCATTTCAGGCTTGATCCATGAACGACTCACGTCGGATGAAATGCGCGGAGCCCTGGGAGAAGCCCGGACCGAATCCCTGGCGCCCGACCAGGAGGTCAATATCCGCGAAATCGCCCGGGACAGCGACCGGGCAGTCAAAATCCCCGTCACCCTGGTCAAAACTCTGGCGGAAACAACCTCCGCGGCCATAGGGGTCTGGATCAAGGCCCGGCAGGAAAACGATTTCCCGGCCTTTGCGCCGTGGGTCGCCAGGCTGGTCGGCCTCCAGCGCGAGGTCGCCGAAGCGGTTGGGTACGAAGACGAACCCTACGACGCGCTGCTCGATGAATACGAACCCGCCGCCACCACGAAAGAAACCGCGGCGGTCTTCGATTCGATTCGCGCTCCCCTGGTCGACCTGGTGCAGCGCATAGGATCGTCGGGCGTGGCACCCCGTACCGACTTCCTGGAAAGAAGCTACCCCATCGACGATCAAAGGCGCATGGGCGTCACGGCCGCGGAACGCATGGGCTTCGACTTCGAGGCGGGCCGGCTGGACATATCGCCCCATCCCTTCTGCACGCACCTGGGTGTGCACGACGTTCGGCTGACGACCCGGTACTCGGAAACCCTACCCATGCAGTCCTTCTACGGCGTCATCCACGAGGCGGGCCACGGTCTCTACGAACAGGGACACGACCCGGCCCATGAGGGCACGCCCCGGGGTGCGTCGGTATCCCTCGGCATCCATGAATCCCAGTCGCGCCTCTGGGAGAACATGGTCGGCCGGAGCCGGGCCTTCTGGCGGTACTTCTTCCCCGAGTTCTCCGCCATCTTCCCCGACAACGCCGCGGACGTGAGCGAAGAGGAAGTCTATGCCGCGGTGAACGAGGTGAAACCCTCGCTCATCCGGGTCGAAGCGGATGAAATCACCTACAACCTGCACATCCTGCTCCGGTTCGAAATAGAACGCGGCCTGTTCGCGGACGAATACACGCCCGGCGATCTCCCCGCGGTCTGGAACGAGAAGATGAAAGCGTTTCTCGGCATCACGCCGCCCGACGACAAAGACGGCGTGATGCAGGACATCCACTGGTCGCACGGCAGCTTCGGCTATTTCCCCACCTATACCCTGGGCAATCTGTACGCCGCCCAGTTCTACCGCGCCGCCGAGCGCGATATGCCCGACCTGTCGGACCAGATCGCCCGCGGAGAACTGCTGCCGCTGCGGGACTGGCTCAGAGACAACATCCATCTGCCCGGCATGACCTACCGCGCCAGCGAACTCGTCGAGCACGTCACCGGGGAGCCGCTCTCGGCGGACTACTTCCTTTCCTATATCCGGGAGAAGTACGGATCCCTCTACCGCCTATGAGAATAGTGGACGATTCCTCCACCTCGGGCGTAGCCACTCCACGCGCTGCGCTGCTCGGCCTGGCGCTGGCGATCGTCGTCAACGTGGGCTCGGTAGCGAGCAACTTCCTGGTGGGGTACGTCCACCTTACCTTCGCCCATATCGACCTGGCCCTTCTGATCCCCTTTTTCCTGGGTATCCTGGGTCCCAATATACTGGTCAAGGCGGTCAGGCCGTCATGGGGGCTGCGGACCCGGGAACTGTTGTTCATCTTCGTCCTGGGCTGGATCGGCTTCATGGTGCCCACGTGGGGGATGTCGAACTACGTGGTGAACGTCATGACCACCGCGGAATACTACGCCACGCCCGAGAACCAGTGGCGCGAGATGTTCTTCGCCTATCTCCCGGACTGGGTCATCGTCACAAACGAGCAGTACGCGAACCGGGACTATTACTGGGGCCTTCCCGAATCCATGCCGATTCCGTGGGCGGCGTGGATCATCCCCTCCTTCTGGTGGCTTACTTTCTTTGCCGGACTGCTGGCCGTCGGCATCTGCTTCGTCATCCTGATGCGCAAGCAATGGGTCGAGCACGAACGGCTTTCCTATCCCATCTCGCAGGTGCCGGTCGTCATGACCGATACGGACGATGAATCAGACGCGGTCCTGCCGTCCATCATGGGCAATCGCCTGTTCATCACCGGGCTGGTGATCACTTTCTCCGTCATGTGCTGGAACACCGCCGCCTACTGGACGCAGTGGACGGCCTTTCCAGTCGACGCCAGTACCGTAGTCAATCTCGAACTCGGGCGGTCCTTTCCCGCCCACCCCATTCGCATGAACGTGCTGACCCTGGCCTTTTCCTACTTCATCAACGTGGACATCCTGTTCAGCGTCTGGGTGTTCCAGATCGTCCGCACGCTGGAGCAGGGCGTCCTGGCCCGGGTCGGCATCGTAGCCGATTCGGGGACCGCCGTGCCTGGAGGACTCGTAGCAGTGCAGTTCATCGGCGGCATGATCGCCTTCGCGCTCTGGGGATTCTGGATCGCCCGACGCCACCTGAAGACGGTCTGGCGGCACGTGCGGGGGCACGAGACGAACCTGCGCGACGAGGACGAATTCATTTCGTACCGGGCCGCCCTGGTCACGGGCGCATGCGGACTGGCCTACGTGATCTGGTGGCTGTACGCCATCGGCATGTCCTTTCCCGTGATCCTCGTCTTCCTCACGCTGCTCTTCCTCTTCTATTTCGCGCTGTGCCGCGTGATGGCCGAATCGGGACTCGTCTTCCTGGACCTGCCCATCAACGCCCACCAGTTCACGGTGGGCATGCTGGGATCCGCTTCGCTCTCGCCCCAGAATCTGACGGGCCTGGGTCTCGGCAGCGCCTTCGCGCGCAACTGGAAGACCTTCACGATGATCATCCCCTCCCACGTCGCGCAACTGAGAACCGCACTGGGCGTGTCGGGACGGGTGCTGTTCTTCTGGTGCGCCGTCACCTTCGCCGTCAGCGCGATTACCGCTATCGGTTTCTCGGCTTATTCCGGATACCGGCTGGGCGGTGCGGCCAACTACTACAACAATATCGCCGGCGACCCCGGTTTCTATAACCTGATCATAACGTGGATGCAGAACAGCACCACCATATCGGGCACGGAAGTGTTCTTCCTGGTAACGGGCATGGCCATGGTCCTGGGCATGACCGTAGCCCGTTACTTCTTCAGCTGGTGGCCCATTTCTCCCATAGGATTCGTGGTGGCCGCGGGGGGACCGGCACGCAACGCCTTTTTCCCCGTCTTCCTCGCGTGGCTGTTGAAGACCATTCTGATCCGGATCGGCGGCGTGCGCTTATACCAGTCGGCGCAGCCGCTCATGATCGGCATCATGGTAGGATACGTCCTGGGGTCCGCCGTTGCGATCGTGGTGGATTTGCTGTATTTTCCCGGGTCCATCCACGAACTGCAGTTTTTCTAACGGGGCCGGTGGGTGTTCGTCGCCTCGGAGGGCATGTCCGTCATGAAGACATGATCTGGTGTTTTCGAGGCCATTCGGGACAAAGCGGTTTCCTCGCTAGCACCGTCCTTCTTTGACCGGAGGCCCGCGTGACTTCAGAAGAAATACACGGCGTCCTCGAGGCGCTGGGCGACCCCGATATCGCCGCGCATTCGCAGAGATTCTTCAAGACCGGTCCGGGAGAATACGGCGAAGGAGACCGGTTCCTCGGCATCAGGGTTCCCCTACTACGCGCCCAGGCCCGCCGACACCGCGATCTCTCCATGGGCGAGACCCTGCGCGTGCTCGTATCTCCCTATCATGAAGCACGCCTGTTTTCGCTTCTGTTGCTGGTCATGAAATTCAACAAGGGTGAAGAGCGGGAGAGAGGAGCGATCTACGAAGCGTATCTAGGCCATACGGCCTTCATCAATAACTGGGACCTCGTCGACTGCTCCGCCCATCCCATTCTGGGCGGCTACCTGGACGCGCGGGACAAGAAACCGCTCTACGTGCTGGCTGAATCGGAATCGATATGGGAACGCAGAATGGCCATCATGGCCTGTCTGCATTTCATCAGGCAGGATGTTTTTGCAGACGCGGTGAAACTGTCGGAACGCCTGCTGAACGACGAGGAAGATCTGATCCATAAAGCCGTGGGCTGGATGCTCAGGGAGATCGGAAAGCGGAATCTGGCCGTCGAGCAAACGTTCCTGAAGACCCATTACCGGCAGATGCCCCGCACGATGCTGCGCTACGCGATAGAGCGATTCCCGGAGGAGGAAAGGGGCAGATACCTGAAGGGCGAGGTATAGGCGAGGGCACCGGGGCGACACATAGACGGGACGCCGGCACGAAGTATAGACGAGGGCACAGTATAGGTGGGCACCGGGGCGACATACAGACGAGGTGAGGTACGGCCGGACGTGGATTGCCGTGGCTTAGCCCTCCCTCGAAGGAACTCATGACGTGAGCAATCCAACCATTTCGAAAATCAACGCCTGGATCGCCGGCGGCGTCCTTTCCCGGACGGCGGGCGAGGCCATTGTGCAGTGGCTGACGGAGGCGGACTTCGCGGCGTTCGGAGCGGAAATCCGGACCCTGGTCGAAGCGGGGGACACCAATGAACTGGAAGACGCCTTCGGTTCGGCCATCGCCTTCGGAACGGGCGGACTTCGCGGCTGGATGGGTCCGGGGCCGAACCGGTTCAACACCCGCACCGTGGGCGTGGCCGCGCAGGGACTGGCCCGGTACGTCTCCGGGGCGGAGGAAGGGGGCGTTGGGGCAAGCGGAGCGCACGGGCATCATGGCGCCAGCGGGCAGCGGCAACACACGGGCGATACGCGAGCTGGCAGTGCGCAAGGGGTCGTCGTGGCCTGGGACACACGGCACAACTCGGAGGCCTTCGCGAAGGAGACGGCCCGGGTGCTTGCCGCCAACGGCATACCGGTGCTGATCTTCGACGGCCATCGCTCGACCCCCGCGCTGTCCTTTGCCGTCCGGGAACTCGGGGCGGCGGCCGGCGTGATGATCAGCGCCAGCCACAACCCGCCCGGCGACAACGGATTCAAGGTGTACGGCCCCGATGGCGGCCAGATCGTGGCGCCCCTTGACGCGCGAATCACCGCGGAAATGCGGCGCGTTACAAAAGTCAGGCGGACCGGTTACGAGGATGCCGTCGAAGGAGGACTGATCCGGACCATCGACCGGGACCTGGACGCGGGGTACATCGCCGTCCTCGCGGACCTGTCGCTGTCCGGCGCCCGAGACATACGGGTGGTGTATACGCCCCTGCACGGCGTGGGCATGACTTCGATAGCGGCCGCACTGGAAAAGCTGGGCTACCAGGACGTACACTACGTGGAGGAGCAGGTGAAGCCCGACGGGACGTTCCCCACACTCGCCGGAGGCATCGCGAACCCGGAAAGGCCGGAGGCGTTCCTCCTCGGCATACGGAAGGCCGCGGAAACCGGCGCGGACCTGGTCCTGGCCAGCGACCCCGACGCCGACCGCGTGGGATGCGCGCTTCCGCTGTCGGACCGGGGATGGTCGGCTCCTCCAGACGCCCTGGCGCTCAACGGTCACCAGATCGGCGCCCTTCTGTGCCATTACATCCTCAGCCGGAAACAGGCTGCGGGAACGCTATCCGCCAAGGGGCTGTTCTGCAAGACCGCGGTCACGTCGGATCTGGCCGCGCTCATCGCCCGGTCCCATGGCCTGGAGGTCGTGGACGACCTTCCGGTGGGATTCAAGCATGTCGGCGCGGCGATAGAGCGGATGCCGTCGGACATGACTTTCGTGTTCGGCACCGAGGAGAGCCACGGGTACCTGGCGGACGCCCGGATACGGGACAAGGAGGCCGCAACCGGCATCCTGCTCGCCGAGTACGCCGCCCTGGCGAAGAAGGACAACCGCACGTTGCGCGACGAACTGGACGATATCTACCGTGCGTACGGATATTTCAAAGAACGTCAGCAGTCGATCGTCATGGCCGGACCGGAAGGCACACGCAGGATCGACGGCATCATGGCCGCCCTGCGCACCGCGCCTCCGAAGCAAGTGGGCGGCCGTCCCGTTTACCGCGTGATCGATCGGGAGCGCGGCCAGGCACTGGATCCTCGTACGAATACGACCACGGCCGTGCCGGCCGACCGCGTGAACATCCTGATCTTCACACTTTCGGAGGCCGGCCACACGCGAGCCATCGTGCGCCCTTCAGGTACCGAACCGACCATGAAGTTCTACGTTTCCGCGTCATCGGTCGACATGGCCGGAAACCGGAAGGCGATCGACGGCCTGGCGGAATCCATGCTCGCCGCCATGACCGAACTGTGCGAAAGCATGTGAAAGAATGCGAGGGGCCGGCTCGGCTCCAGGCAGACCGGATCGGCTCCAGGCAGACCGGCTCGACCCCGGCAACCAGGCCGGAACCCGGCAAACCGGTTGGAACCGAACTATAAACAGGATGAACATCCCATCTCGAAAGGCGAACTTACCATGCGCATCATCGACTCCGGCGTCCTCAGCCGCAGCGTGCCCGGCACCGACCGCGCCAACCTCACCTTCCCCGCCGTCCTCTGCAGGTCCGACGGCACGTTGATCGCCACCTGGCACAGCGGTTTGACGAAGGACTGCGCGGATGAAGTGATAGAAGTCAGCCGGTCATCGGACCTCGGGAAGACCTGGAGCGAACCCGAACGGCCCTTTGGCAGCCCCGTTCTCCGCGGCGTCCGGGGAACGGTCAAGATCGTCTATCTCACGGAACTGGCGCCCGGACGGGTCATTGCCGCGTCCATGTGGATCGACCGCGAAACCTACCCGGACGCCCCGGGTCTCTTCAACCCGGAGACCGAGGGATGCGTGCCCATGTACATCCTCCTTGCGGATTCGGAGGACGGCGGGGAGACCTGGTCGCCCTGGCGCGAGGTGCCCATGCCGGAGGTGATCGGACCGGCAAGCCTGACCAATCCGATCATGCAGTTGCCGGACGGCACCCTGATCATGACCATCGAGAGCAACAAGCACTACCTCGACACCTCAAAATGGTACCAGCGGGTCGTCGCCTTTCACTCCACGGACGGGGGGGAAACCTGGGGTAAACCGATGAACATCGGGTTCGATCCAACGGGCCTGATCTTCAACTGGGACCTGAGGTCGGCCGTGGCGCCGGACGGCAGAATCGGCGCATTCGCGTGGACCTACAACACCGAAACGGAGTCCTACCTGAACATCCACCGCCGCGTCAGTCCCGACGGTGGACGGACCTGGTCAGAGCCCGAGGATATCGGCGTCACCGACCAGGCGGCGCACCCCGCGGTGCTGCCGGACGGACGCGTGATCCTGGCCTGGGTGGACCGCTTTCAGTCCCAGTCCATCAAGGCTCGCCTGGCTCCATCCATCGATGGGACTTTCGACCCGGAAACCGAAGTGACTCTATACGCCCACGAGGCGCCGAAGGAAGATCCCAAGGGCGCCCTGGGTTTCTCGGTGTGGTCCTTCGGCCTTCCCTACGCGGAAGCCCTGTCCGACGGCACGGTCCTGGTGGTCTACTACGCGGGAACCGAAGACGCCATGGATGTCCACTGGGCGAGGCTGGCGCCGTAGGAATGCCCGGCCCCTCAGCGGTGCATCGGCCTTGAACTGCATCCGCGAGCCAAAAAGGTATACGCGCCCGGTCCAAATCCATATCTTTGGGAACATTGAGCTGTTTTCCTGAGACCTGTCCTCACCACGGCGGTATCGGCCCATGATCGGACACTACCTCCTCACCGCCTGGCGGAACATCCTCAAGTCCCGGTCCCACGCCGCGATCAACGTCATCGGGTTCGCCATCGGCATGGCCTGCTGCCTGGTCATCCTGCTCTACATCCGCGACGAATTGAGCTACGACCGCCATAACTCACGCGGCGACCGCATCTACCGGATCGTGACGGACCGCACGGCCCGTACGCCCGGCGCGCTGGGCGGATTCATCAGGACTCAGCTGCCGGAAGCGGAGGAAGTACTGCGCCTGAGGGCAACGATCGGCACCTGGCTGTTCACGACCGAGGACAAACAGTTCTACGAGCAGGGGGTATACTGGACCGACGGCAACCTGTTCGACGTATTCGACGTGCCGCTCGTCCGGGGCAATCCCGCCACCGCCCTCACGGCGCCGAACACCATGGTCATTAGCGCGTCCATGGCCCGCAAGTATTTCGGGGACGCCGATCCGGTCGGCAAGGTGATCACCGGAGACCACCAGTTTTCCTTCACCATCACCGCTATCATGGAAGATCCTCCGGTCTATGCCCATTATCATCCGGATTTCTACATTTCCATCGCCACCACAACGGGAAGGGGCGATCCGCTCCGGTTACTGAGTAACTGGGCGAGCAGCGAGTACTACACCTACCTGCTGCTGGCGCCCGGAGCATCTTCGGAGGAAGCGGGCGGCCTGCTGCGCCAACGCCTGGAGGAACGCCTGGACACCGACGCCCGCATGATCGCGTTCACCCATACCTATACACTGCAGCCCGTTTTCGACATCCATCTTCATTCGCACCTGGAATACGAAATGGAAACGAATGGGGACGTTTCCTTCATCTGGATGATGATCGCGATCGCGGTCTTCATTCTCCTGATAGCCTGCATGAATTTCACCAACCTCGCCACCGTTCGTTCCATGGGCAGGGCCAGGGAAATCGGCATGCGCAAGGTCGCCGGCGCCACCCGGGCGCAGATCGTCCGTCAGTTCATGGGCGAAACCATGCTCATCAGTCTCCTGGCCTTCCTGGCCGCCCTCGGCGTCGTATCGGTCGTCCTTCCCCTTTTTCGCACACTGACGGGCCACCTGCTGGCTGTGCCTTCACTGGAGCCGTGGTCCCTGCTCGGCGGCGCGGGCATTGTCATCGGAGTCGGTATTGTTGCCGGGAGCTATCCGGCCCTGGTACTGTCCCGGATCAGTCCCGCCGCGATCTTCAGGACCGCATCCGACACCGGCGCGGCCTCCCTGCGCAAGGCACTGGTGGTCGCCCAGTTCTCTATCGCCATTTCGATGATGATCGGAACCGCGGTCGTTTATCAGCAACTCGAGTTCATGCGCGACAAATACCTGGGATTCGACAAGGAACACGTTGTGATCATGCCGCATCTCCAGGGCATGAACTGGGATATGATCATGGAACGGTTTCCCGGGCACGCGGGTGTCGCAAGCGTAGCCGGTGCGAACTACGTGCCCGGACGCACCGCGGGACGAGGCACACTGCCGATCTTTCCGGTGCGAAGCGTCGATCGGCCCGCCGAGCCTCCTGTAACCGTGCAGATGCTGATCACGACCGGCGGATACGTGCGTACGCTAGGCCTGAAGCTGCTGGCAGGACGCGATGTTTCTTTCGAACGGGATTTCAAAGAGGTAGAACAGCCGGACGGCGGCACGACCTATACGTCGGTGGGATGTCTGCTCAACGAGGAGGCCGCCGGGCGCCTGGGATGGACAGCCCCGGAGGAAGCGCTAGACAGGTTCGTGCAAGTTGCAGACCGGCGGATGAGCGTTGTCGGCGTGGTCGAGGACTTCCATCTCAGGACGCTGCACGACCGGATTGAACCGATGATGATTACCTTCGGCGGCGCCGGCGTGTTCGCCATTCGTTTCGTGCCTGGCGATCCGCAGAACACCCTTCGGGACCTGGAAGCGATGTGGAAGGCCGTCACGCCGCACATTCCCTTCACCTACTCATTCCTCGACGATGACGTGGAGCGGCTCTACCGGTCAGACCAGCTTCTCGGCCGGCTCGTTACCCTGTTCGCCGGACTCGCCGTCTTCACGGCCTGCCTCGGCCTCTTCGGCCTGGCGGTGTTCACGTCCCGGCAGCGTACAAGAGAAATAGGCGTGCGGAAGGTCCTTGGCGCGTCGGTACGCGGGCTCATCATGCTGCTCTCCCGTGAATACACCGTCCTCGTGGCAATCGCCAATGTGATCTCCTGGCCGGTGGCCTACTTCGTTATGCAACAGTGGCTCAGGGCATACGCATATCACACCGAGATTTCGCTGCTGCTGTTCCCCGCGGCCGGCCTGCTCGGGCTGTTGATCGCCTGGATCACGGTCAGTTCCCAGACGCTTCAGGCCGCCCTCATGAACCCGGTCGATTCGCTGCGCCGCGAGCAGTAGGCTATTCGACGGACAGTCCTGCAACCCTAGAATCTGCACTGTAATCGACGATCGGGACCGCAACTTGAAGCCCTCAGGCTATTCGAAGAGCAGTTTCACGCCCGCCGCGATGTATTCCGGCGTGTCGCTCGGATGGAACCGGTAGCGCAGGCGCCCCTCCCGGTCCACCAGGAAAAGCGTGGTCGTGTGGGCTACGAGGTAGTGGCCCGCTTCGTTCGGCTCCTGAAACTTGTACAGCACGCCGTACTGTTCGACGACCTTGTCGATTTCCTCCCGCGATCCCGTCAGGCCGCGGACGTCGACCGTGGAGAAGTAGCCCAGGTACTCCCTGAGCTGCTTCGGCGTATCGCGCGAGGGATCGACGGTGATGTAAATCGTGCGCACGTGCTGGCCGGGCGCGAGATCGAGCGCGTCGTATACGGCCGCAAGCGTGGAGAGCATGAGGGGACAGGCGTCGGGGCAGAAGGTATAGCCGAAGAAGATCAGGAAGGCGTCGCCGCGGTGTTCTGCCAGGTCGAATCGCGCCTCGTCCTGGTCGGTCAGGATGAAATCGCCACCGAAGCGTTCGCCATAGTCCAGGAGTTCAGGGACGTCGACCCGGGGTGGTGGAGGGGCTTCGGCGCGGCAGCCCGGAAGAAGCAGCAGGGCCGCGGCGAGCATGGCGACCATACCAGGGCGGCGCCGGGATCGTTCCAGTAGAAGCCAGGATCGTGCCAGTCGGAGCATGGATCGTGCCTGCCGCGCAATGGATCGTTTAAACAGGAGCATCGCGCCCATAATGAGCCCGCCCATCATTTTTCCTTCAACACTTCGGCCGTTACGGTCCGGGTCGACTGGTCGGCGAAACGCAGCGTGAGGGACACCTGCTCTCCCTCCGACAGCGGATCTTTCACACCGAACAACATGATGTGGTTTCCGCCGGGTTCCAATGCCGCCTCGCCCTGCGCCGGAACCGCCAGGCGTTCAACCATCTCCATCTCCATCATGTCGTCCACATAGCGCATGGTATGCAGTTCAGTGTACTCCGCGGCCGGCGTCTCGACGGAAAGCAGTTCCCGGACCCGGTCCGACCGGTTTTCGATGACGAGGTAGGCGGCGGTGACGTCCCGGTTCGGCGGCGTGCCCCTGACCCAGGCGCCGGTGATCTCCAGGTCGTCCGCCGGTTGTAGCGATGCCACGTACATGGCGATCTTGAAGCGTTCTTCGTCTTTGATATGGGGAAAGGGCACCATGGACGGGCTGTCGGGCATGCCGTCCCTGAGCGTGCCGGCAATGGTGACCACGTCGCGGCCGATGCGATAGGCCCCGGGTTCCCTGAAATCGCGGGGCGGGGGTTTCAGCGTATAGGAAACCGGTCCGTCGCCGCGGCCTTCCCTGCCGTGGCACACCGTGCAGCCGTACCGGGCATACAACGCCTTGCCATCCTGCACGAACTTTTCCGGTATTTCGTGGAATTCGATGGTCCCCGGTGTAATCGTACCTTCCACCAACTGGGCCATAAACGCCTGGGCCACGGCTTCTTTATCGTCCGGATCCACTTCCGAATCGGACGAGCCGCAGCCAGCCTGCAGGATCAGCAATACGCAGATGAGTGGCCATCTGCCGCAGAACCGGGAAACCTGAGACGGCGAAAACCGTGTTTTTGCCCGCCATAACATGGTTCTATCCTATCCGTATTCCGCCTCCCTGTCAACGACTACCGCCCGCCGGTTTCTCCACGCATTCATGTTGAGCCGCGCACGTGGACGACGTTGAATCGCGGACGTGAAGCACGCGGTCGCACACGTCCCGGACATCCTGCATTTCAATTGACGATACATACTGGCGTGCATACATTCCCGTCGTCTTCAACACCCCATCCCAACCACGGCCGGACCGGGTGCGAACTGCCGCCGGAGGGTACATGCGGAGCTTTTCAGAATCGCTGTCGATCTACTTCGAGCGCCGTATGGCCCGCATACTCCTGCTCGGAATCATCAGCGGTTTCCCCTGGGTGCTCATCGGCAGTTGTCTCAGTCTCTGGCTGAAAGAAGACGGCCTCTCCCGCACTACCGTGGGCTGGGCCAGCCTGATCTTCGGGGTCTACGCCTTCAACTTCCTCTGGGCGCCGCTGATCGACCGGATCCGATTGCCCCTGTTGACGAAACGGCTCGGACACCGGCGCGCCTGGATCGTTGCGCTCCAGGTCGTTATCCTGGCGTGCCTCGTGCTGTGGAGCGCGGCCCAGCCGTCGGCGGATCTTGGCGGTGTCGTCGCCATCGGCCTCGTCATAGCCATCGCGTCCGCCACCCAGGACATTGCGATCGACGCGCTCCGCATCGAGCAGATCGGAAAGACGGAGAGCGAAGCCATGGCCGCGGGCGCGGCCACGGCCGTCGTCGGCTGGTGGACGGGGTTCAAACTCGGCGGCGTCATCGCCCTCGAGACCGCACAGGCCTTTCAGAACGCCGGCGTCGAAGACTACTGGCAGGCCACCTTCCTCTGTCTCGGCGCCCTGGTCGTCCTTTGCAACATCGGCCTCGCCTTCGTACGCGAGACCACCGCCTCGGAACGTATCGCGGCACAGGCAGAAGACGACGAACGCATTGCCTCCGGCCTTGCCCTGCCCGGCAGATTCGGCCGCGTCGTCGCCTGGTTCGCGGGTACCGTGGCCAATCCACTGACGAGCTTCTTCCGGCGCAACGGTTTCGCCATTGCCGCCGCCGTGCTCGGCTTTGTCTTCCTGTTCAAGATCGGCGAGGCGTTCCTGGGCCGCATGTCTATCATATTCTACAAGGAAATCGGATTCTCCAAATCGGAGATCGCCCTTTATTCCAAGGGGCTGGGCTGGGTGGTCACCGTGGCTTTCACCGTGCTGGGGAGCTTCTTCGCCATACGGATCGGGCTCGTGCGGGCCATGTTCGCGGCGGGGATCGCCATGGCGGTGACCAATCTCCTGTTCGCAACGCTGGCCTGGACGGGCAAATCGGAGTTCCTTTTCGCCACCGCGGTAGTGGTGGACGACCTCACCAGCGCCTTCGCGACCGTCATATTCGTCGCCTTCATCTCCATGCTCGTGGACCGGACGTATACGGCGACGCAATACGCGCTGCTCGCGTCGATCGGGACGGCGGGAAGAACCCTCTTCGCGGCGTCATCGGGCGCGCTGGTCGATTGGCTCGAGGGCGACTGGGGAACGTTTTTCGTCATTACGACGCTGATGGTGACTCCGTCCCTCGTGTGCCTCTGGGCTATTCGCCACAAACTGAGGGACATGCTGGCCGGCACGCGCGTACAGGTGTTCGGCAAGAAGCCGGAAGACACGTCCGAAGGAACGGCCTGAGGGCGACGCACGATTTTCAATCCCTGGAGGTAATACATGTACATCGGAACGCAAACCCGTTGCAGAAACGACACGGATATCGAGGTACTTGCCCAACTGGGCGTGTTCAACGTGGACCAGACGCCGGCCGAACCCTGGTCCGAGTGGACCGTCGACCTGCTGAAAGCCCAGCGCGAGCGCTTCGACCGGTACGGGATCAACCTCGAGATGATCCATATCCCCCTGGGTTCCGCCAGCGCCTTCCACAACGAGGCCGGCGCCATATTCCTGGGAAAGAGCGATGAGCGGGACCGCGCGCTGGACCGCATGTGCGAGACGGTGCGCATGGCCTCCGAGGCCGGGCTGAGGGGACTGAACTACAACATCACCTTGCTGGGCCACCTGCGTACCGAGCCCAAGTATGGCCGGGGCGGCGCGAAGCTGTCGTCCTTCGAATACGACAAGCTCGACCAGGGCAGGCCCGAATTCGAAGGGGGGCCGGCCGACGAAGACGAGATGTGGGAACGCATAGACCACTGGCTGAAGACGATCATCCCCGTGGCCGAGGAATACAAGGTCCAGATGGCGTGCCATCCTTCGGACCCGGGCATCGGGCATGGAAGGACGTACCGCGGCGTGGCCCGTGTGCTGGGCATGTCGGACGGCTTCAAGAAGCTCATCGACCTGTACGACAGTCCTTACAACGGGCTGAACTTCTGCCAGGGCTGCATGTCGGAAAGCCTGGAGAACCCTGCGGAGGAAATCCACGACGTGATCCGGTACTTCGGCACCAGGAAGAAGATCTTCAACGTCCACTTCCGGAACATCAAGGGTCGGTTGAACAAGTTTGTGGAGGTCTTCCCGGACGAGGGCGACGTCGACATGCTGAAGGCGATGCGCACCTACAAGGAAGTGGGGTACGAGTACATGATCATGCCGGATCACGTACCCGGCATATCAGGTCCCGAGGCGGGCCAGGTGGGATTTGCCTACGCCTACGGGTACATCCACGCCGCGATCGAGGCGGCGAATGCGGGGGACTAGCGGCCGCGACGGACTGGCTCGTTGTCCAAGTAGCGAGGCGGACCAGGTGCCGGCCGTATCCGAAGATCCGGTATCAGACCGCGGAAAGAGCCCGCAACCCGTCATCCTCGATCGGTTCCAGCGGCGTGAAGTCCCGGTTGTTCTGGTACCAGGGCCTGACCTCGCGCGTGCAGGCGTTGCCCACGGCGTTGTAGATCAGGTAGAAGATGGCCCGGCGCCAGGGCGAGACGTTGTCGGCCGAACCGTGGACGATGTTGCTGTGGATCAGGGCGACGGAGCCCGCCGGACCGATCAGGGGCTCAATGCCGTTGTCGTCGGCCAGTTTCTCCAGGGTCGGCCTGTCGATGTTGAACAAGTGGTAGCCTCGTCCTTTGGCGTCCGCGTGAAGCTCCGAATCCAGCAAACCCCAACGGTGGGACCCCGGAATGATCATGAGGGGTGAGGTGACCGGTGTGCAGTCGTCGATGAACACGGACGCCATGATGCAGTTCGGTTCGGGCATGCCGTCTACCTTGTACCACGAAGGGTAGTCTTGGTGCCAGGTCCACGACGCCCCGCTACCGAAGCCCTGCTTGGGGTTCATGCGGGTCTGGTGGAGATAGATCTCGTCCCCCAGCAGTTGGCGCACCGGATCCATCAGGCGGGGCAGCCGCGCCAGCCGTCCGAAAGGCTCGGAGTAGGTGTGCGCCCCGAAAGCCAGCCGGGCGGCCGTGGGATCGTCCTTCTCCCGCACCACCTCCGGTCCCTGACGGCTGAGTACCTCCGGAACCGCCTCCTGTAACGCCTTCACTTCCTGTTCGTCGAGTAACCCCGAGAAAAACAGGTAACCGGATTCATGGAAGGCGGCGATTTGTTCGTCGTTCAGTACCATACGTTCCTCTACCGTTGTTCCCTTCCCGCCCCCATCGCTCGAATAATCGTCGTCGTTCTTCTCCACCCATATCCACTGACTGCGCGTCCATCGTCCTCATACTGCGGGCGAGGAAAAGAAAGGGCTGACCCGTGAGAAGAAAGCCGTTTTCCGAACCCGCGTCAACGGTAATCCGGCGGTTCATTCTCGTCGAAACAACTCACCGACGGACCTGCCACTTTGCGTCGCAAAACGCCACTGAAGTCTTCGCACCGGGGAGAACTACATTACTCCATTCCCGAATACAGACGTTGAGATGACGCTTCCCAATCGGAATGGCAGTTTAATGTTGATAAAAGTGCTAAAAAAACACGTTTTTATGATGATAAAAGTGTGGCAGGAAGCACTCAGGTATAGTCGAGGTAAAGAGCGGCTCGCGAACCCGCGCCCGCAGCCTCCGATCATACATGAATCGATACCGGCCGAGCCGCGCCGTAAAGCTCGTCGGTGGGTCTGGTGGAGAAGAGGCGGCGGCGATAGAGACCTGGCCGCTGTATTTCGCACAATACCTGCGCGACTTGTAGGGCCGGCACACTCAGGACCCATGGCGCGCAACCGCAGGTAGAGTCCTCTCGCCGATACGCCCCGATAGCCTTACTCCTCTTCCTTTGCTCTTTCCATCCTGATCCGTTCCACGCGCTCCATCATCCGGTCTCGGAGCCCGCCGGGCAACTGGTTCTGGTCGTAGACGTAATGCAGGGGCTCGTGCCGGGCGCCGTCCGCGTTGGCCACGGCGTAACTGCCCCGGCTCGGCAGCACCTCGAGGTACTCGTCCGGGTACTGGTACATGGTCGCTCCGCCGAACCGGCCGTCCTTGGCCACGGCGTAGAAGTTCAGGCTGAACATGGGGCGGCCCTTGCCGTCCAGCAGCCGATCCTCGGTCATGGCCACGGCGCGCTCAAGGGCGGCCAGGCAGGCCTCCTGGGGCGACATTCCGCCGCGCATGAACTCCACGATCAGGAAAGCGCCACAGACCTTGATGTTCGCCTCGCCCCGGCCCGTGGAACCGGCGGCGCCCACTTCGTTGTCGCAGTACTGCCCCGTGCCGATGATGGGACTGTCGCCCACGCGGCCCGGGATCTTCCAGGACAGGCCGCTCGTGGTCGTCACGCTGCCGATGTCCCCGTTCGCGTCCACGCCGCACATGTTGATCGTGCCACCCGGACGTTCGATCATCACGTCGTCCTCGTGGTCCAGCCAGTCGTCGTCCGGACTGAGCTGGGACCGCCACCGAAGCCAGTCCTGCCTGCTTTCCTCGGACAGCAGGTTCTGTTCCTTGAACCCCATGCCGAGAGCGAAGCGCTTCGCGCCCTTGCCTACCAGCATGATGTGATCGGTATAGTCCATGATCGCCTTGGCAACCAGCGACGCAGAGGCGATGTCCTCCAGCGCGGCGACGGAACCCGCCCGTCGGGTGGGTCCATGCATGACGGACGCGTCAAGGGTGACGACACCGTCTGCGTTGGGACGACCGCCCAGACCCACGGACTGGTCATTGGGGTCCAGTTCCTGGATGTTCACCCCGGCAATGACCGCGTCGAGGGGGTCGGCCTGGTCATTGGTCATCATCTCGTAGGCTTTCCTGACACCGCGAATGCCGTTACGCGATGCGACCACCGTGGGCGGCGCGGGCGCGGCATGGTTGCTGGGCGTAGGGGCGGCGTGTGCCTTCGCGGACGCGGCGAGGCCGGTAAGCGCGAGGGCGGAGGTTTCCAGGAAAGCGCGGCGGGTGACTGGCATGGGTTGACCTCTTTGTTGTTGTGATGAATCCGGATGCTCGATAAAGAAATCGGAAGGATATAACTCTCGATCACTTTCTTTCTTCTGTCGGCATTGCGGAATAAATGGTTAGCAGTAGTTCAGAATCGTCAATAAGGCGATATTCGGGCTTTCTTTTTGCGAGTTTTTCGCTTTCGCCTAGGATGATCGGGACACCATCACCACGTTTTTCCATATAGAAACTCCGCTCACCACTACCAGGCGTATCTGCCACCGGAGTCTCAGCAAGCAGACTCGTGATCAACTCGTTTCTGGTAGACTGACGCACCGCCAGACTATCAACAGTTATCGTATTCGGAAGAGCGCCTGGTGAATAGATCTCCAGTCTGTTATCAAACATGAAAAATCTGATCTTCGAAGTTGATATCGAGTAGTCACGGTGGGCTACCGCATTGACGATCGCCTCGAAGATGGCCCTTTCGCTAAATTGCGGGGTTTCGATCCGATGTGGTCTTTTTATGGCTGAAACCGACTGGTTTCTAATGAGGAATTTCATCGCCTGTTCAATCTGCTGATACAACGGTCCACGCATCCTTTGGGCGTCCACCTGATAATTAGAATCTTGTTTTGTCCCTTGATAGCGTACTGCTTCGATATACGCGTTGGGTAAGAATCTTTCTGGAGTTCTACAACTGAACAAAACACCGGCGACCGAGGCTCGTACGACTCCTGTTTCGTCCTTCGATAACAGTCCCCGTTTTTGTAACATCACATCCCGCGGGTCGTCTGAACGAGTAGTATAATTGGACCATAGATCTTCTGATAGATCATCAATGCTTGATTGTGGAACTGGCTGTTCTTCGAATCGAATGACCCTAGCCTGACTTCGTTGCTGGAACAGCCTCGCAAGGTATTCAGGCGGAATTTTACGTTTCGAGCTTCCCTGCCGAAAATAGTAACCGCCCGGACTCTCGTGTACAAACAGACTGCGCGGTATTTCTACCACGAGTACGGAACGCGTTTCTCCCGTAACATCGGGAAGTTGCATGCGGAATGCACGAAACGGCAGCGGTGGTGTTATACTATCATTGCACACTTCGAAAACGTAGCGTTCGACCTTGTCCAGGGAATCTGCGGGAATCCCTACAACGTCTCGCGTTTTGTCGTCGACCCCGAGAACTACCGCTCCGTCGTAGGTATTTCCTATGGCCGCCAACTCGTCGGCCAGATCGTGACGACAGGGAGAAGAAACACTATCTCCTCTGAAACGGATTTCTTTGAGCTCCAAAGAAGTATCTTCGCCGAGGCGAATCCTTTGCAGCAGTTCTTCAGGACTATTAGTCATTTCGTCCTTCCAACAGGATGCGGCGATAACGATCTTCAAACGCTTTCCGTCCGCCTTCCATGATCTCACAGATCGTATCTCTTACCTCTTGCTCCTGCAGACTACCTTCGCACTCTTTCTGCGTTTCTCCTCGACGCGCAACGAGCGCCACAACGAGTTCGGCATCACCATTGACCACAATGTTTGCGTTATGCGTAACCACAATGACCTGTCGAGATCGTTTAACTTCACGCAATTGAGTTACAATCAGATCGTAGATCAGGTGGTTGTCGAGATCATCCTCTGGTTGGTCGAGAATCAACGGTTCGTCACCATAGGAAAGAAGAAAGGCTAGTAGTGCCGCCGTTTTCTGGCCTGGAGAACCTTCCTGGATAGATCTAAAGTTCTGCCCATCACCGGCCGCGCTGTATTGTACGTTTAGAGAATCTTTGGGAAACCACAGGTCGAGACGATCAAAAATCTCGGGGGGTAGCTTGCCAAGGTGGGTTGCGAATCGTTGGTCTGCTAGGGTTGTCTTGCTGTATTCACCTAAGGCGATTTTTCTGATGTAAGTCTTTATTCTTTCAAGGTTCCTTTCGAAGGCTTCAGTGCCATTTGTATCATATAACTCGCCGAGTAGTCCGCCTCCACCCGGGATGCCAATATCACTCCCAAAGCTACCGTCCTCTTTTTGTATCAACTGGCGAAATTCGACCTCGGCAGTCTCCCGACCACCATAAGGCACCATCGTTATTCGAACGTATTGATTGTCTCGTAGGACACTGTCTAGGAAAGTTTTACGAGAAGCTGTCAGATTCCGACGAACTTCTTGTAGTCGTCTCAAACTTTCTTGCGATTGATCCTTCAGTTTAATGAGTTGTTTTTTGTCTTCGGCCAGTAACTTCAGCCGCTGTTCAATCACTTGTCTCTGCTGTACCAACTCGCCGTAAGCTGCTGGATCACCGGCTCCTTCTCTTTCAAGATTTTCCTGTAACTGTCGATAGGCGATTGCGGCCGCTTCGACCTTTTGGCTCCATGACGATGCTTTACATGCGTCTCGCCATTTGGACAGAATTTCATCTGCTCGTACTGCAAGGGATTCTACCGATGTGCGGATTTCGGTCATTTGTTCATGCGCTTCAACTGCTAGTTTGCGTATGTCGGCATCTGATGATTCATCTGGGGCGGATGCAGTAATGTTCAATTGATCCGGAACGATTTCGGCCGCGACTTCTCTTAACCGTTCTCCAACATCCGTCCAGTCGTCCTCCCACGCCTCTACGTCTCGCTGCTGGCGTGATCGTATCTGGAAGGTCTTGAGGATTTCGGCATGGCCCGACTGCTCAAATATCTCCAGTTTCCGTTTCACATCGTCCAATTCACCCAAAAGGCGCTGCTCTTCGTCAAGACTAGTCTCAATTTCTCTTGCCTTGGCGCGGAGGGAAAGAAAACGTGTTTCCTCTTGCTTTCGTTCTTCAGACCAAGCACGAAATTCAACCTCAGGCGCTTCGTTGATGATCTTTAACAATGCGTCCGGTGATTTGGCTAATTGAAACACTTGTTTCTGGCTGTACATCCGTACCGGAAATCGTTGGTTGACTTCACCTTCCGCCGAATCCCAAACTGAATCTACTTCTCGTTCTATTGGATTGAGACCGCCCATCGGGTTCCACTGGACGCGAAACCGTTCACCGTCTTTCCGACAAATCACCCGTATGATGGCGTTGTTGGTAAGCAGTCCAATGTCATTTCTATCAGTATAGGTTTGAGAGTATTGCTCGAATTCCGCCTGTAATACGTCTCCATGCAATTCGTCTTTTCGTCGGAGGGCAATGCGTAGGAACTCTACGGCAGAGGACTTCCCAGTACCTCGACCACCAATTATTGCGTTAAACCATGGATTGAAGCTGATAGAAAAGGATTTACTTCGGCCCATGTAACGCGCTTGAAAAACCTCTATGGATTCCAAAATCAGGGACGAATGCTTGTTAGGATCTTCGACATTCTCGTCGCATCGACGTACGGAGAGGGCGCCATCCAACAGAGCCAGACGCAATCCCTCAATGCAGGGCGATCCCATTTTTATCCAAGTAAAATGACTGCCAGGATATCTATTGTCAGGCCCTCCGGTAGGATGGTGCGCGTCGGAGCCTAGGATCTCGGCCCAATGCAAACTTTTGTCTAAGTAAAGCTGCGGTTTCTCGTATCCACGGTCTACTAACTCCATTGCGAATACATCATTGCAGTTCAGTATTTGCTCCAACGTCGTTCCTCGTAGTTCTTTAAAAATCCCATGGTGTCGATCCACATGGGCAGGAATCGCAATGCCGCCATATCTTGCAATCGTCTCTACTACTTTGACAAACGGTTGGGTCGTGACTTGATCGCTAGTGCCTTTTGCTTCAGACGGAAATCCAACGTCACGCAAAAGATAGTTGATATCCTCCGTGGTCTTATCACGTCCCAGAATCGCGAGAAGATGGACGCCGCCGTGAACCGATATTTCCACGCCGGGGAAAACATATAATGGCCTGAATCCATCGGGTTTTTCTGATTCAAGCTCAACGAGCGCAGACTTTACGCAATCAATCCATGCTCCTATGTTATGATCCGTGATTGCGACACAGTCAACGCCAGCCTTCATGAAATCTAGAAGCCAGTTTCTAGGAGTTCTCTCTTTAAGGCGTTCTTGATCTGGTCCCTTCCCGTAGTCTTTGGAAGCCGGTGTATGCGTATGGAAATCGCATTTCCACCACCGTGCACCGTTCCAGTCACTCATGGAATATCTCCGTCACTGTAGTTGTGTTTGCTATGATGCAGATGCCCCTTCGGTCTCTCGAAACTCCAAACGGAATTCAGTGTATTCTGGTTTCCACGAAATCGAGAGTCATATCCAAATATACCGTTTTAGCGTGCCAAATACAAACTATTGGTCGAACTGAAGACAGAGTCAGAAAATGTTACGTATTCTTGTATAAAACCTCACAAGATCAGTCCGCCCCGCGTGCCCAATTGAAAACATCGTACAGCAACACGCCGGCGGCCACGGCCAGGTTCAGGGAATCGGCCCGGCCGACCATGGGAATGCGTACGATCTGATCGCAGGCGGCGAGGTGGGTTTCAGACAGGCCGTGTTGTTCGCTGCCCAGGCACAGGAGGACGGGCGGGGCATAGCCGGCTTCCCGGTAATCGACCGTCGCGGCGTCTGACGCGCCGACCATGGGAAGATCAGTCTTGTTCCGCCAACTGATAAGGGATTCGAGCTCGGTGCGGACGACCCGCTGCGTGAAGATGGCCCCCATGCTGCCACGAACTGATGCGGGATCGTAAGGATCCGCCGTATCGCCAAGCAGGATGACGCCCGACGCACCAACCGCCTCACACGTGCGCAGGATCGATCCCAGGTTGCCCGGGTTGCCCACGTCCTCGAGAACTACCCAGCCGAGCGTCTCGTCTGGAGTCGAATCCTCCACACCGATATCGTCGAGGACGGTCCATCGCTGCCTAACGACGGCCCCGAGGCCCTGCGGACCGTCCTTTCTGGACAACGTCTGGAACACGTCGCCGCTTACGTACAGCACCTCGACACCATCCTGCTCCGCCCGCTGCACCGTGTCTCTGCCGAAATCGCTGCGAAGCAGTTCCGGCGCGACGACAAGGGTTTCGATGTCCGCCCCGGTCTGCACGGCCTCGCCGGCGAGCCGGATGCCTTCCGCGAAGAACAGCCCGGTATCCCGTCGTTTCTTGCGCTGTGAAAGCGCACGGATGGCCTTGATTCGGGGATTCCGGGAACTGGTAAGCATCATGGATTACAACCGTACGCGAGGGACGGGGCAGCGTCAAGTTTATCTTCCGTCGAAGTGTGTCCGTCTGCCGTTCCAGGTAAGGGGAATGTCCTACGGCTGCACGCAAGGCAACCTGCACGCAATACCGACATTCCGCTTGACATCGGCTTTCTTACCGCTTTACCATTTTCCCTCACCGGTCGTCCTCGATGACCGACTTGCGTGATCGTGAGGATCAAACGCGCAGGCCAGACGCGTGTGTGAAAGCATGAGAACGCGCAGGCCAGACGCGCGCAATACGCGCAATAAGCGATCGCGCCGGCCCGAAAGGCTCCTCCATGTCGGTCACCCGTCCAGAAACAACCAAGGAAGAACGTCAGGTCTCCACGCCGAGAGAGATGGTTACCCCCCGCGCCGTGGCCGTCGGCATGGCCTGCTCGCTGATCCTGGGAATCGCCGATCCCTACTCCAACATGATCATCCAGGGATCGTACCTGGGCAGCAACTTCACGCCCATCGGGGTAGTCTTTCTCTTTGCCGTGCTCGTCGGGATCGTCAACACGCTCCTGCGCACGTGGTCCCCGGGCCACGCCCTCACGCAGGGCGAACTGGCCGTCGTCTACATCATGTCGCTGATCGCGTCGGCCATCCCGTCTTACGGACTGACCGAGGTCCTGCTCCCGGCCATGGCCTCCATGTACTACGCCACGCCGGAAAACCGCTGGCTCGAAAACGTGACGCCCCACGTGGAGCCCTGGCTGATGCCGCAGGATCCCGAGGCCGTGCGTTCGTTCTTCGAAGGCCTGCCCCGGGGCGGGAGCATACCCTGGGGAGATTGGACCGTCCCCCTCGCGGCCTGGCTGAGTTTCGTCCTGGTGCTGTACTTCGTGGTGTTCTGCATCACCGTCATTCTGCGCAAGCAGTGGGTGGAACGGGAACGCCTCGTCTTTCCCCTGGTCAAGCTGCCGGCCGAGATGATCGATCCGGGCGACGACCCTTCCGGATCCCGCCTGGCGCCGTTCTTCAGGAACCGGATGATGTGGGCGGGCTTCTCCATTCCCTTCCTGATCAACGCGTGGAACGCCATACACAACTACATCTACTTTTTTCCCACCATCTACTTCCAGGAAACCATCGGGCTCTTCAACAACCAGTTCGTCCTGCCCATCAACCTCTCCTTCCCCCTGGTGGGCTTCGCCTATCTCCTCAGTCTCGAGATCTCCTTCAGCCTCTGGCTTTTCTTTCTGGTCGGCCGGTTGCAGAACCTGGCGAACGCGAGCTTCGGCATCGACCTGGCGGGCAGTACGACCCTGCCGGGCGAATACCAGATGTTCGGCGCCCTGCTGGTCCTTGCCCTGTTCAGTCTCTGGCTGGCCCGGGCGCATATCCGCGAGATCCTGGGCAAAGTGATTCGCGGCGGAGACGCGCCGGACGATGGCAACGAATGCCTCTCCTACCGTTTCGCCGTGATCGGCGGAGGGCTGGGCATCCTGTTCCTGCTTGGATGGCTGTGGATGATCGGCCTCTCGCCGTGGCTGGCCGTCATTCTGCTGATCCTGGTGCTGGCGGTCTACGTCGGTTTCGCGCGGATCGTGGCGGAAGGCGGCGTGATTTTCGCGGAGACCTTTAATCCCCAGGAGTTCATGATCCACGGATTCACCGGACCCTTCCTCGGCGCGCGCAACCTGGTCGCCATCGGGTTGACCAAGTTCTGGTTCACCCACACGCGCACGCTCATCATGCCCTCCATGGCCAATGGCCTGAAACTGGCCGATACTGCGGGGATCCGGAACCAGCGCTGGCTCACCGGCGCCATCGGCCTGGCCATACTCTGCAGCCTGGCCAGCTCGATCTACACGGTGATGTATCTGGCTTACGAATACGGGGGCATCAATCTCAACTGGCAATTCTTCGGGGTGCTCCAGCAGAATCGGTTCAGTTACTATGCGACCACCATCGCTTCCACGTCCGAACCCGCCGGGCGGTGGTTCTTCTTCGGACTGGGCGCCGCCATCATGTGGGCGCTGATGTTCCTGCGGCAGAAGTTCATCTGGTGGCCCCTCCATTTCATCGGGTTCCCCGTGGGCGCCTCCGCCCCGCTCCTCACCGCGTGGTTCTCCATATTCCTGGCATGGATGATCAAGGGACTCATCCTCAAGTACGGCGGGATCGACATCTACCGCAAGATGCTGCCCTTCTTCCTGGGACTGATCCTCGGCGAGTTCGTCAGCGCGGGGTTATGGGTCATCATAGATGGATTGACGGGCATCACGGGGCACATCATATTCAACTGAAAACACCGTGATCCGGCCGCGCGAAACCGTAATGTGCTGATATGAATTGGCCTGTGTAGGGAACGTACTCCTCGCCAGGCAGACCTGCGTATTAGCGGCCGCTCCTGGGTATTTAATGAAAAACACTTGTGAACAATCCGTAATCTGGACCAGCGGGACGGAGGGATACGATACCTACCGCATTCCGGCCATCATCGAGACGGTCCGGGGAACGGTCCTCGCCTTTTGCGAAGGCCGGAAGGGCAGCCGGAGCGATACCGGCGATATCGATATGCTGGTGAAGCGGAGCGAGGACGGCGGCCGGACCTGGTCGGACCAGGAGGTAGTCTGGGGAGACGCCGGAAACACCTGCGGCAACCCGTGCCCGGTCGTCGACCGCGACACCGGGACCGTCTGGCTGCTGATGACCCACAACCTGGGCATCGACCATGAATCCCAGATCATCGACGGGACGAGCCAGGGCTCGCGGACCGTGTGGGTCACGGCCAGCGGGGACGACGGCCGCACGTGGCGCGAACCGCTGGAAATCACCGACACGGCGAAGCAGGCGGACTGGACGTGGTACGCCACCGGGCCGGGCAACGGCATCCAGCTTTCCTCGGGCAGGATGCTGATCCCCTGCGACCATATCGAGGCCGGTACGAAGCGCTACTACTCCCACGTCATCTACAGCGACGACCACGGGGAGACCTGGCGGCTGGGCGGTTCGACGGCGCGGGACCAGGTCAACGAATGCTGCGTGGCCGAACTGGAAAACGGCGACGTGCTGCTCAACACGCGCAACTACGACCGGTCGCAACGCACCCGGCAGGTCACTGTAAGCGGCGACGGCGGGATGACCTGGCGGGACCAGCGCCACGACGAGACCCTGATCGAACCGATCTGCCAGGCTGCCCTCGTCCGTTATCCTGGAGACGGCGACCGGCTGCTGTTCTCGAATCCGGCCAGCCGAGACGAGCGGTGCAACCTTACCGTGCGTCTTTCTGAGGATGCCGACGGATCCTGGCCTCATGAGAAGGTGCTGCATTCCGGACCGGCGGCCTATTCGTCCCTGGCCGTGCTTTCGGACGGGACCGTCGCCTGCCTGTACGAGCGGGGGGATGATCATCCCTACGAGACGATCACGCTCGGCCGGTTCGATCTGGAGTGGGTTCAGACGAGCCGGAGGTCGCCCGCGGTCTCAAGGGCCGGTAAACTTTAGCTTTACAGGCCACAGGTGGGTGAAGTGTTGACAATATGCACACATTGTACTATAATTGACGTATGGGCATCGGCTTCGACTGGAGCACCGAAAAGAACCGGCGGCTCATTGAACAGCGGGGAATCTCGTTCGAGCGCGTTGTCGTTGCCATAGAACAAGGCGGTCTGGTGGACGTGCTCGAACACCCGAACCAGGGAAAATACCCTGGACAGTTGATCTACGCCGTGGAGATTGATAAGTACATCCACCTCGTGCCTTTCGTGACGCAGGCCGACGGCACTCGCTTTCTGAAGACGGTCATTCCGAGCCGTAAGGCGACGAGAGACTACAGGAGGAGGCGGACTTCGTGAACGACGAATTAAACGCTGAAGAACGCGATGTGCTCGATCGATTCGAACAGGACGAGTTGCGCACCGCCCCCGATGCCGAACGAGAGATCGAGGCAGCCCGTCAGGCGGCTCGCAATACGTTCAATAAAACCAAGCGGGTGAATCTCCGGGTGACCGAGCGCGACTTCAATCTCGCGCACGCGCGGGCCAGGGAAGAGGGGATACCCTATCAGACGCTGCTGTCCAGCGTCATCCACAAGTATCTGTCCGGCCGCCTTACGGAGAAGAAGTAGGGTGACAGGCCGCGCCCGCCCCGGCAGGACGCCCGGGGTTGTTCCTGGCCGGTTTGCAGACGGCCATTTGTCGCCCCCGTCCATGGACGCTACCCAACGTACCCAAGACAGGCGGCAACCGGGTGTCCATGATAAGCACGACTTGGATCTGGTGCTGTCCGTGTGAAGGCGTGATGTCCATCTCGACAGTTTCGCCAACCATTTAAACCTCATTGCCTTCCCGCGGACGCGAGGAGGACTTCTAAACCAGCAAGTCACGCTCAGTTTTGATTTCATCAATTACTGAATCAATTTCTTCGTAGCATCTCCACGCTGATATCCGCATGACTTTCCAGCCAAGATTGACCAGAACTCGATCGCGAGTTACATCTTGCCTACGCTGCCGCCCCCGATCATCCAGATGATGATCACCGTCAACCTCGATATTGAGCTTTATTCCATTTTCCAAAAGTGCGAAGTCCAACTCATATCCTTCCACGTTAAGCTTTGCATAAGGCGAGAGACCCTGAAGCTGCATGGCTGCTAGCAATAGCTCTTCCGACCTGCTGTCTGTACGAAAATCTCCGATGATCTCGACAGCACCTTCATTCCCAGCGACAGTCTCCCGCAGGTATTCACGTAGAGAGGTAAGAGTGGGACTTCCCAATACACCAATATTCGGGTGGCCTATAACGATTAGCGCCTGCTTGGCACGGCTGACCGCGACATTGAGCAGATTCCTCTCTTTTTCTATCCAACGGGTACCGGACCTGGACATTCCAGGAGACAGCACAGAAGACAGAATAACCACCTCGCGCTCGTCTCCCTGCAGGCGGTGTGCCGTTCCACTTACAAAACCAATTTCATCCAGGGTATCGCGACTCAAGTGCTTTTGAGCGATTTTGAAAATCAGTTGTGCTTGTGCCGCGAAAGGCGTAACCACACCGACGCTCTTGTAGCCGGCATGCAATACGTCGAGAAGCTCTTTTACCGCCTGTTCCGCCTCGGCATGGTTTACCCAACTCCCATCCTTAGGCCGCTCCGCCACGCCCTTGACATCGTTCCAGGCGATGGCACGATACCGCCTATAAGAATCAGAGACGTCTGTAAGTACAGTAAGTTCATCGTTGTAAAACGCGGTATTGAACCAACGGGCGATGTAGGGATGGCACCGGTAATGTTCATTAAGGAGAACTGGCTTTGAAGGTTTTGCAACATACTCGAAAGCATGATATGCCGAACCGTCTTTGTGGTGGACGCCACGCTCGCGGAGTTCGCTGTTGTCGAACCCAGACTGTGTTGCGATTTCCTGTAGAAGACCATCACTCAGGGAAATGATCGGACTAAGTTGGTTCGGATCTCCCACCAATGCTAATCGCTTTGCACGATATGCCAGGGGAAGCACGGCAGCGAGACTGCACTGACTGGCTTCGTCGACGATCACAAGATCGAACAGACCGGATTCTAATTTAAAGTTGGTATGGGCTGAGAGGGCCGTGCACGCCCATCCTCGTAGATAGGGAAACGAATTCGCAATAGCCTTTCTGAACTGGTCGACGTTAGCGGGTATTGTTCCGAACGCCGTCAGACTGCCAGCTCCCGAACGAATTCGCGTTGCGGCGTCCGCCTGGATTGCACTGAGGCTTGCCGCGTTCCAATTATTGTCTGCGTCACGAATACTCGCTGCCGGATCGCCTACGGCAGACTCCAGTTGTTTACGTTCAACCCGACCAACCTTCATCTGGTCGGTGAACCATGCCATACGCTGATCTGTTTCAGCCCAACGGACAAGGATTTCCAGTGATGTTGTTTCGTTGCACCCCACGCGCCGGTATAGTCGTCGTATACGGAAACGTCGGAAAAACCAGGCGCGCGTCAATCGTCCTGCACGTCGCTCAATCTCTTTTGAACTGATAGACAGTTTGGGTGAATCCTCACGGCCCCAGATTGACCACGTGGCTTCTTTAAAGGCTTGTTCGAGCTCTTCCCTTTCTTCCGCAATGCGTAGCAGTTCCTCGTTTACTTCGTCGAGACGGGTAAGTTGCGTCAGCAACTTTGTACGTTGATCATTTATGCGTTTCAGTTCAGCGCGCACCGTTGATTGGTTACTACGGTGAGAGGCTGCTCGTAACTTCGCAACCGCGATACGGTCTGGTATCTGCTCACGTATTTCCCGGTTTCCAGTGCGTAGCAAGAGACCCTTAAAGACGTCCCTTTCGGCCCGATCAACCGCGACATCGACTGCGGCATTATTGGTTGAGGTCACCAAAACGTTTTCGTTGTCCAGCCACGCGTTTGTAACGGCATTCACTACGAGTTGCGTTTTGCCTGTCCCTGGGGGACCGGTCACGACCGTCAGGGGCTTTTTGCGAAGCAACTCCAGGGTTTCCTCCTGAGATTGGTTGCAAACAAGCGGAGCAGCAAGTGGACCGGATGGTGCTCGGTCTTTGACGTTGGTGGTGGACTTGTTTGAAATGAGATGGGCCGCGGCGGTTGTGTTCCAGTCTCTACGCGTTTGCAGTTGCCGCAGTTCCTCACGTAGGGTAGCCTGGTATTCACTAGACGTCTCGACTATAACCGAAACAGCAGTGTTGTAGACGCCTTGTCTACGACTCACTACGGGTTTGAGCGATGTCGGATCGAGTTGTGATATGATGTCCAATCCAAGCAAACGGGACGTTCGAATAGCTACGGAGACGAAGGCATCGGCATCCCCAAACGGCAGCCCATCATTCAATAGCTCGTAGATGTCTTCCGCGATCGAAGGATCGAATATGTTGCTCGCCGTGATAGCTAAATTGTATTCAGGTTCGACAGTTGCATGGAGTTCCCATTTTTCTTTTTTGTCTCGTTGAGGTTCGATATGGACGACAAATAGAGGTGCGACCTTAGAAGAATGATCCCTGTCGGTTACGACGACCGTAGGCCAGCCGTATATGATTGTCTGTCCATCTCGCCGATTGGAGTGAGCCAGGAATTCGTCGAGTGATTCAGGTGCAGGCACAGAGTCGTTATGCCCCACCACAAGTTCCTCTTGTCCATGGTGCACGAACCATTGTGAGTTTCCCTTTACATAGGGTACCAGTGATTTTGCAGCCTCTGCCTCGATACACCGTTGCGCATATTGACACAGTTGCTTCCACTGGGTCTGTTGGTTATCGACAGGAACAGTCTCGGACCGCTGGGTTCCGGCAATGCCTGTTTTCTTACCAACATACCTGGAATCACCAGTTTCGTTTTTGGATGGAATTCGTCGGGAAGGAACTCGGAAATTACTATCAGCGCGAGCACATTCCTCACACCAGACCTTTTTCGAAGAAGGCGACCAGTGTGCTTTTTGGCCAGCTTTGATGGGCTTCGAACAGGACGAACATCGTCCGTCATACTTCAATGGAATGAGCCGTGTATCGCTAGGAAGCTTCATCAAGGATTCTCATTGAGCGCGGTCAGTCGCGTTAGACAGAAAATACAGCCTAAAACTGCACCGGCGCGATCATCCGGATATCTCTCGTGTCGAATTACCACTTTGCAGGATCCCTCTAACAATCCATGCACCCTTGTGCTATCGATCTACGGAGAATATGTTTGCAGTTTCTCGCTGTCTACACAAATTGCCATTACAGTGCGTTCCGAGGTCAGATGAAGAAACCGCTCTAAAGAGAGAATACGTTTGCGTTTTCTGAACTTCTGAACTTAACGTGGCTTTAATCAACCTGATATGCAATTACACGTCCCGGAAGTAGGTACATTTAGATATTTAGCTGAATCCCCAACTTACAACTACGCGACGAGTGCTGAAATCGTTCTATGACCGGAGACCACAGATGAAGGGCATCATTCTCGCAGGCGGACACGGGTTGCGTCTGTACCCGCAGACCCTGGCCATATCGAAGCAGATCATTCCCGTCTTCGACAAACCGATGATCTACTATCCGCTGTCCGTGCTCATGATGGCGAACATCCGGGAAATCCTGGTCATTTCCTCCCCGGACCACATTGACCTCTACCGCAAGCTTTTCGGCGACGGGAGCGACCTGGGGATGCATTTCGAATATGCCGTGCAACCCGCGCCCGAGGGCGTGGCACAGGCCTTTCTCATCGGCGAGTCGTTCATCGGGGAGGATCTCTGCGCACTGATATTCGGCGACAACTTCTTCTACGGCAGCAACCTGACCGATATGGTCGAAAGGGCTTCCCGGCACGTAGACGGAGGACTGGTCTTCGCCTGCTACGTCAAGGAGCCCGGGCGTTACGGCGTGGTCGAATTCGACGAGCGGCAACGCGCCGTCAACATCGAGGAAAAGCCCCGGCATCCCCGGTCCAACTACGCCGTCACGGGGTTTTATTTCTACGACAACGAGGTCGTGTCCATTGCGAAGACGCTGCGCCCGTCGGGGCGCGGCGAACTCGAGATCACCGATGTCAACAACATCTATCTTCGCAGGGGCAAGCTGAAGGTGGAGCGCTTCGACGAAGGCATCGTCTGGATGGATACCGGCACGCCGGAGAGCCTGCTGGAGGCGAGCAACTTCGTCCAGGCCGTCGAGCACCGGCAGGGACTGAAAATAGGCTGCGTCGAGGAGATCGCCTACCGGAAGGGGTACATCGGCCGGGACCAGGTGCTCAGGATCGGGAATTACGTGGAGGACAACGCGTACTGCGAATACCTGCGCCGCCTGGTCGATGAGTAGCCCGCGTCTGCGCGAACGACTTTCCGCCAACTCTGAAAACTACGACTCGAAGCACCGCAACATGATAGCGGCACCGGTCAACCGGCAGAGATTTCCGGATGGCCCGGCTAGACCGTCTGCCGCTTCAGACGCACCCCGGTCAGGTCCGCGCCGTCGAGCAGGGCGCTACGCATCTCGGTCTCGTACATGTGGGCGTGGGACAGGTCGGCGTTTCTGAGATCCACGCCCGTAAGGTCCGCCTCGCCGAAGAGACACCAGGTCATTACCGCGCCCTCGAAGCTCGTCGCCGCGGCGAAGGGATCGTCGGACTGGAACTTCGGCACGCCGATGCGGGCCGCCCGCAGGTCCGCCTTCCGGAAACTGGCGCCCGATGCGGTCGTGCCGTTGAGAAACGCGCCTACCAGGTGGGCGCCGTCGAACCTGGCCCCCACGATGTGGGCGCCGATAAGCACGGCCCGTTCCATCTTCGCGCCCGAGAAATCCGCGCCGCTCAGCTTCGCGTCGCGAAACTCCGATTCGGTCAGATCCGCGTTTCGGAAATCCGTCCCTTCCAGATTCGCGTCTCTGAAATCGACGCGGGGCAGAATGGCCTCCGACAGGTCCACGCCACCCAGGTCCACGCCCGTCAGGTCGCCCGTGTCCGCCGCCCGGGCCAGCGCCTCTTCCCTGTTCAGTTTCTCCATGGTTTTTCCTTTACCGTACGTGGTTCTTCAGGGTGCCGATGCCTTCCACCCAGGTTTCCATGTAGTCGCCGGCCTTGAGCAGGATCTTCGGATCGCGGAACACGCCCACGCCCGCGGGCGTACCGGTCGAGATCACGTCGCCAGGATGCAGGGTCATGGCGCTCGATATGCGCGACACCAGCGTGGGTACGTTGAAAATGAGATTGTCCGTATTACTGTCCTGCAGGACCTCCCCGTTGAGCGTCAGCTTCACGGCGAGCGAATTCGGATCGGGGATCTCGTCCTTCGTCACCAGCCACGGCCCCATGGGACAGAACGTATCGTAGCTCTTGCCCTGGTGCCACTGCTGCTGCCGGAACTGGATGTCGCGGGCGCTGACGTCGTTGGCCACCGTGTACCCGGCGATGTAATCGTATGCGTCCGCTTCGGAAACGGCGGTGGCGGTCCTGCCGATGACTACGGCGAGTTCCACCTCGTAGTCCACCTGTTCGCTTTCGGACGGCAGCACCACGTCGTCGTAGGGACCGACCACGGACGAGGTGGCCTTGGAGAACAGCAGCGGGTGCTCGGGCAGCGGCACGTTCTGCTCCGTCGCGTGATCGAGGTAGTTGAGCCCGACGCAGACGATCTTGGGCGGACGGGGTATGGGAGACGCTAGCCGCGCGCCGTCCAGGGGCGTCCGCGCACCGGTTCCGCTTTCCACCGCGCGTGATACGCTCTCGAGAGCATCCGCTTCCAGCACGCCCAGCACGGTACCGGGCAGGGCGTCATCGACCGACCGCAGGTCGACGATCTCATCGCCCGCAACGGCGCCGATCCGTTCCTGCCCGCTTTCTCCATAGGTCACAAGCTTCATTACACGCTCCTGTATCTGTTCATTGCGATTGTGTTAGCCGACCGATTTCGTGCCGGGCGATCTCCCGGCCGATTCGGAATCTGTCTTACCACTCAGGTACGATACTGCTTCCATTCCGGGTTCACGCAGTTCGGCGGATCCTTCCCGTTGACCATGGCGATCAGGTTGGCCGCGGCCATGTTGCCCATCCGGATGCGTGTGGCGACCGTCCCGCTGCCGACGTGGGGCAGCATGACGACACTCTCCAGGTCCGCCAGGCCCGGTTCCAGTTCCGGCTCACGCTCGAACACGTCGAGCCCCGCGCCGGCGATGACCCCATTGCGAAGCGCCTGTACCAGGGCCTTTTCGTCGACCACGGGCCCGCGGGTAGTATTGATGAGGTATGCTGTGGGCTTCATCAGGCCCAGTTCGCGGGGGCCGATGAGGTGGGTGGTCTCGGGCGTGAGCGGTACGTGCAGCGACACGAAATCCGATTCCCGGAGCAGGTCGTCCAGCGGCAGATAACGCGCGCCCAGGCGCTCGATCGCCTCGCTACGGCTCCGGCTCGTATATACGATGGGCATGGAAAACCCGGCAGCCCGGGCGGCCGTGGCCGTACCGATGCGTCCTGCCCCAATGATGCCCAGGGTCTTGCCGGTGACGTCGCTGCCCAGCATCAGCAGGGGCCCCCATCCTGTGAAACGGCCGTCCCGCACGAACCGGTCTCCTTCCGCCACGCGCCTTGCCGTGGCGAAAATGAGCGCCCAGGCGATATCGGCGGTCGTGTCGGTCAGCACGTCCGGGGTGTTGGTCACCGGTATGCCCCGCCGCGTGCAGGCGTCCACGTCGATGTTGTTGTATCCGACTGCGTAGATGGCCACGCCCTTCAGGCCCGGTGAAATGTCCAGCACCTCGTCGTCGATGTCCTCGGTCAACAGGCAGAGCAGCCCGTTGCGGCCGCGAACCGCCTCGAGGAATTCATCGCGGGTCATCGCCCGGTCGTGGGGGTTGACGTCCACCACGCCGCAGGCCGCTTCCAGCATCCCGATTGATTCATCGGGAATGCGCCGGGTAACAAGTACGTTACTACTCACCAGGTCCAGATTCCTCTTTCCATCTTCGCAGGGCCTCTTCGTAATCGCTCCGGTAGTCCAAGTCGACCAGGACCGCGTCCGTGTCCACGGGCACGAGGCGGACGCTTTCGGCGTGCCGGTCGCGCAGCGCTTTCAAGCCGCCCTGAAGCGGCTGAAACAGGATTTCTTCCCGGTACGCGGGCGACAGGATCATGGGATGGCCCTTCTTTCCGTCATACACCGGAAGTACCATGCCTTCGGGACGCCGCTCGTATTCGGCAATCAACTTATCCACGATCCCCGTCGTGACCAGGGGCTGATCGCCCAGGGCGACCAGAAGTGCGTGGTCAGGACGGATAAACGCCAGGCCGCATCGGATCGAGGAAACCATGTCGCCTTCCGGGTCCGGATTGTACGCGAACCGCACCGGCAGCCCGGAAACACTGGCAACGATTTCCTCGGCGCGATGGCCGAGCACCACGACGACGTCCTTGCCCAGACGTGAACGCGTCAGCGTCCGGACTACCTGTTCGATCAACGTTAAGCTGCCGAACGGCAACAACTGCTTCGACGTCCCCATGCGCTCGGAGCGGCCGGCGGCGAGTACGAGACCCGTGATCATCGGGTCAACGATGCCTTCATCCACGCGTCAGACATCACATCAGCCATCAGTCGTCCGCGTGGGTCGCGTCTATGAAATATACCTTGTCGCGGTCGTACCACTGCCGGTCCTCTTCCCGGAACCAGGTGTATACGGTCTTCCCGTCCGGGCTGGTCGTGATGAAACGCTGTCCCATATTCGCGATCGTGGACCCCATGACGATGTTCTCTGCCCGCGCCGGCTGCGGGTTCAGCGGCGTGGTCACTGCGGGCAGTTCATCCTTGAACACGTTGGCCAGCAGACCGACGGCGATCAGCGTCAAAACGACTTTAGAATAACGATCGATTTTGATTTCCATGTGGCGTGGATCCTCCACGTTGTAAGGTGAACAACAGCCGAACAGGCCCTCAAAACGTGGGCGTTCCGAGAACCTGTTTATACATTCGTTCGGAACAAAGGAATCCGTACCTCGAGACGGTCTCCTTACCGTATTTTTCGAATGCGGAGTCGGGTTGAATCTATCCCTTTCAGCCCGTTTAAGTCAATCAAAAAATGCTTGACGCTCACCCCCCGGAAGTGTATGCTCTACGGACTTTAAGCCGCGTTGTAAGTCGAATAGAAACAAGTGATTTAGCGCGACGAATCCGACCCGCGCCGAACGCTGAAAAGGACCCAGGGAGCCCGTCATGGCTACTGAAGTCATCATGCCCGTACTCGGCATGACCATGGAATCAGGCATCATCGTGGAATGGATGAAAAACGAAGGCGATGCCGTCAGTGAAGGCGAGGTGCTCTTCAACGTCGAAACGGACAAGAGCGTGATGGAGGTGGAGGCCAAGGCTTCCGGCACGCTGCTCAAGATATTGCACGGTCCGGGAGACGACGTGCCCATTCAGCAGGTCATTGCATACATTGGCGAAGAGGGTGAGGCCATTGCCGACGGCGGCGCGGTTGGAGGTTCTGACGGCGGTGCGGACAGCGGCACGGGCGCCGCGAAGACTGCCGCCGCAGGAACGCCCGGGGAAGCAGTCCAGGCCGCCGCATCTCCCCGACAGAACGGTCAAGGTGATCCCATCGTGTCCGAAACGGACGGCCAACCCGGACAGACCGGGCAGTCCGGACAGACCGCCCGCGTCAAGATTTCGCCCAAGGCGCGCCGCCACGCGCGTGACCTCGGCGTTTCAATCGAAAACATCGTGGGGACAGGACCCGGCGGACGGATCGTATTCTCCGACGTGGCGGCCATTGCCGCCCAGGCCGGCGCGGCATCGGCGCCAGTCTCTGCAACGGCTCCAGCACAGGCTCCCGCAACGGCCCCGGCGGCATCCGGTCCCGGGTCGAAACGCGTCCAGCGCCGCGCTCCGCTCAGCGGCCTGCGCAAGGTGGCCGCGACGCGATTGGCGGAAAGCGCTTCGACCATTCCCCACTTCTACCTCACCATGGACGTCGACATGACGCGGCTCACCGGGCTGCGGGAACAACTGATCGGCTACGGTGAAAAGCGCGGCCTGGCAAGAGTCTCCGTGAACGACCTGATCATCAAGGCCGCGGGAATCACCCTGAGAGCCTTTCCCGCCGTCAACGCCTCCCTCGAAGGCAGTGAGGTCGTGGAGTACGCGGACGTAAACGTGGGCTTCGCCGTCGCCCTCGATGACGGGCTGGTCGTGCCCGTGGTGGCATCCGCCGATCAGAAATCGGTCTTCGAGATCGCCGCTGCGACCAGGTCTTTGGGCGAAAAGGCCCGTGGACGGGGCCTGGGTCCCGAAGACTACGGCTACGGCACCTTCACCATCTCCAATCTCGGCATGTTCGGCGTGGACCAGTTCACCGCCATCATCAACCCGCCGGAAGCGGCCATCCTCGCCGTGGGGCGGGTCAAGGACACCCCCGTCGCGGTGGACGGCAAGATCGAGATCAAGGCCATGATGTCGGTCACCCTTTCCTCGGATCACCGGCTCATCGACGGCGCGGTCGCCGGACAGTTCCTGGCCCACCTCAGGGACGTCCTCGAGCAGCCGCTCGAACTGCTGATCGGGCAGGACGGGGCCTAGGCTGTTTTTTTAGATAAACATCGAGATTTTCGAGACTACTCACACTGTAAGGGCCGACGACCATCAGATCGACCGCTGACACCGGTGCCTTCCGTGCGGGAGAAGCACGCCATGACTGACGACCATCACCACGATCACCGCCACGACCATCACCACGATAATCATCACACTGAGCCGCCCCCGGATATCGAGTTGCGTGTGAAAGCGCTCGAATCGCTGCTCGTGGAGAAAGGCCTCGTCGACCCGGAAGCGCTGGACGTGCTCATCGACTTGTACCAGGACAAGATCGGGCCGGCGAACGGGAAACGCGTCGTGGCGCGCGCATGGGCGGATGAAGCGTTCAGGCGCCGGCTGCTCGACGACCCGAATGCCGCCATCGCGTCAATGGGCTACGTGGGGGCGCAGGGCGAACAGATGCGTGTCGTGGAGAACACGGACGATGTGCACAACCTCGTTGTCTGTACGCTTTGCTCCTGCTACCCTTGGCCGCTCCTCGGCCTGCCGCCCGTCTGGTACAAGTCCGCGCCATACAGAGCGCAGGCCGTCGTGGACCCGCGCGGCGTGATGAGGCAGTTCGGTTCGGAGGTTGCCGAAAGTAAAGAGGTGCGCGTGTGGGATTCTACCTCCGAAGTGCGGTACCTCGTGCTGCCGCAGCGTCCCGAAGGCACGGAGGGATGGCGTGAGGATGAACTCATGGAACTCGTGACGCGCAACGCCATGATCGGGGTCGAGGAGGCGCGGCATCCGGCAGCGGAAGGCGGCAAAGCATGAGCGGGGTACACGATCTGGGCGGGATGCGTGGGTTCGGGCCGGTGCGGCCCGAGCCGGAGTCCGAGGAGCCGGTCTTCCACGAAGCATGGGAGGGCCGGGTGTACGGAATCGTCCGGCTCATCGGGCTTCTGGGCCTGTGGAACATAGACATGTCGCGCCACAATAGGGAACAGCTGCCTCCTGCCGAATATCTCGCCAACTCCTACTATGAGAATTGGTTCGCGGGGGTGCGGAAGCAACTGGTCGCGTCCGGCCTCGTATCGGAGGAGGAACTGCATACGGGCAGAGCGTCGAACCCCGTGCCGGAACACATCATGGCGAAGGTGGTGCGTGCCGAACAGGTGCGCGCGGCACCCTACATGACTTCGAGCTACGACCGGCCCGCGTCCTCATCGCCCCGGTTCTCGCCGGGCGACCGTGTGCGCGCAATCAACCGCTATCCGCGCGGTCACACCCGGGCGCCGGGCTATGTCCGAGGCCACACGGGGACCGTCTGCGAGCACTACGGATCACAGGTGTATCCGGACCTGAGCGCCCAGGGCATGGACGAGGGAAGGCACCTATACAACGTACGCTTCGAGGGACGTGACCTGTGGGGGGAATCGGCCAACGCGAACAGCGCCGTATACGTCGACCTCTGGGAATCCTACCTGGAGCCCGTACCATGACAGACCCGCGACCGAACGTCGGAACGAATACAGACCCGCAACTGCCCGGCGGTACGAATGGGCCGGGTGGCATCCCGCCGGGTGGCATCCCGCTGGGAGATGATGGCGCGCCGGTGTTTGCGGCGCCATGGGAGGCATCGGCGTTCGCGCTCGCGGTGCGTCTCTCCGGCGAGGGTTACTTCACGTGGGGCGAATGGGCCGCCACGCTGAGCGAGGAGATACGTGCGGCGCAGCGGGAGGGCGACCCCGACCTGGGCGATACGTACTATCGGCACTGGCTCCGGACCCTGGAGCGCCTCTGCAGGGAGCACGGGCTCGTGTCGCAGGAAGAGGCGTCGGACCGCAAGGACGCGTGGCGAAAAGCATATCTCGACACGCCGCACGGAAAACCGGTCGAACTCGCGCCTCCGCAGTGAACCCCAAGACGCATTCCCTCAAAACCGGTTCCATCCAAAAACCTGGTTCTTGGTGACCGAAGACTTACATGACGAATCTCGAACTACTGATCGGACAGGACGGGGCGTGGACTTTTTTTGGATAAACATCGAGAATTTATAGACTTTGCACACTGATTGGGTAAATGTCGTTGTTCTCAAACGCTCATCCAAGGATCCTGATCATGGAATCACTCGGCATTTTCATTCAAGGCACTACGGCCGTCGGCGTGCTGGTTCTGGCTGTTCTGACTTTCATGGGTCGTTCGACCAATGCTCTGCGGGAAGACATCGGGGTTTTGCGGGAGGACATTGGGGTTTTGCGAGAAGACATCAAAGGGCTACGGACCGAAATGCATAGCGAAATGCGCAGCATGAATACCCGCCTGGGTCGGGTCGAAGGACATCTTCGGATTTCCGACGACCATCAGATCGACCGCTGATCTCAGCAGGAGAACTCACTGATGCCGGATACCGGAACAGAGGCCTTTCAAACGGTGCGAGGTACCGCGCCTCAGAATGCCTACCGAGGCGCCGTGTTGGGCTGCGGCAGGATGGGCAGCACCATCGACGACGAGCACGTCGGTCAGCCTCATTACCCCTGGCCGTGGGCGCACGCGCCGGCCATGATGGAGGCCCGGGGGATCGATCTCATCGCCGCCGCGGACGAGGATCCCGAGAAACTGGAGGACTTCAAGCGCCGCTGGGGCGTTTCAGCCCTGTACACCGACTACCGGGAGATGGTTGAAAAGGAAGAGATCGACGTGGTCTGCCTGACCACCCGGCCCGAGCCGCGCGCGGAGATCACGGCGGGATTGGCCGAACTCGGGGTCAAAGCCATCTTCACCACCAAGCCCATGTGCCGTACGCTGGCTGAAGCCGACGTCATGATCGAGGCTTGTGCCCGTAACGGCGTCATCCTCGCCATGGCCTGCCATCTCAACTGGTACGGCTATTACACGATCGCGCGGAAGCTCATCGCGGATGGGGCCATCGGACCCTTGAAGACCATGATCTGCCACAGCCCGTCGACGCTGTCCAACATCCAGAGCCACACCCTGGCCTTATTGCGGCTCTTTGCCGGAGCGCCCGCCCGGTGGGTGATCGGTCTGATCGACACCGACGAACAGGCCCATTCCGATACCGATATTCCCGGAACAGGGATCGTCGTATACGAAAACGGGATCCGGACCATACTGAACTCCCGGTCCGAATCGCATATCTATTCCTGGTCCCTCGAGTTCATCGGCGAGACCGGCCGCATCGTCTCCCGGCATTCCCACGCACAGTTCGAGCTCTGGACCCCGAATCCCGTAACCGGCGCACCCGCCATGACGCACCTGCCCGGACCGTGGCATCCCAGGAGTTCGATGGTCGATGCCATCGAAGGCGTGTGCCGGTCCATCGAAAAGGGAAAAGAGACGACTTGCCCGGGCGAGTTCGGCCGCGAATCCCTTGAGATCGCCATCGCCATACGGGAGTCCCACAGGCGGGGAAATGTGCGGGTCGACCTGCCGCTTGAGGATCGTGGTTTGAGGATGGGGTAGTTCTAACCAGCGATCTGACCTTCTGATACCCAACAGTTTCAAACCTGCCCGATCAACTTCCTCCAAAGAAGATCAGTTTAATAGCAATGCTGACCGCTGCAACCGCGATTACAGATGATATTCCCTTGAGGAGATTCATATCCGCTTTAGTGGCCAGGTGCGTCGTACGTTCCCTGATTGTAGCCATGTCCCTTTCAATGGCACTGACGTCATCCTGGGTTGGTAGATGTTTCAGTTCCGTATCCAGTTTCGTCTGAAGCGACACAACCGTGCCAGATAATCGTTTTATTTCCGTATCCAGTTTCATCTGAAGCGACACAACCGTGCCGGACAGACGTTTTATTTCCGTATCCAGTTTCGTCTGAAGCGATACAACAGCACTGGAAAGGTGTTTCAGTTCCGTGTCCTGTTTCGTCTGAAGTGTTGCTACAGAGCCGGAAAGATCCTTCAGTTGCTTCATCATCCATTGCGTAGGCGTACTTTCGGCCGATGAGTTTTCTGGATTTGTTGCGTTCATGATATCCTGCCCATTCCTGATGAAATCTGACCTATTCCTAAAACAAACTGGTACGAGATAGAAAATCCCACAGTAACCGGCCGCTGGAAACAACTAACGAATTAGTCAGTGCGTCGGTGTAAATCTCGAAATCAATTAAGAATCGTCCCGGTCAGATTCTGGAATACTCTCGACATTTGCTTCGTACACGGGCAGGTCTTGCTGATTTCCAAGGATGTTACACAAAACTTTTGAATAACATTATTTACGTGTAATTCCACGACACAATAAACTTGTGGTTCCACAACAGTATTTACTTGCACATCCACGGTCAGTCTAACCTTCAAGCGCCCTCAGAAACCCACAAGGAGTCCGATAGGCTTGTACCAACGATCATACCAACACCCAATCACAAATCCTCAACCTCGTCCGGCTCCGGCATCTCCGCGAACCGCACCGCCTTGACCGTCTTCCTTCCCTCGAGCAGCGCCCTTGCCAGGCGGTGACCGCCGTCCATCAGTCGTCCATTGTCGTTGACGATGACGGGGATCTCGGGGTCCGTCTCGTTGATCCGCCTGCAGTGTTCGGCCACCTCCCGGATCGTCGGCGTCCTGCCCGCCCCGAACCAGCAGTCGCGGTCCAGCTCCTCGAAACGCTCGACGTCTGCTTCATATTCCGGCAGGTCTTTTGCCAGTTTCCACAGCCGCTCAGTGTACCAGATGTACCGCTTGCCGTCGCGTTCCGTCGAATGGGTCTGTATCGGTCTCTGCAATGCGCTATTTCTCCTCTGGCTTCTATTTCTTGTTGAGGGATCGCAGCAGTTTTACCACCTCTGTGGCTTCCTTGCCTCCCTTTCTCGCGTGGGTCATGAGCGAGATTCCGTGAGGTCCCGGCTTGTCTTTTTCAGCTGGATTGTCGTCGAGAATGGCCTGCACGACGCTCAGCTTTCCTAACATCGCCGCAGCATATAGATCGATGCGCGCCCCATGTTGCAGCAGGTATTCGGCAATGTCCTTGCGCCCCATGTGCGCGGCCGCCCCAAGCCCCGTTTCCCAGTCACCGCCGCCCCAGTCCCAGCAAGCGTTGACCAGTGCGGGCTCTTTTTCGAGCAGTGCCTTGACGCTATCGAAATCGCTATGGGCGTCGTAAACGAAACGATGAACCATTTCCGCGTCTAATGCTGCTTTCTTGGGAGACATATTCTACGATCCTTTCTCATGTTGTTGGCTATTGCATGGCGATTTGGCCAATCACCCCTTCTTCACCGCCGCGAACCGCAACCGGATGTAGTCTGCGGTCCACGCGCCTTGCTCGTCGCACAACCTCGGCCTCATGGCTTCCCGGACCTCGTCGAGAAACGCTGGCCGATCCGCCTCAGGCACCCGTGACGTGAAGCTTTCGGCGAAAGTTTCCAGCCAGCCGCCGATGTCGCCGGGGAGCGGGGTGGGCCGGGGGATGAGGGCGATATAGTTCACCTCGAAGCCCCTCTCCTCCAGTCTCCCTCGATACTCCGCATCGGTGGGGAAGTACCACGGATTGACCCCCTCTTCCCAGAGACCGCGCCGCTTCAGTGCCTCCTTGAGCGCCTTCACGATGGTATCCACGCACCCGTATCCGCCGCATTCGGCCACGAATCTTCCGCCGGGCTCCAACGCACGCCGCACGCCCGTAATCACCTCGTCGGGATGGCCCATCCAGTGGAGGGCCGCGTTGCTGAACACGGCGTCGAATTCACCTTCGAAAGTCAACTCGTGCCCGTCCATGACGTGGACGTCAAGACCAAGCTCCCTCGCCGCCTCGATCTGCTCCGCGCTGCTGTCGACCCCGACCACGCTGCAGCCCATATCGACGAGTTTCGCCGTCAGCGCGCCGTCGCCGCATCCCAGATCCAGGATGCGCTCGCCCGGCTGCGGGTTCAGCAGATCGACCACGGGCATGCCCAAGTCCGCCACGAACCGGGCGTTCTTGGCGTAGCGTTCCGGATCCCAGGACTGCGATGAGCTCGTTCGTTCCTCCATCATCTCCCCTCACTCACTGCGCAACACCTCCGCCGGACTGGTATACGCGGTCCGAGTCACGTGATATCCAATGGTGACCACGGTAATCGCCAGCGCGATGCCGCCCGACACGAAGAATATGCCCCATCCCACCTCGATCCGGTAGGCATAGTTCTCGAGCCAGCGGCTCATGATCAGCCACGCCGCGGGCCAGGCGAAGACGTTGGCGACGAGCGCAAGTACTACGAATTCGCCGGAAAGCAGGGCGAGCAGGCGTCGCACGGAAGCGCCGAGCGCCTTGCGTATGCCGATCTCCCGCATGCGCCGCTCGACCGTGAACGAAACCAGCGCGAAGAGGCCCAGGCAGGTAAGGATCAACGCGACCAGGGCAAAGACGCCGAAAAAGTATCCGATGCGCAATTCATTTCGGTACAGGCGGTCGATGTCATCGTCGAGAAACGTGAAGGCGAAGGGGAAATCGGGGAAGAACTCCGACCAGGTCCTTTGGATGAATTCCAGCGTGCGCGTAACGTTCTCCGGTTGGATCCGGACCACCAGGTGCAGGCCGGTGCCGTGAAAGAGTACGAGCGGTTCGATTTCCAGGTGCATCGTCCGAAAATGAAAGTCCCGGACCACGCCGACCACCGTGTGCGTATAGCCACTGGCGAAACGGACCTGCCGGCCGATGGCCTCTTCGGGCCTTTCCCACCCCAGGACGCGGAGCGCCGCTTCGTTGATCACGATGTTTTCCCACTCCGCGTCGTTTCTGAACGCTCCGCGATGCGTCCTGCCCGCCAACAATTCTATCCCCATCGTCTCCACGAAGTCCACGGCGGCCTGAAACCCCTGGACGTCATGCCGGACGTGGTCCGGGTCCTCGAAGCGCTGTATCGTACCCGTCGATGAACGGCCGACCGTTCCGAACAGACCGGGCAGGGTTATGGCCTGGCTCACGCCGTCCACTCCGGTGTGCTGCAAGAGGGCATCTTTCCATGGCTGGTAGTTGACGGCTACGTCTTCAACCGTGGGAATCACGATCACCTGGTCTTTTTCGAATCCCAGTTTCCTGTCCTGTATGAAGTTCAACTGGCTGAACAGGATGCCCGTGCCGATGATCAGCGCGATGGAAATGACGAACTGGGCGATGACCAGGACCTTCCTGGACCACGCGCCGCCCGGTTGGTGTGGCTGTCCTTCCTTGAGCCCCGGTATAGCCCGCATGGAAGAAAACACGATGGCCGGGTATCCGCCGGACAGGAGTCCGATGAGTACCGCGACGGCCGGCAGGGCGAGCCACCACAGGAGGTGCAAAGCATGGACCGAGGTTACCGGCTGGCCCAGCAGCGCGTCGAAGTACGGCGCAAGGAAATAGACTGCGACCAGGGCGATCAAGAGGGCCGCGACGGTCACCAGGACCGACTCGCCCAAGTACTGCCGTATCAATTGTCCCCGGGACGCCCCCAGTACCTTGCGCATGCCGATCTCGCGCGCCCGGTGCACGAACTGTGCGGTGGACAGGTTTACATAATTTACCGAAGCGATGACCAGGATGAACAGCCCAATGGCGGACAGAATGTACACGTAGGAAATATCGGTGTTGGCGCCGGCCTCGTTTTCAAGATGGGAATACAGGTGGATGTCGGTGACGGGTTGCAGCGTAAGTTCGAAACGGCCGAGGTCTTCCAGGAAATCCGCGTCGATGTGTTTCTCCACGAAACCAGGCAGTTTACCCTGCGTCTCCGATGGGGGATGGCCTTCCGGCAACACGACATAAGTGTAGAAAAGGGTGTTGTACCAGATTTGCGCGTTTCCGCTCCACCTGAATTTGTCGTATCCACTGGCCAGGGAGATCAGGAAGTCGGCATGGAAATGGGAGTTTTTCGGGATGTTTTCCATGACGCCGGTTACGGTCAGCAGCATGTAGCCGTTATCGGCAATAATGGTCTTGCCCATGGGATCTTCGTCACCGAAATACTTCCGGGCCGTATCTTCGCTGATGACCACCGTGTACGGCGCTTCGAGGGCGTGATCCGGGTCGCCTTTGACGAGGGGAAAGGTAAATACGTCGAACAGTTCTTTGTTGACCCAGTAAACGTTCTTTTCATAGTAAATCCGGTCTTCGTGTTTCATGATCCAGGTGCCGAGCGTGGGCAGCAGCCGGGCGAATTGCCGGACTTCGGGGAAGTCGGCCTGCAGCACGGGACCCAATTCACGGGGCGACCGGGCGCTGTCGTTGAGCGTTACCCGGTAGATGCGGTCGGCCTTTTCGTGGTAGCGGTCGTAGCTCAGCTCATAGCGCACGTACAGGAAGATCAGGATCGTGCAGACCAGGCCCACGGCCAGTCCGAGGACGTTTATCGCGGTATATCCTCGTTGGCGGCCCATGTGACGCAGCGCGATGGCGATCTGGTTCCCGAGCATCATTTCGCCTTTTCATTTCCGAAACGCCACTCGCGCTCGACGATCAGCCGGGCGCCGCGCCGGAACGTCACGTAGGACCAGGCCCAGTGCAGCACCACGAGCAACCGGTTCTTGAAGCCTACGAGGAAGTAAATGTGGACCACCAGCCACGCGACCCACGCGAACCAGCCGGAGAATCGCAGTCTGCCGATCTCCACGATGGCGCGGCTGCGACCGATGGTCGCCATCTGGCCCTTGTCGACGAAGCGAAAGGCTTCACGCGGCTTGCCCGCTAAGTCGCGGCGAATAGTCTCCGCCACGAAACGGCCCTGTTGCATCGCCACTGGCGCAGTGCCCGGAAGCGGCGCGCCGGTCTGGTGGGTAAAACAGGCCTGGTCCCCCGCGACGAACACGTTCGGATGGCCGGGGATACTGAGGTCTTCGTTGACGATCACGCGGCCGCCGCGGTCCGTCATCACGCGATCTCCCCGGTCCGATTCACGGTCATCTTGCCCGTGTGGCCCGTGCTGACCGTGCTGACCGAGCAATCCGTCGACTTCAACCCCTCGCACACCCGCTGCCCAGAGTACCGTAGAGGACCGGATGCGCTCGTGATCCGCATGAACCTCCTGCTCGTCGATACTGGTGGCCGGGGTGTTCGGCCGGACCTGCACGCCGAGTTTCTCCAGGTCCCGTGCCGCCCGCGCCGCCTGCTGCTCGGAGAACATCGAGAGAATGCGCGGTCCGGACTCGATCAGGATGACCTGCGTGAGCCTGGTGTCGATGTTGCGGAAATCCCGCGCGAGCGTGAAACGGCTCATTTCCCCGATGGCGCCCGCCAGCTCGACCCCGGTGGGCCCGCCGCCAATGACGACGAAGGTCAGGAGTTGCCGGCGCAGATCGGGATCCTCGGTTCGTTCCGCTTCTTCGAACGCACTCAGCAGGCGGCGCCGGATCTCGGTGGCCTGCGGAATCGTCTTCAGGCTCGGCGCGTGCTCCTCCCACTCTCTGTGTCCGAAATAGCTAGGAATCGAGCCGCAGCAAAGCAGCAAGTAATCATATTCGAGTCGGCCGAAATCGGCCGATACGGTCCGCGCCTGCAGATCGACCCGCTCCACCGATCCCTGCAGTACCGAGACGTTCTGGCAGCGGGCGAGCACGCTGCGAATGGGCGTGGCGATGTCGGCGGGCGACAGGCCGGCCATGGCGACCTGGTAGAGCAGCGGTTGGAAGAGATGATAGTTCTGCCGGTCGACCAGGGTGACGCGGACACCAGCCCGGCCGCCGAGCTTCTTGGCCGCGTTCAGTCCGGCGAAGCCGCCGCCCACGATGACGACGTGTTTCGTGGCATCACTCATTACGCAGCACCTCGGCCGGATTGGCCAGCGCGGTCCGGGTCACGTGGTATCCAATGGTCAACACCGTAATCAGCAGGGCCAGGCCACCTGCAAGGAAGAAGACGCCTAAGCCGACCTCCGTGCGGTATGCGAAAGACGCGAGCCAGCGCTGCATGAACAGCCAGGCGGCCGGCCAGGCGAAGACATTGGCGAGGAGCACGAGACCGACGAACTCTCCGGAAAGCAACGCAAGCATACGATATACGGAAGCACCGAGCGATTTGCGAATGCCGATCTCCCTGGTTCGCAGTTCCGCCGTGAAGGAAACCAACGCGAACAGTCCAAGACAGGCAAGAAAAACAGCCACCATGGCGAATACGCCGATAACGTAGCCGATAGCGACTTCCGACCTGTACAGCCGGTCGATGTTTTCGTCGAGAAACGCATAGGCAAAGGGTAAATCGGGAAAGAATTGCGACCACTGATGCTCGATGATATCCAGCGTATGTCTCGTGTCGTCGGGATGGAGCCTGATTGCCAGATGTGGGCCGCCATTCAGAGACAGCACGAGCGGTTCGATCCTCAGATGCAACGTCCGAAAATGGAAATCCCCGATCACGCCGATAACCGTAGCGGTAGAGCTGTCGCCGAACCGGACCTGCCGGCCTATGGCCGCCTCCGGCGTATCCCAGCCCAGCACCCGCCGCGCCGTATCGTTGATCAAGACGTTCTCCCGCTCGGCATCCCAGTTGAATGCACCGCTGTGCGTCCGGCCGGCAAGCAGTTCCATGCCGAGCGTTTCCACGAAATCCAGTGCCACGCTGAGGCCCTGCACGTCATGCCTGACGTTCTCAGGATCATCGACGCGCTGCATCGTACCTGTAGATACCTGGCCTATGTTGCCGGCAAGGCCCGGCAAGGACCTGGCATTGGTCACCCCGGCCACGCCTGGATGCTGCAGCAGGGCTTCTTTCCAGGGCTGGAATTGATCCATAACCACGTTCAGCGTGGGTATTACAATCACCCGGTCTTTATTGAAGCCCAGTTTCTTGTTCTGAATGTAATCCGCCTGGTTGAACAGAATGCCCGTGCTGATGATCAGCGCGGTGGAAATCGCGAACTGAACGACAACCAGGATTTTTCTCGACACTGCGCCGGACGCATCGAGCCGGCGGCCTCCCTTCACGCCTTGAACCGGTTGCATGGAGGACAGCAGGAACGCCGGGTAGCTTCCGGACAACAACCCGACGATCAGCGCAACCGCCGGCAGGACGAGCAACCAGAGGGCATGGCCGGGCTGGCCAAGGAAATCCGCGGTTACCGGCTTTCCCGCGAAGTCGTCGAAATACGGTGAGATCGCCCAGGCCGCCGCCAGGGCGATGATCATCGCCAGCACGGACAGCAGGACCGACTCTCCCAGGAACTGACGCATCAACTGGATGCGATGCGCTCCCAGCACCTTGCGTAATCCCACTTCTCGAGCCCGGGCGGCAAACCGGGCGGTTGACAGGTTGATGAAATTGATGCAGGCGACGACCAGGATGAAGACGGCGATGGCCGAAAGGATGTAAATGTAGGTGATGTCGCTGTTCGCGCCCGGTTCATGCTCGAGATTGGAACGGAGATGGATGTCCGTTACCGGCTGCAGGAAGAGATCGAAACGGCCGCCGCGTTCCTCGAGCTGTTCCCCGATGTGCCGGTTCACGAAATCGGGGAGCTTGCTCTCGGTGGCAGCAGGCGACTGGCCTTCAGACAACAGGATGTAGGTGTAGAAATTGATCCACGACCAGTACCGCAGGTCTTCCTGGTAAGCCGAGGAAAGGGATATGATGAAATCGGCCTGCAAGTGGGTATTCGCCGGCGTGTTTTCCATGACGCCCGTGACTGTCAGCAACAGGAAACCGCTATCGGCGTTTATCGTCTCGCCCATCGGATCTTTTTCTCCGAAGTACTTTCGGGCCGTATCTTCGCTGATCACCACGGATAAGGGCGCCTCGAGCGCGGACCGGGCATCGCCCCGGATCAAAGGAAAGTCCAAAACGTCGAACAGGGCGTTGTCCGCCCAGTAGACCCGGTTCTCGTAATAGATGTGCTCTTCGTGTTTCATGACCCACGTGCCGGTCGTCGGCAGCAGGCGCACATAACGCACAACCTCGGGGAAATCTTCCTGCAATGCGGGCGCCAGGGCCGGAGGCGTTCGGGCGTCGTTATTGACCGCGACCCGGTAGACCCGGTCCACCTTCTCATGATACCGGTCGTAGCTGAGCTCGAAATCGACGTAAAGGAAGATCAACATGGCGCAGGCCATGCCCACGGCCAGTCCGAGCACATTGATCGCCGTGTAACTCTTCTGCCTCGTCATATGGCGGAGCGCTATGGTCAGGTAGCTTTTGAGCATCCGGGCCCTCGCCGATCATGTTTCTACACGGATGATTGCCATTCGTACCGGTATTGATACCAAACTCCAGATGCACAATGTATATTACGATTACTTTGGTGATAATCGAAATGAACGTCGATCGGGAAGTCGTGGTCGAGACGAACAATGTGCCGAATCGCTGAATGGACCGAAAGGTAGAATGGAGTACCCGTAATGTCAGAACCCGCAATCAAGACGACCGTGGTCGGCAGCTATCCCATCCCGGACTGGCTGGCGGCCTACCCCACCACGCCCAACCTGATCGACGCGGCCAAGGTGATCCTGAAGACCCAGGAACTGGCCGGGATCGACGTGCTCACCGACGGGGAATTGTCCCGCTTCGACGTCGGCCACCCGGAGACCAACGGGATGATCGAGTACTTCATCCGGCCCATGTCGGGGATCACGACAGAGGTTTCCCGTGAGGTCCTTGCCCAGTTCAGAAAGCGCGAGGGCATGGCCTTTCGGAGTACTCCGGGCGGCATCGTGACGAACTGGATCGAAGAAGGCTCGCTGAATCTGCCGGCCGCCTGGCAGACGATGCGGCCGCTTACGGACCGGCCGCTCAAGTTCACCGTCACCTCGCCTTACATGCTGGCCAAGACGCTGCTGGACGAGCACTACGGCGATCTGCAGAAGATGACGATGGACATCGCGGAGGTACTGCGCAGGCAGGTCGCCGATATCGACGCGCCGATCGTGCAGGTGGACGAGGCAAACCTGACCGGCCACCCGGAAGACGCGGGATGGGCCCACGAGCCCGTCAACCACGTGTTGGGGGCCGTGCAGGGCGAGAAGGGGCTGCACCTCTGTTTCGGCAATTACGGCGGCCAGAGCATCCAGTTCGGCCTGTGGAACGACCTGATGGTGTTCCTGAACAACCTCGACGTCGACCATCTCGTCCTGGAGTTCGCCCGGCGGGGGTACGACGAACTACCGTTGTTCAAGGAGTTGCGCGACGACATCGCCCTGGGCGTGGGCGTGATCGACATCAAGGACAACGGGGTGGAGTCGCCGGACGAGGTCGCCCGGCGCATCGATCATGCCGTCGACGTGCTCGGACCGGAGCGCGTGCGCTGGGTACATCCCGACTGCGGGTTCTGGATGCTGCCTCGCAGCGTGGCGGACCGCAAGATGGCCAGCCTGGTGGCGGGCCGGGACCTCGCGCTGAGGCGGGAGTAGGCCTACTCGAGCCAGCCTGAACCTCACCTGCCGCACCAGGACCGCACCTGCCGCACCAGGACCGCACCTCACTCGCCGCGCAGCACTTCGGCGGGATTGGACAGCGCGGTCCGGGTCACGTGGTATCCGATGGTAAGCAGCGTAATCAGCAGGGCCGCGGCGCCGGAAGCGAAGAAGATCCCCCACCCCAGCTCGATCCGGTAGGCGAAGGATTCGAGCCAGCGGCTCATGATAAGCCAGGAGGCCGGCCACGCGACGGCGTTGGCCAGGAGCACGAGACCGACGAATTCGGCAGACAGCATGGCGAGCATGCGGCGCGCGGAAGCGCCCAGCGCTTTGCGGATGCCGATCTCCCGGACGCGGCGTTCGACCGTGTAGGAGACCAGCGCGAAGAGACCCAGGCAGGCGAGCAGGACTCCGACAGCGGCGAAAACCGCGAAAACGTACCCGATGCGCTGTTCGGCCCGGTACAGCCGGTCGATGTCCTCGTCGATAAAGGAAAAGGCGAAGGGGAAATCCGGGAAGTGCCGCGCCCAGGCCTCCTCCATGAACTCCAGCGTGCGCATCGTATCGCCGGGCTGGATCCGGACCGCGATGAGCTGACCGCGGCCGTACATGATGGCAAGGGGCTCGATGGGCAGGTGGAGCGAGCGCAGGTGGAAGTCCCGGACCACGCCGATCACCGTCTGTGTCATGCCGATGCCGAACTCGACCTGGCTTCCCAGTGCTTCTTCCGGCGTTTCCCATCCCAGTAGCCTAAGCGCGGACTCGTTGATCAGGATTTTATCGGATTCGGCCTGACTATCCAGCGGACCGCTGAACGACCTTCCCGCGAGCAATTCCAGTCCCAGCGTCTCCACGTAACCCGCCGCGACGATGATCCCCTGCAGGTCATGCTTGACCTGGTCCGGATCGTCGACGCGCCACGCCGTTTCCGTGGTAATACGGCCGATGTTGCCCGTCAGGCCGGGCAGGTAGATGCCCTGGCTCACGTCCGCCACCCCGCTGTACCGGAGCAATTCGTCCTTCCAGGGCTGGTAATTGTAAGCCACCGCTGCGATCGAGGGAATGGCGATCGCCTGCTTCCTGTCGAAACCCAGGTGCTTGTTCTGGATATAGGTGATCTGGCTGAACAGTACGCCCGTGCCGATGATCAGCGCGATGGAAATGGCGAACTGGACGACGACGAGCAGCTTCCTCGAAAACACCCTGTCCCTTTCGAACGGCCGACCTTCCTTGAGCCCGGGCACCGCGCCGAAGGCGGAGAGCCTGAGCGCCGGATAACCGCCGGCCGACAGGCCGATGAATACCGCCGCGGCAGGCAGGGCCACCCACCAGAGGGTTTGCCCCATGAATCCGGCCGAAACCGGCATGCCCGTCAGTTCGTCGAACCAGGGAGATACGAGCCAGACTATCAGCAGGGCGAATAAAAGGGCCGTGAAGGCCAGCAGGACGGACTCGCCCAGGTACTGCCGGACCAGGTGCAGCCGGGACGCGCCGAGGACTTTGCGCATGCCGATCTCCCGCAGCCGGTGGGCGAACTGGGCGGTGGACAGGTTCACGTAGTTGATGCAGACGATTACGAGGATGAAGAGGCCCATGGCGGACAGGATATAGACGTAGCTTACGTCGGTGTTGGTGCCGGGCTCGTTCTCAAGGTGGGAATAGAGGTGTATGCCGGTCACCGGCTGAAGGGAGAACTCGTAGCGGCCGCCGCGCACCCGGAGCTGCTCGCCCACGTGCCGGTCCACGAATTCGGGAAGCTTCGCCTCCAGGTCCTCCGGTGAATGCTCATCGCCCAGCACGATATAGGTGTAGTAGAAAAACGAGTCCCAGTTCTCCCGCGACCAGTGCCCGTATTCTTCAAACCCCGAAGCCAGCGAAATGAAGAAATCGGCCTGGAAATGGGTGTTCGCCGGCATGTTTTTCATGACGCCGGTGACGGTCAGCAGCATGAAGCCGTTGTCGGCGACGATCGTCTTGCCCATCGGATCTTCGTCGCCGAAATACCTGCGGGCCGTATCTTCGCTGATGACCAGGGTGTACGGCGCGACGAGCGCGGTTTCCGGGTCCCCCTGGACCAGGGGCAGCGTGAAGAATTCGAACAGCGAACTCTCCGCCCAGTAAACTGCTCTTTCGTAGAAAACCCGGTCGTCGTACTTCATGATCCAGGTGCCGGTCGTGGGGTGCATGCGCAACTGGCTTTGAACTTCGGGGAAGTCGGCCAGCAGCGCGGGTCCCACGCTGAGGGACGTTTTGGCGTTGTCGTTGAACACGACCCGGTAGATCCGGTCGGCCTGCGCGTGGTAGCGGTCGTAGCTCAGTTCATGGCCGATATAGAGAAAGATCAGGATGGCGCAGGCCATGCCGACCGCCAGGCCCAGGACGTTGATCGCCGTATAGCCCTTGTTGCGGCCCAGGTGCCGCAGTGCTATGGTTATGTCGGTGCTGAGCATGTCTCGCTCCGCGGTTGGGGACGCGGCTGGCGACGGCGCGGTGAACGTACAGTTCGGCTGGCCGCTTATCTACGCCTCAGACCCCGAGCATCCGCATCATCACCGTGTACACGAGCAGGGTAATCAACACGACCCCGGTCAGGTTCAGCCAGAATCCCGCGCGGATCATCTGCTGGATGGTGACGTGGCCGGACCCGAATATGATGGCGTTGGGCGGCGTGGCGACGGGCAGCATGAAGGCGCAACTGGCGGCGATGGCGGCCGGCACGATCAGCATGTACGGGTGCAGGTCGAATACCGGCGACAGGGCGGCCAGGATGGGGATGAACGTGGCCGTGGTGGCGGTGTTGCTGGTCAGTTCCGTCAGGAAGATCACAAGCGCGATGACGGCCATGACGAGGAGCAGCGTGGGGATGCCGGAAAGGAAGGCCAGCTGGTGCCCGATGTACTCCCCCACGCCGTTGGCCCGGATGGCCGCCGCCAGGCTGAGCCCGCCTCCGAAGAGCAGCAGGATCCCCCAGGGCAGTTTCACGGCCGTCTCCCAGTTCATCACGAACGCCCGCCGTTTCACGTCCACCGGCACGACGAAGAGCGCCAGTGCCGCGATCATGGCGATGACCGGATCGGACAGACCCGCCAGCGGCTGCAGGCCCCCGATCTGTACCTGGACCAGCAACGGACGGGCGATCCAGGACAGGGCCGCGAGGAGGAATACGACCAGCACGGCCTTCTCACCCCGGGACATGGCCCCCAGCTCCCTGTACGCCCTTTCCGTCACCTCCCGGCTTCCCTCGATGCGGACGCCTCGGACGGGATAGAGGACACGGGTCAGCAACAGCCACGTCAACGGCAGAAAAACGGCCACCAGCGGAAGTCCCACGCCCATCCAGCGGACGAAGCTGATCTCCTCGCCCAGGCTGGACTGGATGAAGGACGCGAGAAAGACGTTGGGCGGGGTGCCGATGATCGTACCGATGCCGCCGATGGACGCCGCGTAGGCGATACCCAGGAGCAGGCACAGGGCGAAATGGGGCCGCGTCTTCGATCCGGTGTCGGCGTTTCCGGTGCTGCCACCCCCGGTGCCGACTCCCACACTGCCGGGTTCCACCTGCTCCACCAGTCCGATGATGCTGAGCGCGATGGGCAGCATCATGACTGCAGTGGCCGTGTTGGACACCCACATACTGAAGAAAGCCGTCACGCCCATGAAGCAGGCCACGATACCCGCCGGGTGGTCGCCGGCCGCACGAAGGGCCTTGAGCGCCAAGCGTTTGTGAAGTCCCCAGCGCTGCATGGCCAGCGCAATGAGAAAGCCCCCCATGAACAGGAAAATCAGCTCGTGGGCGTAAGGCGCGGCCGCCTCTCGCACCGCCGACGCGCCGGTCATCGGAAGCGCGACCAGCGGCAGGAGTGCCGTGGCGTACAACTCGACGGCCTCCGTCATCCACCAGACCGCCATCCACGCCGCCAGGGCCATCGTGGCGCGTCCGGCGTTCGAGAACTCGATCGTCTCACCCGCGCTGTTCGCGTACGAGTGGGGTAGTTGGCTGTAAAGGAGGAGCGCGAGTAGTGGGCCGGCTACGAGGCCGATCCATTGGACGGTTGATTTGAGGTTCAGGGGTTTCACAGGTATATCAGTCCGCCTGCTGATGGAGACCACGTGAGTGATTTCCAAACACACCTATTGTGTCCCTGGGCAATTGAACGGATTAACTTAAAAAAAAGGGTGGCCCGCGTATTCAAGGCAACAAGAATCATCTACGAATCGATGGTTTGAAGTCACGGAATAGAGTGTTTTCCAATTGATTTCAGGGTACGAATCTGGTATATTTTCGACTCGAATGGAGGACTAACAAATACGCAACACAGTTTCCCTAAGCTCGAAGGAGATCCAATGAAAGATCAGATCGCACACTACGAGAACAAGCTGAAATACGAGATCGATTCCTACGACCTTTGGGAATCCATTACCCTGGGCAAGGACATCGTCGTGGTGGATGCGCGGTCTGCCGAAGCGTATGCGGAACGGCACATCCCCGGCGCCGTCAACATACCTCACCGGACCATGGACCCTGAGACCACAACCGACCTGGACAAAGACGCACTGTATGTGACCTATTGCGACGGTATCGGCTGCAACGCGTCGACCAAAGGCGCGCTGAACATGGTCAGGCTGGGTTTCAACGTCAAAGAACTCATGGGCGGACTGGACTGGTGGATGAGGGACGGTTACGAAACCGAAGGCCTGCAGGCCACCGAGGGCAGGGCACTCGTCTGCGGCTGCGGATAACACTTGATTGATCCTTGTGCCGGACATCAGTGGGTGATGTCGCCATCCACACGGTATTGCTCAGCCTTGGGGGTCAGCCTTCGCATCCCCATCCCGCTTCCCCATCTTCCTGAACAACGCCCGGATATCCCCGATAGCGCCTACGCTGACGTAAACTGCCACGCCGGCAAAGAGCAACAGACACAGAACGAACACCACCGCCCACAGCGTGCTCCAGAATTCCATTACGCTTCTCCCTTCCGGTCCAGGCGGTCCGGGCGGTCCGCACGGTCTGCCTGGTCCGCCTTGTCCGCCTTGTCCGCCTGGCCATCCCAGCCCTCCTGCTGCGCCCGTTCCGCCCAACTCGCCTGGTCCCCACGGTCCAGGCGGTCCGGGAACACCAGCGATCCAACGAACATGAGGACCAGGGCCAGCGCTGTGACGGCCAGTCCGATCTCGTCGCTCCTGTACATGCCCAGTCCCAGCGTCTTGTTCACGGGTCCCAGTCCCGCCACGGCGCCGATGCCGGCGATGAGCGCCAGGTAAGCCCCCACGGTACTCGCCCGCTTCCAGTACAGGCCCGCCAGCAGCAGCGTGAAGGCGCCGGTGAAGTAGATGGCGCCGCTCACGGCCATGTAGTCCCACAGGTCCTGCCCCAGGTCGTACCAGAGTCCCCAGACGAGCAGGAACAGACCGATCACCGAAATGAACACCCGCGACAGCGTCAGCTGCCACCGGGTGGTCAGCCGCTCGTTCGTGGCCGGCGCCACCACGTCGTGGGTCAGCACCGACGCCCAGCAGAGCAGGTAGCTGTCGTGGGTCGACATGAAGGCGGCGAGGAGCCCGGCGCCCACGAGGCCGATGATGCCGGTGGGCAGGACCTGGGACAAAAAGAGGGGCATGGCCTGCAGCGTCATCGTGGGGTCGGCGGTGGGCGATCCGGTTTCGTCGAAGAAGAACCCGCGGAACTCGGGCATGTTGAAGAAGTAGGTGAGCGCGCAGATGCCGAGGAACTGGGGGATCATGAAGCGGATCAGGAAGCCGATGGACGACCACCGGTACAGCCTGCGGACCACGGCCACGCTCTCGGCCGCGCAGGCGCGCATGACCGAGGTCTGCCACACGGCGCAGGATACGAGTCCCGCCGTGAAGATCATCCACATGATATAAGAAGGGCCGAAGCCGCTGCCTTCGAGGAGAGGATTGAATCCGGGTTCGCCGTGGACGGACGCCACCGTTTCGACGATGGTCGTCCAGCCGAGGGCGTAGACGGCCATGCCGCAGGTGAGGATCAGGCCGAAGGAGAGGACCACGAACTGAATGTAGTCGGTGATCACCACCGAGACCATCCCGCCCATGATCGTGTAGGCGATGACCAGCGCCAGCATGACGGTCATGACCACAGCAACGGAATTGGGATCGGTCAGGCCCGTCAGGCCCGTGACGAACAGGGCGCCCGCTTTAAGGAACAGGCCCATGTTCAGGATGCCGGCGAAGGCGAGGAGCAGGCCGCCGAAGACGCGCACGCCGCGGCTGAACCGCTTCTCGTAGAACTCGGGGATGGTCATCACGCCCAGCCGGCGCAGGGGCACGACGATGAAGCCGGTCATGCCCACGATGAAGGTGACCACGCCGGCGATGACCGCGATGTGGAAGGCGGCGAACCCACCCGTGAAGCCCTTCTGAGCCGAATACATGACCGTCACCAGGCCCAGCTCGCTGCCGATCATGGTCGCCACGGCCAGGCGGGACTTGAGCGACCGGCCCGCCACGATGTAGTCCCCCATGTCCCGGATGTACCGGTTCATGTACAGGCCCACCCCGACGGTGGCCGCCATGTATACCGCGACGATCAGCCAGTCCAGGGTACCGAAATTGGAAGTGAGAGACGGCATGGATCAGTGGATGCGGCTGGTTTGCCCGGGGGAATCGCGTTCGCAGGCGTACATCGGGATCAGGCGCCTTCTTCGTCAGCGTCCGGCGAACCCTGTTTACCTTCCGCACCTTCGGGATCGCCTGGTCCGCCCGGTCCGCCTGGTCCACCCGGTTCGCCCGGTCCGATGTCCTCGCCCTCCCGGGCGATGTGCCTGGCCAATTCCGGCGCGAGACCGACGTAATCGGCGGGAGTCAGGGCGAGCAGGCGCAGCTTGTCTTCGTCCGGCAGATCCAGGTCGCGGATCAGGTCCTCCATGATCTCCTGCGTGACGGCCTGTCCCCGGGTCAGCGCCTTCATCCGCTCGTAGGGATTCTCGTGGCCTGCCTTGCGCATGACCATCTGCACTGCTTCCGACAGGACCTCCCAGGCCCCGTCGAGATCGCCCCGGACCGCTTCCAGATCCACTTCCACGCGGGCCATGCCCTGGATTGCCGAGTGGATCGCCAGCAGCGAGTGGCCGACGGCCACACCGACGTTCCGAAGGGCGGAGGAGTCGCTCAGGTCGCGTTGCTGGCGCGATACCTGCAGTTTCCCGGCCAGGTGTTCCAGCAGCGCGTTGCTGACGCCCACGTTGGCCTCGGAATTCTCGAAATCGATGGGGTTCACCTTGTGGGGCATGACAGAGGAACCTACTTCAGCGCCCACCACCTTCTGACGAAAGTAGCCCAGGGAAATGTACGACCACATGTCCCGGTCGAAATCGAGCAGCACGGTATTGAAGCGTATCAGCCGGTGGAAAAGCTCCGCCAGGTAGTCGTGGGGCTCGATCTGTATGGTGATCGGATTGAAGGTCAACCCGAGGCGGTCCTCGACGAAGTGCCGCGCGACGGCCTCCCAGGGCACGTCGGGATACACGACGAGGTGGGCGTTGTAGTTCCCCACCGCCCCGTTGAACTTGCCGAGGTATTCGCTGCGGGAGACCTGGTCGAGCTGACGCCGCCAGCGGGCGACGAACACGGCCAGTTCCTTGCCGACGGTGGTGGGCGTGGCGGATTGCCCGTGGGTATGGCTGAGCATCGGGATGTCCGCCGTTTCGCCCGCGAGGGCGGTCGCGGCGGAGATCAGGTCCTGGCTCCCGGGCAGCCACTCCTGCTGGACTCCGTCCCTGAGCATGAGGGCGTAAGCGAGATTGTTGATGTCTTCGGAAGTACAACAGAAATGAACCGATTCGGTGACGTCATCCAGGGAGGTTCCGGCAACGGCTTCCCGCACGTAGTACTCCACCGCCTTGACGTCGTGCCGGGTTTCCTTCTCGATTTCTTTGATCCGCCCGGCCTGCGCGTCGCCGAATTCGAGGACCAGCGACCGCAGGAATACGGTCTCTTCTTCGGTAAACGGACGTACGTGCCCGATCTCGGGCCGCTCCCCCATGGTGATCAGCCACTCGATCTCCACGTGCAAACGGTACTTGATCAGCGCCCATTCGGAGAAATAGGAGGAAAGGCCCTTCAACCGGTCGCCGTAGCGGCCGTCCAGGGGGGATAATGATCGCAGTGACATGAGTGCCCCGAATCTGTTTAAAACCGGTCTCCCGCTTCTACACGCACCGGCGGACCCTTTCGTACTGAAACCGGCCAAATCGCGTTGCCGCGTTTCAGTATACCCTACGACCGAGGGAGTCGGCAAGGCTCTTTATTCCGGAGTCCGGTGAAACCACTGTTTCGTGGACGTCGAACTGCTTGATTCAGTACGCACCGCCACCTATATTCAGCCCACCTTAGTGACTCCGCACGATTGACTCCGCGTGCGTATCCAGTGACTCCTCGCGCGTATCCTTTGTTCATCCGGTTATATCCGCCGCGGATGTGCGAAGGGTACAATCGGGGTACAATTTCGATCGGACACGGCTTATGTTCCCCGGAGCGTCTGAATCGTGAACCATCCATCCGATTCATACGACGTCATCGTGATCGGCGTGGGCGGCATGGGCAGCGCCTCGGCCTGGCACCTGGCCCGCCGCGGTTGCCGCGTACTGGGTCTGGAGCAGTTCAACATCCCCCATGACCTGGGGTCTTCCCACGGCCAGACGCGCATCATCCGCTTGGCCTATTCCGAGCACCCGTCCTACGTGCCGCTGCTCCGCCGCGCGTACGCGCTTTGGCGGGAAATCGAGGAGCGGGCGGGCGAGCGGCTGCTGCATATCACCGGGGCGCTGGACGCCGGTCCTGCCGATGACCGGGTCTTCCAGGGTTCGAAGAAGTCCTGTGAAGAGCACGGCCTGCCCCACGAGATCCTCACGGGGGCGGAGGTGAACCGGCGCTTTCCCGGCTACCGGCTGCCCGAAGATACCATGGCCGTCTTTCAAACCGACGGCGGCTATCTCCTGCCGGAGCGCTGCATCGTCGCTCACGTGGAGGCGGCACAGGAAGCGGGCGCACAGATCCGCGCGTGCGAACCGGTGCTGGAATGGCGTTCAAACGGGCGCGGCGTCACGGTGAAGACTTCGAAATCCACCTACACTGCGGACCGGCTGGTGATCACCGCGGGCGGATGGATCGGCAAGATGGTGAGACGGCTGGACCGGGTGGTGCAGCCGGAGCGCCAGGTCCTGGGCTGGTTTCAGCCCCGGCGGCTCGACCTGTTCCTGCCGGACCGTTTCCCGGTCTTCAATCTGCAGGTGGCCGAGGGCCGGTACTACGGGCTTCCGGTGCATGGCGTGCCGGGATTCAAGATCGGCCGGTACCATCACCTTGAAGAAGCAACGGACATGGACCGGATCGACCGGTCCGCCCATCCCCGCGACGAGGCCGTGCTCCGGGAGTTCGCCGAACGCTACTTCCCCGATGGCGCGGGACCCGCCATGAGCCTCCAGGTCTGCGCCTTCACCAACACCGCCGACGGCCATTTCATCCTGGACGCGCATCCGGAGTATCCGAACGTCTTAGTCGCTTCTCCCTGCTCCGGCCACGGCTTCAAGTTCTGCAGCGTCATCGGCGAGGTCATGGCCGACCTGGCCACCACGGGGAACACGCCCCACGATATCGCCCTGCACGGGTTGGCGCGGCTCGCGTAGCAAAGCGCCGGGACGCCAGACGCATCTGGCCGGACCCTGAGCGCCCGCGTGACAGGCACCGGGGCGGCGGCGCATCCGGCCGGACCCGGCCGGACCCCGCGCGCCCGTGGTCTTATATTTCGTGTAAGAGAAAATGCGGCCTAAAGGCGCGGAGTCGCCGCGCTCAATCGCGCAGTTTGTAGTTCAGTCTCAGATAGGTGACCGTGGCGTGGGCGGTAAGCGTTCCGGCGTCGTTGGTGATCAGTACTTCACCGTAGATCAGCTTCCTGCCGTTCTTGACGACGCGGGCCTCGGCGTTCAGGGCTTCCTCGCTCGCGGCGTGGAGATAGGTGACCGTCAGGTTGGTGGTAACCGTGTCCTTGGTGATGCCGTTGATGGTCGCATGGGCCAGATACGCCATGGTATCGGCCAGAGAGGCCGTCACCCCGCCGTGTACGAGGTTGTAGGACTGGGCGAAACGGGGCTGATAGGGTAGGCGCGCGCGACAGACGCCCTCTTCCACTTCCACGATCCGCAGCCCGAGGTCATGGACGTACGGAACGCCATCGACGAATTCCTGCAGCTCTGCTACGGTTACCTGGGGCATGGAAATGGTGTGGCCGGTTCGGTTCCTGAGGGATCGGGACGGGCGGTTGACTTTGGGCGGATGATAACGAAAACGCCGGCGCCTGTCCATTACTATGTGGCCCGGCCGCTCACCTGAACTCGCTGACTGGATCCGCCGCACTTCCGACCGCCAGCCCGGGCGATGGAGTCCGCCTGTGCGGCGGTCACCGCAGATCAAGCTGACGAGGCGGATCAGGCGATGCGGTCCGCCCGGTTGAATCCTTCCTTGCTGTAAGCGACGCGGCCGGCGCCGAGAGAAGCCTTCAGCGCATTCACCAGCCCGTGATGGGCGCCGAGCCGGTACCAATCCCCGTACCCGAACCGCTGGTACAGCTCCCGCACCCGGAGTCGTTCGGTCCGCATGCCGCCTGACCCGTCGCCGTCGAAATAGGTGTCCACGACTACGGAGTGGCAGCGGTCTCGGATCGTTTCCACGAACGTGTCCGGGTCGTTGGGCAGCATGGGGCTGATCGTGACCCGCACTGCAAGGCCGGCTTCCATGGCGGCGTCGAGGGTCTTGAGCCGGGCGGCCACGGACGGGGCATGGGGCGTGAGATCGCGGCGAACGGCCTCGTCGTGGGTTTCGAGCGTCACGTTCAACTCGGCCCGGCCGATGCGCTTCAATACGTCGAAGTCCCGACGGACCATGGGACTTCGGGTCTGCACGACGAGCCGGTCCGGCTGCATGGCCGCGAACACCTCCAGGCACTGCCGGGTGATCCGGTATTTCGACTCGGCCCCCTGGTAGGGATCGGTGGCGGAACTCAGAAACACCCGCACCGCCCTGTCCCGCTTCTTCAGACGGGCCATCTCGGCCTCGAGCCGCTCGGGCGCGTTGATCTTGACGTCCACATAGTCTCCCCACGCCCCGCCGTGGTAGAGGTGGACGGGCAGGGCCTGCACGTAGCAGTAGGGGCACCGGTACACGCAACCGACATAGGGCTGCAGGGTATGGGTGTATCCTTCCAGGAATCCGCCCGTGCGGGTCAGGATCGTCTTGCAGGTTATTTCACGTACGCTTGTGGCCATTCGCTTCGACCTTCGGCGGCCGGGCATCTCCCATGGTGCCGGATCATCCCGCCGGTCCTGTTCCGATCACATCAACCCCACCGGGTCCACGTCGACTTTCAGATGAATACGCCGGCTGTCGGCGGCGCGCTCCCAGTGCGCCCTGACCCGCCGCACGGTGTCGCGCAGGCGCGCGGAATGGCTGCTGCGCGCGATGATCTGCCAGCGATACATATTGCGCACCCGGGCAATCACCGGAGGCGCGGGACCGAGTATGTGGATTTCCCCCGGTTGCTTGCGCATGAGCTCGGCAAACCGGCGCGCTTCCCCCATGACGTATTCGTCCTGCTCGCCCTGGAACAGGATCCCGACCATGCGTCCGAAAGGCGGATAGCCCAACGCCTTCCGGTCCGTGATTTCGCGGGCGTAAAAGGTCTCGTAGTCGTGCGCCTGCGCGCTGGTGACGCTGTGGTGGCCCCGGGAATAGGTCTGCACGATCACCTCGCCGCCCAGTTCTCCCCGTCCGGTCCTTCCGGCGACCTGCGTAAGCAGCTGAAAAGTCCGCTCGCTGGCCCTGAAGTCGGGCAGGTTGAGGGAGGTGTCGGCCGAGATGACCCCCACGAGCGTCACGTTCGGAAAATCGAACCCCTTGGCCACCATCTGGGTACCGAGCAGGATATCCGCCTCGCGGTTGAGCACGCGGTGGAAGATATCCTGGTGGGAACCTTTCCGCGTCGTGGTATCCATGTCCATGCGGACGATCCGGGCGCTCGGAAACCGTTCCTTCAGTTCCTCCTCGACGCGCTGGGTGCCCACGCCCCGGTAGCCGATCGAATCGGAACGGCACTTCGGGCAGGCCTCCGGGGCCTGTTCCCGGTGGTCGCAGTAGTGGCACCGCATGAACAGGCTGTCGGCGTGGTAGGTCATCGTCACGCTGCAATGGGGACAGGACACGGAAAGCCCGCAGTCGTAGCACTGGACGAAGGGGGAAAACCCGCGTCGGTTCAGGAAGAGGATGATCTGCTCCCGCCGGGCGAGCCGGTCCCTGATCCGCTCGGCCAGGGGAGCGGAGAAGATCGAAAGGCGGCCCAGCCTGCGCTCTTCCCGCATGTCCACGATCCGCACGCCCGGCAGGGGCCGCCGGTCCACCCGTCTGGTCAGGCGGCTGCATGCGAATTTGCCGTTCTGCGTATTGGCGTAGGTCTCCAGGGAAGGCGTCGCGCTGCCCATGACCGTCACGGCGTTCACCATCCGGGCCCGGACGACCGCCACGTCCCGCGCGTGATAGAGCGGGGGATCGTCGAACTGCTTGTAGGACGGTTCATGTTCCTCGTCGATGACGATCAGGCCGAGGTCGGACAGCGGCGCGAACACGGCGGACCGGGCGCCCACCACGATGCGGTAGTCCCCGGCGCGGGTCCTCCGCCAGGAATCGTACCGCTCTCCCGGGGACAGGCCGCTGTGCAGGACCGTCACGAGATCGCCGAAGTGGGCGCGGAACTGCCGCACGGCCTGTGGCGTCAGGGCAAGCTCCGGCACGAGCACGATGGCCGACCTGCCCGCTTCCAGGGTTTTTTCTATTGATTTAACGTACACGTGCGTCTTGCCGCTGCCGGTGACGCCGTAGAGCAGCAGGGATTTAAACGCGCCTTCGCCGATGGCGCCGTGGATCGCGCGCAGTGCGTCGGACTGCTCGCTGGTGGGATCGACCGCGGCAGGAGCGGGCAGTTCGACGTCCCGGTAGGGGTCGCGTATCGACTCGACCTCGCTGAGCGAAACCAGGCCCTTCTTCTCGAGCCTTCTGACCACGGCCCGTTCGATCCGGCCCAGATGGCGCAACTGTTCGGTGGTCAGCCTGCCGTTGTGCCGCACCAGGAGATTGATGCAGCCGGCCTGCCGGGGCGAGCGGGGGAGCAGCCTGGTAATGATCTTCTCCGCGTCCTCCTTAGACGGGATCAGTTCGACCCAGGTCTCGTACCGGATGCCCGGACCCGCGCTGGAATCTCCGATTGATATCGATACCAGGCCCTTTGCCTCGAGGCCTCGCAGGGCCGTAAAGGGCTGCCTGATGCGGGTTCGGCGCCGGAGGCTGGAAAGGGCGATGGCCCCCTGTTCGGGGACCTGGGCGAGCAGTTCGGCCTGCCGGGGCGCGGTGCGTCGGAGCCGGTCCATGCACTCGGGGGGGCACGGACCGTCCCGGCTTACGATCTGATCGCTTTCCGACAGCAGGCCCGCGGGGAGCGCCGCCTTGATCGCTTCGCCCCACGGGCAGAGATAGTACCGGCCTATCCACCGCGTGAGTTGGAGCAGCGTATCATCCATGGCCGGCTCGTGATCGAGGACGTCCAGCAGGGGCCTGTAGCGTTCCACGGGACAGGTGTCCGACAGGGCCGTGATGACGCCGGTCATCCTGCGGTTCGTGAAGGCGACGGACACCCTGCGGCCGGGCAGCGCCGTGTCGAGGAGTTTATCCGGAATGCTGTAGGAGAAGACCTGGTCTACCGGAAGGGGGAGGGCTATTTCGGCAAACCGGACGGAGGCCGCCATAGGCTGTAACCGCCGTTTCAATATACCCGATAGAGCTGGTATCTTCCGTAGCCATCGAAGTCGACGAAAACGAAACTGCGGCTGATGTTGTAGTAATGCCACACCTGGTAGGGATGGGAGTAGGACCGGTCCCAGGTGTGCCTTTCCACTTCGTCCGGCGGACCATAGACGATGTAGATCCGCCCTTGGTCGCTGCGCCAGCCTTTCCTCAGTCCATCGTCAAAGTTCGCTTTCGCGTACTCGATCCGCCGGTAATACAGGATCATGTTTTCGTTCCGGTCCGTACCCGGCGTGGGGTCCCGCCTTTTCCAGAACGCCTGCAGCGCTTCTTTCTGTTCGCCGGCCGGGGCGTCCCTGTACTTCTTGAGTTCGTCCAGTTCGTCGTTCTTGGCGACGTACCTCAACTGCTCGGTGATCTCCCTGAAGTTCTTGGCCGTCGTCAGGGGCAGCAGGAACTGCCAGGTGATATGGAATTCCGACTTGGACTTCGCCCGGTTGCGCACGGCCCGGTCGTCGACCTCGATCTCGAGGGTGTACACCCCCTGGGACAGTTCACTGGTGTCGAACCGGCCGCTGTACGCGCCGATATTGCCCTGCCGTTCCAAGGGTTCCTCCCGGTCCACCACCACGCGGCCCGACGACGACTTGATCTTGTACGCCACGGTCAGCGGCTGTTGCGCCTCCTCGGCCGCGTCCGTATACACCTCGTAGTAGATGTACATGTCGGTGTGGTCCTCGCCGAAGGCGCGGGACAGGTTGGGAACGATCCGGATACCTCTGCGTTCCAGGCCGACATTGGAAGGTCCCTCCAGGATCAGTCCGGCGAATTGAATGTCGCTTACGCTGAGCCGGTCCTTGTAGTAGTCCGGCACCTCGAAGGGCCTGGATATGTCTTTCTGCTCGCCCGTGTCCTGGTCGTAGAGCTTGATCTCCAGGTCGTATTTCCCGGGCGGGAGGTAGGTGGTGTACAGTTTCGCGCTGGACGGGTCCATCACGCGCGTTTCTGCGTCCGTATCCACCACGACCGAGTCCCGCATGATCTCGGCGGTAACCTGGTAATCCTCATCGTCGATGACGATCAGGGAAAGCTCGAAACGGGCGGCGTAGCCGTCCCCGGACCTGACGAAATTGAAGAGTTCGTTCGAAAGGCGGTAGTAGCAGTCGACGCGCGTGCTGTCGACCGTATCGCCCCGGGAGGTCACGATGTCCACCACGGCGAGCCCCGGATTGATGCTGCCATACTCGTCAGGCACGGGACCGGGGGGCGCCGCGTCCGCCGGGACGGCCGGGACCATCAGCAGCAGCGCAAACCCGACACCCCTCCACAGCCGGTTGCCGGTTTCAATCATGCGGACCATCGGAACCTCACTGATCATCTGAGCACCACGCATTCAAGACGAACCCTGCCTGGCGACCGCAAGCGTCCGTCCCGCGATCGTCCGGGCGCCCGCCAAGGGCGTTGATACGGTTGTTACGGGATACTGCCTTCAATATATTTACACTACACGGACCCACAAAAGTTTTATTTGCTCCCGCGTAGCGGGCTGATTCCCGGCGAACCGATGTGACATAACGCTTTACCCCCGGTATAAGGTCACATTATATAGAATCCACAAACCGTGGCATCGGTTCCCTTTTTGAAGCGACCGGAGGCGGCGTGCGGGTGTTCCGAGGCCGGTTCCGGCAGGTGTCTGAAGGCTGGTTTCGGCAAGGTGTCCCGAGGTTGATTCCGGCAGGATCGTGAACAGTACGATACACTTACAGTCCCGAAGAGGAAAGGACGGAGGCGTGAGCGGAACGAGAGTGGGCTTCATCGGTGGCGGCGGCATCGCCCGGGAACACATGAAGTATCTGTCCGAAATGGAGGACGTGGAACTGGTGGCGGTCGCCGATATCAGCGCGGGCGCCCTTGATCTCTGCCGCGAAATGTACGGCATTCCCCACTGCTTCACCGATTACAGGGAACTGCTGGACATGGATTCGATCGACGCGGTCACGGTCGGCACACCGAACAGCGCCCATTACGAACCGACGATCGACACGCTCCGGGCCGGCAAGGACGTGCTGGTGGAAAAACCCATGGCCATCACGGCGGAAGAGGCGGCGGAAATGGTCAAGACGAGCCGGGATACGGACCGCATCCTGGTCATCGGCTTTCAGCACAGGTTCGCGCCCGAGGCGCAGATGCTCAAGCGGTTCATCGACCGGGGAGAATTCGGCAGGATCCTGTACGGACGCTGTCTCGCGCTGCGGCGCCGGGGGATCCCGAACTGGGGCGTTTTCGGCCGCAAGGATCTCCAGGGCGGCGGGGCATTGATCGATATCGGCGTGCACATGATCGAAGCCGCCCATTATCTCATGGGATCGCCCCAACCCGTAAGCGCCTTCGGAAGCGCCTACACGTACCTCGGCGACCGACCCAGCGATACCGTGTCCATGTGGCCCGACTGGGACCATGAAACTTACTCGGTCGAGGATCTGGCCGTGGGGATGATCCGCTTCGACAACGGCGCCACGCTCTCGGTGGAGGCTTCCTTCGCCGCCCATATCGGCAAGGGCGAATGGACCTTCTCCCTCATGGGCGAGAAGGCCGGCGGCCAGTTCAGTCCGCCCGAGGTCTTCAAAGACCAGTCCGGCACCATGATCAACATTACACCGGACTACCTGCCGGACACGGACGCCTTCCGGTACAAGCTGAGGCACTTCGTGGACTGCGTGCAAAGCCGGAAACCGTCCGAGGCGCCGGGGGAACACGGCCTCCTCGTGCAACAGATCCTGAACGGCATCTACCGCTCCGCCGAAACGGGCCGGGAAGTCCCGATAGAACGTCTGATCTGAACCACTGGAATCACCAGGGCCAGGTGGACATCCGCCGGTTTCGAACGTGGACTTCGAATGTGGATTTCAAACTGGATATAGATTGCGGGGCCGGCGCTTTCCAATCCCGGGAGGTAGGCATTGCTGACCGATGAACAGCGTTCCTGCTGGGAAGAAAACGGCTACGTGATCATACCCCGTGCCGTCCCTGATTCCCACCTGTCAGCCACGGTAGCGGCGATCGCCGCGTTCCTGGACCTGGACCCCGACGATCCGGCAACGTGGTACGAGGGTCCGCCGCGCCGTCTCGGATTCGTCGAGATGTACCATCACCAGTCCATGTGGGACAACCGGCAGCATCCCCGCGTGTACGAGGCCTTCAGGAGCCTCTGGAAAGAGGAAAAGCTGTGGGTCAGTATCGACCGCGCCAACATGACGCCACCCGAGCGGGAAGGCAGGGCCCACGGTTTCAACGAGTCGCTGGTACACTGGGACATCGACACATCGGATCAGCCCGGACGGCTCGCGGTGCAGGGCGTGCTGTATCTCACCGATACGGCGGAGAACCAGGGCGGCTTCCAGTGCGTCCCGGGGTTCCACCGGGACTTCTTCGAATGGGTGAAGACCCAGCCGGCCGGCCGCGATCCCAGGCGGCCCGATTTGACGGATTTAAAGCCGGTTACGATCCCAGGCAAGGCGGGCGACCTGCTCATCTGGCACAGCCTGCTTCCCCATGGAAACAGCCACAACACCTCCGACAGGCCCCGCTGGTGCCAGTACATTTCCGCCAAACCGAGCCAGGAGGACAACGAGTCCATGCGCCAGCACCGCGTCTCGCTCTGGAGAGACCGCACGCACCCGGAGGTATTTCCGGGCGATCCGCGGGGCGTGGAACGGAGAAGCGGTCCCGCGCGCCTTACCGCCCTGGGCCGCCGGCTGCTGGGCCTGGATCGCTGGAAATAGACCTTCCGTATTTCGATTCGGATAAGACCGGCGCGATGCAATTCAATGAGGACCGGCGCGAAGCGATGTATTTCAGGCGAGCGGGAGGGTACTGCAGATGGATCTACATCCTGTCCTCTCCGCAGGACTCCCGCACGATCAGGCGGGAGCGGAGCGTGACCTGCTCCGTCGCGTCCTGTCCGCCGATCTGGCGAAGCATCAGGTCCATCGCCGCCCGGGCGATCTCCTCGTAAGGGACGGCCATCGTGGTCAGTGCGGGCGACAGGTAGGCCGATACGTCTATGTCTCCATAGCCCACCACGGCCACGTCCTCCGGAATGAGTAGGCCCACTTCGCGGAGACCGCGGCACACGCCGATCGCCGTATAGTCATCCCTGCACAGCAATGCGGTGAAGCGGTCCCGGAGGTTCTGGCCCTGGATGTAGCCGCCTTCGCCGCGGATACCCAGGGGAGGTATGATCTCGTAAGGCATGCCGCTATCCCTCATCGCCCGGGCGTATCCTCTCCCCTTGGACGAAACCGGGCTTTCCAGATCCATATTCTGGCCGATGAAACCGATCCTGCGGTGTCCCAATGCGATCAGGTGGCTCGTCGCCTCGTAGAAGTCGGCCTCGAGATCCAGCACGACGCCCGAAATGTGATCCGTGGGGTAGTGATACGTCACCACCGGTATGTGGTTCCGCACCATGCCGCGAATGCGATCCGATTCGTCCCTGTCTCCCCGCGTGTTGATCAGGAGCCCATCCACGCCCCTTGAAATCAGCTGCCTGATCTGTATGCCCTGGTCGTCCTGCGAAGACCGGGAAGTCCGGTTTACCGCCATGCCCATCAGCAGCCGGTATTGCTCTTTTTCCGCGACCCGGAGAATCTGTTCGGTCTGCGTCCCGTAGGTTTCAAGAGAAATCTGGTAGGTGAGCAGGCCCAGCGTGCCCGTCTTCCCGGTTACGAATCCCTGCGCCATCAGATTGGGCGTATATTGCATCTCCTCCGCGGTCTGCTTGACCAGCATCCGGGTCTTCTCGTTGACGAGGTAAGACGCGCTGCTGGATAATGCCCGCGAAACCGTGGAATGGGAGATGCCCAATCGCTGCGCGATGTCCTTGATGGTTACCTGCTTGACTCTCATGGACCGATCCGATCTACATCGCGATCGGGAGGGGACAGGCATCGGCTGCCATCCAACGCTGAACGAAGCCGGTCCGTCGGATCCCGGGTCGCTAAAGGGCCTGATGCGTTCGAGTTAAGATGTGAATCGTGCCGGTTGGGACGCCTTGGCGCCTTGTTCTAATCAGTACGATGGCAGAGATTTACACCATCAATAAAGATAAAATGGGGCGGTCGCATGTCAAGAAAGTTGAGAACCGGGGATAGTGGATCACATCGGCGGCCCGGGGGAGTCCGAGATCGCCGATCCACAGGATTCTCTTACGATCAGGCTGGGCGTCAGGACGATCTGACACACGACTTCCTGGCCTTCGATGATCTTCAGCATCAAGTCCATCGCCGCACGGGCGATTCCACCGGTCGGCGTGGACTGCGTGGTCAGTGCGGGCGTCACGAAGGCCGATACGTCCGAATCGCCGCAACCCACCACGGCTACGTCTTCCGGTACGCGGATCCCGGATTCACCCAGGCCGCGATATACGCCGATGGCCGTGTAATCGCTGCAACATACGAGGGCGGAGTACCGGTCCTTTACTTCTCTGGACAGCCGGTATCCTGATTCGGTCTCCTGCCGGCCGACGGCCAGGCGCTCAGGATGGAGGCCGTATTCATCCATGGCGTTGAAGTATCCCTTTCCCCTGGAAGCATCCTGGCCGGGACCTTCCCAGTTTTCGCCAAGGAATCCGATACGTTTGTGCCCCAGCGCGATCAGGTGCTCTGTCGCCCGGTAGAACCCCGCCGCGAAATCCAGCACTATGCCCGGGAAGCCCCGGGCGGGATAGCAAAAAGTCACCACGGGTACCCGGCCGTCTACCGCGCCCCGGATACGTTCCGGCTCTCCCACGTCCCCTATGGTCTGCACGAGAAGTCCGTCTATTCCCCTTGATATGAACTGCTCGATCTGCGTCGCCTGATCGCCCTTCGATGACGAGGCATCCCACTCGGCGGACATGCCCACCAGGAGCCGGTAATTCCTCTCTTCGGCGGCCTTGAGAAAACTCTCGATCTGCGCGCCGGCCTGCTCCTGGTAGCACTCGCAGGCGAGCAGGCCCAGCGTGCCCATTTTCCCGGTGGCAAATCCCTTGGCCAGCAAGCTGGGACGATAGGAGTATTCCTCGGCAATCTGCTCGACCTGCCTGCGGGTTTCCTCGCTTACCATGTGCGACTTGTTCCGGGACAGCGCGCGAGATACCGTGGAGTGGGAGACCCCCAGTGTTTTCGCGATGTCCTTGATGGTCACCCGCTTCTTTCTCATCGACCCTTTCCACCCTGGCTCGCTGGATACGTTGCAGGCAGCCGACGTTCCATCTTGAACCCCGCCCTGTCTCCAATCCGGCAAGGGCCGGGAACGAATTACACACGTTTGCAAAATCAAATTTGTCAAAGACCGGGCAACATGTCAAATCTTTTTTGGACTGGTTTTGGATTGATCCGTACCGGTCAGGGTCAGAGCATGGGCGGACCGGGCGGGCCAGACCGGGGTGGTCTGGACCAGGCTGGACCAGGCTGGGCCGGTCGATTCTATCCCGCGCCACAGGATTCTCGTACGGTAAGATGCGGTTTGAAAGAACGCCCTCGCGGGACAGGCTGCCCCTGGAGTTGACGCAGAATCCCTTGTATCGCCGTAAGGGCAAGATCCTCGAAGGGGATGGAAAGCGTTGTCAGGGATGGGTTGACGTAAGCGGAGACTTCGAAGTCTCCGCAGCCGGTTACCGCCACGTCATCCGGAACATGCGCGCCGGATTCGATCAGCGCCCGGCAGACGCCGAGGGCCGTGTAATCACAACAGCATACGACGGCCGTGAACCGGCCGCCCAGTTCCTTGCCCAGATGGTATCCGGAACGGATGCGGGCGGCTTCGACGGGAGCGAGGCGAGGGGCCAGACCGTACCTGCGCATCGCATTGCGATAACCCGCTCCCAGCGCCGGCAGGCCATCGGCCCGAATCCCGTCTTCGCCCAGAAAGCAGATCCGTTCATGCCCGAGACCGATCAGATGCTCGGTAACCTCCTGAATGCCCGATGACAGGTCCAGTGAAACGGCGGTCATATCGTCTGCCGCGTATCCAAAAGTCGCAACCGGCAGGCTGGCCGGCACGGCGTGAACGATCCGTCCGGACTCGGCGTCGTCGCCGATCGTCTGGATCAGGATACCGTCCACGTCGCGGGACGCGAGTTGCATGAGCTGCTCCAGCCGTTCGCTTTCAAGGGCAGACGCGGTCCGTCCGGAAGCCGCCGCGACCAGAACCTGGTAACCGTGCCTGCCGGCGGTACGTACCAGGTGGTTAATCTGCCTGCCGGTGATTTCAGGTCCGATCCGACTGGTCAACAGGCCCAGGACGCCTTCTGTGCCCTTCACGAAAGTCTGCGCCATGAGATTGGGCGAATAGTCCATGTCTTTCGCGGTCTGTTCTACGAGAAGACGCGTCTGTTCCTTGACGAGATGGGACCTGCGGGAAGACAGCGCCCTGGAGACCGTGGAGTACGAAATGCCCAGGCGTCTGGCGATATCTTTGATCGTTACCGGTCTGTTTCTCACGGATCTGGTTCCTATGGCCGCACGCAGTTCATGTAGGCGCGAAGGCGTGATGCTGCCGTTTACGCACACGTGTGTATAAGGTAGATACCAGCCGGGAGGATTGTCAAGCGGCAAGGTGACCGCGCGGTTGTTTCGCGCTTGTCTTACGTTCAAAAGCCAGCGGTGCGACGGCCTGCCGGGCGCCGGCTGGTAGCGCGTCCGGCGACCCGCTGGCGTCCCGCCTGATACCCGCCTGACTGTCTACAGAAAATAAAACGATGGCGGACCACTCCTGTTGCATGGTATCTTGCCTCGACGCACCGGCCTGTCTACCGAAGAATACGCTGATCGCCGCGGTCTCCCGGCCCCTTCCACTCACTTCCACGAGACCCGCGGCCATGCGCACACCGCGTGACGCATCACGGAATACGCACCTATGACCTCTAAGCCTTCGTCCAGTCCCTTCGAGCTCGAGACCGAACTGAGACGGGATCTCGGCGTCGTATCGGCTACGAGCATCATCGTAGGAGGCATCATAGGCTCCGGCATCTTCGGAGCGCCGGCCGGCATCGCGCAGCAACTGGGCAATCCCGGCCTGTTCCTCCTGGTCTGGATCGTCGGAGGCGCCCTGTGTTTCGCGGGCGCCCTGTGCTTCGCCGAACTCGGCACCATGATGCCCCGCAGCGGCGGACAGTTCGTCTACCTCAAGGAGGCCTTTCCGCCCATCGTGGCCTTCCTGTACGGATGGGTGGAAGTCGTCCTGCTCCAGAGCGCCGGCCTGGCGGCCATCGGTGCGATCTGCACCAGTTACATGGGGTATTTCCTGCCCTTCATCTCGTCCCATGTGACCGTGTTTGACCTCGGTTCCTTCGTTATTTCGTCCCAGCAGGTCGCGATCTGGATTCTCCTGATCTTCCTCTGCTTCGTAAACTACGTCGGCGTCCGATTCGGCGGCCTGGTGATGAACCTGACCACATTCGCCAAGGTGACGGCCCTGGCCGGGCTCGCCCTGTTGGCGATCGCGATAGGTGGAGACGCGGGGCACTTCGAACCCATGGTACCGCCGGATATCGACGCGGGCATCCTGACCGTGCTGGGTCCGGCGATGATCGGCGCGCTCTTCGCGTACCAGGGATGGGTCAACACCAGCATGGTCATGGGGGAAGTGCGAGAGCCGCAACGCATACTGCCCCGGGTCATCCTGTTCGGCCTGGGCCTGTGCACGCTGGTCTACCTGGCCGTGAACTGGTCGTATCTTTACATCCTGGGCATCGACGGAATCGCGACCTCGGACCGGGTGGCGGCCGACGTCGCGACATGGTTGATCGGTCCCGTCGGCGGTTCGCTGATCTCCGCGGCGGTCATGATTTCAACCTTCGGGACGATGAACGGCACCCTGATCATCACGCCCAGAATACCGTACGCCATGGCGCGGGCGGGCATGTTCTTCAAGTCGTTTACCCATGTCCATCCCCGGTTCAAGACCCCTTCCCGCGCAATCCTGGCCACGACGGCCTGGGCCATCCTCTGGACCTTCCTGGGCAACTTCCAGGCCATCATCAACGCCTTCGTCTACATCGTCTACCTGTACTACGGGCTGAACGTCCTCGCCCTCATCGTACTCCGGCGCAAGCATCCGGACGCGAAGCGGCCTTACAAGGTACCCGGCTACCCCTACGTCCCCGTGTTTTTCCTGGTCGTGGTATCGTGGGTCGTGGTGACGGTCGTCACCCAGAACTTCCTGCAGGCGCTGCCCGGACTGGGCGTCCTCGGGCTGGGCGCCGTCGTGTACCTGGTCTGGTTCCGGAAAGCCTGAATCTCTTCCGGATCCGGGACTATGCGGGCGACTTCCCCTCTTTGAAACCCACCGCGAACAGAATCAGGACCAGTACGACCAGGGCGGCGGGCAGGCTCCAGAACACCTGCCAGTCGGACAGGCTCAGGCTCCCCGTCGAACCGAGAAAGGCATTGTATACGCGGCCGGCGATCTGGGCGCCGATCAGCATGCCCAGGCCGCTGGATACGAGGACGAACAGCCCCTGGGCCTGGCCGCGGTTGGCGGGCGTGGCCTGCTGGTCCATGTAGACGTGGGCCGTCACGAAGAAGAAGTCGTAGCAGATGCCGTGGAGGATGATCCCCGTGACGATGAAGGACCACAGGGCGTCCGGCGCGCCGAGAGAGAACAGCCCGTACCGGATGATCCAGGCCGCCATCGCGATCAGCAGCATCCGCTTCACGCCGAGCCGGCGGAAGAAGAAGGGCATGCACAGCATCAGGAACACCTCGGAAAACTGGCCCAGCGTCTGCGTGCCCGCGATGTTCGCGAAACCGGCCGCGCCGAGGTAGATCTGCGTGAAGTTGTAATAGAAGGCCAGGGGGATGCAGAGGAGCAGGGCGCTGAGAATGAACAGGTAGAACGACCGGCTTCCCAGTTCCTGCAACGCGTCCAGGCCGATCACGGAACGTAACGACGCCTTCCTTCCCGCGGCGGCCGGCGGCGTTCTGCCGAGCGTGAAGCTGTACAGCCCCATGACCAGGCCGGCCACTCCCGTCGTGTACAGCGGCCAGGCTGTCTCTTCGGGAATGATCCGGCCCGAGAAAAGACCCAGGACGAAGCTGATGAAGAGCCCCGCGGCGATCCAGCCGATCGTGCCAAACACCCGGATCAGGGGATACTGCGCTTCCCGGTCCTCGACGCGGTGAAAGGTGATGGCGTTCACCAGTCCGAGGGTCGGCATGTAGCAGATATTGTAGACCAGCAGAAGAACGATGAAGAGGAGCGGCGTATCCACGGCACGGGGAACGAGCAGCATCACGCAGCCCGCCAGGATGTGCAGCCATCCGAGGATCCGCTCCGGCGCGAAATAGCGGTCCGCCACCAGGCCCAGGAAGAAGGGGGAGATAATCGCGGCCACGGGGTTGACCGTGTAAGGCCAGTGGGTCAGGTCGCCCATCCCGTGGGCGCTCATGTAGACGGCAATCGTCGTGAACCAGGCCCCCCAGATGAAGAACTGGAGGAACATCATGAGACTGAGGGATGGGGACATGGAATCCTGGTTCGGCCGGAAGCGAGGTTATCTGCCTACCTTGTAGCCATAGCCTACGGCGATCCACGCCTTGACGGGCCGTTGTCTCAAGGTGGCGGGATGATACTGTGAGGCGTAGATCTTCTCGAGCAGAAGCTGATCGATCTCCGGGTACCCCGTCGACTCGATCATCGTGGCGTCGACGACCCTGCCCTGTTCATCGATCAGCAACTCGAACCGGACGATGCTGTCCTTTACGTGACGGAGTTTCCTTGGGATCTCTTTCCGGGAAATGCTCATATTGAGGCGCCGCGGTATCGGGCGTGTGTCGAATTTCCAGGCACCGCCGTCCCGGTCGCCCAGGCCACCCGAACCGCCGGTCCCGCTTCCCCCCTCGACACCGCCGTCTATACCGGAACCTCCCATGCCCGCCTCATCGCCCGATTCGTCCTCGGTGTCCATGGCGACGGCCACGGCGCTTTCCATCTCTTCCTGGGACGCGATCTCGTGCTCCTCGGCGATCAGGCTGTCGTCGACCGGCTCCGGAATGCCGACGACCACGGGAACGGGTACGCCCTTGCTCATGATGTCGTCTCCGGGGTCCTCAGGCGGTTCGAGCCGGCCGGGACGGCCGCCGCCGCGCTCCGTCGTGACCAGCCTGCTCGGATCGATGAGATCGATCAGGTGGTCGGGATAGGGCATGATTTCGAGCTCCACCATGGGCTCGAAGTCGATCCGGCTATACAGGTAGACCCCGCCGACGGCGAAGAAATGCACGAAGGCGGCGCACCAGATCCCGGCGGCGAGAAACCGCCGCGAGACCCGTTTGAGCGGGTGAGGAACCAGGTCATCGACCTCGTACCGTTCAAGGAAGCGTCCCATCCGGTGCGCGATTTGTCCAAAGCCACCGTTCATGGCGGGCCCTCACGGTTCCGGGCACGGAGGCCGGCCCGGCAGGAAACTAACGCCTGGTCCAATACGTATATAGTCCACCGTGCATGCTGCACTGTCAAGGTTTTTGGCCGTATAGCCGGGACCTTTCGACCTCGCACTAAGACCCCGAGTAGACCCCACGCGGGGCGCCCATAAAACGCTTGACAGAGACCCACCCCGGTTTCATCATGCCTTACGCTTTCAGGTTCGTCCCGCCTTGCCGGTCGAGCCGGGCATCCGCTTGTATTTCAATGCCTTCAGGACAGGTTCATCCCGCGGTCATCCGGCCGGTTGTCACCGGTGGCCGCCGCGTCGTTTATCGAAAGGGAAGCACGCGCATGAGGAATCCCAAGACAGGGCTCAAGGGCATCCTGGCAGGCCTGCTGCTCTGCGGTATCATCGGCGAACCTGCCGGTCTCACCGGACTGGGCGGACCGATCGGGCAAGGCAGTCAAGGCGGTCAGGGCGGTCAGGCACACGCCCAGGAAAAGGCAATCACCCTGGAGATGACTACGGACGCGGGCGTCATCGAAGTGGTCCTGGACCCGGCGCGCGCCCCGGTCACCGTGGCCAACTTCATGCGGTACGTGGACGCGGGGCAATACAACGGCGGGGTGTTCCACCGGACGGTGACCATGGACAACCAGCCGAACAACGACGTGAAGATCGAGGTGATACAGGGCGCCGTAAACCCCGAATTCCGGGACGACAGCTATCCCCCGAACAGCGGATTCGATCCGATTCCCCTCGAACGCACCTCCGCGACCGGGCTCAGGCACGTGGACGGCGCCATCTCCATGGCCCGCATGGGGCCGGACACGGCGACGTCGGGTTTTTTCTTTTGCATCGGAGACCAGCCCGAACTCGATTTCGGCGGCAAACGCAATCCGGACGGGCAGGGCTTCGCCGCTTTCGGCCGCGTGACCCGGGGCATGGACGTGATCCGGAAAATCCAGATGTCCCCCCGCGAAGACCAACGCCTCACGCCGCCGGTCGTGATTACGAGCGTGACACGGAAAGCCGGATAGTCGCAACCCGCGCAGGCGCGGCCCGCGGGACAACCACGGACAGGAGCGTTGCATGGCCGAACGCGTTGAACGACCGGAATCCTTCTTCGGCTTTCGTCTCGGCGACGACCGCAAGATGGCCCGCTGGGACCGCATCGTGGAGTATTTCTACCTGCTGAACCAGCAGAGCGAACACATCCGCGTGGTCAATCTGGGTCCCACGACGGAAAACAATCCCTTCCTGCTGGCCATCATCACCTCCGCGGACAACCTCGCGAACCTGGAGGAACTGCGGGAGATCAACGGGCGGATCACCGATCCGAGGGGCCTCTCCGATGAAGCAATCGACGGCCTGGTGGAGAAAGGCAAGGTCGTCGTCTGCCAGTCCATGAGCCTCCACGCCAGCGAGATCGCCGCGACGCAGATGGCGCCCCAGCTCGCCTACGACCTGGTGACGGGCGAAGACGACACCACGAAGAACATCCTGGAAAATGTCATCTTCCTGATGATCCCGTGTTTCAATCCGGACGGCCAGATCATGGTGACCGACTGGTACAACGAGCACCTGGGCACGGACTACGAGGGATGCGATCTCCCGTGGCTGTATCACAAATACTGCGGACACGACAACAACCGGGACGCCTTCATGCTGAACCTGGTGGAATCCAGGTACATGGCCAGGATCATGTTCCAGGACTGGCATCCACACGTCTTCCAGGACCACCACGAGATGGGCGAGTATCAACCCCGGCTGTTCGTCTGTCCCTACTGCGAGCCTATCCACCCACACGCCGATCCGCTTATATGGCGCGAGATCAACTGGTACGGGGCCCACATGGTCTACAAGCTGGAGGAAGCGGGCCATGAGGGCGTCATCAGCGGGGCCATGTTCCCGGCCTGGTACCACATGGGGTTCCACTGGCTCGGCAACTACCACAACATCGCCAGCCTGCTCACCGAGACGGCCCGGGCGAAACTGGCCAGCCCCCTGTACGTTCACCCCCACCAGCTCAGGGGCGAGGACGGCAACACCCTTCACACGCTGCCCCACTACAAGCCGCAAACCAACTTCCCCAATCCCTGGCCGGGGGGCTGGTGGCGGCTGCGCGACATGGTGGACCAGCAGCTCGTCGCGGCCACGGGACTCATGGACATCGCGGCCCGGTGCCGGGAAACGGTGCTCCGGAGTGCCGTGCAGAAGGCCCTGCACCAGACCGGAAGAGGACGCGAGGACGAGTCGGCGGGGTTCTTCATCCGGCCTGACCAGCACGATCCGCTTGTCGTAGTCAACCTGGTGAACGCCCTCCTCCGCCAGGGCGTCGACGTGCAACGCACCCGGACCCGGTCGACCGTGGGGAACCGGGTCTATCCCGCGGGCACCTGGTTCATCTCCAACGCCCAGCCCAAGCGCGGTGTGGTCAGGACGCTGCTGGAACGGACCTTCTGGCCGGACGACGCCTGGGCGCGCAAGGCCGACGGTTCGCCCACAAGAATCTTCGACTCGACGACGGACACGCTGGCGGAGATGATGGGCGTCCGCGCGGAGCCGGCGGAAGTGCCCCACGCCGCCCTGGACCCGGGATCATTGAACCTGGATCCGGTGATCGAATCGGTGCCCGTCCAGGGATCGGTTACCGGAGACGGGGAACACGGGATGGCCGTCGATCCCCGGCGCAATGCCGCCTTCGGCGCGGTCAACGGACTGCTGGAAGCGGGTGCGGACGTCACCCGGACCGCCACATCCCTTTCGGTGGGGGGCCGTGACCTGCCGGCCGGCACCTTCATCGTCGGCGGGGTCGACCAGGCACGGGCCGAGGGAATCGTCCGGGATACCGGAGCCGCCGGCTACCGTCTCGAAGAACCGGTGGAAGGCGAACCCCTTCGCGCACCGCGCATCGCCATGTACCAGCGGTACTGGGGCGGCAACATGCCCGAAGGCTGGACCCGCATGACGCTGGAGCAGTCGGGTTTCCCCTATCGCAGCGTACGGGACGCCGATATCCGGGACGGTCTCAGCGACCTCTGCGACGTGTTCATCCTACCCGACGATACCATGGACATGATGGCCGGCACGGAGCAGGAAATCGAACGTCGCCTGAAGACCATGCTCCAGCCCGAAGCGTACCGCAGCGCCCTGGGCGAATCGGAAATCGAGGCCATCGGGGACTTCGTGGAAAAGGGCGGCACGCTCGTGGCCGTCAGCCAGGCGGGCCGGCTTCCCATCGAGAAGTTCGGCCTCCACATCACGGACGTATCCGCCGGTCTGGCGGAGAGCGCCTTCTTCTGCCCCGGGTCCACGCTGCGGATTCGGGTCGACAATACCCACCCCCTCGGATACGGCATGCCGGACCAGGCCCTGGTCATGCACCGCACCAGTCCCGTTTATTCGATTAACCCTTCTCACTACAACGACCGGTACGAAGTGGTCGCCGCCTATCCAGAGAAAGACGTGCTCGAAAGCGGCTGGCTGATCGGCGAGGAGCACATCGCAGGCAAGCCAGCCATGATCAGCGTGCGGCACGGCGAGGGACGGATCGTACTCCACGGGTTCCAGGTCAATTTCCGCAACCAGACCCAGGGCACGTTCAAGCTGCTCTTCAACGCGTTATACGGGAGTTGACGCGCAAGCGAGCGGACCGGAGAGGAACACCCCATGCCCATCGTAGACTTTCATAACCACGTCTATCCGCCTCAATACGTCGAGGAGATCCGGAAAGGACCGAGCGCCTACACGGTGACCGACGACGAAGACGGCAACCCGGTCCTGCACTCCCCGGGCGACTACAACATCCTGGTGCCCGGCCACCGGCTCATGGACGTGCGCCTGGAGGTCATGGATGAAGCCGGAGTCGACACCCACGTCATCACCTTCACGGCGCCGGGCACGCTCATCGAGACGCCGGAGCGGTCCGCCGAACTGAGCAGCAAGGTCAACGACCTGTTCGCGGAAATACAGCGCGCGCACCCGGACCGTTTTCCGGCCCTGGCCACCCTGCCGCTGAACCAGCCGGAGGCCTGCGCCGCCGAACTGGAACGGGCGGTCGGTTCGCTGGGTCTGAAGGGAGCCTGCGTCTACAGCAACGCCAACGGAGTGGCCCTGAGCGATCCGCGGTTCTGGCCCATGTACGAGGTGGCGGACGACGAGGCCATGGTCGTTTTCATCCACCCCACCTTCCCCGTGGGCGTGGAGGCCATGGAGGAATACATGCTCATGCCCGCGGTGGGATTTCTCATGGACACGACCCTGGCCACGGCCAACCTCCTGTTCAGCGGCGTGGTGGAGCGGTTTCCGAACATACGCTGGGTGCTGGGGCACCTGGGCGGTGCCGTGCCCTATCTCGCCGAGCGCTTCGACCGGTGCTACGAGGCCTTTCCGCAGTGCCGCGCGAACCTGGAGCACCACCCCACGGCCTACCTCAAGAGCCAGTTCTACTACGACACGGTCAATTTCGACGTGGACGCGCTGAATTTCGCCGTGGGCTTCGCCGGCGCCGACCGTATCCTGGCGGGGAGCGACTATCCCCACCAGATCGGCAGCATACCGAAGATGATCGAGAGCATCAACGCGATGGATCTGTCCGAAGAAGATCGCACGGCCATTTTGGGTGGAAACGCCGTCCGGCTGCTGGGCCTGTGATTGATCCATGTTCCGACTGCCGATTCGACTTCGGGACCGGTCCGCTGTCCGCGAACGGCCTGCCACAGTCAACACGGCACTATAAAGATGGCTGATCGCAAACAGCCGCGGCAGGTGTGTGCCATCCACCAGGACGCGTAATCATGGACCTCAAGCTCCACGGGAAAAGAGCGATCGTCACCGGCGGCAGCCGGGGCATCGGCAGGTGCTGCGCGCTGGCCCTGGCCCGGGAGGGCGCCCGCGTATGCGTCACGGCCCGGAGCCGGGACCTGCTCGACGAGGTGGTCCGCGAGATGAACGCGGCGGCGGGTGAAGGGCGCGCGGTCGCGGCCGACCTGGTCTCGCTGGAAGACTGCCGCAGGGTGGTCCGGGAAACCGCCGACGCCTTCGGCGGCATCGACATACTCGTCAACTGCGCCGGCGCGGCGCGCGGAGGCGACATACTGGGGCTTCCCGCGGAACAGATCGACGAGGGGATGGCGCTGAAGGCCCACGGGTACCTGCGGATGTCGCAACTGGTGATCCCGTACATGCGGGAGAATCGGTGGGGGCGCATCGTCCATATCGCCGGCAGCGCGGGAACGAGCCCCGGCCGCGACAACATCCCCTTGAGCCTGGCAAACATCGCCGTCCTGAACTGCACGCGGGCCCTGTCGGACGCCGTATCCGGCGACGGCATCCTGGTCAATGCCATCTGCCCCGGCCTGACGAACACGCAGAGAGCCCGGGACGTGCAGCAGGCGGAGGCCGACCGGCAGGACCGGGACGTCGAGGAACTGCTTCGCGAAGCCGGTGAGAAGCTTCCCGCAGGGCGCATCGCGGAACCGGAGGAGATCGCCGCCGTGGCGGCTTTCCTCGCGTCTGAACCCTGTTCCTATGTTTTCGGCACCGCCGTCTACATGGATGGCGGCGAGAGGCGGGGCACGCCCTGAACATCCCTATTCCGAATCCGTTGAATCCGGTTTGAACCTGCAATCCAAAAATCGAAAGGAGCACCATCATGGCTGAAAACACGTCCAAATCCTTCGCGGCCCAGTCGGAAGGCGCCGAATGGGTCAAGGGGCTGCGGCCCTATTTCGTGTACCGCGACCTGGGCATGAAGACCGCCACGGAGGGCCGCGTGATGGCCCATGTCATCCGCGCCGCACAGAGCTGTGACGGTCCCATGGGCTATCATTCCCACGAACTCGAGTTCCAGATGAACTACCTGCTCAAGGGCTGGGCGCGCATCGACCTTGCAGACGTGGGCGAGATCGAGGTCACCGCGGGCGACGCGTGGTACCAGGCGCCCGGCGTAGCGCATGAGTTGATGGAATATTCCGACGATTTCGAAGTCATCGAGATCACTATTCCGGGCGATTTCCCGACCATTGACGAGACGCGTTAGGACCGGCCATGAAGGTGGGATTCATCGGACTGGGCAACATGGGCAATCCCATGGCCGCCAGCCTCCTTCGGGCGGGGCACAGCCTGCGGGTCCACGACCTGTGCGAGGATAAGGCTTCGAACCTGCTGGAATCCGGGGCGACCTGGGCTTCATCTCCCCGCGAGACGGCCGCGGGCGCCGACGCAGTCATTACTTCGCTGCCCGGTCCAGCCGCGGTGGAGGAGGTGGTCCTGGGCGACGAAGGCGTTTTCCAGGGCCTCGCGCGCGGCTCCGTCTATATCGATACCAGCACGGGCGAACCGGGACTCACCCGGCGAATCGCCGCGGAAGGCGCCGGGCGGGGGATCGACGTGCTCGACGCGCCCATCAGCGGCGGGGTATTCGGTGCCAGGGACGCCAGCCTGACCGTGTTCGTCGGCGGCGATCAGGCGGTATTCGACCGATACGAACCCCTCTTGCGCGGCATGGGCAGTACGGTGGTCCGCATGGGGGATATCGGCAGCGGTGTGGCGACCAAGCTGGTGAATAACTTCATGATGTTCATCAATTTCATCGGCGCCTGCGAAGGGATGGCCATCGGCGCGCGGGCCGGCCTGGATCCGAAACAACTGATAGACGCCATCCGGCCGAGCATGGGCCAGAGCCGGATGATGGAACGGTGCCTGGCACGTTTCCTGGAGGGCAAATCCCTTTATTCAGCCATCGACCTGGGCGTAAAGGACATGCACCTGGGCGTCGGGCTTGGCAGGGCGCTCGAGGTCCCGCTGGAAATCGGCCCGATGGTCGAGGAGATCCTCAGGCGATACCAGGACGAGGGGAACGCCCAGGCAGACCTCCTCGATTACATCGGGGACTACCTTGAGCGGTCGGGGGTCGACCCGGCCGGAAAATCGTGAGGACAACCATGAGCTGGACAGTAACCATCCTTATTGCCGCCTTCCTGGCGCCGGGCGTCTTCCTTGCGCCGGGCGCCGCGAACGCCGCCAAGGCTACCGCTGCACCGCGCGCCGCCGAGACCGCGCTCACACAGTCTGCGGCAGCCAATCCGCAGTCCGCGGCCACTATCACGCAGAACACAACCGAGTCGCCCGACGTCCGGGGCTCCTGGAAACCGGAAACGTACCGGCTCAAATCGGGACCGGTCCACGAGGTGACCGGCCTGATCACCTTCACCGAAAAGGACTGGTCGGTCCTCTTCTTCATCGTCACCGACGAGGGTCCCCGGCGGGGTTCCGGTGAAGGGGGCACCTACACCCTGGACGGGGACAAGCTGACCTTCCGGCACCTGTACAACCTTTCCGGCGGTCACGCGGTCGATGGTTTCGAGGCCAGCGACCTGTCCATGAAGGTGAGGCCGAAGGACGCCGAGGACGCGCCCGCCGAACCCTGCACCATCTCAATAGAGGATGACCTCCTGACCATCTTCTTCCCCAGCGGAAACCAGATGATCTTCCGGCGCAGTTCCGACTGAAGCGCGCCACGTCCGCTACAACCACGTCCGCTACAGCCGCAGCCTCAGCAACTTTACCGTATATACTCGAAGGACGGGAATCAGTTGACTTTATAGGGCGTTCCGACTTATCTTGGGACGCTGTCATTCAGGCGAATCGAGACCCGGGAACCAGTGCATGCCATCCGAAGACCTGACCCGTGAAATGAAGAAGACGGTTGGCGTCGAAGCCGCCCGGATGGTCGGCCAGGGCGACGTGGTCGGACTGGGCACGGGATCGACGGCGGAGTTCATGATCGAGGAACTGGGCCGCCGCGTGCGGGAGGAGCGGCTGGACATCGTCGGCATACCCACGTCCTTCGACGCGTCGGTGCTGGCCCGCAAAAACGGCATTCCGGCGGGGACGCCGGACGACGTGGACCGGATCGATATCGCCGTGGACGGCGCGGACGAGGTGGATCCCGCCATGAACCTGATCAAGGGCCGGGGCGCCGCCCACCTGCGGGAGAAGATCGTGGACGGCATGGCCGGACGGTTCGTCGTCATCGTGGATGAATCGAAAGTGGTCGATCGGCTGGGGACCAGGTGCCCCGTGCCGCTGGAAGTCCTTCCCATGGCGGTTCGACCCGTCATGCGGGCCGTCGAAGCGCTGGGCGGGGAACCCGTGCTGCGCATGGCGGCACACAAGGACGGACCAGTCATCACGGACCAGGGGAACATGGTGGTGGACGCCCGTTTCGACGGGATCGACGACCCCGGCGGAATGGAGACCACGCTTAACAACGTGCCCGGCATCCTGGAGAACGGCCTCTTCGTCGGACTGGCGACCGAAGTGCTCATCGGCAGCATATCCGGCGAGGGACGAATCGAAGTGGAAAGAAGAACCTGAAACCGCGAGACCGCTCGCTGCGGTCTTGACCGTTCGCCACGTGCCTGAGGACTGCACCCGAAGGCACCGCCTGAGGGCTGCCCCCGAAGGCACCGCCTGAAGGCTGGGCGAGCGAGTATAGAGCGAATACAGCGAATAAAGAGACAACAATGAACGATATCGGATACTTCAGCCTGCTGCTCGCCTTCATGACGGCGGCCTACGGCGGCGTAACCGGCGTGGTCGGCGCCCGCGCCCGCAACCCGCAGATGATCGCCAGCGGCGCCCATGGCGTCATCGCCACTTTCGGCCTGCTGACGCTGTCGTCCATCGTGCTGGTGTACCATTTGTACACCGGCAACTTCCAGGTGGAATACGTCGCCTCCTACACCAGCAGCACGCTGCCCGAATTCTACCGCGTCACCGCGCTGTGGGCCGGCCAGAAGGGATCCCTGCTTCTGTGGGTGTGGACGCTGGCGCTCTTCGCGCTGGTAGTGCACCTCACGAACCGGAACCGAAACCAGTCCCTGATCCCGTACGTCCACGCGGTGATGATGTCGGTGATCCTGTTCTTCATCGCCCTGCTCATATTCGTGGCCGATCCCTTCGAACTGCTGCCCTTCGTGCCCGCCGAAGGCCGCGGCCTGAACCCGGTCCTGCAGATGCCGCTCATGATCATCCACCCGCCCATACTCTACCAGGGCTACGTGGGGACCGTGGTCCCCTTCGCCTTCGCCATGGCCGCGCTGATGACCGGGGAACTGGGGGACTCCTGGATCCGTACGATCCGGAGGTGGACCCTCTACGCCTGGTTCTTCCTCGGGTTCGGCCTGATGCTGGGCGGCCGGTGGGCCTACGTCGAACTGGGATGGGGCGGGTACTGGGCCTGGGACCCGGTGGAGAACGCGGCGCTCATGCCGTGGCTGACCATCACCGCCTTTCTCCATTCGGTGATGATCCAGGAAAAGAAGGGCATGCTGAAGATCTGGAATTTCACCCTGATCATCCTGACCTTCGGCCTGGTCTACTTCGGGACCTTTCTCACGCGAAGCGGTGTGGTTTCATCGGTGCATTCCTTTACCGCCTCGGGCATCGGCCCCATGTTCATGGGATTCGTCATCGTCTCGATGGTCCTGTCCTTCGGCCTGCTCATCAGCCGGCGCCGCGCCCTGAAGGCCCGCAGCGAACTCGACTCCTTCGTCTCGAGGGAAAGCAGCTTCCTGCTGAACAACCTGGCGCTCGTGGGCGTGTGCTTCGCCGTCCTCTGGGGGACCATATTCCCCGTGCTTTCCGAGGCCGTCAGCGGCGAAAAGATCACGGTAAGCGCGCCGTACTTCAACGAGATCAACGTACCGCTGGGCCTCTTCCTGCTCTTCCTGACGGGCGCGGGTCCCCTCTTCGCCTGGCGAAAGACGTCCGTCCAGAGTCTCAAGCGGCACTTCACCGTACCCGCGGCCTGTTTCTTCGTCGTGGGCGCCATCCTGTTCGCCCTGGGCATCCGGCACGTCTATGCCCTGCTCTCCTTCAGCATGTGCGCCTTTGTGGCCGGGGCCATCGGGCTCGAGTTCTACCGCGGGGTCCGCGCACGCCGCTCGACGAACGACGAATCCTACCCGGCGGCTTTCTACCGGCTGGTCATGGGCTACAAGCGCCGGTACGGCGGTTACATCGTGCATATCGCCATCGTGCTCCTCTTCGTGGGCTTCACCGGGTCCGCCTTCAACCGGGAAGAAAACTTCGCGGTCCGCGAGGGCGAATCCTTCCAGATTAAAAACTACACGCTGGACTTCGATTCCCTCACCGAAACCAACATGGGCGAGTACGTGTCCTACGCCGGCCTGCTCCGCCTTTCCGTGGACGGCGAGCCCGTCGTCATGATGGCCCCGGAGAAGCGTCTTTACCCCATACAGGACCAGGTGACTTCGGAAGTATCCATCTGGTCGACGATAAACGAAGACCTGTACGTGGTCCTGGCCGAACTGAACGAAACGCTTGACGTAGCTACATTTAAGGTCTACATTAATCCATTGGTAAACTGGGTCTGGATCGGTACGGCATTGCTCATGCTGGGGACGATCATTCTCTTCCTTCCGGATCGATTCGGCAGGAAAACCACCGGGCGCGACGGGAACCGCGAACCGCGCAAGTCGGTGCCCGAGACCCGGGACGCAATCGTCTGAAAGACCGCGGGTAATTCACGGACGCGGCACGCGCAACCATTACGAGTCATGCGGATGGCTTGAATGGGCCGAATGGCCGCGCCCTAATGTTGCGGAACTACAACCCGGTCCATGGACCGGTAGCTTCATACAGTATGGCCTGATTTGGCAACTCGATAAGCAGGGTGGGGGCGCACCGGGGAAAGACCGGGCGCCTTGGAAACGAATATTGCAAGCAGCACATATGGCTGACACCGTTCCTCGCAAGCAGGTGGTATAAGGTTCTGTTCGACAACCGGTTGATATCTGCAGAAATGTGCATGAGTTCTTCTCGACGCAGACAGGCGCAGTTACTTTCTGAACGGACACACTGGAATTGCCTGGCGGCAGATCGTCGGGACAACGCACATAAACACCACTACGGCTGAACGGTGCAAGAAACACGGGCGCCATACCTTCCTCGCCATTAGGCAACACGTCCCCTGCCGGCCTACGCCGAACCGGTCACGCTCCAGACCGGCGGCGGCCAGCTTATCGACATCAAGCCCAGGTTCGACGCTGACGCTATGGAGAACGTCTATCCGTAGTCTTCGGCCATAAAACGTCCGTACCCCGCGAATACCGTGCGGCACGAGACGTTTTTGCCCGGCCAGGACGCTCCCGCCGGGCCAGCCGTCCAGATTGACCAGGCTGACCAGGCTGGCCAATCTGACCGCCGAACCCGGGAATAAGCCGTTATATCGCAGGGGGTGTTATATGGATTTCCCATTGGAAAACCTGAACGGGCTTTTGCTGCCCCTGGCCGCCCTGACCCTGATTTCCGGGCTCGTCGGGCTGGCAATCGGCATGCTCTGGCGGCGCAGCAAGGCCGGCGAAATGGAGGAAAAGGCCCAGAAGCGCGCACAGCGCCTTTTCAAGGAAATGGAAGTGCAGCGCCGCGCGGAGTTGCTTGAGGAGAAAAGAAAATGGCACGATGCGCGGGAGGCCCAGGAAGAAGAGATAAACAGCAGGCAGTCTGCCCTGGAGAGCCAGGAGCAGGACATGATGGACCGGGAGAAAGAGTACGAACAGCGATTTGACAACCTGAAGGACCGTGAAGATCAGACCGGTCTGAGAGAAGACGACCTGGAAAAGCTGGAAGAAAAAATGAAAACCCAGGAAGTCCGGCTGAAGGAATCGGCCTCGGAATACCGCCTTCGACTGGAATCCCTGGCCCGGCTGACCGCGGAGGAAGCCAAGCAGCAGCTCCACGATGAACTCATCCGCGACGTGAAGCAGGAAGCGGAGCACAGGGTAAGAGACATCCTGAAAACCGCCCAGACCAATGCCAACCGGGAAGCGAGAAAAGTCGTTACACTGGCGATCAGCCGGTGCGCGGTGGATCAGTCGACCCAGACGAGTGTGGCGGTGGTCCCCCTGCCCAACGACCAGATCAAGGCCCGTATCATCGGAAAAGACGGCCGTAACATCCGGACTTTCGAGGCGGCCAGCGAAGTGAAGGTCATGGTGGACGATACCCCCGAGGCCGTGGTCATCTCCTGCTTCGATCCCATTCGCAGGGAAATCGCCCGCACCGCCATGGCGGATCTCGTATCCAACGGCAAGATTACCCAGAACCGGATAGAAGAAGTGATCGCACGGGCGCGGGAACAGATCGACAGCCGGCTGCTCTCCGAAGGGCAGCAGGCCGTTGACGAGCTCAACCTGAAATCCATGCATCCCGAGATGATGAAACTGGTCGGCCGGCTGCGGTTCCGGTCCAGTTACGGCCAGAACGCCCTGGATCACTCGAAGGAGGTGGCGTTCCTTACCGGCATGATGGCCGTCGAGATCGGCCTGGACGAACTGCTCGCCCGTCGCTGCGGACTCCTGCACGACGTCGGCAAGGCCCTGGACCACGAGATGGAGGGGTCCCACCCGGAAATCGGCCTGGCCTTCGCGGAAAAATACGGCGAACCCGAGGAAGTCAAGAACGCGATCATTGCACATCACAACGACGAGAACGAGGAAATCACCTCGCCGATCACCTTTCTGGTCGCCGCGGCGGATGCCATTTCCGGCGCCCGGCCCGGCGCCCGCAGGAATGATCCCGAAGACTATATCCGCAGAGTAGTGGAACTCGAAGAACTCGCCCGGGCGTTCGACGGGGTGGCAGACGCCTACGCCATCAACGCCGGACGCGAGATCCGGGTCATGGTCCGGCCGGACCAGGTGGACGACGAACGGACGCACACGCTGGCCTGCGAGATATCCCAGAAGATCCGTAACGACCTGACCTATCCCGGGCACATCAAGGTGACCGTCATCCGGGAGAAGATCGCCCACAGGATGACGAACAAGCGGGACGACCAGCAACAGGGCGGCCGTCGAAGGTCGTACGGAAGAAACCGGAACCGGCGTCATTCCCAGACGCCCAGCGGGCAGGCGGCGGGATAGCTTCGCCGCGCCCTCGGATTCCCGTGTCTCTTACGGAAGAAATCAAGACGCACGCCGGGCGTCTCGGCTTCGACCTTGCCGGCGTAACCACGGCCGCGCCCCCCAGGTACGGGGCATACTACGCCGAATGGGTCGAGCGGGGCATGGCCGGCGAGATGGACTACCTGGGCCGCCAGATCGAGAAACGGCAGGACCCGGGACAGATCCTGCCGAACGCCCGGTCCCTCGTCGTAGTCGCCATGAACTACCGTTGTCCGGACACGGATCCCGCCCCCGACGGCACGCACAGCGGCAAGATCGCCCAGTACGCCCGGGGCGACGACTATCATGACGTAATGAAGGAAAAGCTGCAGGCGCTGCTTCTGTTCATCCGGGACCGGGCCGGCCGTCCCGTGGAGGGCAGGGTGTACGTGGACACAGGCCCCGTGCTGGAACGTGAATTCGCCGTCCGCGCCGGGCTGGGCTGGTTTGGAAAGCACACCAATCTCATTCATAAGCGGGTCGGTTCGTGGCTACTGATCGGGGAAATCCTCCTCGACATCGAACTGGACCAGGACCGGCCCGCGGCCGACCACTGCGGCACGTGCACGCGGTGTATCGAAGCCTGTCCCACCGATGCCATCGTCGAACCCTACGTGGTCGATTCGCGGCGCTGCGTTTCCTATCACACCATTGAGCTGAAAGGCCCCATTCCCACCGCGTATCGCGCGGCGATGGGAGACCGCGTATTCGGATGCGACGACTGCCAGGATGTCTGTCCCTGGAACCGCCGGGCGCCCGTTTCCGGCCATTCGGCCTTCCTTCCCCGTCCGTGGAACGAAATGCCGGGGCTGATTGAAATGCTTGGGCTGACGCCGGAGGAATTCAGGACCCGATTCAGAGGTAGCCCAATAAAGCGGACCAAGCGGCGGGGCCTGCTGCGGAACGCCGCGGTAGCCCTGGGTAACACGAAGGACCTCGAGGCGGTCCCCGCGCTCGCCGATTCGCTCGGCGACGACGAGCCGCTGGTCAGGGGACACGCAGCCTGGGCCCTGGGAAACGTCGGTGGCGACCGGGCGCTTGCGGAACTGAAGCGCGCGCGGAAGACCGAAGAAGATCCGTGGGTAATAGAGGAAATAGAACAGGCGCTTGCGGAATGCGCGGCGTCCTGAGTCCTGCTGTTTTTTTGAAAACCCTTGCCTCCTCGGAGGTTATACATATATTTCAGGTGGCTCCGGCGGCAGGTACGGAGCGACGAGTCGACGTCTGGCAGCCAAACCGGCTTCTGAATCGCTGACGCAATGATGATTCGATACCTCCCTCTCATAGGCCTTGTAATCCTCGCAGGTTGCGCCGGCCATGCCGGCCCCCGAAGCCTTGAACCGGTCGCGCCCACGTCCGCCACCGGGATAGCGGATACCACCGGAAATATCGTCGCGGTGGAGGAATTACCGGCCCCGGACCTTACACTAGACCATATCACCCTCGCAGATTCCCTGGCGACGCAGGACCCGGATCGGCTGCTCGCCGATGCCAGATTGCGCTATGACGCCGCTCGCGCCGCGCTGGAGCGTTCCGATACCACGGCCGCTCGCGCCGCGGTCGACGAGGTGCTTGGCCTGCTCATCCTGCTGAGCGACGACCAGAAGCACGCGGGGACTCCTGCGCAGGTTGAACTGCTCAAGCAGCTCGGCGTGCTGGTGGATCGTATGCAGGACCGGCGTCACGCGGCCGCGGAAGTCAAGGGTACGATTCCCATCGTGCTCAACCGCAAGGTCAGACAACAGATCAATCTGTATCTCAAAGACAAAAGGATGGACATTCTCAAGGCGGCGTATCAGCGGTCCGGGCGCTACACCCCCATGATCCGCGAAGAACTGGCCGCCCGGGGACTGCCTATGGAGCTTCAGTGGCTGCCGATCGTCGAAAGCGGCTTCAAGCCCAGAGCATTCTCGTGGGCCGCCGCGGCGGGCATGTGGCAGTTCATCTACGATACGGGAAAGCGGTACGGGCTCCAGCGTTCCGGTTGGATAGACGACCGCTTTGACCCCCACAAGGCCACACCGGCCGCGCTTGCCTACCTGGAGGATTTGTACGACATGTTCGACGACTGGTACCTCGCGCTTGCGGCCTACAACTGCGGCGAATACCGCGTACTCCGCGAGATCAACCGGACGGGCAACCGGGACTACTGGAAAATGCGCCTGCCCAGGGAGACCCGGAACTACGTGCCCAAATTACTCGCGGTGCTGCATATACTCGATAAGGCGGACGAGTACGGCGTCGAATGGCCGGAGACCCACCGTCCCCACCTGTTCGAAGAAGTGCGTATCGACAAGTCGGTCACGCTGCAGCACATTGCAGAATCGCTTGGGATGGCCCCGGACGATCTCAAGACCTTGAATTCCGACATACGGCATGGCGTGACGCCGCCTACCGGGTATTCCCTGCGCGTACCCCTCGGCGCGGGCTCGACCCTGCTCGCCAGTCTCGACGAACTTCCGGAATCGAAATTCAAGCCCCCGCCCGAGGCACGCAGATACCGCGTGCGCCGGGGTGATACGCTGGGCCATATCGCCCGCAGATTCCGGACTTCGGTCAGCAGGATCCGGCGCATGAACGGAATCCGCGGCAGCCTGATCCGTATCGGGCAGACGCTGCGCATACCCGGAAGAAACTACAGCAGCGGGACATGGGCGGACCTGGCGCCTTCCTACGGCACGCCGAAGAACGCCGCGACACACACCGTGCGGCGGGGTGACACGCTGGCTCGCATCGCCCGGTACTACGGGACTTCCGTAATCGCGCTGAAACAGAAAAACGGCCTGAGGGGCGACATCATCCACCCGGGCCAGGTGCTTCGTCTTTCCAGTACCGGCGACGGCGGCACGCAAATTGCCGGTGGTTCGACAACCTACAATATCCGCTCGGGCGATACGCTTTCACACATCGCGCAGGCCTTCAAGGTGTCCGTCTCGGACCTCATGCGGGCGAATCCCGACATACAGGCCAAGCGGCTGCGGATCGGCCAACGGATCGTCATACCGGGCTGACCACGTCGCGAAAACCATCCCCTGCGCAGGACCGGGACCACGATAAATCCGAGAAAGGAGAATCGGTTACATGGGATACGTCAAGGCGGCGGACCTGGATGAATTGAGTCCGGGCCAGATGAAAATGGTCTCGATCGATGGGAAGGAAATCGTCCTTTGCAACGTGGACGGGAAGTACTATGCCGCCGATAACTTCTGCCCCCACATGGGAGCGCCCCTGAGCGAGGGGGAACTCGACGGCACCGATCTCTGGTGCCCCTTCCACGGCGCTTCTTTCGATGTGACGACGGGTGACGTGCTGTCGCCCCCGGCCTACGAGAATCTCACCTGCTTTCCCGTCCGCGTGACCGGCGATGGCGTGGAAATAGAAATCTAGCCGTCAGCTTCTGAAGTGGTCGTACCCTTTTGGGCGCAGGGGCCGAAGCCCGGTGTGATCCGCGAATGCGCATCCGCGGTCCTCGGATACGCATTCACCTATGGAGGTCAGGGGGGTACCGGTACGCTCCGCCAGTTCGGCCGCCAGTCGATCCACCCCGTCCGGCGCGACGGCACACAGCAGTTCGAATTCCTCACCGCTTTCCAGGGCCGTCCTGACGGGATCGAGCCGAAGATCCTCCATGGCCCGCCTGGTGCCGTCCTCGATGGGCAGGGCGGTCCCTTCCAGGACCAACCCCACTCCGCTCTTACGACACAGGTGCAGGGCGTCCGAACTGAGCCCGTCGCTCACGTCGATCATGGCGTGGACCCACCCGCTGCGGGCCAGTATGCCGCCCTCAGAGACCCGTGGAACGGGCGTGCGGTGACGGGACAGCGTGTCCTCGAACCGGTCCGGCAGACTCCCCGCGACCGGTTGTTCCCGTGCCGACTGAAGCAGACGCAGGCCTGCCTCGCTCGCGCCCAGGTGTCCGGTCACGCACAGCCTGTCTCCAACCCGGGCGCCTCCCCGCTTCGTGATGTGCTTCCCTTCCGCTTCTCCCCACACCGTGATGGAGACGACGGTCGGTCCGTCCGTCGAACTCAGGTCACCCCCGACGATGGATACGGAAAGGCCGGTATGTCGCGCCAGGTCGCGGAACCCCGCGTACAGCGCCTCCACCTCTTTCGCCGTGCGATGGGCCGGAAGGCAGAGGGTCGTCAACGCATGCCTGGGCACGCCGCCCATGGCCGCGATATCGCTGTAGTTTGCGGCCATGCTCTTCCATCCGATCTGCCGCCAGGACGAGAAAGCGATGTCGAAGTCCACGCCTTCCACGAAGGTATCGGTCGTCAACAGGGCCGTCATGCCGGGCCCGGGCGCCACGGCCGCGGCGTCATCTCCGACCCCTAGCAGGACACTCGGATCCGGCTCGGGCAATGTGTTCCCGATACGCCGGATCAGTTCGAATTCGCTGGGAAGGCCTGCGTCTTCCTTCTGATTTGCCACGGTTCTTCGTTTCCTTCTCGCGCGGCCGGAACGCGTGAATGCATGCCCGGGCGCCACCCGTTTCTCCAGGCGCGATCCATGCGCCACCCGGTCGCGACCCGCTTCTCCGATCGCGACCCGCTTACGCGTCTTCCGCGAACCGCCCCTCGGGCCGTTCCCTCGAGCGGGTGAAGATCTCTATGCCGGCCGTAACGCCGCCGGCGAAGAGCAGCCCCTCCAGGGCGCCCAGGGCGATCTGGGTGGTGCGGCCGAATTCTCCCTCGCCGAAGATCGTCGCAATGGTTTCGAGCCGTATCTGCGACGCGTCGAAGGACTGCCGCATGATTTCCAGGCTGCCGGTGAACATGTTGCCGCCCATCACGGTCAGGGCGATACTGGCGATCATGCCGCCCAACGCGCCGAAGACGATATAGAGCAGGCTCCGCCACTGCCCGGGCCGCCGGACCAGGTAATACGTGACGACCGGGCCCAGGGCCACGCCCGCGCCGATAAGCGCGCCCTCGGCCCCCCCGGTAAGCCCCGTGGGATACTGGCCGAACAGGGTTTCAAGGGTATCTGAACTGTACAGATTGAATGACGCGCCCACCATGCCGCCGCCCAGCGCTCCGCCCAATACGCCGAGCCACCGGCCGTATTTCCCCGATACGCGCCGCAGGGCGACCATGCCGAAGGACACGCCCGCACCGCCAAAAGCGCCGCCGAACAGGCCCAGGCCCGCCAGGACGAAGATGGGCGAGAGTGTTTCCGACGGCAGGCCGGAACCGGTAGCGGCGAGGGCGGTTCCCAGGAGAAGTCCGCCAAACAGGCCGGCCACGGCGCCGCCGAACGTTCCGCCGACTCCTTGCTGCATGATGTCGATCCCGCCCTGTTGCAGGCGCATCAAGATGAAACCGACCATCACCATAACCCTGTACAGCCGGGAGAGTTTGACAGACCGGTTCTGTTCCCGCAGAAAGGCCAGGCTGACGGCGCGTTGCAGGCGGCTCACGGACTCGTTACCCGTGGGACGGGTCAGGATGGATTCCACGGCCGAACCGAACCAGTCCGCCAATTCGATGCTCGCCGCCCGGCGCACCTTCAGCGCGGGGTCCCGCAAGGCGAGGTGCCTGAGCCGGGTGTTCAGGGCCGCGCAGCGCACGGGCCGGGATGACTCCACCGCGCGGCGGCGGACTTCCTGGCGGTCGTTGTACATGGCCTCCAGGATCACGTTCAGCGCATCCGGCACCATTTCGACCAGCCAGGCCGGCACGGGCCGGTCCCTGTTGAGCAGACTGATGCAAAGCAGGTACGCTTCCTGGCCGGAGACCCCGATTTCTTCCAGGTAGGGCGAGAGCAGGTCCAGGCTTTCTCGGTCCATGATGAGCTGGTAGGTCCTGTAATTCTCCAACGATCGTTCGAGCAGGCTGCGTGCCTGCTTTGCTTCATAGACGCTATTGGTCAGCCAGCGGGACACCTCCGGAATCAGGCATTCGTGGGCGAGTTCAAGCCACCCCTCTCCCTCCTGGTTCCGCCGCCTGACGATACGGGCATCGACCAGTTCCCCGAGCAGCGCTCCAAGGGCAGCGTCGTCGTACCGGTCGCCTCCCTGGACACGCGCGGTCAGTTCGGCCTGCCGCACGACGATGAGCCGTTCATCCGCGGAGATGAGCGCCAGAAGCACCTGCTGCACCACGGACAGGTCGGCCGGCGAAAACCGGCGTAGCACCCTCGCGAGATAGTCGGCAAGGATCTGCGAAGCGCCGCCCAGATCGTCATAGGCCGATTCCGTGATCAGGTTTCCCGTATTGCGTTGATCGTACAGTGTATCGCATACGATTTGCAGATGCGGCGGATCGACGGCGTCCTGGTCGGAGAGATCATCCAGCAGACGGTTCACGAGCGTATCTTCGAACCGGCATCCTACCCGCCAGGCCGGTCCCGTGATGGCCCTGGCGGCCTGTTCGGGGGATAGCCGGGCAAGCCTATACTCGTGGTGGAATATCTCCGGAACCGCCTGTTTGAGTTGGCTCATCTCTGCAAGCATGTCTTCCCTCAGCACGAATACGAACTGCAGAGGGAGCGTATCATCCTCCATGATTGCGCCCAGCTCGCTGATGAACGCCTGCCGGCTCTCCGCGTCGAGCAGGAGGAAAAACTCTTCGAACTGGTCCAGCATGACGACGAGTCGGGATGATGGACCGGCCCGTAAGCGATAGAGCAATTCCCGAAGTGACAGTCCTGCCGGGTCGGCTTCTTCATTTCCGTCTTCGCGGACTAGTCGCCGAACTATATGCGTCATGTGCTGAAGCGGGTCGGTGAAACTCCGGATGATGCAGGTCCGGTGGCCCTGGTCCTGCAACCAGGGAATGAGGCCGGCCCGAAGAATCGAACTCTTGCCGACGCCGGAACGGCCGTAGAGGAGAAATGACCGGCGGGAAAGGATGCGGGAACAAATGTTCTCGATCTCCTCCTCGCGGCCGAAGAAAAGGCCCTGGTCGTTTTCGGTGTAATAGTCGAGGAACTTGTACGGCCGGGTCGGCTTGCCCTGGGCCGGACTGCCCTGGGCCGGCGGGGAAGGTTCATCCAGGATCTCCACCGCGTCGCCGATGAAGACGTATCCATGCTTGGGTACCGTTTTGACGTAGCGGGGGTTCGACGCGTCGTCCCCCAACTGTTTTCGGATCGACTTGATACACTGGGTCAGCGCCGTGTCGCTGACGATTACGTCCTCCCATACTTCATCGAAGATACGGTTCTTTTCCACCAGTTGCCCCGCGTTGGACACCAGCAGCACGAGTACATCGAAATACCTGGAACTCAAGGGCAGCGCGGTATCATTCAGGCGAACCTGGCGATTCTGGATGTCCAGCACGAAGTCGTCGAACCGGAAGCCTTTGGCAGCGGTCTGTTGCGTCATTCGGGGCTCAATGGACGAATTTTGGGGAGAAAAGCGAAGTATTCATACATTCCTCACAGAATACTCACGGAGGCCTCATGCAATCCATATATGGAATGAATATAATCCCCTTATGAGCATATGTCTAACTTTCCACCCGTTGCGAATCCGATTGTGAGACCGCAGCATTCATATTTAATTACATCCGACAAGGGGGGTAAGCGCCATGTTATCCCATTTCTGTTCCATTCCCGAAGCCGTGGAAGAAGTCCAGGCCGGACGCGTACTGATCGTCATCGATGACGAAAACCGTGAGAACGAGGGCGACTTCATGGTGGCCGCCGAAAAGGTCACGCCCGAAATCATCAACTTCATGTCGCGGTACGGACGGGGGTTGATCTGTCTGCCCACCACGAAGCAGCGGCTTGAAGAGCTGGATATTCCCATCATGGTCAATGGAAAGACTTCGATTGCGGACACGCCTTTCACGGTGTCCGTGGATGCCGTGGACGGTGTGACATCCGGCATATCCGCGCCCGACCGCGCAAAGACCGCCCGGTTGTTCGTCCATCCGGACGCCGTGCCGGAAGACTTCGAGCGAGCGGGGCATCTCTTCCCATTACGCGCACGGGACGGCGGAGTGCTGGAACGGGACGGCCACACCGAGGCGACGGTCGACCTGATGAGACTGGCAGGACTTTACCCGGCGGGCGTCCTGTGCGAAGTGCTGGACGAAGATGGTTCCATGGCCCGTCTGCCCCGGCTACTCGAAATCGCTGATGAACATCATCTGAAGATCGCAACCATTAAGGACCTCATCGAATACCGGCTCGAAGAAGAACTCGTACTGGAATCCGCCTGCAGCGGCGGATAAGGCGACGGAATCCCGGCTGAACGGCGGCCGGAACGGGGAGACGCGGACCACGGCGGACCGGGCAATACGCCCGGTTCGTCGCGGCGGTCTCTCTTCCGCCGGCCGTCAAGGGCAGGCCCTGCTACAGGCAACCTGGCCGTGTTCCCGCAAGGTCGACCGGAGCCGGTCTTTCCGCGTCTTATTCATGTCCCAGCTACCCGACTACCTGCCGGAAGCCATACTCAGGCTCGACGGTCTCGCCCTCGACGCGCTGCCTGACGCCGGCGACTCCTCCGTAGCGTCCGCCCACCAGTACTGCAGCCGCCTCGCACGTCGGCACTACGAGAACTTCATTGTCGTTACCCGGTTCCTGCCCGCCGCATTGCGACGGCACTTCTATCATGTCTACGCCTACTGCCGGTGGTCCGACGACCTCGCCGACGAAACCGGCGATGCCGGGTTGTCCCTGGAATTGCTCGAATGGTGGGACGCCGAATTGGAGGCCTGTTACGACGGTCGCGTCCGACATCCGGTATTCATCGCCCTCCGGGAAACGATCGACCGTTACGAGATACCGATTACTCCGTTTCGCGATCTGCTGACCGCCTTTCGGCAGGACCAGGTCGTGACGCGTTACAGGACCTACGCCGATGTGCTCGAATACTGCCGCTACTCGGCCAATCCGGTGGGCCATCTCGTGCTCTACCTGTTCGGCTACCGGGACAGGGAACGCCAGGAGCTGTCGGACGCTACATGTACCGCGCTCCAACTGGCCAATTTCTGGCAGGACGTGCGGGTAGACCTGGAAAAAGGCAGGATCTACTTGCCCCTGGAGGACCTGGACCGATACCATTACACCGAGGCGGACCTCGAGGCCGGGGTCGTCGACGAGCGTTTCAGGGGACTGATGTCGTTCCAGGTGAATCGGACGCGCAAGCTCTTCGACGAAGGACTCGGACTGTGCGGCATGGTGGACAGGCGGTTCAGGCTGGACGTCGAGTTGTTCAACCGGTGCGGGGCGGCCGTCCTGGACCAGATCGAGTTACAGCGTTACGACGTGCTGTACCGGCGGCCGGTGCTGTCATCCGCCCGGAAGACCGGCCTGTTTCTGAAATACGCACTGAGACGACTCTGGAGTTGAAACGGACCGGCCGGCGTCGTGGGCGGCTTGTGCGCGTCGGCCAAAACGCCGGATCACCGTTGCCATGAACCTTGCGGATCGACAACTCGTTGATCGGGAATCGGTGAAACGTTCCTATGATTTCTGCCGAGAAATCGCGAAATCGAGGGCGAGGAACTTCTACTATTCCTTTATCATCCTGCCACCGGAACGAAGACGGGCCATGTGCGCGGTTTACGCCTTTATGCGCCACTGCGACGACGTCGTCGACGAGGAGGCCGTGGAGGCCGACAAGAAAACCCGGTTGAACGCGTGCCGCGAGACCCTGGACGACGCCTATGACGGAGACGCCTGTAACGGAGGTGCCTGTAACGGAGACGCCCGTGAAGGAACGCAGGCAGGCGGCGGACTGTTGCCGGCGTTCAGGGATACGGTGAAGCGGTTCGGCATCCCGAGGGCGTACTTCGACGCCATCATCGACGGCGCGGAAATGGACCTTACCGTGACACGCTACGCGACCTTCGAGGACCTGTACCAGTACTGCTACCGCGTGGCTTCCGCCGTCGGACTGGTGTGCATACACATATTCGGATTCAACGGCAAAGAAGCCAGACAATACGCCGAATCCTGCGGTATCGCCTTTCAACTTACCAATATACTCCGCGACGTCCGGGAAGACGCCGGGATGGGCCGTATCTACCTGCCGCAGGAAGACCTCGAAGCCTTCGGGTACTCGGAGGAAGAACTACGGGGCGGCGTTTTCAACGATGCGTTCCGGCGGCTGATGGCCTTCCAGGTAGAACGCGCGAGACGCTATTACGACGAAGCGCTTCCGCTCCTTCCGCTGGTCCGGTCCTCGAGCAGGGCATGTCTGGCGGCCATGATCGGCATCTACCGGGCATGCCTCGAAGAGATCCCCCGCCGGCAGTACGATGTGTATAGCCGGCGCATCAGCCTGTCCGCCTGGAAGAAGCTCGCCATCACCGCCCGGGCGCTGATCCGAAAGCGCGTATGAGCCGGGTAATCGTCATCGGCGGCGGGCTGGCCGGACTGGCCGGAGCGGTCGCACTGGCCGACGCCGGTCTCCGGGTCGAACTGTACGAAAGGCGTCCGATCCTGGGAGGCCGCGCGTCTTCCTTCATACACCCGTCGAGCGGCGAAAGGGTGGACAACTGCCAGCACGTGCTCCTGGGATGCTGCGTCAACCTCCTCGACTTCTACGCCCGCCTCGGCGTCCGGGACCGCATCGCCTTCCACGAGACCATTCCGTTCATCGACGAGTCCAGCCGGGTTTCGGTCATTGGACCCTCCCGCCTCCCGCCTCCCCTTCACCTGTTCCCATCGTTCCTGCGGCTGCGAACGATGGGATTTCGGGACAAGCTGTCGATCGTCCGTACCGTGGCGGGCATGATTCGCTACGTTCTGACACAACGGAAAACGGACTCCCTGGCAGGACGCCATGCCGCGGAAGCGACGTCCCCGGTTTCCATGGCCGCCTGGCTCGCGGTCCACGGCGCGACGGGGCGGGCCGTGGAGGCCTTCTGGAAACCCTTCCTGATCAGTGCGCTCAACGATGAGCTGGACGACATCGACGCCGAATACGGCATCAGGACGGCCGTCCGGGCCTTTCTGATCAATCGACGCGGGTACGAGGTGGGGCTGCCCGCCGTGCCGCTGGGAGACCTGTACGCGCCCTGCATAGATTACATCGAGCGGCGGGGCGGGCGCGTCGTACTCGACCAGGGTGTCGCCGGCATATCGACCGACGGCGGCCGCGTGGCTTCCATCTCGCTGCAGGACGGTTCGTCCGTCGAGGCCGGGGCCTGCCTGTCGGCCCTGCCATTCGACGTCCTGTGCAGGCTGCTGCCCGCGGACCATGCGGCGAATCCCTACTTCGCGATTCTGAGCGGACTGTCGGTTTCTCCCATCACGGCCGTGCACGTCTGGTTCGACCGGCCCGTGACGGAACTGGACTACGCAGCGGTGATCGGACGGCGGATACAGTGGATATTCAACCAGTCCATTAGAGACCCCGACGCCTTTTCCACAGGTGGCGGAGGCACCTATCTCGGGCTCGTGGTCAGCGCTTCCGATGAATGGATGAAGATGCCGCAGCAGATGATTATCGACCAGACCATGGAAGACCTCGGGGCCCTGCTGCCCGCCGTGCGCCAGGCCGAACTGCTCAAGGCCATCGTCGTCAAGGAGGGCAGGGCCACGTTCGCGCCCAGGCCCGGCTGCGACGCGCTGCGTCCCGGGCCGTCCAGCCCCCTATCCAATTTATTCGTCGCGGGCGACTGGGTCCAGACGGGCTGGCCGGCGACCATGGAAAGCGCCGTGCGCAGCGGTTACCAGGCCGCCGAGGCCCTGCTGCGCGCCCGGGGCGTTCGGGCACCCATTCTGAAACCCGAATTGCCCCTCGAAGGCCTCATGAGATGGTTGGCGGGAAAACGGGATATCTGACCGGCACGATATCTTGACCCCATGGTACCCTTCGGTTATATTTCGAAGGGTACTCATCCCCGTCCGCACACGTTTCGTTTCCCGAAAGAAGGATGCCTATGCCCGCCAATCTGCTTGCATGCCGAACGGCAAGCTACGGAAAGTTCAGCGAATCCGCCTATGCCCATCTGCCCACGACGGGCGTACGTCACGTTGAGATCAACGCCCCCGCGCCGGACGAGGTTGCCGCGGTCAAGGCCAGGCTGGAAGGCCACGGGCTGTCGGCCAGCAGCCTGCAGTGTCCGGTGGAAATCGAGTACGAGGACGTGGACACGCGGCTGACTCCCCACCTGGATGCCGCGGCGGCCCTGGGCGCCGGAACGCTCTTCGTGAGCGTACAGGCCGGGGAACTGGACCGGAAGGTGGCTTACGAGCGGTTGCACCGCGCGGGAGTCAAAGCCGCCGAATACGGGATTACCATCGGCATGGAAACCCATCCCGACCTGATCACCAATGCGGCCGTCGCCCTGGAGACCATGCGCGGCGTCGATCACCCCAACGTCCGCGTGAACTACGACACGGCCAATATCCACTACTACAACCGGGACGTGGACCACGTCGACGAAATGGAAAAAGTCATCGACTACATCGGCAGCATGCACCTCAAAGATACCGACGGAGGATACAAGACCTGGTGTTTCCCGACCTTCGGCGAGGGGATCGTCGATTTCAAGAAGGTCTTCGACCGGTTGAACGCCCACGGGTTCTATGGACCGTTCACCATGGAAATCGAGGGCGTGGAAGGGGAATTGCTGAACGAAGAAGAAACCTGCCGGCGCGTGGCGGACTCGGTGGCGCACCTGCGGAGCGTCGGGTGTGACGTGTAGGGGACGTCCATGCCTGAACAACAGCTCCGGATGGTACGTCCCGACCTGGATCGCCTCCCGGGAATCGGTGTGCCGGCCGGGTATGAACTGAGGACCTGGCGGCCCGGCGACGAAGCAGCCTGGTCCGAGGTCATGAATACGGGCATCGGAACGGACTGGACGGCGGAAAAATGCCGCAGGGAGTTGACGGAACGGGAACCGTTTCTCCCGGACGGCTGCTTCTTTGTAACGAAATCCGGGGAAGCCGTGGCTACGGCCTGCGCCTTTGACGTCCAGCCCGAGGGCCTGAATGCCGCGCAAGTGCACATGGTCTGCGCGAAACCCGCCCACCGCGGACTGGGACTGGGCCGCCTCGTGACCCTGGCCGTGCTCCACTACATGCGGGCGCATGAGTACGCGGCGGCGTTTCTGGGTACGGACGATTTTCGCGTGCCGGCCATCCGGACCTATCTCGGGCTGGGATTTATTCCCGACTATATCGAGGACAGCCACCGCAAGCGATGGTCCGCCGTATTCGCCAAAGTCGGGGAACGGCCGTCCTGAACCTGCGTTATAAAACTGCAACCTTCCATCAGAGAGTGCCCTATGCAGCAAAGATACCGCCGCGTAACCTGTCCCAAGTGTTTATTGGCCCTTATCGTCCTGTTTTCCCTGGCGCTGGCGACCCCGGTCAGGGCGCAGGACGGGGAAATCGCGGACGTGCCTCCTGTCGTTATCACCGGGATCGGCATCCTCGGCGGTTTTCCGACGGGCGAGTTTGGTGAAAACGTCAAGAACCCGGGCATCGGCCTTTCCGGATTCGTGGGCTACATGATCCCCCGGACGCCGGCCGTGATCGGCCTGGACCTGGGTTACCTGATTTACGGCCACGAACGGCGCCCCGAGCGGTTCAGCCTCACGATTCCCGATGTCCTCGTCGACGTGGTCACCGAGAACAACATCTTTTCAATGAACGCCTTTCTCCGTCTGCAGACCCAAACCGACCCCTTGCGTTTCTACGTTGAAGGGGTCGTGGGATTCCACTACCTGTTCACCAGCACGACGATCGAGGACATTGACCGGTTCGACGACGAGGATATCGCGAGTCACAAGAACCTGAGCGATTTCGCTTTCACCAAGGGCGTGGGCGGCGGTTTGCTGATAGAACTGTGGCGAGGCGGCGAAGGCCGGACGCCGCAGAACCGATCCTTGCGGACCGTGTCCCTGGATTTTCGGATGCGCTACCTTGACGGCTCCCAGGCCGATTACCTGAAGCGGGGCGACATCGTCCGCAAGTCGGGTACGGCCGAACTCAACATAACCAAGTCGACCACCGATCTCATTACGGCCCATCTCGGAGTTGCATTGGACTTCTAGCGAGTGGGTCCCCGGCGCGCCGGGCCATCCCCTCACATCCGGAGGCTTAAGGATGACACAGGACGATTTCGCAGTCGAGAGCATTCCCGAAGCGGCGTGGCAGGTATCCCGCCGATCATTCATGAAACGGCTGGCCGGCGGGATCGCCGCGGGCGGCGCCCTGGTCTACGGCACCTCCGCAGACGCGTCACAGGTCGAGGACCTGGAGACGGCGGTCTCCGGCAAAGACCCCGGCGAAGAACGGTACTGGCACGCGGTCCGGAGCCAGTTCCTCCTCCGGGACAACCTGGCGCTGATGAACGCCGCCAATCTCTGTCCGTCGCCCTATCCGGTGATGGAATCGGTCTTCAAGTATACACGGGACCTGGATTACGACGCGTCCTTCCACAACCGGACCAAGTACCGGCAGATCCGGGAGGAGACCCGCGAGAAGATGGCGCGCCTCCTGGGCGCCCATCCCGACGAGATCGCGCTGGTGCGGAACACGAGCGAGGCCAACAACGTCATCAGCACCGGCTATCACCTCGGGCCGGGCGACGAGGTGCTTCTCTCCGACCTGAACCATCCCTCGAACAACCAGGCGTGGCAGGTCAAGGCGCGGCGCTACGGATTCAAGCTCAACTACGTGTCGGTTCCGGTGGTGCCGCAGAGCGAAGACGAGATCGTTGATGCCTTCGAACGGGCGTACACCCCGGCGACGAAGGTCATGTCCTTCACCCACGTGTCCAACCGTACCGGGCTGACCATGCCGGCAAAAAGGCTGTGCGCGGCGGCTCGTTCCCGGGGCGTGTTTTCCCTCGTGGACGGCGCCCAGAGCTTCGGCGCCCTGAAGATCGATCTCGCCGACATGGGATGCGACGCCTACTCGGGCAGCGCGCACAAGTGGTTCATGGGCCCGAAGGAGGTCGGCGTGCTCTTCGTCCGCAAGGACAACCAGGACGCCGTCTGGCCCAGCATCGTGAGCGCCGGCTGGCGGGATGAAGTGGAGGGAAGCGCCCGGAAGTACGAGGTCCTCGGACAGCGGGACGACGCGGCGCTGACGGCCACGGGACGGGGCGTCGAGTTCCACGAGAAGATCGGGGCCGGCCGCGTGGAGGCCCGCATGCGCCAGGTGGCCACGGCCATCAAGGAAGGCCTTTCCGGCCTGCCGGGCGTGGAGCTTTCCACGTCCATGGATCCCGCGCTTTCCGCCGGTGTCGTCATCTTCAAACCGGGCGAGCTCGATCCGCGCAAGGTCTTTGACAAGCTTTACACGAAGTACCATATCGCCGGCGCGGGCATGGGGCCCAACGTCCGGCTTTCCCCCCATATCTACAATACCCTCGACGAGGCGGACCGCGCCGTCGCCGCGGTAGCGGAGATCCTGAGGGACGGAGTCTGAGCCTTACCGCCGGTGCAGGTCCACCGCCTGACGGGCCCATGTCAAAACGAAACGCCGCGGTCATACTCTATGCCGCGCTGCTCGGCGCGAGCGCACTCCAGGTACTCCAGTCGATCATCGTCGCCCATTTCTTCGACCCGGAATACCTGGCCCCTTACCGGTACGGCATACTCACCGCCGGATTCGCGTACCTGTTCGCCGTCGGGCTGATCGAGAGCGTCTTCTACTTCATCTCGGGGAAATACGCGGCGGACGCCCGCAGGTACGTAGGGAATACCCTGGCCGGTTGCGTCGTGATCTTCCTGGCCCTCCTCCTGTTGTTTCACCTTCTCGTCAAACCCTACCTGCTCGTCCACACGGAACTGGGACCCTATCTCCGGGAGGTCGGCGCCTACCTCCTGATCGCCCTGTTCCTCTTCGTAAACGTGACCGCCCACAACGTCCTGGTGGGAACCAGTCACACGGCCGCCGCCAGCGGGCTACGCCTGTTCCAGTACCTCCTGCGCATCGCGGCCATCGCCGCCGCGCTGTTCTCGGGCCTGATTTCGTCCATCTACGAACTCATCGTCCTGATCGTGTTTCTGGAAGCATTTCAGTCCCTCCTCTACGGACTCTTCCTGCTCAGCGGGAAGCTGTTGTCCTTCCGCCTGCGGGGCATCGAGGCCGGGGCCCAGTACCGTTACGCCCTGGGACTGGGTATCGCCGGGTTCATTCCCTTCATAAACGCCAGCCTGGACAAGATCATGATCAGCGCCTTCCTGGGCGCGTCCAGCTTCGCGATCTACAGCGTGTCGGCCATCGAACTGCCCATCGCCGGCCTCCTGATGAGCGTGTTCGGGTCGGTGCTCTTTTCCACCTACGTGGGATACGCCGAAGGCGGCGATCATCCGTCCATGTCGGCCCTGTGGCGCAAATGCTCGACCTACGGCATGATCGCCATCGTCCCCGTGGGGATCTTCGTCTTCCTCTTCTCCGACGTGCTGTACCGGCTGATCCTCCCGGACGCCTATTTCGAAGGCCACCGGGTCCTGGGCATCTACGCGCTGCTCCTCCTGCTCCGCTTCAACAGCCCGGACGTGCTCGCCCGGGCCCTCAACCGGAACGCGGTCATCGTCCAGGCCGCGGCCGCCATGCTGATCGTCAACGTCACGGGGAACCTGGTCTTCATCAAGGCATTCGGCCTCTGGGGCGCGGCCCTGGCCACCCTGTGCGGCACCGCCGCGGGATGGATCTACTATCTGGCCAGGTACGCCCGGCTGCTGAAGCAACCCGTAACCGCGCTCCTTCCCTGGAAACCCTATGTCCGGCTGATCGTCCTTTCGGCGTTCTTCTTCGGCGCGGCGCGGTGGACCTTCGACAACATCTGGGTCAGTATCGTCCTGATTCTCCTGGGCGGCACGGCCTATGCCTGCTACGCCTATTCCCTGCTGGATCAGCCGGAGAAGGCCTACGTTCGGGGCTGGGTTCAAAAGATGGGCATTCCGCTCCGATTAACGGATTAAACCTGATTTATGCGTTCATCTCTTCCCCACGTAACGATCGTCATGCTAAACTGGAATCGGCAAGCGGACACGCTGGAATGCCTGGATTCCATCAGGCGCATGAACTACCCGGCATTTTCGGTCGTGCTCGTGGACAACGGATCGACCGATGGGTCGCCGGACGCCATTGAGCACTGGAGCGACGGGGAGATTCCGGTCACACTCATTCGCAACAAAAAAAACCTGGGTTTCGTCGGGGGCAGCAACCAGGGTATGCGCCACGCGCTTGCGACCGATACCGATTACGTGCTCCTGCTGAACAACGATACGGTCGTGGAACCGGACGTATTGACCATCCTCGTTCAAGCGGCGGAACGTTCTGAAGAGATCGGCATGGTGGGTCCCAAAATATACCAGTACGGAAAGGTCAACATACTCGACTCGGCCGGTACGCGAACGATACCGTGGCTGGCACAGGGGTTTCTCGTCGGTCACGGGGAAGAGGACAGGGGCCAATACGATTCTACGGCCGAGATGCCGTACGTCACAGGCACGGCGCTCCTCGTCAAACGCGCCGTGTTGAAGAAGGTCGGACTGATGGATGAAGATTACTTTTGCTACTTCGATGACTTCGACTGGGGAATGAAGGCGCGGGAAGCTGGTTACAAACTCCATCTGGAGCCAAAGGCGGTGGTCCACCACAAGGGGTCGCAGACGGCCGGTTTAAATAGTCCCTTCTATATGCGTCACATGGTTCGCAGCAGGATTCTGTTCGCGAGAAAACACGTGCCGCCTCTGCTGTTTCTGTTTGCGTTCCTGCCCTACCTTTTTCTATATCGATATCTTCGTCCGCTTGCTATCTTGGTCATCCGCCGCCGGTGGGTCCACCTGGGCGCGCTCCATCGAGGCATCCGGGAAGGATTCAAGGTCCCAATCAGCTGAATGGTGACTATCAATGAACCATTACACTCGGAAAACCAGGGAATGGCTCGACGATCGATTCAGGCAGACTGATCGCCGTGGAGTATATTTCGCCCATCAGCCGATATACGGTTTCCGAATGGGACATAGTGAAAAAAGCCTGCTGCACCGGTATGCCATCACATATCAAATTATGAAACTGTTATCCCACCTCAGGTTCGACAACCTCGTTGATGTTGGTGGTGCAGAAGGATACAAGGGCGCGTTGGTACGGCATCTTTTCGACGCAGAAGTTAAAAGTTGCGACTTGTCTCAAGAAGCATGTAAGCGGGCTGATGAAATATACAGTATCGATACTCAGGCCATTGATGTTCAGGACCTGCCCTTTGAATCGGATTCCTTTGACATCGTATTGTGTAGCGAAGTGCTGGAACATGTTCCTGAATTCGAAACGGCGGCGGAACAATTAGTTCGAATATGTAGAAAAGCGGCTGTAATAACTCTACCTCATGAATCCATCGGACATGTAGAGAAACATAGTGCCCAACCGCATGCTCATCTACGTGCTTTTAACATGAATTCACTTGATTACCTTGAATCTCGCGGGTTTAAGATCATACGAAGGAGAATGAACAATCAATTTCTGAAGCCGTTAGGCGTCCTCGCAGAAGCAATGCCACGCAGCCATAAACGATTAATACCGTTGTGGAATCTATACAACAGCTCATTGCCGTTTTTGCGAGCTCTATTCGGTGAACGTACAATGGGTTTTCTTGTCTACCTAGACGCCCTCTTTAGTAGCGTTATGTCCTACAGCACTATGATGTTTGTGATACTAAAGGACAAGAGCGCATACTCCACACGTCCACTAAAGCAGATAAGAAGTAGTCACATAATAGATTTTGCTGTGCCTTTTCATTACATTCGCGACCAATCGTAACGATTGTATCATAGAAATGAAACGAGATGGCGAAACGTAAAACCACTGTGTCCAGGTCAGAGCGGCACAACACGGGAATGTTCATTGGCCGGTCGGGAAATCCAACGGCCCGAAAGCTTAAACACAATCTCGGGGATGTCCTGTTCTGCCTGATCATCGCCGTGTTGGCCGTCTTCGTTTACCGTGGCTATATCATCGAAGGCAGGATGGACATCCGGCCCGATTTCATCGGCCAGGCCATACCTTTCGACCGCTTCGCTCAGGACTTCGTTAAAGATTTCGACGAGACGCCCCTCTGGTACCCCCACATCTTCGGCGGCATGCCCTTCCAGGCCAGCGGCACCTATCACCATCTGCAGTACAGCTTCGAAGCCCTGGTCAACGCCGTCCTGCCGGACGGGCTCATCGGCGCCTTGCACGGCCGCTTCTTCTTCCACCTGCTCCTCGGCGCGGTTTCCATGTTCTTTCTGGCGCGAGCCCTGTCGCTCTCCAGGCCCGCATCCTTCGTCGCCGCGGCGGCCTTCGTGTTTTCCACCCACATGATGGCCACCGAACACGCCAACCGGTTCATCTGCTTCATGCACGTCCCCCTCGTGTTCCTGGCCGCCTACCGCGTATTCGATCGCGGCGGGGTGTTCGACATGGTATTGCTCGGCGGCGCCTTTGGCTCGCAGTTGTGTTCCTTTCATCCCCAGATCGCCTTCTACACGGCCATGCTGATCGGCCTGTACGCCGCCTACGCCGTGATCAATGAACTGCGGGACAGGACGCAAGCCGACAGCATACTGAGGAAATCAGGTCTATTCGCGGGCGGTATCGTCCTGGCAATCGCCGTCGCGGCGGTGCTCGTACTTCCCATGCAGGAATACGCGCAGTATTCCGTCCGTGGCCTCTCCGTCGGCGGCAGCGGTGTCAACGTCCCCTTCGCCACGAGCTGGTCATTCCCTCCCATCGAAGTGCTGACTTTCATCGTGCCCTCATTCGCCGGATTCGGCGGTCCCTTCTACTGGGGAGAAATGCCCTTCACGGATTTTCCCAACTACTTGGGCGTCGTCGTTTTCGTACTGGCGGTATCGGGCGTATTGCTGCGACCATCACGCATGACCGTGTTTCTCGTCCTGGCGGCCGTGCTGGCCCTCCTGGTCTCCTTCGGACGGCACCTTCCTCCTGTATCCTACGTCATGCTCCACTTCGTCCCCTTCTTCGCCAAGTTCCGCGCGCCGGTCATGATCCTGGTGATCGCGCAGTTCGCGGTTGCCCTGCTGGCGGGATACGGCGTGCATGCGGTGATCGAAGGGATACGTTCCGGCAGGGCAGGCCGGGACAGCCTGAGACGCTTCGCGACACGACTATGCTGCGTGGCCGCCGGAGTACTCCTGCTGGCCCTGATCCTGACCATGTTCGAAGCCGCCTTTCAGTCCTATATGACGGGTATTTACGAACAGGCGGACGCTTCGCACGGGGCCCGTGGCGGTATCGTGAACAACGTGGATTACCATGCCAGGCTCAACGCCGTGCGTTTCGAACTGCTCATGGGTGACCTGTGGGTCATGGTGCTGTTCCTCTGCGCGGCGTCTGCGTTGCTCTTTGCCACCCGCAAGACGAGCCCGGCACTGTTTGCCGCCGGTGTGAGCTTACTCGTCACCATCGACCTGTTGCTCGTGGCTTCCCGGGTCGTGAACCCCGAGGACGGTCCCGCGCGGATCGAAGCCTACTACGCCGCCCGCGAGAACGATATCGTGAAGGCCCTGGAAGCCGACACCGGCCTGTATCGCATCCTCCCGCTATCGGAGTTCTCTTCGAATGAATACGGATACTTCGGCATCTCCAGCATCGGAGGCTACCACGCCGCCAAGCTGGGCATCTACCAGGAACTCATGGACCAGGTGGGGTTCAGTTCCTTTCCGGTTTTGAACATGATGAATACCCGTTACCTTGTGTCGCGGCAGCCTATCGTGGATTCCGGGCTCTCACCCGTGCTCGAGACCGAAGGTGGATACCTTTATCGAAACGACGCCGCGCTGCCACGGGCCTTCCTGGTGGACAGCGTACGCGTCATTGCTGAGAAGGACACGATTTTCGAAGCGTTGAAAGACACCAACTTCGAACCAGGTGCATACGCGATTCTGGAGAAACCCGTCGGAGCGCGGCTCGGTCCGAAAGGTGACGCCTCCGTGGAAATCACCCTGCACACGCCCCATCGCATCGAGATGGCGGTGGAAGCCGACGCGCCGTGCCTGTTGGTATTGAGCGAGATATACTATCCGGCAGGGTGGCATGCCGAGATCGACGGCGATGTCACGGAGATATACAAGACCAACTATGTGCTACGCTCTGTGGTTGTACCTGAAGGCCGTCACGAAGTGGTGTTGATCTTCGATCCGTCGAGCTTTACCACGGGGCTTCTCGTGAGCCGGATCGCCAGCGCGCTGGTCCTGGCCGGGTTGATCGCCGCGGGTGCAATGCGCATCAGAAAACGCCTGAAGGCCAAGACCTGACACCAATTCCGGTAAAGATGAAATCCCTGATCATCGTCCCCACCTACAACGAACTCGAAAACATCCGGCGGCTTCTGCCCGAACTGATGACGCTGGATCCGGATATCCGCGTGCTCGTGGTGGACGACAATTCCCCGGACGGGACGGGGAAGCTGGCCGATGCACTGGCCGCGGAGCACGAGAGAATCAGCGTCCTCCATCGTCCCGGCAAACTCGGGCTGGGATCGGCTTACGTGGCGGGTTTCAAGTACGCCATCCAGCAGGACGTGGACTGCGTATTCGAGATGGACGCGGACTTTTCCCACGATCCCGCCATGATTCCCAGGTTCGTGGAGCAGATCGCGTCCTGCGACGTGGTGATCGGCTCCCGGTACATCAGCGGCATCAACGTGGTAAACTGGCCCATGTCGCGGCTGCTGCTCAGCTATTTCGCCAATATCTACACCCGCCTGGCCACGGGCATGACGATCCGGGACACCACAAGCGGATACAAGTGCTTCCGGCGCGAAGTGCTCGAAAACATCGAGCTGGATGAAGTCCGGTCCGATGGATACGCCTTCCAGATCGAGATGAATTTCAGGTGCTGGCGAAAGGGGTATCGAATCCGTGAAATCCCCATTATTTTCGTAGACCGGCGGTCGGGTACGTCGAAGCTTTCCCAGGGCGTGATCAACGAGGCGGTCTGGATCGTCTGGTGGTTGCGGTTGCAGCGCCTGCTGCGTAGAATATAGCCGTCTTGCTTCAACGCCGCGGAAGCTCTGGACGTGCCGCCTTCACCAGGCGTCTTTTGCTCAGTACATAGTCTTACTCCTTCAACATGAAGATGGAGGAAGTCCGTCATGTTGACAGAACAACAGCATCAGCACTTCAAGACCTTCGGATTCGTGGTCCTGCGCCAACTCTTCACGAGGGATGAACTGGCCGTGATCAACAGGGAATTCGACCACGGGCTCGAATCGGCCTACCGCCACCTGCCCTTCGACGGCACGGTCCGGCACTGGGTCACGATGATGGGGAAGTCTACGCCTTTTTTCGCGAGTCTGCTGGAGGATAACAGACTCTGTGGCGTCGCCGAGCAACTCTATGGCGAGGATGCGCTGGGGGTCGCGGCGGACGCCAACCGTTACGTCGGCAACACGGGATGGCACCCGGATACCCACAGCATCCACCAGTACGGGATCAAGTTCGCCTTCTACCTCCAGCCCGTGGGACCGGAAACCGGTGCGCTGCGCGTCATTCCGGGTTCACACCGCAACCCGTACCATGGCGAACTCAGAAAGGTTATGCCCGAGTTGGGCCTGCATGTCGCGGAAGTGCCGTCCCACGTCTGCGTATCCGAACCGGGCGACGTGGTGGGATTCGACCTCCGATTGTGGCACGCCAGCTACGGAGGATCCAGCGACCGGCGCATGTGCACCTGCGTGTACTACAATAACCCGAGAACGCCGGAAGAAACCGAAACGACACGCTCCCAGGGAGCGAACAATGGCAAGGCGACGGCCAAGTACAACCGCCCCGGCGATCCCCTGGTCGATCCCTACTGGCTCGCCAATCCCGAAGGCAGCCCCAAACGCCAGCGATGGCTGGACCGCCTCCTGGAACTGGGCTTCTACCAGGATGCAACCGGCGACGATTCATGATACGCAGCCGCCTCAAAAATCGGCTGAAGGAAGGGAAGCCCGCCTTCGGCATACAACTTCGATTCGGGTCCCCCGCCATCGCGGAACTGGCCGGACTGGCCGGTTACGACTGGATGCTGATCGACACGGAGCACGCGCCGCAGACGCCCGTGACCGTGCAGTCCCAGATCCAGGCGATCGGTTGCACGCCGGCCGCGCCGATCGTCCGGATCACCCGCACCGATCCGGACCTGATCAAGCTATACCTCGACATGGGCGCCATGGGGATCGTCGTCCCCTTCGTAAACACGCCGGAGGAGGCGAAACTGGGGGCCGATGCCTGCCGCTATCCCCCGCGCGGCACGCGGGGATGGGGACCCCACCGCGCCGCGGGCTTCGGACTCTTCGAAGAGGAATACACCGCCAGGGTTGATGACGTTGTGGTCTATCTCCCCATCATCGAATCGGCCGAAGCGGTCGGGCGCATCGACGACATCATGGCCGTGGATGGCGTGGACGGCTGTATCGTGGGTCCTGTGGACCTGTGCATTTCCCTCGGAGTCCCCTTCCGGTTCGACCATCCGAAGTACCTCGACGCGCTCCGCCGCGTGCGGGAAGCCGGGCAGCAAACGGAAAAACCCGTGGGTCATCCCCTGCTCGGTCCCTTGGATGACGAAGAGAACGTTCGTCGCCAGGTGGATGAAGGCGTGCGCCTGCTGCTCGTTGGAGGCGATGAGCCGGTCTTGAAGGAAGGGTTACGGCGGGCGGTCGACGAACTGGCGTTCCTGCGGAAGGATGGCCAGGACGATCGGGCCTGAAGGAACGCGTTTCTTTGCGGATCAGTCGGAAGCGCCCGGTTTCCGGGCAATCAGCGCCTGGGTCACCGTGGACAGACCCAACACTATGGCCATCAGGTCGACCATGCAGCTTACCGACTTGGCGAGGAAGTTATCGTAGCTGATTATGCTGTACATGAATCCGGTCGAACTGGGTGCGTGGGGTTTCATACCCAGCTTGATTCGGAGACTGGCGGGCCAATGGCTCGCTTCGACGATGGCGCCGTGGAACTCGATCTTCAGATCGCTTTCACTGACGCAGGCCGCGAGTGCCTTGCGAGAGAACATATGGAAGTGCCTGGGGATACTTAGCGCCAGCCAGTGGTTCCTGAAGACGTAACGGGAAAGCCCGTTCAGATCTGGTGCCTCAAGATACAATACACCTCCCGGCGCGAGATGGTCCGAAATCCATCGAATCACCTGTTTGGGATCGGTCACGTGTTCGATGACGTGTTGGCAGATGATGGCATCGAACCGCTCGCTGCATTGCACATCCTCGATAGGGCCTTCCAGAAGGGTTACGTTGCGCTCGGAAAGGTGTGATCGGGCTTCGGGCTCGAACCTGAGGTCATTGGCGAAGAGTTTGACAGGAAATGGCGCGAGTTCCGCCAGAAAGGTCAGGTTCCCGCCGAATCCCGCGCCGATATCGAGCACACGGGAACCGGCCCGGAGATTCGCGATCACCTTCCTGTACCATCCCCGGTCGAGTACGTTGAGTTTCAGCCACCTGAAGGGAGCAAACGCGGGATAAGCGACTTCCGTGACACGTAAATCGTAGTCGCGCGGATAGATGCGGCCTACGTCCGCCATCCTGACCCTCGGCGACTGGTATACGTGTCCGCACTCCGAGCACGCTACGAACCGGAACTGGTTGTCGCAGGTACGGTACTCGTAGTCGTATCCCTCGAAGACCGGCCGCGGTTCCGTCTCGGCGCTTCCGCACATCGCGCACGGAACCGGAACCAGTTCCAGTTCGACACCGCTGTCAATGGGGTTCATGGGATAGTCGGCCGTGCGGCAGGGCCTGGCAGCAGGAAACTACTGCAGGCCCGCACTGGCCCTGATGCGGTTAAGGGCCCGGTCGAGCGAGGCTTTGGCCCGTTCGACGTCGACGCCTTCTTCGGCCGATTCCAGGCGCCCGCGCGCCCGTTCCTCGGCCTGGCGCGCGCGATCAAGGTCGATGGCGCCCACCTCTTCGATGGTCTCGGCCAGGACGGTCACCTGGGACCGCAGCACTTCGACGAAACCGCCGGACACGGCGTACTGGGTACGGCCGTCTTCGTTCCGGATGGTCAGGATGCCGGGGCGAAGCGAGGTGAGCATGGGCACATGGCCAATCAGCACTTCGAAGTATCCGTCGGTGCCCGGCGCCAGCACGCTACGCGCCTCTCCCTCGAAGGCCATGCTCGAGGGCGTGACGATGACCAGGGAGTATCCGTCTGCCATGTTCTACTGTAGCTCCTTGGCTTTGTCGAAGGCTTCGTCGATCGTCCCAACCATGTAGAAGGCCTGTTCGGGCAGCTCGTCGCATTCGCCGCCGACCAGCTTCTCGAATCCCTCGACCGTATCCTCGACCTTGACGTAACGTCCCTCCAGGCCGGTGAAGATCTCCGCGACGAACATGGGCTGGGTCATGAAAAGCTCGACCTTCCGCGCGCGGGAGACGACCAGCTTGTCGTCGTCCGACAGTTCGTCGATGCCCAGGATGGCGATGATGTCCTGGAGATCCTTGTACCGCTGCAGTATCTGCTGAACGTCCTGGACCACGCTGTAGTGTTTCTCTCCGACGACCGCGGGATCCAGAATCCGGGAGGTGGACTCGAGGGGATCCACGGCCGGGAAGATGGCCCGGGCGAAGAGATCGCGAGAGAGCGCGGTTATGGCGTCGAGATGGGGGAAGGCGGTCACGATGGCCGGGTCCGTGTAGTCGTCGGCTGGCACGTAAATGGCCTGTACCGAAGTGATGGCGCCTTGTTTCGTGGACGTGATGCGTTCCTGCAAATCGCCCATCTCCGTGCTCAGCGTCGGCTGGTATCCCACGGCGGAGGGCATGCGTCCGAGCAGGGCCGACACTTCCGATCCCGCCTGGACGAAGCGAAAGATGTTGTCGATGAAAAGCAGTACGTCCCGGCCTTCCTCGTCGCGAAAATACTCGGCGATGGCAACGCCGGACAGGCCGACGCGCAGGCGCACGCCCGGCGGCTCGTTCATCTGGCCGAACACCAGGGCGGTCTTGTCGAGCACCTTGGCCTCCTCCATCTCCAGCCAGAGGTCGTTGCCCTCGCGAGACCGCTCGCCCACCCCCGCGAAAACGGAATATCCGCCGTGCTCCCGGGCAATGTTGTTGATCAGTTCCTTGATCAACACGGTCTTGCCCGTGCCGGCGCCTCCGAGCAGCCCCGTCTTTCCGCCGCGGGTATAAGGTTCCATGAGGTCCATGACCTTGATCCCCGTCTCGAACATCTCCGCCGAGGTCGTCAGGTCTTCCTGTTCCGGCGCGCTGCGATGGATCGGGTAGTGGTGATCCGAGTCCACCGAACCCCGGTCGTCGATGGGACGGCCGAGGACGTTCATCATGCGGCCCAGGACGTTAGGACCCACGGGCACGTTGATCGGACCACCGGTGTCGATGGCCGTCACACCCCGAACCAGTCCGTCCGTGGCGTCCATGGCCACGCAGCGCACCTTGTTGTCGCCCAGGTGCTGCTGGACTTCGAGGATCAACGCGTCGCCGCCCTCTACGGATACCTCGAGGGCGTTGTAGATCTTCGGCAACGTGCCTGAACCGAATTCGACGTCAACGACGGCGCCGATGATCTGCGCCACGGTACCTGTGTTCGTTCCTTCCATGGTTTTCCTTCCCCGGTCATTTGGCGGCCGGACGGCATTACTTCAATGCTTCGGCTCCGCCTACGATGTCCATCAGCTCGGATGTAATGGTTTCCTGGCGGATCTTGTTGGCCGTCAGGGTCAATTCGTCGATCAGATCGTTCGCGTTCCGTGTTGCGTTGTCCATGGCCATCATGCGGGCGGCTTCTTCCGCCGTGTTGGATTCGAGCAGCACGCGCCACAACTGGAAACGGATATGCTGCGGCACCAGGTCGTTCAGAAGCAGGGGCTGCGACGGTTCGTACACGTAACCGGTAAACCCCGGATCGTCCTCCACTTCCATGGGCGGCACGGGGAGCAGCTGTTCGGTCACCAGACTCTGCTGTCCGGCGGACTTGAACTCGTTATAAAGCATATCCACCCGGTCGATCCTGCCGCTTGTGAACAGCCCGGTCACCTCGTCCGCAATATCGCGCGCCTGGGCGTACTCCAGCACCTGGAACACGTTAGTATGGCTGGTAAGGATCTCCACCCGCTGACGGGAGAGCGTATCCGAACCCTTGCGCCCGACGCAGACCAGCCCGGGTTTCGGCGAACCTTCCCGAACGCTTTCCATGGCGCTGCGCACGACGTTGGAGTTGAACCCGCCGCAGAACCCGCGATCGGCCGTAACGACGATCAGCGCGGAAACCTTCACCTCGCGGGGAGTCATGAGCGGATGACGTTCGTCGGCCGTCTGCGCCGCCAGATGCTTCATCATCTCGTCCAGCTTCCGGGCGTAGGGACGGGCGGCGAACAGCCGGTTCTGCGCCCGGCGCAGACGGACGCCGGCCACGGTCTGCATGGCCTTGGTGATCTTCTGAATATCCTTCGTACTCGCGATCCGTCGCCGGATCTCACGAAGTGACGGCATGGTACCCTTTCTACGTCGTAAACGTCTTGCGGAATGCTTCTACGGCGGACCGGATGCGCTGCTCCAGGTCTTCACTCAATTCCTTCGTTTCCCGTATCTCGCGGCCCACGTCGGGATGATTCGTCGCCATGTGCTGGAGCAGACCCGCCACGAAGGGCTGCACCTCGTCCACGGCCAGGTCGTTCAACATCCCGTTGACGCCCACGTAGAGCGAAATGATCTGTTCCTCGACCGCCATGGGCCGGTACTGCGGCTGCTTGAGCAGTTCCACCAGCCGTTCGCCCAGATGCAGTTCACGTTGCGTGGTCTGGTCCAGTCCCGACGTGCCGAACCGGGCGAAGGCTTCCAGTTCGCGGTATCGGGCCAGGGACGTTCTCAAAAGCCCGGCGACCTGGCGCGATTTCATGGCCTTGATCTGCGCGGCGCCACCCACGCGGGAAACCGACAGGCCCACGTTGACCGCCGGCCGCTGGCCCGCGAAGAACAGGTTGGACTCCAGGTAGATCTGGCCGTCGGTGATGGATATCACGTTGGTCGGAATGTAGGTCGACACGTCGCCGAACTGCGTCTCGATTACCGGCAGCGCGGTCAGCGAACCGCCGCCGTACTCGTCGCTCATCTTGGCCGCGCGCTCCAAAAGGCGGGAATGAAGATAGAACACGTCGCCCGGATAGGCCTCGCGTCCCGGTGGACGACGCAGGTTCAACGACAGCTGCCGGTACGCGACCGCGTGCTTGGTAAGATCGTCGTAGACCACCAGGGCGTGCTTTCCGCTGTCACGATAGTACTCGCCCATGGTCGCTCCGCCGTAGGGCGCCAGGAACTGCATGGGCGCCGGGGCGCTGGCCGCGGCCGCGACCACGGTGGTGTATTCCATGGCCCCGTGTTCCTCAAGAGTGGCGACGGTCTTGGCGATCGTGGAACCCTTCTGGCCGACGGCGACATAAATACAGGCCACGTCCTCGCCCTTCTGGTTGAGGATCGCGTCGATAGCCACGGCGGTCTTGCCCGTCTGCCGGTCGCCAATGATCAGTTCGCGCTGGCCCCTTCCGATGGGGAACATGCTGTCGATCACCTTGAGACCGGTATACATGGGCTCGTTTACGGGCTGGCGTTGCACCACGCCAGGGGCCTTCGTCTCTATCGAACGCGCTTCCGCTCCGACAATGGGCCCCTTGCCGTCGATCGGCCGGCCCAGGGAATCCACCACGCGGCCCGACATGCCGTCGCCCACGGCGCATTCGGCGATGCGCCCCGTCCGCTTGACGGGATCGCCTTCCTTGATCAACTGATCGTCCCCGAAGAGAATGCATCCGACGTTATCCTCTTCCAGGTTGAGCACCATGCCTACCACGTCATTGGGGAATTCGACGAGTTCGTTCGCCATCACGTTGGAGAGGCCCTGCACACGGGCAATTCCGTCGCCCACCTGGAGCGCGGTGCCCGTTTCGTAGATGTCGACTTCGCGCTTGAAGTCGAGCACTTGCTGCTTGAGAAGTTCGGAGACCTCGTCCGCACGAATTGTTATTTCATCAAACGCCATTGTGTTCTCCATCGATGCTCATTATGAAGCGAGCGACTGCCGGACTCGCTGGAGTTGCGTCGCCAGGCTGCTGTCGAATACCTGATCGCCCACGCGCACGACGAACCCCCCGATCAGGTCCGGATTCACGGAGGTCTTCATCCGCACGCTCTTGCCCGTATAGGCCTCGAGTCCGGCTTTCAGATCCCCTTCCTGCCCGGCCGACAGGGCCACCGCGCTCGACACGTCCGCGTTCACCACCCCGTCCCAGTCGTCCAGGATCTCCCGGCAGGCTTCCAGGATTTCCGGCAGGTAGCGTGCACGCCGCCTGGAGGCCAGCAAATAAAGGAAATTGAGGGTGATGTCCTGAACCCTGCCTTCGAATATCTCGCCCAGGATGCGCTGCTTTACGTCGCCCGGTATGACCTTGTCCGTGATAAAGTCCACGAAGGGCTCGGAATCCCGGCACAACTGCTCGAAGGCCGTGATTTCCCGGCGCGCCGAATCCAGGGTGTTTCTTTCCGCCGCGGCTTCCAGCCAGGCGCCGGCATACCGCTGTGCGATGTCTTTCGTACTGGCCATGGTCGCCCGCTATTCCTTCGAAGAGGGTATCTGTGCGATGAACTCGTCCACGACTTTCCGGTGCTCCGCCGCGTCCAGTGTGCTGTTCAGCACCCTGCCCGCGATCTCCACTGCCAGGTCGCCCACCTGCGCGCGCAGTTCCTTCACGGCGTGTTCCTTCTCCCGCCTGATGGTATTGCGCGCCTTCTCCAGCTCACGGTCGGCGGCCTGCTGGGTCTCTTCCAGGATCCTGCCGCGTTCCGCGTTGGCCTGGTCGACCGCCGCCTGCATCTTCTCGCGGGCCTCGGTCTCGATTTCCTCGAGCCGCCGCCTGGCTTCCTCGTGCAGACGGTCCAGTTCAGCCCGGTCCGCGTCCAGTCCGGCCATGCGGTCGCGGATGTCCCGTTTCCTGTCTTCGATGGCCTGGGCGATGATGCCGAAGACATACTTCCTCAGGACGAAGAACAGGACGGCGAACCCGATCATCTGGATGATCAGGGTGCTCAGGTCAATGCCAAGATCGTGCAAGATATCTAACACGCGCTATGCTCCTTCGAACGCCGGCGGCACGCTCCGGACAGGCGCGCACCGCAAGCCGCTTGTCTTCTACTGGGCGAGGCGGCTAAGTTCCATGACCTGTTCGAAGGACGGCAACTGTCCCTGGAGCATGAAGAACACCAGCAGGCCGTAAATCGCCAGCGATTCCATGAACGCCAGGCCGATGATCAACACCAGCTGTATACGGCCGGCGGATTCGGGTTGACGGGAAATGCCCTGACAGGCCAGACCGGTGGCGATACCCTGTCCCACACCGGAACCGATGGCCGCAACGGAAACGGCCAGCGCGACGCCAAGACCTAAACCCATGTAGTACAGCATGAAAAAGACTCCTTTCGGAATTGAAATAATGAACTGCTACAAATCAAACGTCTAAAGTTTACAGTCCGATCCTACCCATCGCGATCTTGCATCGACCGCCCGTCAGTGTTCTTCTTCCGCGTGATCGTGATCCAGGAACTGGGCCACGTACACGGCGCTGAGCACCGAGAAGATCATCGCCTGGACCGTCCCTGAAAACACGCCGAACATCAACATCGGGACCTGCATCGGCACGAAGGGCACCTCGAGGGCGCCGATCAGGAACACCGGGGACAGACCCAGCAGCACCAGCACGATCATCTCTTCTCCGAACACGTTTCCGAAGAGGCGAATCGACAGGGAGATGACCTTGGCAAACTCGCCGACGATATGAAGCGGGCACATGAGTATGCCCATCCACTTGGGCTCGCCCCAGAAATGCCAGAGATAGGACTTGAGTCCGATCTCGCGCAGACCGATGACATGGGCCGAGACGATGGAGATCAGGGCGAATCCGAGGGTGGTGTTCAGATCGGCGGTCGGCGACTGCATGCCGGGTATGACGCCCAGCATGTTCATGAACCAGATGTAGATGAAGAAGGAGGCGAAGAAGGGAATGTACTTCCGGCCGCGCTCCCCGACGATATTGAGGAAGAATCCGGTCAGCCCCTCGACGGCCATTTCGAATAGCGTCTGGACCGAGCCTTCGGGTATGCGCTTGAACGTTCTTACCGCGATAGTCACAAGAACGAGGACAATTACGAAAACGAGCAGGGTGTTCAGCAGGAGATCCGGCTGTCTGACGGGTTGGGGGATCCAATCGGCCAGCGGGCCCAGCAGGTAAAATATACCATGTAGAATCGAGTAGTGCGCTTCACCGCTCCCCCCCTCGGACGCCATCTCCAGAGAGAGGACACTCGACCACGGACCAGTCAAAGGACAACCTCCTTACCGGTAAGACCGCTTCGGCTTGTTCAACACGGCGGTCCAGTCTGCCCGATTATCCGATGTACCCTGTTTCATGACCAGGACGAGGCCGCACAGGGTCAGCGTGAAGGGAATCAGGGACACGCCCGTCAGCAAACCGATGGGGTGAAACCAGTTCCCCGACGTCACGAAATAAAGCACGAACCCCAGCAGCGGCAACTTGGCCATCAACAGCAGGAACAGCTTGTTGCGGTTCCGCTTGATTTGCTCGCCGGGCGTCACGAAACGGCGGACCAGCCAGGCCGTGAGAAACAGCATCATCAGACCGATCATCGATCCGACGAAGAAATTGACGGCGAACAGGTCCGCGCCCGCCACGCGCGCCGCGATGGCGCCGACCACGGTCAGCACGGCGCTGATCCGGTAGACGCGGGGCAGGAACCGCCTCAGCGGTTCATCCGCGCTTCCCGGCGGAGCGCCCGTGCCGGTTTCAGTGCCCGGTGCATTGCCGATCAATGTTCCGCCGTCCTGCTCAGTGCTTTGCGCCATCTCTCTCCCGCTCCGCCACTTCGATCTTTCTATTCAGACGTCTCAGCGTTCTCGCCATTTCCAGGAACCCGGCCACGACGCCGAGCATGGCGCCGACGACTCCGCCCCAGGGTTTCCACTCAGGCCAGGCCAGTTCGACCTGGTGGCCCAGAAAGTACCCTATCGCGGTGGAGAAAACCAGGGTCAGGCCGATTACGGCAAGCTCTCCGGCTTCTCTCATGTACTGCCATCGGCCCTGCGTATTCCGTCCCATAGTCCATTGTTCAACGCCCGATCGGATTTCGAATGCCATCCACAGGGCCTTGCCCGCCACTATCCACACGGTCTCCCCCGCCATTCGCGCGGTCCGAAACGGCGTCTTTATCCGACATGGCCGAGTTTCCGTGGAAGACCGCCCCTTCCTCGATGACGAGGGACTTGGTCTTCAGGTCTCCGACGAAGTTGGATTTGCTGCCCAGGAGAACGTGCTGGGAAACGGTGAGATTACTCTCCACGTACCCATTGATAATCGCGGTCTTGGACTCTATGGACGATCCAACGATCCGGCCGGACTTTCCGACCTCGACGCCGTCGGTGGCCTTCACATCGCCGTTCACGGTGCCGTCTACCCGGATATTGCCTTCCACGTCCACCGAACCGTTCACTTCAGTGCCCTTGGCAATGATCGTCATACCGCGCTCCTGAACCCGTATCGCACCCGATGACCTGAACATTTTAACGTTGCGTTCGCACGCTCACCAGTAGATCGTCCCACTGGATGACCTCGGGCAGGTAGCCGCGAGGATCGACGGGGGCGTCATCCTTCCAGACTTCGTAATGCAGATGGGGCGCCGTACTGCGGCCCGTGCTCCCGACCAGGGCAATGATCTGCCCGCGACGGACCAGTTGGCCGCGTTCGACTCGCAGCCTGGCGTTGTGACCGTATCGTGTCGCCAGGTCGTAACCGTGATCGATCTGGACCAGCCAACCGAGGTGCTGGTCCCAGTCCGCGAACGTCACGATCCCGTCGGCGGAGGACAAGACCGGCGCATTTTCACGGGCGGCGACGTCCAGGCCGAAATGCGGCGCGACGATCGAATCGTCCTCCTGTTGAAACTCCCGCGTCACCCAGCCCGCCACCGGCCATATGGACGGCATGTGCCGGAACGGTGCGAGCGGTCCGGCGCGTTCTCCGGCCGCAACGGACTCAGGCCGCGCCGGGAGGCCGCCGTCCGTCAGAAAGGGCAGCCCGTCCCGGCTGGCAGCCAGGAGTCCGTCCCCATCTTCCACCCTTACCGGGGAATCTGAATCGAATCGCTCGACGCCCGCCAGCCTCCGTATACTTCTGGCAGTCTCTCTCAGTTCCTCCAGTTGCCGGGTCAGTTCCACGGACCTTTCCTCCAGGGACTTCACCTGTGCTTTCCAGGTATGACCGAACGTAACGTCGACTACACCCGACGGCAGGGCCAGAAGAACCACCGGCGCAAGCAGGCCAAGAGCGAACACCGAGACGAGCAGGCCAAACAGGAACCTCGGTATGCGCAGTTCGTATGTCCGGCCCGATCGTTCAGAGACGAAGACCAGTGACATCCAGTGCATTCTGAACATAGTCAATACCGCCTGGGATACGCATATCCGTCCCTGTTCCGCCACACCTCGCGACAGAATCGGCGCAACAGGATAAATATAGGCCGCAGGCCTGAAAAGTCAAAGAATATCGGTAAAATATCGGGGCTGGAGAGACGGGGCGTGAATCCGGGGTTCGATGCGCTTCACAGCCGGACTTTCAGCAGTTCTAGGATGCGGTTCAGATCATCGGCGGAATAGAACTCGATTTCGATCTTCCCCTTATGCTGCCTGCGATTGATGTTCACCTTCGTTCCGAGGATGCGCTGCATAATGGTCTCGGCGGCCGCGAGGTCGTTAGGCTTGCGCGCCGGGGCGCTTTCCCGCTTCTCCTCGTAGCGCTTCTTGACCAGTTCTTCCACCTTGCGCACGGACAGGCCCTTCTTTACGATCTGCTTGCACAATTCGGCCTGTTCCGCGCGGTTTTCGAGCCCCAGAAGCGCCCGCGCGTGGCCCATCGAGATCTCGTCGGCCAGGAGACACTTCTGGACCTCGGACGGCAGTTTCAACAGTCTGAGCGTGTTGGCCACCGTCGTCCTGTTCTTCCCCACTCGGGTGGCGACTTCTTCCTGCGTGAGGTGGCATTCTTCCTGCAGCCGGAGGTACGCCCGGGCTTCGTGGATCGGGTTCAGGTCGTCGCGCTGGATGTTCTCGATCAGCGACAGTTCCATCATTTCTTCGGGAGATGAAACCGTCATGACGATGGCCGGTATGGTCTGGTAGCCCGTTTGTCTGGCGGCCCGGAGCCTCCGCTCGCCGGCGATCAGTTCGTATTCCTCTTCCTCGTTTTTACGGCGGACGGTGACCGGCTGGATAACGCCTTTTTCGAGGATGGACCGGGCCAGTTCGTCAAGCCTGGCCTGGTCGAAGGACTGCCGCGGTTGGTAGGGATTGGCCGAAATCCGGTCTATCGGCACCTGGAGCACGCTCTGCCGGTCTTCCTGGTCGTCCGGAAGATCAGGAATCAGCGCTTCCAGTCCCCGTCCCAGCACTTTCCTGGCTGCCATTGGCCATCACCTCTCTGGCTAGGTTCATATAGCTTTCCGCTCCCGACGAGAGAATATCGTATAGGATGATCGGACTGCCGAAGCTCGGCGCTTCGCTCAACCGAACGTTTCTCGGGATCGTGGTCTGGTAGACTTTGTCCGCGAAGTACTGCTTGGCTTCCGCCTCGATCTGTCTCGAGAGATTGAGCCGCTTGTCGTACATCGTCAGGAGGATGCCTTCTATCTTCAGGCTCCGGTTCAGGTGCTTCTGGATCTTGCGGATCGAATTGAGCAGCTGCCCGAGCCCCTCGAGGGCATAGTATTCGCACTGTATGGGAATCAACACCGAATCGGCGGCGGTCAGCGCGTTCAGGGTGAGGAGACTCAGAGAGGGCGGGCAGTCGATCAGGATGTATTCGTATTCGTCGCGAATCGGCTTGATCGCGTCATCAAGCTTCCGCTCCCGGGCGATGGCCGATACCAGTTCGATCTCGGCGCCGACCAGCCGGCGATGGGCCGGGACGACGTGGAGCGAAGGGATCTCGGTCTGCTGGACGGCTTCCTCGATGGGGCGCTCGTCCAACAGGATCTCGTAAATCGTCGCGTCCAGCGTCCGGTCGTGCAGTCCGAGCCCCGACGTGGCGTTCGACTGCGGATCCAGATCGACCAGCAGGGTCTTCTTTTCCGCGACGCCCAGGCATGCGGACAGGTTGACCGACGTCGTCGTCTTGCCGACACCGCCCTTCTGATTCGCAATCGAAATGACCTTGCCCATTAAAACAGAAAGCCCTTCAAGATGGAAAATCCGCGGTCCTTACGGCCCGCATCGCCCGCACGCCCCGTGCCGCATTCCTCCACGCGCAGAAACGCACCTCACCCGCCGTCCGCGGAACGGATCAGCACTACGGCGTGCGCCGCGATACCTTCTTCCCGTCCGGTGAATCCAAGTCTTTCGGAAGTCGTGGCCTTGACCGACACGCGATCGTCCGGCAATCCGAGGGCCGCGCCGATCCTGCTGCGCATCAGCGGCACGAAGGACGACAGTTTCGGACGCTCCGCGACGACGGTGGCGTCCACATTCGATACAGTATAACCTGATTCGCGCAGCACGTCAACAATCCGTTGGAGCAGGAGGAGACTGGAAATATCACGGAATTGCTCGTCGTCATCGGGGAAATGTTTTCCGATATCGCCCAGCGCGGCGGCGCCCAGGAGGGCGTCGCCTATGGCGTGTGAAAGCACGTCCGCGTCCGAGTGGCCCTGCAGCCCGCGTTCGTGGGGAATGGTCACGCCGCCCAGGACACAGGGCCGGCCGTCCGCGAATGCGTGGACGTCGTAGCCGGTTCCTACGCGTATGTCATCCATGGCCGGCACCTTTGTTTCCACTGTTTCCGTCTGCTTCCATCCCTATCCGTCGCGACCGCCACCTATCGCAATTGCCGCGTCGCGTTTAGCGCGATCAGATCCGCCCCTGGCGCCGCAATATGCGCTCCGCGACTTCCAGGTCCTCGGCGGTGGTCACCTTGATATTGTCCGGGGTGCCGTCAAGAACACGCACCACGTATCCTGCCCGTTCCACCAGTTCGGCGTCGTCGGTCCCCACATAGCCCTCTTCCCGCGCCTGTTCGTGGGCTGTCCGCAGGACCCCGTACGGGAAGGTCTGGGGCGTCTGCGCCCGCCACAGCGTCGCTCGGTCCGGCGTCGCCTCGACCCTTCCGTCCCGGATGACCTTCATCGTATCCGTGGACGGGGTGGCCGAGATCACCGCGCCGTACCGGGCGCACCCGAGGACGGACGCTACAAGGGCGTCCTGCTCGACGCAGGGCCGCGCCGCATCATGAATCAGCACGGATCCGGTGCCGCCGTCAAGGGCCATCAGCCCAAGGTAGACCGACTCCTGGCGCGTGCTGCCGCCGGCGACCACGTTCGCGAGCTTCGGGTAGGTATCGTCCGTCTGCGAAAGATGCGCCCTGCAGGACGCTACCCGAGACGGCTCCACCACCAGCACGTATCCATCCACGGCCGGGCAGGCTTCGAAAACGGAGAGCGTGTGGGCCAGGATCGACCTGCCGCCGATCGTGATGTACGGCTTTTCCGTATCCGACCGCATGCGCAGGCCGTGGCCGGCGGCGGGAATGATGCCCATGACGGGTTTCAACGCCTCGTCCTCCTCAGACGATCAGCATGGCGTCGCCATAGCTGTAGAACCGGTATTTCTCCCTGACCGCCTCCTCGTAGGCGTCAAGGATCAACTCTCTTCCCGCGAAGGCGCTGACCAGCAGCAACAGCGTCGACTTCGGCAGGTGGAAATTGGTCAGCAGCGCGTCGACCAGCCTGAAATCGTAGGGCGGATAGATGAAACACCGGGTGCGGCCCTCGTACCGGCGCGGTTCCAGTATGGGTTCGGCCCCTCTTCCTTCGCCGGACGCGTCGGGCACTCCGCGTTCTCCGGGTGCTCCGCGTTCCCCGGCCGCGATCGTCTCCAAGGTGCGCACGGCCGTGGTGCCGACGGCCACCACGCGGCCCGTGTTCCGCCTTTGTCGGATGATCTCCGCTTCGTGGGCCTCGACACGGTAATATTCGTCGCCCATTTCGTGGTCTTCCACGGCGGCGGTTCGGATGGGCTGGAACGTGCCCGGCCCGACATGGAGCAGGATCGGCACGACGGCCGTGCCACGCGCCCGGATGCGGTCCAGCAGGGGTGCCGTGAAATGCAGGCCGGCCGTCGGCGCGGCCACGGCGCCGTACTCCTCCGCGTAGACGGTCTGATAACGGTCCCGGTCGGACGCGTCCGGGGCGCGTCGAATATAGGGTGGCAGCGGCGTACCGCCCACCTGTTCGATGACCCGGGGCACGTCCACGTTCCCGGCGAAACGAATGAGGCGTATGTCCTGGCCGGGGTCGTCCTCCACGGTGGCGACCAGGGCCCCGCCCTCCAGCTCCAGGCGCGTCCCTTTTGCAAGCCGGGCGCCGGGCTTCAGCAGGGCTTCCCAATGGGATGGCGATTCATCACGGGCCTGGCGCACCAGCACGACTTCCACGCGGCCGCCGGTTTCCGGGCGCACCCCCCGAAGCCTGGCGGACATCACCCGCGTCCGGTTCAGCACCAGCGTGTCGGCCGGAGCCAGGTAGTCGGCGATGTCCCGGAACGTCCGGTGTTCGATTGCACCGCCGCGGCGGTGCACCACCATAAGCCGGGACGCGTCGCGGGGTTCGGCGGGGTACTGGGCGATCAGGTCTTCCGGCAGCGAAAAGTCGAAATCTGCTAGATTCACGGGTGATCGTTTACGCCGGCCCGCGCGGGCCGGCGACAGGCCGGAGGTGCCGCGACGGCGTGTGCCGGGAATCGGCCGGACCGTGTGGCCCCGTTCCGACCCTTGTGGCCTCTTTCCGATCCGGACCGCGGGCGCGCGTCATGCCGGCCGTCAATCGAAAAGTCCGGCCTGCGGCCTCTTGTTCGCGGTGAATCCCAGGTGTCCGTACGCCAGTTCGGTGGCCACTCTGCCGCGGGGCGTTCGATTGATCAGGCCCTGGACGATGAGAAATGGCTCGTATACCTCTTCGAGCGTTCCGCTCTCCTCGCCCACGGCCACAGCCAGCGTGTTCAGGCCCACGGGACCGCCCTCGTACTTCTCGATGATGGTCGTAAGAATCAGCCGGTTCATGTCGTCCAGTCCCATGTGGTCCACGCCCAGCATATCGAAAGCGGCCTGGGCGGTTTCCCCGGTAATGCGTCCGTCGCTCTTGACCTGCGCGTAGTCCCGCACCCGCTTAAGGTACCGGTTGGCGATGCGGGGCGTTCCCCGGGATCTCCGGGCGATCTCCATCGCCCCGGCGTCATCGGTCTCGACGCCGATGATTTCGGCCGCCCGCGTGACGATCAGGAACAGTTCCTCCGGCGTGTAGAAATCCAGGCGGATCGGGATGCCGAACCGTGCCAGGAGCGGCGCCGTCAGCAGTCCCGTGCGCGTCGTAGCGCCGACCAGGGTAAAGTGGTCGAGGACGAGCGAAAGGGACCGGGCGCTCGGCCCCCGGTCCACCAGGATGTCGATCTTGAAATCCTCCATCGCCGCGTACATGTGCTCTTCCACGACGTGGTTCAGCCGGTGGATCTCGTCGATGAAGAACACGTCGCCCGGCTGCAGGTTGGTCAGCAGGCCCGCCAGGTCGGCCGGCTTGTCCAGCACCGGACCCGCGGTCGGCCGGATCTCCACGCCCATTTCATTGGCGAGAATGGTGGCCAGCGTGGTTTTGCCCAGTCCGGGCGGACCGTGGAGCAGCACGTGGTCGATGTGGTTCTCACCCCGGGTCTTCGCGGCCTCGATGTACAGTTGCAACTCCGCCTTGGCCTTTTCCTGGCCGGGGAATTCGTCGAACCGGCCAGGCCGCAACGCGCGGTCGAATTCGGTATCCTCGTCGAACCGGTCGGGATCGGTCAACGGGTAGTCCCGATCGTCCATCTACCGCCCTCCCTGGTTCTGCAGCGCCAAACGCATGATCTCTTCCCAGGAGGGCGTTTCCGAGCGCTCGGACATCACACGGACGACGAGACGGCGCGCTTCCGGATGATCGATGCCCAGGGCCACCAGGCCCTTGATCGCATCGTCCACTTCAGGCGCCTCTCCCGTCGGCGCCACGGGCAGCGACTCCGCCCCACCGGTATCCATGGAGGCCAGCTTGTCGCGCAGCTCCATGATCAGCCGCTGCGCGGTCTTTCGGCCTATCTTGGGCAGCGAAACCAGTTTGCCGATGTCTTCGTTGATGATCGCGGCGGTGAACTCGGCAACCGTCGCGCCGGAAAGGATGTTCAGGGCCACGCCGGGACCGATGCCGGGCAGGGTGATCAGCACTTCGAAGAGGCGCTTCTCCTCCGCGGTCGCGAACCCGTAGAGCTGCATGCCGTCTTCCCGCGCGTGGAGCACCGTTTCCACGCGGACGCTGGAGCGCGGCGGACCCAGGGCCTGGTACGTGGACAGGGGAATGTCCATGTACAGGCCTATACCGCCGACGGACACCGTGATACCGTCGGGCTGCTTGTCGACCAGTTCACCTTCTACGAATGCGATCAACCGCCTTGATCCTTCCCGATATCCTGTGATAGTGACACAGGGCGACCGCCAGCGCGTCCGACGCGTCTTCCGGCATGGTTTCGCTGCCGAGTTCAAGCATGGCACGTACCATGTACTGGACCTGCTGCTTCGACGCGCCACCGGCACCGACAGTGGCCATCTTGACTTCCCGAGGCGCGTATTCCCAGACCTGCAGTCTCCGATTCGCCGCGGCCAGGAGGGCTACTCCGCGGGCGTGGCCCAGCACGAGGGCCGCCTTGGGATACCGTCCTCCGAAGGCGGTCTCGACGGCCACCAGTTCCGGGCGGCTCCGGTCTATGACCTCGCACAGGCCGTCGTAGATGACTTTAAGCCGGTCCTCGAGGGCTTTTCGCGATCCCGGACGCAACACGCCATGGTCCAACAGCCGGCACTGCCTGCCCCGGGCTTCGATCACACCGTATCCCGTAATCACGCTGCCGGGATCGATTCCGAGGATGATCATGGATACCCGCTACCCGTTTAGCTCCTCCAGCATCTTGTCGTCCATGTCGAAATTGGCATATACATGCTGGACGTCGTCATGGTCTTCGAGGACCTCCATCAGCCGGAGCAGCTGTTCCGCTTCCTTTCCGGCGACCGCCACAGTCGACTGCGGAATGCGGCCGATTTCAGCCCGCACAGGCGCGAAACCGTTCTCCTCGAGCCGGGTCCGCACCGATTCGAAATCTGAAAGGGAAGTCAACACATCCAAGGTATCCCCCTCGTCCAGGATGTCTTCCGCGCCGGCGTCGAGGGCGACCATCATGGCCTCGTCCTCGTCGACGCCGTTCTTGTCCACGACGATCGTGCCCTTCTGGTCGAACATCCAGGCCACGCAACCCGTTTCCCCCATGTTGCCGCCGTTCTTGGTAAAGGCGTGACGCATCTCGGAAGTGGTCCGGTTCTTGTTGTCCGTCACCGCTTCCACCAGCAGCGCCACGCCGGAAGGACCGTAACCCTCGTAGACCAGTTCCTCGTATTGAACGCCGTCCAGTTCACCTGTGCCCCTGGCGACCGCCCGGTCGATGTTGGCCTGGGGCACGTTCTCCGCCTTGGCCGCCAACACGGCCGTTCTGAGCCGGGGGTTGCTGTCGACCGAGCCGCCGCCCTGCCGCGCGGCGATGGTAATCTCCTTGACGATACGGGTGAAAATCTTCCCGCGCGCCGCGTCTTTCTGTTCCTTCTTCCGCTTAATCGTACTCCACTTGGAATGACCCGACACCTTGGCCTCCTCAGGGGATCGTGACGACCCGTTTCCCCGTACCCGTGTTATTGGATGCGTCCCTGGCGCGAATGGCGAGGGTATGTTCGCCGGCTTCCAGTCCCTCCAGGGCGATCTCGAATTCCTCCATCTCCGAATCCGTTACGCCGTCCCGGGGGTGGACCACGCGCCAGTCGCCTCCATCAATAGCGTATTCGACTCGGAACAGGGGACTCGCGCCGTCCCGGACCAAGAAGGACAGTACGCCTCCTGTCACTTCGATCCGGGTTACCCGCGGGCCGGTATTGTCCACCAGGAACGGTTCGCTCAGGTACTCCGCCGCCAGCGCCTGGTCCGGTGGATTCGAAGGCGCGTCGCTGGCTACGACCCGGATGACATAGCTTCCGTCCGGAAAAGTCTCGGAGTCCCAGGAATAGGAAGGGACGCGCCGTTCCGAGTCCAGGAGTTTCCAATGCGTTTCGGCTTCGCCACGAAAATAGATCTCGTAGGACAGCCTGTCCCCGTCGGGGTCGCTCGCCTGGACCGCGACGGCCCGCATGCCTTTCCGGTAAGTGGGGGCGCCCGTCGAGGCTTGCTGTCCAAGACTGCCGCCACGGCCTCCAACCTGCGCGGCGATACCCGGGGGGAGATCTCCGTTCTGGTCGCCGGAGCCCGCGGGGGCGTCGCGCAGGTAGACTCCCGGCTCGTATACCGTGACCGAATGCACCCTGGGCGGGTTGTTCCGCGTGAGGTAGGCGGCCGAAACGGACAGGACCGAGGGGGCTTCTTCGTTCCGCGTACTCATTACCGCCTTCCATTGCAGATAGCGGGCGGGCGGACAGGCCAGGGCCTCCCCGTCCGAATCGGTGTAGGGACCGGTCCAGTCGCTCCAGGTCTGGTCCGGGGAGTCCGTATTGCCGGACCGTGCATACAGGCTGACCGCCGTCCCGGGAGGCCGCTCGTCCTCCCACCGTATACGTCCCCACCGGGCGTGACCCCGGGTGTCCTTTACATCGGACTCGTACTCGCCTTCGCCCACGGGCCGCGAACGCAGGCGGTACAGGTTGCCGCGATTGCTCGTCGCGGCGACCACGCCGTCCGTTGCGTCAGGCATCAGCGCCGTGACCTGGGATTCCTGCAATTCGCTCAGCAACGTGCCGCGGCCCCGTTCCCGGACACGGTAAAGCCTGCCGCGGGGTCCGGTACCAAGGACCAGTTCACCGTCCCCGCGTACCGCCATGGACAGGCACAGGTCCGTCTGGGACCGCCACCACTCTTCCACCCGCCCGTCGGGATCGATCCTGTAAACGACGCTGCCGCCCGGGCTGAAACCACGGCCGGCCGGCCGGTCGCTCCCCTCCACTGAAGCCGTCGCTTCGACCATGCCGCGGCCCGGATCGCCGTCCTGATCCCCGGCGGCGCCCGGGGACGGAGGGGGCATCGATGAACCGGACCGTCCACCGCGGCGCGGTTCACTCTGCGCGGCGGCGTACACGTATCCGTCTTTATCGACCCGCAGGGTGCTCACTTCGCGGTAAGGAGAATCGTAGAGGACGGAGAGGACGCCCGAAGGCGTGATCCGGTAAATCCGACCGCCCGGCTCGGTACCGGCGATCAGCCGACCGGATCCATCCACGGCCAGGGCCATGACATGGGCTTCTTCCAGTTCCGCCAGGACCTGTCCCTCGCCGTTTTCGTCTATACGATAGACGCGTCCCTGCTCACCCGTTCCCGCGTACAGGATCCCTTCCGCGTCCAAGACCAGCGACCAGATGTAGCGCGTGTCTTCGTCAGCAGTACCCTCGCCCGCGGGATCGAAAAACACCGAGTGGGACCCATCCGGATCGATCCTGTAGATCCGGCCGTCGGGGAAGGTGGCGGCGTACAGCCGGTCATTCCGATCGACCGCGATGCTGCTGATTTCCAGTTCCTCCGCGTCGAAGACCACCTCGGACTCACCTGTGGTATCGATACGGTACAGCCTGCCGTCGTTTCCCGTACCCGCGTACAGATTGTCCCCGGAATCGGATGCGAGACACCATACCAGGGGTTCGTCGCTCTCGAAGAGGGGGTCCAGGACCGGCGAAAGGGTCAGGTGCCCCCTGTCGGTAATGGAAACGCCCCTGTTTTCTCCTTTAAGAAAATCTCCGTGCCCGGCCTGTTTCCAGATCACCGGCGTCGACGCGAGAACCACGCCAGCGACCAGCAGAAACACCGCGGCCATAAACAAAGCACGCCAACCCTGGAACTGGTTCAAGTAACTCTCCTATCGCTTTACGGTCAGCCGGCTCCAGTTTTGTCCGGATACGACATAGTCCGTTCGGATCGTTTCTTCGGCCACCACCTTCTCGCGGATCGGGATGAAACTGCCTTTCGTCCGCTCGGAATTCATGACGGCGAGTACCGATGGCGGCAGGCCGGGCATCTCCCGGCCCTTCACGATCCCGCCCGCGCCGGCCTGGAACATCTTCAGATAGACCCGGTTTCCGGTGCGGCGGTTGTTGAGCAGTTCGATCAGGCGGGCGCCGTCCGTGGGCCTGTACCGCTGGGGGACGGTATTCAGATCATGACGGGTGACGGCCTGGTCAGACCCGACCAGCACCTGTACCGGCCCATTGGATATGTTCTTGGGGATGGCGACGTCGATCCGCTTCACCAGCCGGTCGCCCCGGTAGGGCCTGAGGAATACCCTGACCTCCAGCGTGTCGCCCGGTTTCAGGGTCTCCGATCCGAACCAGACGTCTTCGATGACGGCGGTCCTGCGTTCGTTCGACGAACCGATCTCGATCTTCACGGACTCGAGCCTTGGGGTAACGAACCGGTTGTCGAGCAGGACGTTGAGCACGCGGTTCACATCCCTGGCCAGGGCCGCCATGGACGCCTGTCCCGAGAACTGGTCGTCGAAGACGATATCCGGATGGCCGCTCAGGACGATCCTGCCGCCGAGCGATATCGTCCGCTCGCCGCCCAGCCGGCCGTTTGCGATGATGGTGTTCGCCACCGCCATGTTTACCAGCATGGGCGTCCAGCCGTTCGCCATCATCACGTCGAACCGGTAGTGCTGGTCCGGCCTGACGTTATCGCCATAGGAAAGCTCCACCGGTATCATGCGCGCCGTATCGCCGAGTTGCCCGTATATCCCATTCGTGTGGTCCCACAGGACCGAGCCGACTTCGTCCGACACGCTGCTGATTTTGGTGGATCCGGCCTGGTCCGGAATGACCGTGATGATTTCAGCCCGGTTCATGGGGATGTTCAGGGCGCCTGTCCACAGGAAGGGATGCCCGAAGGCCAGTACGGCGTCTTCGTCACGCCAGGTGACTGTCCCCGTACCGGCGAGACTGAAGTCGCCCCGGATAAGCTGCGCGCTCACGGCAGATCCGGGCTCCAGGGCGGACCGGGCGGACCGGGCAACGCGCGACGCCGGGCCGGCCTGTTCCGGGGCCGCGTCGCCGACGGTCGAACCCGCGGCGGGCACCCTGCCGGGAGCGCCACCGCCCACACTGCCGCCGCCGGAGACCGGAACGAGTCCGCGCCGGCGCAGTTCATTTTCAAAGAGATCCACGGTCAGGGGATGGAAGCCCGAAAAGGCCATGGGCACGGCGATGGGCTGGAGGCTGGACGTGCTCGCGGGCGTTTCCCCCCGCCTGGAGAACGCCATGGCGGACCGGTCTTCGTCGGCGGACCGGTCTCCGTCCGGCCACGGGAGTGACGGATCGAAGAACGCGTCCTTCGGCCAGTTGCCGCCCCGGCTGTCGCCCATCCCGTTGAAGGAGCCGTCCGGCGAGTCCCGCCCCGGTAAAGCATCCGCGTCCACGGCATCGCGTATGGCCAGCATATGATCTATTGGCGTGACGCCGCCGATGGGTTTCATCGGAAACAGTCCGAAGCGGTAGGCGAGCGCGCCGACGAGTTTTCCATCGATATACACGGGGCTGCCGCTCATCCCCGCGATTACGCCCGCTTCGTCGACATAGGGCCCTGAAACCCCGACCATGATAATGTCGTGTTTCGTGTAGAATGTGTTTTTCATGACGCCCAGCACTTCGACGTCGAAGGTGTCGATCCTTGCGTCCTGGAAAACCGAGAGGCCGTATCCGCGCATGCCCGGCTTCACGTCATCGATATCCATGAATCCGCCGGTCGTCTGCCCCCCGGCCGGTGGAGCGGCGGCAAGCAGACAGGCGAATAGAATCGGAAAGCAGGCTGTTCGTTTGAATTCCATGGGGGGTCGCTGCTCGTTAATCGGGGGTGCGGTACGCCATGCGAAACAAGTGCAATATAACGGTTCGCAGGCGCTGCTGGCAACTGCTTTGTAGCAGGTGCGGAACGATAACTCCGGTGTCGTTAACAAAAGAAATCGCTTGACTTACCGCGATGGATCTTCGAAATTCAGACAGCGGCGCAGGGGTCCGGATGGAAGGATCTGTTCCGAACCCTGGCACGATTTGATGCTGGTCCGAGAAACCGGAAAACAGGTAATTATGAATCGTCCCAGGCGTAAAAAGTCGTCCGATCAGAAACTGGTGCCTATCTGCAATATGACTATGTCCGAAACGCGCACGCAAATCGGCGCGCTGGCCTCCCAGATCGTACAGTCCTACGACACGATCGGCGGCCTGAACCGTATCGACGGCAAGAACCTGCCTTCCAGGGAACGGGTCTACGGCATCCTGAAGGACTTGCTTACGCTCTGCTTTCCCGGTTACTTCGGCGCCGAACCGCTCGTGACGAAGAACGTGGCCTTCTACGTGGACGGGCTGGTGGACGCCATCTACATCCGCCTGAGAGAGGAAGTGACCCGCAGCCTCATGCACGACGCGCAGTGCAAGGGCAAGGACCCCGTGGCCTGCGAGGAAATCGCAGACAGGATCTCGCTCGAGCTCCTCGAGGCCGTTCCCGGAATCCGGAAACTGCTCATGGGCGACGTGGAAGCCGCCTACGACGGCGATCCCGCGGCCAAGAGCCACGACGAAATCATCCTCAGCTACCCGTGCGTGGAAGCCATCGCCACCCACCGGATCGCCCATGAGCTGTATTTACGGAAAACGCCGCTCATCCCGAGGATCATGTCCGAGCACGCCCACAGCCGCACGGGGATCGACATCCACCCCGGTGCGAACATCGGCACCCGCTTTTTCATAGACCACGGCACCGGGGTCGTCATCGGGGAGACCGCTGTGATCGGCAAGAACGTCAAGCTCTACCAGGGTGTGACGCTGGGCGCACTGAGTTTCAGGAAGGATGAAGGCGGACGTCTCGTCAAGGGGGGCAAGCGCCACCCTACCATCGAAGACGACGTGGTGATCTATTCCGGGGCGACGATCCTGGGCGGCGAAACGACCGTCGGCCACGACTCCGTCATCGGGGCCAACGTCTGGTTGACGGAACCGGTGCCGCCCCATTCCAAGGTCACCATCGGAAACCCGCGGCTCGACGTGGTAAAGCACGACGCACGCACGGCCTGACCGGCCACCGGCCGGCCTAACCCCCGTTTTCAGCGATGTATCTCTCCGCTTCCATGGCGGCGGCGCAGCCTGTACCTGCAGCCGTAACGGCCTGGCGGTATACGTGGTCCTGCACGTCCCCGCCCGCAAACACGCCGGGCACGCTGGTATGCTGCCTCCGGTCGGTCAGGATGTAACCCTGTTCGTCCACGTCGAGCCTGTCCCTGAACAGGGCCGTATTGGGGGTATGCCCGATGGCGATGAAAAGGCCTTCGGCGTCCAGGTCGCCGACCCGATCCGTTTCCAGTTCCCGCACGCGCAAGCCGGTCACGGCGGCGGCTTCGCCCAGCACCTCGTCGACCACGGATCCCCACAGGAACGTGATCTTCGGATGTTCCAGGGCCCTTTCCTGCATGATCCGGCTTGCCCGCAGTTCGTGCCGGCGGTGTATGATCCAGACCTTGCTGGCGAACCGGGTCAGGAAGAGGCCTTCCTCCATGGCGCTGTCGCCTCCGCCCACGACCGCGACCTTCCGGTCCCGGTAGAACGCGCCGTCGCAGGTCGCGCAGGTAGACACGCCCCGGCCGAAGAAGGTATCCTCGCCCGGCACGTTGAGCAGCCGCGGCGATGAACCGGTACTGATCACCACGGCCTTCGCCGTGTATTCGCTCCGGTCCGTCCTGATCCTGTGCGCCCCCGGATCGAAATCCACCGAGGTGACTTCCTCGTACTTCATGACCGCGCCAAAGCGTTCGGCCTGCTGCCGCATGCGATCCATGAGATCCATGCCGCCAAGGCTCTCGGGGAACCCCGGGAAGTTCTCGATCTCGCTGGTAAGAGACAGCTGGCCGCCGACTGTGCTGCCTGTCAACACGATGGGCGACAGGTTCGCCCGTGCGGCGTACAGGGCCGCCGTGTATCCCGCCGGCCCCCCTCCGATGATGACGACCTGCTCCATGTCAGCGCCCTTCCTTCTTCAGGACTCTTCCTTACGATCCGGGGTCGGGACTCCCGGGTGGACCGGTCTTTCGCGCTGCCGCGCTATTCGATCCGCTTGATGATGTGAAATCCCATAGCCGTCTCCACGACACCGCTCAATTCCCCGACTTCCAGCCCCAGCGCCGCCGCCTCGAATTCCGGGATCATTTCGCCCGGGCCGAAGAACCCGAGGTCGCCTCCGCTGTCCCGGCTCGAATCGATGGATGTTTCCCGGGCCAGTTCGGCGAAATCGGCCCCGGCTGTCAACCGTTCCATCACGGCGTCCGCTTCCCCGCGGGTTACGACGACGATCTGGCGAACGCGGATCTTGTTGGATTCGATGGCCTTCGCCCGCTCTTCCACGATCCGCCTGACCCGGTTCAACGCGGCCTTCAACTGCGCGTTTTCGGGTGCAAGTTCGAGCGCCTGCTCGTAGTGAACGATCGCCTGGCCGAAGTCCTCCCGCCGTTCGTGAATCAAGGCGGTTTCCGCGTGAATGCGCGGGTCTCGCGCGCCCAGGTCGAGTATTTCATTATAGTAACGCAGGGCATCGGGCAGGCGGCCTTCCGCCAGCGCCAGGCGGCCCAGCGCCATGCGGGGCACGACCGACCGGCCCCCGACTTCCAGGGCCCTTTCCCAGACCGTGCGCGTGCTGTCGGGCATGTTCTTGTTTTGATAGGCGGTGCCCAGGTTCATGTAGGCGTCCATGTAGTCCGGCGACAGTTCTACGGCCCGCTTCCATGCCCCGATCGCGTCGTCGACGCGGTCCATGCCCATGTATGAAACGCCGAGATTGAGATGGATCCTGGACAGTTGGTCCTCCGGGGGAGACAGGGTGAGCACCTTCTCGTAGGCATCGGCCGCCATTTCGAATGCCTCGGTATCGGTATAGACCTTGCCGAGATTCGTATAGGCGTCGACGTAGGAGGAATCGTTCTCGATAGCCTGCCGGTAGTGGTGGACCGCTTCGTTGAGGTACCCACCCTGGTTGTACGCGATCGCCATGGCGGTATGGGCGGCGGCCAGGTCCGGCGTGCCTTCCATCAGCTTGTCGTACTGGCTTCTGGCCCAGGCGTAGACGGTATCGGACGGAACGATGCTCATGCGCGCGACGCTGAGAGTATCGCCCTCCACGGTCTTCTTGAACGCCGCAAGCGCCGCGTCCATCTCCCCCCTGGCGTGGAGGACGAGTCCCAGCGTAAGGTTGGCGGCGGCGAATCCGGGAGCGATCTCCAGGGCGTGTTCGATATGGACCCGGGCGCTGTCCAACTGCCCCTGCGCATAATATACGGCGCCCAGATTGTTCTTCGCGAGGGCGATAGTGGTCAGAAACTGCTGCAGCGCCGCCTGCTGCCGTTGCTCGGGCGTCAGGGTAGTGTCCGGCCCCTGCGGACCCGGCAGTCCGGGCGTTCCGGGCGGATCTGGCGGACCAGCGGCTTCCTGGCCGGCCGCCGCACCCGGCTGAACCGCTCCGGCGGCCGGGTCGGCCGGCTGCTGTGGTCCCTCTGCGGACGTCTGCGCCCCGGCCGGCGTGATGCCGAGCACGAAAAGATAAAGGACGCAAAGGGCCAGCTTCAGGACCCGACGGCCTGATGCGATACCTCGTGCCTGATTGTGCGCGCTCATATGCTACCGCCTTCCGGTATGGTTCTTTTCAACGACTTCGTGTCTCTTCGGGTTCCAACTCGCAAAGTACCTCCAGCGCTTCGCCCACCAGTGCGAAACATCCGGTCACGAGGACAAGGTCGTCCGGTTGCGCCTTGGCGCTCGCCTCCGCGATGGCCGTTGCCACCGAAGGCGCCGTCCGCGCTGGTGTTCCACAACTTCCGATGGCTTCCGCCACTTCCCGGGTGTCGGCCTGCCGGTTCCGCATTACACGCCGCTCCGGGACGAGAACCTCGTCGGCGTACCGGGCGATGACCGGGCACAGGTCGCCTACCGCCTTGTCACGGTGCGCGGACAGCACGACGATGACGCGCCGGGCCGGAAAAAGCCGGCGCAGGCTGTCCGTCAGGTTTTCGGCCGCCAGCACGTTGTGGGCCCCGTCAAGCACCACCCAGGGCCGGTCTTGCAGGACCTGTATGCGTCCAGGCAGCTGAACGGTGGACAGGCCGCGGCGCACGCCGCGGTGCGTTATCTCCATGCCCCGCTGCGCCAGCGCCTCCGCCACACCCACCGCCGTGGCGGCGTTACCGGCCTGGTACGCCCCGGACAACGGAAGCGTGAGGTCTTCATACAGTCCGCCAGAGGTTTCGATATCGACCACCTGCCGGCCGATCGCTTCTTCTTTGCACGCGTACCGCACGTCGACGCCCACCTCCACCAGGGGACTCGACCGGAGCCGGCACGCCTCCCGGATAACCTCCGACGCTTCCCGCGTCTGGACGGCGGTAATGGTACAAGCGCCGTTTTTTACGATCCCGGCCTTCTCGCGGGCTATTTCCGCGATCGTTTCCCCGAGCCGGTCCGTGTGGTCCAGACCAATGGGCGTAATCGCACAGACCAGGGGATGAATGACATTGGTCGAATCCAGCCGTCCGCCGAGTCCGCATTCGATCACCGCCAGGTCGATCCGGCGCTCCTTAAAATACACAAAGGACAGGGCCGTGAGTATATCAAAAAAGGAGCCCATGCCTTCCTTCCCCGGCCGGATGCCCTCGATGGCCGGGCGCGCGCCTTCGGCGAGTTCCGCGAATTCCGGTTCGGATATGGGCACGCCGTCGACCTGGATGCGTTCGCGCAGCGAGACGAGGTGGGGCGACGTGTACAGCCCCACGCGGTAGCCGCTTTCCCGGACGATGGCCGCGACCATGGCGGCGGTGGACCCCTTCCCCTTGGTTCCCGCCACGTGCACCGATTTCCATTGCCGTTCGGGATGGCCCAGGGCTTTCGTCAGGGCGCCGATGCCCGCCAGGTCCATGCGTTCCGGCGCGGCGCCCGGCTGCTGTTCGAAGTCCACGAATCCGTAGAGATAGTCCAACGCCTCTTTGTAGGTCATACGATCATCCCGGGGCGGTCAGGGTCTTCGCGTATTCGAAGGGACGGGCCACCGCCCTGCGGCGAATCGCTCCGTAACGCTGCCGAGCCGGGGCCGGAACGTCCGCACTGTGGGCTATGCGCCTGAATACGTTCCGGCCGGGGCGGGCGTTGATTTCGATAATCCACGGCGTGCCGGCGGCGTCCGGCACGATATCGAGGCCCACTTCTCCGATGGGCCCGAGTTCCGCTTCCAGGATCCCGCAGGCCGCGAATGACGCCTCGGCGGCACGGTGCAGAATCTCCTTCCTGAGCGACCTGCCATACAGCGCGTCGAGCACGGGTTCCGCCTCCTCGGACCGGGCGCCGTTGCTCAGGTTGGTCGTGGGGCCGCCCGTCTGGCTCACGCGGGCCGCCAGGCCGGTCAGGATCCACCGGGCCTGACCGTTTTTCTGCATGAGCAACCGCAGGTCGAACCGCTTGAAGCGCCTGTTATCCGCCGGTTCGGCCGATATCCCCCGCTGCACCAGAAAGCCGCGGGATTCCCCGTGGAACCGGCCGGCCAGTTCCATGACCCGGTCCCCGACCGGCTGATCGCCCCGTAATTCATAGGTTGCCGCCTCCGTCCTTACGACATGGCGTCCGCCCCCGCCCCGGACGATTTCCATGACGCCCGTTCCCCCGGACCCCGCCCTCGGCTTGACGTACACGTGATCGTACCGGGCGAGGAATGTCCGGAGTGCGCGCTCGTCAAGGCATCCTGTACGCGGAACGACGACTCCGCCGGCCGCCATTCTCCGGCAGATTTCCAGCTTGTCCACCGCCAGGCAAATGAAGGAGCGGGGGTTCACGAAAGGGATGCCCGCCCGGTCGAACAGGCCCCGCGCGCGGTTCGCGGCTGGAGAACCGACGGGATCCAGCACGGGCGCCCGGTCGTAGATGACCGCCGGCCAGGGTTCGCGGGCGCATTCGACCCACCGTCCGTCCACGACCGTAGCCGGCGCCACCGTCCCCTCCCTGGAATCCACGTCCGCCGCGTCGAACACGACCGTACGCAGGCCCAGTACCGCCGCGGCCTGGCAGCACTCCTCAAAAAAACCCGTAGGCGGACCGAAGGGCCGGCCCTGCTCATCAGGTGCGCGGCGAGTCAGTATGCCCACGGTTTCCATGATCGGGCTCCGGGTCTTCCTGTCTTCTGGAGTTTCCTTCGTCTTCATGATCCACCCGGACGGGCCTGGCGGACCATCCGTTTTACTTCTTCCAGCGTAGACCACGTCATGTCGCCCCGTTCCGATAGGCACAGTGCGGACAGCGCGGTGCCGTAGGACAGTCCGGCCGGAAGATCTTCGCGCAGCAGTCCGTACAGCAGGCCGGCATCAAAGGCATCACCGGCGCCAAGCCGGTCTACCGGTTCCACCGCGTAAGGGCTTGTACGGAGAAATCCGGTCTCCGCGGACCACCCCACGGCGCCGCCCTCGGCCAGTGTCAGCACGATAATCTCGTTGCCGAACCGCCCGTGCAGGGCGTCGATGGTTTCCTCTGGAGCGCCGTCCATTCCGAATATCAACGCCGCGTCGTCAGACGTCGACACCAGAATATCGACCTGGTCCAGGAGCGATTCCAGGACGGCGCGGGCCCGTTCGGGCGACCACAACTTGGCCCGGTAGTTGATGTCGAACGACGTCCGGTATCCCCGCTCCGTTCGGCTGCCCAGGACCCGGGCGACCGTCTCCAGGCAAACGGGGCTGAGGGAAGCCGTGATGCCGGACGTATGGACGATCCGGGCGCCGGACCGCAACGCATCTTCTACCGCTTCGGGCGTCAATCCGGTTGCGGCGGACCCGGCCCGGTCGTACACGACCCGGCTCCCTCTCGGCGGCGTGCCCGGTTCCAGAAAGAATACGCCGGCCCGCTTGGTCCGCATGGACCGCTTGGTCCGCATGGACCGCATCGCCTGCTCGGCGCCTGTGTCACGCCCGGACTGCCCGGACTGCCCGGTTCGTTCATCCCCCCAGGCCACGTGAGACGTGTCCACGCCGTGCAGGGCCAGGCGGGAGGCGATCCATCGCCCGGCGGGATGATCGGGAAGGACGGAGACCCAGGCCACGTCGGCGCCCATCCTGGCCAGGGCCGCCGCCATGTTGGATTCCGTGCCCGCCGCGTCGGCCCGCAGGTAATCGGCCTGTTCCAGCATCTGGCCGTCCACGGGCGAAAACCGAATCATGGTCTCGCCGAATGTAATGACATCGTACCGCATTCGGTTCGACCCGTCGGAAAGGGAAGATGACATGTTCGGATTAAAGGAGCGGGCGTGGCGCTTCAGGCGTAATGACAGGCCACCCAGTGGCCGCTGTCGTTCTGTTTGAGTTCCGGTTCGTGCTCGGCGCAATCGGCTTTCGCGATGGGGCATCGGGGATGAAAGCGGCAACCGGAGGGCGGATCGACCGGACTGGGCACGTCGCCCGTGAGCTGAATGCGCTGTTTCTGGCGCCGTTTGCTGATCTCCGGGACCGCGGAAAGCAGGCTCTGCGTATAGGGATGCTGGGCGTTGTTCGTCACCTCGTCGGTCCGGCCCGCCTCGATGAGCTTGCCGAGGTACATGACCCCGATCCGGTCGCTGATATGGGCCACGACGGCCAGGTTGTGGGCGATGAACATATAGGTCAGGTTCAGCTCGTTCTGCAGGTCCTGGAGCAGGTTCAGGATCTGGACCTGGATGGACACGTCCAGCGCGGAAACCGGCTCGTCGCAGATGATCAGGCTCGGGTTCAGCGCGATCGCACGGGCGATGCCGATCCGCTGCCGCTGGCCGCCGCTGAACTCGTGAGGATATCGGTCGACGTAGGCCTCGCCCAGTCCCACCATCTCGAGGAGACTGATCAGCCTCGCCCTCCGTTCCTCCCGGTTGCCCACGCGGTGGATGTCGAGGGGCTCCTGTACGATGTTCCCCACCGTCATGCGCGGATCAAGCGAGGCGTAGGGGTCCTGGAAGATCATCTGGAGCCGCTTGCGGACGGGCTTCAGTTCATTCTCGGACATGGCCGCCAGGTCGCTGCCTTCGAAGAGGACCTTCCCCGCCGTGGGCCGGTACAGCTGCAGGACCGTCAGGCCCAGGGTGGACTTGCCGCAGCCGCTTTCTCCCACCAGCCCGAAGGTCTCGCCCCGGTTGATGGAAAAGGAAACGCCGTCCAGGGCCCGCACGGTGCCGCCTTCTTCCTTGCGGCCCAGCCCTTCTTCCAGTTCGAAGTGTTTTACCAGGTTGTCCAGTTGCAGCAGGGGCTCGTTCAACGCGTCCTCCAGGATGGCTGCGGCCGATGTCAGTACAGCCAGCAGGCGCAGTCGTGTTCCCGCGCCACGTCCTTCAGTTCCGGATCGTCCCCGCACCGGTCGAACCGGCTGGGGCACCGGGGAGCGAACCGGCAGCCGGGCGGAAGCTGGATCAGGTTCGGCGGCAGGCCGTCAATGGGTTCCATGCGGTCCTTCACCGTGGGACCCAGCTTGGGCACGGACTGGAGCAGTCCGTGGGTATAAGGGTGTTTCGGGTCGTCGAGCAACGTGTCCACCGGGCCCGATTCGATGATTTGTCCGGCGTACATGACGATCACCCGGTCGCATACCTCGCCCACGACCCCGAGGTCGTGGGTGATGAGGACGACGGACATGTTCAGTTCTTCCTGGAGCTTCATCAGCAGTTCCAGGATCTGTGCCTGTATGGTGACGTCCAGCGCCGTGGTCGGCTCGTCGGCGATGAGCAGTTTCGGGTTGCACGCGATGGCCATGGCGATCATGACGCGCTGCCGCATGCCCCCGCTGAACTGGTGGGGGTAGTCGTTGAGGCGCTGCTCCGGACTCGGAATGTTGACCATCTGCAGCAATTCGATGCTACGGTCCGTGGCCTCCTTCTTGTCGAGGCCGAGATGAAGCTGGAGGGGCTCCCGGAGCTGCCATCCGATGGTCAGCACCGGGTTGAGGGACGTCATCGGGTCCTGGAACACCATGGAAACGATATTGCCCCGGATCTCCTGCATCTCGGGTTCCGGCACCGTACGCAGGTCCACCGGCGGTTCGTCGGCGCCGGGCCTGAACAGGATGTTGCCGCTTACGATGCGGCCCGGCGGACTCGGAATGAGCCGCATGACGGACAACACCGTGGCGCTCTTGCCGCATCCGCTTTCCCCCACGATGCCCACTGTTTCGCCTTCCGCCACTTCGAAACTGACGTCGTCCACGGCGCGCACCGCGCCGCCGCGGGTGAAGAAGTGCGTCGAAAGGTGCTCAACCTTCAGTAAGGGTTCCATGTATCCTTGCTTCCCGATCACGGAGCGAACATCTCGCCGCGCTCAAACCTGCCGGCCGCGTGAACGTCTCGGGGAACCCGTTCCCGCCGTGCCGTCATCCCGCGGATTATTCCTCTTCCAGGGCCTTGGACTCTTCGATGACCTTGCTTTCGATTTCCCTGGGCATTTCCTCGTAGCGTACGAATTTGCGCGCGTGGCTTCCGCGCCCGTGCGTGATGGACCGCAACACGGTGGAGTACCGGTACAGTTCGGCCAGGGGCACTTCCGCCCGCACCACCTGGTTGCTCCCCCTGGGCGACATGCCCAGGATGCGGCCGCGCCGGCTGGAAAGGTCGCCCATGACGTCGCCCATGTAGTCTTCGGGGACGACCACGTCCACCTCGTAAATCGGTTCGAGCAGGACGGGGCGGGCTTCCATGAAGGCCTTCTTGAATCCCATGGACGCGGCAACCTTGAAGGCCATTTCGGAGGAATCGACCGTGTGGAAGGAACCATCGTACAGCGTGGCCTTCAGATCCACCACGGGATACTTGGCCATCACGCCTTCCACCATGGCCTCCTGGATGCCCTTGTCCACGGCCGGAATGAAGCGGCTGGGGACGGCGCCGCCGACGATGCCGTTGTCGAATTCGTATCCTTCGCCGCGCTGCCTGGGTTCGACGCGCAGCCACACGTCGCCGAACTGTCCGCGTCCCCCGCTCTGCCGCTTGAACCGGCCCTGGGCCTCGGACTTGCCCTTGATCGCCTCGCGGTAAGGGATGCGCGGCTGCACCATCTCGACTTCCACGCCGAAACGGCGGCTGAGCCTTTCTACGATGAGGTCGAGATGCATCTCGCCGGCGCCGGCCAGGATCAGTTGCTTGATCTCGCTGTTGTACTGGAAGGTAAAGGAAGGATCTTCCTCGTGCAGCCGGGAGAGGCCGGTGCTGATCTTCTCCTCGTCATCCTTGCTCTTGGGCAGGACGGCCACGTTCGCGACCGGCTCGGAGAAGGTCACCCATTCCAGGTCGAATGACTTCTGTCTCGTACTCAGTGCGTCGCCGGTGTGGGTGTCCTTCAGCTTCACGGTGGCCCCGATTTCTCCGGCGCGGATGACGTTCAGTTCACTGCGCGCGTGGCCGTTCGTATGATAGATCTGGCCGAACCTTTCCGACGTGTTCTTCGTCGAGTTGTACACGTCTCCGCCGTGCTTGATCTCGCCGGAATATACGCGGAAATAGGTGAGTTCCCCGATATGGGCCTCCGATACCGTCTTGAACACCTGGGCGGCCAGGGGACCGGAAGGATCCGGGTCCAGGGCGACTTCCTCGCCGTCGCCGGAACGGGTGGCCGTCACCGGCGGGCGGTCTGCCGGCGACACCATGTACGCCACCGCCGCATCCATCACGCCGGAGACCCCGACGTTTCCCGAAGCGGACGTGGCCAGGACGGGGAAGATCGCGCCTTCCTTCACACCCTTGCGCAGCCCTTCCAGGAACTGCTCATCGGTCAGGGCGCCCTCTTCGAAGTACACCTCGAGCAAATCGTCGTCGGATTCCGCCACCGTCTCCATCAGCTTTTCACGGTATTCCTCCGCCTGGCCGGCGAGGTCGCCGGGTATCCCGGACCGGTTGGCCTTGCCGTCTTCGACGGTCACCGCCTCCATGGCCACCAGGTCGACGACGCCCGAAAACCCTTCTCCTTCGCCGATCGGAAGCTGCAGGGGGACGGCCTGGGTGCCGAACCGTTCCTGTATGCGGCCCAGCGCGTCGTAGAAGTCGGCGTGTTCCTTGTCCAGCAGGTTGACGACCACCATGCGGGGCAGACCGTACTGTTCCGCGTATTCCCAGGCGCGTTCCGTCTCCACCTCGATACCTTCGATGGCCTTGACCACGATGGCCACGTTGTCCGTTACGCGCATCGCGCAGTGCACTTCGCTGGTGAAATCGGAATAGCCCGGCGTGTCCAGAATATGGAGGTTATGGTCGTTCCACTCGCAGTGAAGGGGCGTGAGGTTCATGGAAATGCGGTGCTCGATCTCTTCGTCGCGGTAGTCGGATACCGTGTTGCCGTCATCCACGCTGCCGAGCCGGTTCGTGGCGCCGGCGTTGAAGAGCATGGCTTCGGCCAGGGAGGTCTTGCCGCTTCCCCCATGGCCCGCGAGGCATATGTTTCTGATGTTTTCGATGCGATATTCCTTCACGAACACCCCTCCTCTTCAGGACTGCATCCGACCGCTTCCAGACGATTTCGTTTCGATGGGCAAAATTCCGGGAAAAACTTTAGTATGTTACGGTTCGGCCCATGCGCTGTCAAGCACTTCGGACTTTGGCCGGGCATCGGGAGCCGGGGACCGGGCGGGCGCCCGCGCGGACACAAGCGGACACAGAAGCGGACACAAAAAAGAAAGGCGCCCGAAATGAATCGAGCGCCTTTCATGCATCCCCCGGCAGCGTCCTACTCTCCCACAAGGTCACCCAAGCAGTACCATCGGCGCAAGAGGGCTTAACTACTCTGTTCGGAATGGAAAGAGGTGTTTCCCCTCCGCTATCGCCACCGGAAGAAATGGGTTGGCAATTACATGGAATGAGAGAACGACGACGTATCATGGAGCGCTGGTCAAGCCGCACGGCTATTAGTACCAGTCGGCTGAATGGCTCGTTACCTCGCCACTTACACCTCTGGCCTATCGACCTTGTAATCTTCAAGGGGCCTTCAGAAGCTTACGCTTGGGACATCTCGTCTTGAGGTGGGCTTCCTGCTTAGATGCTTTCAGCGGTTATCCCGTCCGAACATAGCTACCCAGCGATGCGGCTGGCGCCACAACTGGTAAACCAGCGGTTCGTCCATTCCGGTCTTCTCATACTAGGAACAGATCCTCTCAAATGTCCTACGCCCGCGACGGATAGGGACCGAACTGTCTCACGACGTTCTAAACCCAGCTCGCGTACCGCTTTAATCGGCGAACAGCCGAACCCTTGGGACCTTCTCCGGCCCCAGGATGCGATGAGCCGACATCGAGGTGCCAAACCTCCCCGTTTATGTGGACTATCGGGGGAGATAAGCCTGTTATCCCCGGAGTACCTTTTATCCGTTGAGCTTCGACCCTTCCACAAGGAATCGTCGGATCACTAAGCCCCACTTTCGTGTCTGCTCGACTTGTATGTCTCGCAGTCAGGCTCCCTTATGCCTTTACACTCTACGCACGATTGCCAACCGTGCTGAGGGAACCTTTGGGCGCCTCCGTTACATTTTAGGAGGCGACCGCCCCAGTCAAACTGCCCACCTGACACTGTCTTTCATCCGGATTCACGGAATGAAGTTAGAACCCCAACAACACAAGGGTGGTATTTCAAGGTTGGCTCCCGGAAGGCTGGCGCCCTCCGTTCATAGCCTCCCACCTATCCTACACATGCATTGGCGAGATCCAATATCAAGCTGCAGTAAAGGTTCACGGGGTCTTTCCGTCCTGTCGCGGGTATCCGGCATCTTCACCGGAGCTACAGTTTCGCCGAGCTCCTCGTTGAGACAGCGCCCAAGTCGTTACACCATTCGTGCAGGTCGGAACTTACCCGACAAGGAATTTCGCTACCTTAGGACCGTTATAGTTACGGCCGCCGTTTACCGGGGCTTCAGTTTAGAGCTTCGCCCGAAGGCTAACTCCGCCCTTTAACCTTCCGGCACCGGGCAGGTGTCAGTCCCTATACATCGTCTTACGACTTAGCAGAGACCTGTGTTTTTAGTAAACAGTCGCTTGGGCCTGGTCACTGCGACCCCGTTCGGCTCACCCCGCGAAGGGGATCACCTACGTAGGGGCACTCCTTCTCCCAAAGTTACGAAGCTAGATTGCCTAGTTCCTTAACGAGGAATCACTCGCGCACCTTAGTATTCTCTACCTACCTACCTGTGTCGGTTTGCGGTACGGACACCTGTGAGACTCGCTTAGAGGCTTTTCTTGGCAGCATGTTTAGGGTCAGTTGGCTTGCCCGAAGGCTCGTTTCCCGATCACCTCTCGGAGTAATGCCCGCGCGGATTTGCCTACGCGGACCTCCTACCGGCTTCGACCAGCACTTCCAATCGCTGGCTGACCTTTCACTTCTGCGTTCCCCCATCGCGTCTTGAGCGCCTCATAAGTGGTACAGGAATTTTAACCTGTTTTCCATCGCCTACGCCTTTCGGCCTCGGCTTAGGACCCGACTTACCCTGAGCGGACGATCCTTCCTCAGGAAACCTTAGGTTTTCGGTGAAGGGGATTCTCACCCCTTTTATCGCTACTCGTACCGGCATGATCTCTTCTATTTCGTCCAGCCGGCCTCACGGCCGACCTTCAACCTACCATAGAATACTCCCCTACCGATCATCGGACCCAGAGGGGTCCGACAATCCCGCAGCTTCGGTGGTAAACTTGAGCCCCGATGAATTGTCGGCGCAGAATCACTTGACTGGTGAGCAGTTACGCACTCTTTAAATGATGGCTGCTTCTAAGCCAACATCCCAGTTGTCTGTGTAACTCCACCACCTTAATCACTTAGTTTACACTTGGGGACCTTAGCTGACGGTCTGGCTTCTTTTCCTTTCGCCTGTGGAGCTTATCCCCCACAGCCTGACTCCCGCGGAGCAAGTGTATGGCATTCGGAGTTTGATTGGGTTTGCTAAGCTTGTGGGCCCGCTAGCCCATTCAGTGCTCTACCTCCACCACTCTTCCCGCGAGGCTAGCCCTAAAGCTATTTCGGGGAGAACCAGCTATCTCCGAGCTTGATTGGCCTTTCACCCCTATCCACAGCTCATCCCCTAACTTTTCAACGTTAGTGGGTTCGGGCCTCCACGTGCGGTTAGACACGCTTCACCCTGGCCATGGCTAGATCGCTCGGCTTCGGGTCTACTGCATGCAACTATGTCGCCCTGTTCAGACTCGCTTTCGCTGCGGCTCCGTCCCTTAAGGACTTAACCTTGCTACATACAAGTAACTCACCGGTTCATTATGCAAAAGGCACGCCGTCAGTCCAACCGCAACCTGTCGCCGCCCCGAAGGGCGGTAACGTGGAGTCGCGGCCTTTCCTCCGACAGCTTGTGAGCAAACGGTTTCAGGATCTATTTCACCCTCCGCCAGGAGTACTTTTCACCTTTCCCTCACGGTACTGGTTCACTATCGGTCGTCAGAGAGTATTTAGCCTTGGGAGGTGGTCCTCCCGGTTTCCCACGGGATTTCACGTGTCCCGCGGTACTCGGGAATTCATTCCAGAGAGTGTCTATGGCTTTCGTCTACCGGACTATCACCGTCTGTGGTTGAATTTTCCAAAACTATTCGACTAACCAAGACATTTGTAACTCTCCGACCTGGCTGCATCCTGGTCTGAATGAACCCCACAACACCGGCCGTACAACGCATGCAGGCTTACATAAGGCCGGTTTGGGCTGTTCCCCTTTCGCTCACCACTACTCAGGGAATCGCTTTTGCTTTTTGTTCCTGAGGGTACTGAGATGGTTCAGTTCACCTCGTTTGCCTCGACGGCCTATATATTCAACCGCCGATGGCGCGGTATGACCCGCGCCGGGTTTCCCCATTCGGAAATCCCCGGATCTATGCTTGCGTGCAGCTCCCCGGGGCTTATCGCAGCTTAACCACGTCCTTCATCGCCTTCTGACGCCAAGGCATCCACCGAGTGCTCTTAGTAGCTTGACCAACAAAATGCTACTGTGCTTGAGTGCTCCGATGTTACAACGCCGTTCCCGTCATTCCTATGTAATTGTCAAAGAGCGGGCATCGTCTTGAAGCCGACTGTGCCCCAGTGGAGATAACCGGGATCGAACCGGTGACCTCCGGCTTGCAAAGCCGGCGCTCTCCCAGCTGAGCTATATCCCCGGCTTTCGGATGGTGGGCCTAAGTGGAATCGAACCACTGACCTCACGCTTATCAGGCGTGCGCTCTAACCATCTGAGCTATAGGCCCCCGTTGCTTCAGGCCCCCCGCTTCGAAAACATGACAGCGTGCACATCGTGCGCCGGACAAGTCGACCTCGAGTTACGAAAACTCTTTAGAAAGGAGGTGATCCAGCCGCACCTTCCGGTACGGCTACCTTGTTACGACTTAGTGCCAGTCACCAGTTTTACCTTCGGCGCACTCCTCCCGAGGGTTAGAGTAACGACTTCGGGTACTCCCGGCTTCCATCACTTGACGGGCGGTGTGTACAAGGCCTGGGAACATATTCACCGCGGCATGCTGATCCGCGATTACTAGCGATTCCGACTTCATGCAGTCGAGTTTCAGACTGCAATCCGAACTGGGACCGACTTTTTGGGATTGACTCCACCTCGCGGTATTGTAACCCTTTATATCGGCCATTGTAGCACGTGTGTAGCCCTGGACAATAAAGGCCATGAGGACTTGACGTCATCCCCACCTTCCTCCGATTTATCACCGGCGGTCTCCTTAGAGTGCCCAGCTTCACCTGCTGGCAACTAAGGACAAGGGTTGCGCTCGTTGCGGGACTTAACCCAACATCTCACGACACGAGCTGACGACAGCCATGCAGCACCTGTGTACCCGCTCCGAAGAGGGGCCCTATCTCTAGGGCTTTCAGGTACATGTCAAGCCCAGGTAAGGTTCTTCGCGTTGCCTCGAATTAAACCACATGCTCCACCGCTTGTGCAGGCCCCCGTCAATTCCTTTGAGTTTCAGCCTTGCGGCCGTACTCCCCAGGCGGGGCACTTAATGCGTTAGCTACGGCACTGAAGGGGTCGATACCTCCAACACCTAGTGCCCAACGTTTACAGCTAGGACTACCAGGGTATCTAATCCTGTTTGCTCCCCTAGCTTTCGCGCGTCAGCGTCAGTATCAGGCCAGAGAGCCGCCTTCGCCACTGGTGTTCTTTTCGATATCTACACATTCCACCGCTACACCGAAAATTCCGCTCTCCTCTCCTGTACTCAAGCGATGCAGTATCAAATGCAGGTCCCCGGTTGAGCCGGGGGATTTCACATCTGACTTACACCACCGCCTGTACGCCCTTTACGCCCAATAACTCCGAACAACGCTTGCTCCCCCCGTATTACCGCGGCTGCTGGCACGGAGTTAGCCGGAGCTTCCTCTGGTGGTACCGTCAAACCCGCCTACTATTCGTATACGGGCTTTCGTCCCACCTAACAGGGGTTTACACTCCGAGAAGCTTCATCCCCCACGCGGCGTCGCTGGGTCAGGCTTTCGCCCATTGCCCAAATTTCTAGACTGCTGGCTCCCGTAGGAGACTGGGCCTTATCTCAATCCCAGTGTGGCCGGTCACCCTCTCAGGTCGGCTATCAATCGTCGCCTTGGTAGGCCGTTACCCTACCAACTAGCTAATTGAGCGCGGGGCCATCCACAAGCGGCAGCTTCCAAGGAGAGGCCACCTTTAATTGTCATTCCATGCGGATTGACAACCACATTCGGTATTAGCCCGCCGTTAGGCGGGTTGTTCCCAGCTTGAGGGCAGGTTCCCCACGTGTTACTCACCCGTCCGCCACTTTACTCACGTTCCGAAGAACGCTTTCTCGTTCGACTTGCATGACTAAGACACGCCGCCAGCGTTAGTTCTGAGCCAGGATCAAACTCTCCATAAAAGAAAAGTCCAATCTTAACTTGCATCTGTATATGCCCTCCGGTCGAACCGGAGAGCCCTCGTCAGACGACTTAGGGACATGCACGCTGCCATGTTTTCAAAGATCGTATTTCTTAGTGCAACCCGCGCAAGATACACAGCCGGGCATATGAAGTCAACAGGTTTCTTTATTTTTCTTCCTGTTGGCTAAACACGCGGAATTCCGGCTCGATCGACAACAATTCATTGCCGTGCAAAGGGGGCGCACTGTCGCAGTTCCCCTGTCGCCCGCCGCCGACGTTGTCCGCCTGGTCGGCCGCGTGGTAGGAACTGCGGACCAGAGGCCCCGACTCCACGTGGGGGATGCCGAACTCTTCGCCCAGTTCCTTGAAGCGGGCGAACTCGTCCGGATGATAGTGCTTTCTTACCGGCAGATGCTTCTTCGTCGGCTGCAGGTACTGCCCGATCGTCAGGATGTCGCAGTTCACCGCGGCCACGTCGCGCATGAGGGCATGGACGGCTTCGTCCGTCTCGCCGAGTCCCACCATGATGCCCGTCTTGGTCTTCGCGCCGCGGGCCTTTGCCCGCTCGAGCAGTTCGAGAGACTGGTCGTACCGCGCCTGGGGCCGCACGGTCCGGTACAGGCCCGGCACGGTTTCCAGGTTGTGGTTCAACAGGTCGGGACGGGCGTCGAGCACGGTCTGCAGCGCCGCCTCCGATCCCTTGAAGTCCGGGATGAGCACTTCCACGCCCACGCCCGGGCACCTGCGGCGTATGGCCCGGATCGTCTCCGCGAAGATGGGCGCGCCACCGTCGGTCCGCTCGTCCCGGTTGACGGAGGTGATCACGGCGAACCGCAGGCCCAGCTTCTCCACGGCGCCGGCCACCCGCTCGGGCTCGTCCCAGTCCAGCCCCTTGTCCGGCCGGCCCGTCTTCACCGCGCAGAACCCGCAGCTGCGCGTGCAGATATCGCCCAGGATCATGAAGGTGGCGGTGCGCTGCTCCCAGCATTCCCAGATATTCGGGCACTGGGCGCTCTCGCAGATCGTATGGAGCCGGTTGTCCCCGACGAGCCGCTTCAGTTCCCGGAAATTCGGGCCCTGTTTAAGGCGTACCTTGAGCCACGGGGGCTTGGGTACGTGGGATGTGGTGGTGTCGCTCATGTTATCTTGTTATCTTTACGGGTTTCAGCGTGCGGTGCACACGATCGAAAAATGCTGCGTGATGATACGTGCGGTCCGGCGCAAATTGTCCGGCATCCTGTAGGCGCGGCTGCCATGAAAACGATGCGCCTTTTGCAGATCTTCAGGAACAAAAAGCGACCCTCCGGCGCCGTGAACAATCGTCCGCGCCGGAATGGCCGCCATGGTGTCGGGTACTTTACGTGCTTGTTGATGTCCGGGTTACGGTCGAGGCCCGACCGGTTGTTTGGAGCCTCATCCAGGTTTCAGTTCGGGCGCCCCGTCGTCCCCCGGGGAAATGACCACGGCCTCCTCGCCGAGGTGTCCCGCGATGGTCACCGACAGCTCGTTGAGGTCGGACCGGCAGAAGCCCGTGTTGCTGTCCAGGATCCCGCCGCCCTCGTCCATGAGAAACCAGGTAGGCACGTTCGTCAGGCCGAAATCCGCGGAGGCCCAGTGGGTCGTGTCGTACACGTTCTCGAAGGTCGCGCCGTGCTCGTCCATGAACGCCCGGGTGTCCTCCGGCGTGTCCTGCGAGACGCCCAGCACCTTGAAACCGGCATTGCCGCCGTAGGCCTGGTGGATCTTCTCGAAATAAGGGGCGCTGAACTTGCAGGTCCCGCAGCCCACCTTGTAGAAGACCGCCAGCAGCCAGCCGCCCTTCGCCTGGTCGCCCAGAGAAAGGGACTGTCCGTCCGCGTCTTCCAGCTTGACTTCCGGGGCCGCGACCCCGGCTTCCAGGAATGCCATGACTACTCCCGTATGGGTTGAGCATTGATTAATGCCAGATTCATGCCATGCATCGATTCAAATGACGTACTGCTATATATAAGGATATAAGAGAAACGGGCCGGTGTCAATGGTTCGGTCGGGTGGCGCGGAGCCCATGAACACCGTGACTATCCGGCTGTCCTTTCCACTTGTTTCAATTCATGGGTACGCAGCCCCTGGCAGGTAATTTGTTTTTGATCTTTGCGTTTGGGAAGGCGTCTAATAAAACGTAACGGTTCACTCTAATGAAAACACGCGATACTCTAATGACCACGCTTACACACGACGACTCCTATAACATCCGCCTGTGCCTGGACGGAAACGCCGACGCCTTCGAGCCTTTGGTCCGACGGTATCAGAACGCCGCATTCGCGGTGGCCATGAGTTTCCTGCGAGACAGATCAGACGCCGAGGACGTGGTACAGGATGCTTTTGTGGCGGCCTACTGCAAATTATCGCAGTTGAAGGACCCGGCCATCTTCGGCAGTTGGCTGCATAGAATCGTCGTCAATCACTGCAAGGACTGGCGTCGTCGGAAGAACGTCGATCGTCTGGTCCGCGTCGGTTCGGAATCCGAGAGCGTTCGTGGTGCATACCTCCTGGCCGACCAGGTCCATCGAAACTACATCGAGTGCCTGGAGATTTGGGATGAAGTAGAGAGGTTGCCTGAACACTATCGTCAAGTCGTCACATTGTACTACTACACCGGCTTTTCACTTAAAGAAATCGCCGCCTTCCTGGAAATCCCCGAATCAACTGCGAGAGGACGGCTCTATCAGTCCCGAATCCGATTGAAAGATGCGTTGTCGCCGCAGGAAAAGGAGACCATTTCCATGAGCCAGATCGACGTAACAGAAGAAGTCCGGGATGTTGTCTGCAAAATCGCCAGAGAAGATTTCAGTCAAACCTTGGACATGGGTGAAACGCAAAATATCGTCCTCTATTGCGGCGTGAACACGGAGGTCGATATCGGACAAGCCCCGGGAGAGCAGGTGATTGTCAAGGGTTCGAAGATCGCGTTGGGTCTGACAGAGAAAGAAGCGCAAAGGAATGTAAACGAGCTTCAGATTTCACATGACCAGGTCGACAATTACCTGGAAACAGGTCCTCACGACGGAGCGTTATTTCTTGGCGTCAAGAACTGGTTTCCCGATAACGTCCCGTACTCTGAACCCATCAGCACGTGCTGGAAACACGATCTGAAGAACGAAAGCGTGCTCGATGAGAAGCGGGGCGGCGTCAAAATGGTCGATGCCTTACCAGATTCAAGACATGAAATCGATGCGTTTCTACCGTTGCCTGTACCTGCGGAGAAATGTCTGGGGAAATCGGTACGGATCACGGTTCACGCTTCGGAAGCACGGCCTATAAAAATGCCACGAGATGCCGTGTCTGACAACGTAGCGCGCGTATTCCGTTCAATGCAGAGTGACAGCACCAGAGTATACGGACCTGCCACGTACTGTCATGTTTCGGTTGCTGTTCCCTCTGGGATGAACATCTCGATTTTCAGATCAGATAGAGTAAACATCGATGGGTTGGATGGTTCGCTAATGGCATACTCCTGCTCTTCCTGCCAAGTAAACGAAATCACGGGGGACGTGTACCTGTTCAACAGCGTGTTTTCTGAGATAGGAAGCGTGGGCGGCTCGTTGTACCAGCGCATGTACGGATACGGCGGCAATGAAGGTTGCGGCCGGGACGGCGACATGCTGCGACGAATTCCCCTTCAGAACGAAGGAAAGATCGAAGCGGTCAAGGGCGACGTGGATATCGACGTCGGATGTATGGACTTGAATGTGCTCGACCTCGAGGGAGAAATAGCCATTTACAACCGCTATGGCAAAACCCGGCTGACTCAGAGTAGCCGCAACAAAGGGCAGAGATGCTACGTCCGAAGTGTTTCCGGTGACGTAGACCTGGTCTTGGACAGAAAAAGGGCGAAAAACGTCCGTCTGGTCATGCATACGATTTGCGGTGTGGCGAAGTACGGAGAGTTAAAAGAGCTAATGCCCATAATGGCGTGGCCGCACAATGCATACTGGATGACGTTAGGAACAACTGACGATTTTGTGGATCCCGACATCACGATCCTGACGGAAAGCGGCACCGTCGACATCAGAGTGGCGAAGAACGGCAAGCACAGTTGAGATGACTGCGCAGTAGCATACGAGATTCCCTCCCCAAATCACGATTATACCTGTCTTGAACTGAATCTCCATCCGTTCAGACGCAGGAGTCGTGCGCCTTATCAACAACGAGCCTCTTCTAATCTGATTCGAAAACCCGCACAGTTCCTTAATCTGTTTTTGATCTTTAGGGATCCTGCGACATCATATACTACAGGGCCGATGCACTCGTAGAATCAAGGCGTGTCGTCCGTGTTCTTGTTGTTGTGTGGCCTGCACTCAAAACGATTTGGTTCATGCGCGGCAATCAGGAGGTTCTCCTCGATGAATAACGATCCCGACGAAGTCCGGCTGGTTACTTCCGATATCGATCGTTTTTGGCTGGCGTACGACCTGTCGGAAGGCAAGACTACAGAAGAAAGGATAGATGTCTTCGAATCGGAATACTTCGCAAAGGGCAGTATCGGTCTTAAGGATTTCATCGAAGCCAGAATCGAAAGCGCAGAAGAGTTGGTCAAGGTTATTGAAGCACGGCCGAGATATTATGCTTCAATAAGACAGAGTTCGAACCGTGTGTTGGATTTAACCGATCAGATCCGTGGGTATATGCACAACTTGAAACGGCTTCACGACAATGCGGTCTTTCCGGATGTGTACTTTACGATTGGGAAAATGACATCAGGAGGAACTACATCGAGCAATGGCCTGCTGATCGGGACCGAGATTTTCTGCAGGACGGGCGGCCTGCCTACGGACGAGCTGAACGAATGGTATCTTGAAGTCCTCAGACCGGTAGAAGACATTCCATATATCGTTATCCACGAACTTATACACGCGCAACAGGCCTATGATTTTGGAGAAAACACGCTTCTGGGCCACTCAATACTCGAAGGTGCTGCAGACTTTCTTGGAAAGTTGGCAGCTGGACAACATATAAATCCTCATTTACACGTGTATGGAGAGGCGCACGAGGCTGCATTATGGGAATCGTTCTCGAGTGAAATGCTACAGGCCGACTTCAGCAACTGGCTCTACAACGGAAGCAATTCCACCGGGACAAGACCGGCTGATCTGGGATACTACGTAGGTTACAAGATATGTGAAGCATACTACGAGGAGACGGCCGATAAAAAGGCAGCCATAGAAGACATTCTGGCCATAAAGGACGGCCCCGATGCACTGCGTTTTTTAAAGGAAAGCGGATACGGTCCATAAGCGTCTTTGGATAGGTGCCTTTGCACGGATTCGGCCATCAACCTAAACCCTCTAATCGCACAAGTTATGACCACACTTGCACACGACGACACATATAACATCAGGCAGTGCCTGGAGGGGAATGCCGATGCCTTCGAACCGCTGGTCCAGCGGTACCAGAACGCCGCATTCGCCGTGGCGCTGGGTTACCTTCGGGACCGGACAGACGCCGAGGACGTGGTACAGGACGCTTTCGTCGCGGCCTATTGCAAGTTATCGCAGTTGAAGAACCCGGCCGTTTTCGGCGGCTGGTTTCACAGAATCGTCGTCAACCGGTGCAAGGAATGGAGCCGGCGGCAAAAAGTCGGCCGCCAGGTCCGTACCGACGCCCGCGCTGATGGAGCCGGCGATGAAATCGCGCTCGCGAATAAAGCCCATCAGAAATACATCGAAAGCCTTGAGATATGGGATGAAGTCGAGCAGTTGCCCGAACATTACCGCCGTGTCGTCACGTTGTACTACTACACCGGTTTTTCAACGAAGGAAATCGCCGCCTTTATGGATATTCCGGAATCGACGGCGCGAGGACGGCTTTATCAATCCCGAATCCGCTTGAGAGACGCTCTGTCGTCCCAGGAGAAGGAGACCATTGCCATGAGCCAGATCGACGTGACAGAAGAAGTCCAGGATGTCGTCTGCAAGATCGCCAGGGAGGATTTTGAAGAAACGATCGACATGGGAGACGTGGAAAACGTCGTCCTGTACTGCGGCGTGAGTACGGAGGTGGAGGTTAAGCAGGCGCAGGGAGAACAGGTTGTTGTGAAAGGTTCTAAGATCGCGCTTGGATATAGTGAAGAGGAGGCAAACCGCAACCTTGGCGGATTTGCCGTTTCCCATGATAGAGTCGAAGATTTTTACAAATCCGGTCCTCATGAAGGCGAGCTTTTCGTCGGTGTAGATTCAACCAGCGGCGAAAACACAGCCGTGACCAAAAGGATCAGCGACCAATGGAAACGGGATTTGATGAACAACTGGATGCTGGACGAAGTTTGTGACGGGGTGAGATTGGTCGATCTGTACCCGGATCTTAAAGACGATATCGATGCGTTTCCTCCGCTGCCAAAACCGGCGCGAACGAGCTTGAGCAAATCAGTACGTATCTCGGTTCACACGATGGAAGTACTTCCGATTCATGTTCCGAACTCCTCCATGACGGAGCATATAAAGGACGTTTTTCAGATTTACTGGTCCGACGCTTCCAAGGTTTTCGGACCAGCCGCGTACTGTCATGTTTCCATTGAGGTCCCGGCCGGAAAGAACATTTCGGTGTTCAGGGCGAAACGGATCAACGCTGAGGGATTGAACGGTTCCTTGATGGTGTATGCCTGCCACTCCTGCCAGATAGCCGATATCGCGAAAGATGTGTACCTGTTCAACAGCGTGTTTTCGGATATACATGAAGTAGGTGGTATGTTCTGTCAGCGAATGTATGAATATGGCGCCTCCACCTACCTTGACGGAATGATACGCAACAAGGATGTGTGGGAAGGGAAACTCTCCTCAGTAAAAGGCGGCGTGGATATCGATGTCGGCCGTTTCGTGCTGGACGCTCAGGACTTGGAGGGTGACGTATCCATTTACAATCGTTTCGGTACAACCCGCTTGTTCCAGTCTGTCCGGGAACCCGGGACCCGGTGCAGCCTCAGGACCGTTTCGGGCGAAGCAAAGCTGGTTCTGGATGAAAAACTCGCCAAGACGGTCAGCCTGGTGATGTATACGCGTTGCGGCGTCTTGAAATTGGGTCAAGCGAAGGACGAGATGCGGCTATATTCGACGTATAACGACGGGCATCGTATCAACGCTGGAACGACATACGATACAACCCAGGCGGACTACCTGCTCCTCACGGAGAGTGGCACTGCCGAAGTAGAGTTGTTGAATGGGTCCGACTGCGATGAGAATAAATAGAAATCCCGACCCCCACAGAAAACGCGACGTTCGAGGTTAATGATCCGAATACTATGCCTTAACGAGAACTGATCTCGCTTCCGATACCGGGTGCCCAGCCTTACGCGTCATTCCTCGGTGACGGTCTCCCCGCCAGGGGTTGCGGGACTTTTCCTGAACATAAACGGAAGCGACACGCGCATCTTTACACGCTCGCCTTCAAGCGCAGCAGGTGTCCAGACCATTTTTCGAGCCACGTCCACCAACAGGGAGTCCACGGATACGCGATCTGACGATCTTACGACGAAAGCCGTGTCCACGTTGCCGGTAGTACCTACCACGAGTTGAATCACCACGACGCCCTCGAAATTGAGGAGATTGACGTTGGGTGAAATCGACGGGTGACAGGTGTAACACATTCCCGGTCCCGTCGATCAGCACGCTGTAGGGTGAAGAGGGCAGATCAAAGGACGAATCGACGGCCAGATACACCGGAAAGTTGTACCTGGATTTTTCCACGATCGGTGTTATCTCCTCGGCCGATCCTGCCTGGAGAATGCCGACAACCGGGACAGACCCAAACTGAACTGGTTCCCATATACATTGACGACTTGCTCGCAGTCTTGTGATCTTCCTGTAAATTCAACAATCCCGCACGAGATTCCCCCCACTACCACGACTAATCCTGCATAGTACCGAATCGCACAATCATTCGGAGGCAGTAGTCGTGCGCCTTATCAACACCGATCGCCCTTTAATCTCCATCGAAAACCTTCGCAAATCCTTCCCGATGGGAAAGGAGCGCGTCTCGGCGCTTCGAGGCGTATCCGCCACCATCGACCGGGGCGAATACGTGGCCGTGATGGGACAGTCCGGGTCCGGGAAATCCACCCTGATGAATATCCTGGGCTGCCTGGACACGCCGACGGCGGGCAGCTACGCGCTCGACGGCAGGCCGGTCGGAGCACTCTCGGACGACGAACAGGCTTCCATCCGCAACCGTAAGATCGGTTTCGTTTTTCAGGCATTCAATCTGCTGCCGAGATTCGACGCCTTGCACAACGTGGAACTGCCCCTCCTGTACCGGGGAATGGACGCCAGGGCACGTCAATGGCGCGCGATGGAGGCCCTGGAAGCGGTGGGGGTCGGCGACCGGGCCCGTCATAAGCCCAACGAGATGTCCGGCGGACAGCGCCAGCGGGTAGCCATCGCCCGCGCGCTGGTCGGCGAACCGTCCATCATCTTGGCGGACGAGCCGACAGGAAACCTGGACAGCGGGACCGGGGAAGAAATCATGGCAATATTCGATCGCCTGAACGGGGACGGCCATACCATCGTGCTCGTAACCCACGAAGAGCACGTCGCCATCCATTGCAAGCGGATCATCCGCCTGCGCGACGGGACGATCGAGGAAGATCGAAGGTTATCGAAACCGGAAATTTAGAATGACTATGAAAGGGGATGATCATGGAAACCACGAATGTTATAAGCAATGTGGTCGTAATCGGTATCCTGCTGTTTGTCTGGCGCAGTCTCGATACCCGGATATCTCAACTCTCCGAGCGGGTGTCGCAGATTGAAGAACGGATTGCGCTCCTGGGCGAGCGTGTATCCCGGATAGAAGGCCTGCTTGGGGCCTTCGCCCGGATCAGCAATCCCTTTGAAACGGAAAAGAAAACCTGATTGGAGGAGACGCATACCAGCATTCTCGACGATATCCACGACCAAACTTTGAAACCAGGAAAGGAGCATCATGGAAAACGCGCAACTCTGGCTTCAGCCCCTGATCCTGCTGACCGCCTTCATCTTTTTCTGGCGCGAGGCGAAGGCGAGCCGACGGGAGCTAAAAGAAGATATCAGGGAAGAACTCGACAAGATCGACGCGAGATTCAACCGGTTCGAGGACAAAATCGATACCCGGTTCGAACGCCTCGAAGACAGAATCCGAGAAGACATGGATAAGATTGATTCCCGCTTCGATCGCCTCGAACGTGCACTGCCCGAACACGAGAAATAGCCCCACTATGCAACGCCCGGCCCTGTTCATCGCCGTATGCTTCGTTACCGGTATCCTGCTGGGCTACCGCGTCGCTGTTTCTCCGATCCTCTTCGCGCTGTGTACCATGGCGGTGATTGCGGCGGGTTATGCGCTCTACCGAACCCGTGGGAACGATTCTTTAGCCCTCCGTTTCTGCATGGCCCTGTGCCTCGTTTTCGCGGGTGCCTTCTGGTACGCCGTGCAGATGCGGGTCGTGCCGTCAAACGATATCCGGAGATTCTGCGACCAGCGGCAACGTCACACGCTGTCCGCCACGATCGTCCGTACTCCAGAGGTGAGAGACCGGTACACCGTGGTCACCGTGGACGCGGATTCCATCTCGCTGGGAGATCGCGAACGAATGCCGGAGGGATCGGGTAGCATGGCGCCTGCCGCCGGGCGGATGAAGCCTGTTACCGGACGACTGCAGGTACGCCTGAACAGCGGCATCGAAGCCGGCGGATACGGCGACCAGGTCCTCGTTTCCGGACGCCTGCGCAGTCCGCAACCCGCCCGCAACCCGGGTGGATTCGACGCGCGAACCTACTACGGGAGCAGGGGAGTCTACGCGCTGATGAGCGTGCGCGACGCGGCAGGCTATCGCGTGACGCTTCGCAACCGGTCGATCTCCTGGCAGACTGTCGTCATCGATCCGCTACGCGAGAGCATCGATGAGTCTATCGACCGGACCATGCGGGGCGATTCCGCCGCCCTGCTCAAGGGCATCCTCCTGGGCGAGAGGCGGCAGTTGCCCGAGGATCTGATCGACACCTTCAGGACGATCGGCCTGGCCCATATCCTGGCCGTATCCGGCCTGCACGTCGGCCTGATCACGCTGGTGGTCTATACGCTGCTGTTCGTCCTGAGACTGCCGCGGAATCTCGTCGTCGCCGGCACGCTGGGCGTCCTTGTCCTCTACGCCTTCATCACCAACCTAACGCCGTCGGTCATCCGGGCCACGATCATGGCGGCGCTTTTCCTGGTGGGCCGGCAGATGGACCGGCAGACCGACACCGTCAACATCCTGGCCGTGGCGGCCATCGTCATACTCCTGATCTGGCCCTCGGCGCTCTTCGACCTGAGCTTCCAGCTCTCCTTCCTCGCGACCTACGCCATTATCACGGGTTATCCCAGAGTGAAGGACCTGCTGCCGGAACGGTTCTCCCGGTCGGAGAGGTGGTGGGCGCGCTGGCTCCGGGACGGGTTGCTGGTCTCAGTAGCGGCGCAACTGGGCACGCTGCCCGTGGTCGCCGGCACGTTCTACCAGGTTTCCTGGATGTCGGCCGTCGCGAATCTCTTCATCGGACCGCTGGTCTTTCTGAATACGACCTTCGGCGTCCTCACGGTACTGACCGGTCCCCTGGCCATTGAAATAGCCCGCCTGTTCAGCGCCGTAAACGCCCTGGTCCTGTACGGCATGATCCATCTCTCGAGGACTTTTTCCAGCGTGCCCTCCGCGCTGTTGCAGGTCCCGGCGCCTTCCGGCCTTTTCTTCCTGTCCTTCTATGCCGCGGGCCTGCTTCTACTATGGAATCCGGACGGCCCCCGGTGGCGAAGAACGCGGCTGGGCCTGGTCGCCTTTTCCGTCCTGGTTTTCTGCTATGGCCTCCTGCCCGAACGGGCGCTTGAGATCACCGTCCTCGACGTGGGGCAGGGCGATGCCATCTTCATCGCCTGTCCCAACGGGCGGACCCTGCTGGTCGACGGCGGCCCCCGCTCGCCCGCCTACGACGCCGGGGCCCGCGTCATCATACCCTTCCTGCGCGCGAAGGGACATCGCCGCGTGGATACGATCATCGTAACCCATCCGCACCTGGACCATTACGGCGGGCTTTCGGCCGTGGTGGAGTCCGTAGACGTGGGCGAGATCGTTTCAAGCGGCGTAACGTCGGAGTCCGGTTCCTACCACACCTGGCGCGAAACCGTCGAGCGGCACGGCATCCCCTACCGCGCGGTCGTGAAGGGCGATACCCTGGTGGCGCTGGGCGACGTGCGCGGCGTTTTCCTCCATCCCGATCCCTTCTTCGTATCCGGCGCGTCGAAGGCCCACGCCAACGACGTATCCGTGGTACTGCGCCTGTCCTATGGCGAATTCAGCATGCTGCTGACCGGCGACATCGAGGAGAAGGCCGAGTACGCGGTGGTCCGCATGGCTCGCGCGCCAGCCGCGCTGCGGAGCACGGTGCTCAAATCGCCCCATCACGGCAGCATCACGTCGAGCGGAACCGCCTTCCTGAACGCCGTCGACCCCGAGGCCGTGGCCGTTTCTGCCGGCCTGAACAACGCCTTTCGCCACCCCTCGCCTCAGGTCCTCGAGCGATACAGGCGGCGGGGAGCGGCAGTGTACCGGACGGACCTGGGCGGCGCCGTCATCATCCGCAGCGACGGACAGTCCTGGGAGTTGGAATACTTCGCACCGCCCGAACCCCTCGGCCCTTCGCCCGGCCAGGTATTGGAAGGGTTTCTCTTGACAGGTAAATCCGAGTTGCCTATATTCCGGCAATACACCATAAGTCATTATCAATAATAAGTTTATCCTCGTATTCCTATCCGGCATGTCATGATCCGAGCCGCCCGTTTACTCCTTGTTGCATTCCTGCTCACAACAATGATCATCCGTCCCGATGCGCGGGCCCAGGATGACGACGCGTTAGAAAAAGCCTGGGAAGAAGGACGCGCGGCGCGCCAGCGCTACCTGGACCGGATCGACGAGCTCCGAACGGCAGTTTCCAGGCATAAGACCCGCCCCTTCAAGGCCCTGGGCGGCTACGAAGCGGAGACGCTGCAAAGAGAGCGGATCCTGGCGCTGGCCGGGTTGCATGCCGTGGTCGGCCAGTATGACCAGGCCGTCGATCTCATGCGTGACGAGGTACGTAGCACGGAATCGACGCAGGGCCTCGATACGGACCGGGCGAACCGGGCAGGCCGGGTGGACCGGGCGGGCCAAACGGACCGGGAACTGCTGGCCAGGCTGTACCTGCTTCAGGGGCGATACCGGGAGGCGGAAGAAGTGCTGGACGCCGCCCGGTTTCCGCGGGGCAGGCCGCCCATGGCCACCATTCGGCTTGCGGAAGTGTATTTCACGACGGGCCGGACCCCGGAGGGCCTTGAACTGTGCCGCGGCGTCCTGGCGGGCAGCAGAACGGATGGTCCGCCGTACGCACCGGACCTGATGGCCGCGGGACTCGCCACGATGTACCTGGAGCTGTTTCACGAGGCCAACACCTTTCTGAACGCGGCGACCCGTGTCGACAGCGAATATATCGATGCCTACGTGACATGGGGGCGCCTCTTCCTCGACAAGCACAACCGCGCGGAGGCGGTGGCCGTCTTCGAGGACGCGCTGAAAATCGACCCCGACTATCCGCCGGCGCTGATCGGCCTGGCGGAGGCGCTGGCGGAGAAACAACCGGGACAGGCGGAGGCCGCGGCGCGTAAGGCCCTCGCCATCAACCCCGGATTGACGGCGGGACGCCATTTCCTGGCGGGTCTCCACATGACGGACGAAGCCTATGATGATGCGATCGACCAGTTGGCCGGGGCCCTGGAGATCAACCCGGAATCACCGAAGACCCACGCCCTGCTGGCCGCCGCCTACCACGCACAGGGACGCCAGGCTGAATACGAAGCGGCCCGGAAGCGCGTTCTCGGCATCAATCCTTCCTACGGCCGGCTTTACGAGGTCATCGCCGACCTGCTTACGAGGCGCTACAGGTTCCGGGAGGCCGTGGAGATGGGCCGCAGGGCGATCGAAACCGACCCCGCCCTCTGGTCGGCCCATGCGGGGCTGGGGATCAATCTGACCCGCGTCGGCGAGGTGGAGGAGGGCCGGCGGATGCTGGAACGGGCCTTCGACAAGGATCCCTTCAACACCCGGACCTACAATACCCTGGAACTGCTCGATTCCTTTGCTGCCTTCGAGACCCGGACCAGCGATCGTTTTACGCTGAAACTCCACCGGGACGAGGACGCCGTATACGGACAAATGGCCCTGGATTTGCTGGAAGAAGCCCACCGGACGATCGCGCCGCGCTACGGTTTCGTGCCGGATGAGCCGGTGCTCGTCGAGATCCTGCCCGACAACGACGATTTCATGGTGCGTATCGCCGGCGTGCCGGGAACCGGCGGCCTACTCGGGGTCTGTTTCGGAGAGGTGGTGGTGGCGAATTCGCCTCGTGCCCGGCCAAAGGGGACGTTCAACTGGGGGCAGACCCTCTGGCACGAATACGTCCACGTCATCCACCTTCAGTTGACTCGGAACCGCATCCCCCGCTGGCTGGCGGAGGGCATCGCCGTCTACGAGACCCGTCTCGCCCGCCCTGAATGGGACATGGACCTGGCGGCGGAATTCGCGGATGCGGCAGCCCAGGGCAAATTGCTGGCAGTGAGCGACCTGAACCGCGGATTCACCCGGCCGAAATCGCGGGGGCAGGTCGTCCTTTCCTACTACCAGGCCTCGATCGTAGTCGAATACATCGTGGAGACCCACGGATTCGAGGCGGTCCGGCGCATGCTGGATCTGTACGACGAGAATCGAGCCACCGCTGAAGTCGTCCGCGCCGCGCTGGGCATGTCCATGGACGGCCTCGACCGGGCGTTCGCGGACTATGCCGATAAGCGGAGCGCCGGTCTCCGGCGCGTCCTCCGATTCAAACCGCCGCGGGACGAGCAACTGACCGTTGCTGAACTGGACGCGATGAGCGCCAGCCACCCGCAGAGTTTCTACGCCCACCTGATGCTGGGCCAGGCGTTGCACGCAGAGAAACGGTACGAAGAAGCCATCGCGCCGCTTGAACGCGCAAGGGCCCTCTACGGACATTACACCCATCCCGGCAATCCCCACGAATTGCTGGCGGAAATTTATCTCGCGCAAGAGAACGCGGATGCCGCCATGGAGGCCCTCGAGGCGCTCACGGCCGTCGACGAGGACGACATCGCGTCCTGCAAGACGCTGGCCGGGCTCTATGCCCGGGCAGGCCGGCGCGGGGACGCGCTCCGTATTCTCGGCCGCGCCGTCATGATCGATCCCTTCGACGGCGAGATCCGTAAAATGCGCGGCGGCGTGTATGAACGGGATGGAAGGGCGGACCTCGCCGTGCCGGAGTACGAGGCCGCGCTGGCGCTAGAGACCACCGACCGGGTCCAGGCGCAGTACGACCTGGCCCGCGCGTACCTGGCGGCGGGACGGAAGGCAGATGCCAGAAGGGCCGCGCTGAAGGCCCTGGAGATCGCGCCCGGCTTCGAAGCCGCCCAGGAGGTGCTTCTTCAGTCGCTGGAATGAATGTCCCGCCGGCACCCGCCGCGTACCCTGAAGGCCCGGTTTTAACATTGCAGTGCGGCCTCTCCGCGTATATATTCAAGCGATTTGCCTGGACCTTTATGCAGACCTGCTCAAGTATGAGATTTCAGGGCCGCGAAGCGGCCGCCCGCGAGGATAATCTTGCCGAAACGCACCGACATTGAATCCATTCTGATCATCGGATCCGGACCGATCGTAATCGGGCAGGCCTGCGAATTCGACTACTCCGGCACCCAGGCGTGCAGGGCGCTCAGGGAAGAGGGTTACCGGGTCGTGCTGATCAACAGCAATCCGGCCACGATCATGACGGACCCGGACATGGCGGACCGGACCTACGTCGAGCCCATCACCGCGGAATACGTGGAGAAGATCATCCGGCGCGAGCGGCCCGACGTGCTGCTGCCCACGCTCGGCGGGCAGACCGCCCTGAACGTCGCAGTCGAACTCGCCGAATCAGGTACGCTGGACCGCTACGGGGTCGAACTCATCGGCGCCAAGCTCGAAGCCATCAAGATGGCGGAGGACCGGGAACTGTTCCAGGAGGCCATGGGGCGCATCGGCCTGGAGGTCCCCCGGGGCGGCTTCGCGCGGACCGTCGAAGAGGCCTGGGAACTGGTAAAGGACACGGGGTTCCCCGCCATCATCCGTCCGGCCTTCACCCTGGGCGGCGCGGGCGGGAGCATTGCCCGCAGCGAATCGGAATACGCCGAGGCCGTCGAATGGGGCCTGTCCACCAGTCCCATCACCGAGGTGCTGATCGAGAAGTCGGTCATCGGATGGAAGGAATACGAACTCGAGGTGATGCGGGACCTGGCCGACAACGTGGTGATCATCTGCTCCATCGAAAACTTCGACCCCATGGGCGTGCACACGGGCGACAGCATCACGGTGGCGCCGGCCCAGACCCTCACGGACAAGGAGTACCAGGCGCTCCGGGACGCCTCGATCAAGGTGATCCGGGAAATCGGCGTGGAGACGGGCGGATCGAACATCCAGTTCGCCGTCAGTCCCGAAAACGGCCGCATTCTGGCCATCGAGATGAACCCCCGGGTATCGCGCAGTTCCGCCCTGGCTTCCAAGGCCACGGGCTTCCCCATCGCCAAGATCGCCGCGAAACTGGCCGTCGGATATACACTGGACGAAATACCCAACGACATTACCCGCGAAACACCCGCTTCCTTCGAGCCCACCATCGACTACGTGGTGGTGAAGATCCCGCGGTGGGCCTTCGAGAAATTCCCCAACGCCGATACGCAGCTTGGCACGCAGATGAAGTCGGTGGGCGAGACCATGGCCATCGGCAGGACGTTCAAGGAAGCGGTCCAGAAAGGGTTGCGGGGCCTGGAAATCGACCGCCACGGCCTCGGCGGCGACGGCAAGGAAGCAGTCGACGCCGGCGCGCTGACGGGCGAACAGGTGGACGGCGCGCTGAACGACCTCAGGGAGCAGATGACCCGACCCACGGCGGACCGCATCTTCCAGATCAAGATCGCCCTCCAGCTCGGCATGTCCATCGAAGAGATCTATGCCTTGACCGGTGTCGATCCCTGGTTTCTCCACAACCTGCGGGACATCGTCGAACTCGAGGGCGAAATCGGGGCGCACCGGAACGGATCCATGCCCCGGAACCTGATGCACAAGGCCAAGCAGGCCGGGTTTTCCGACGTGCAGATCGCCCACCTGACCGGCAGCGACGAACGGTCCGTCCGGGACCGTCGCATGGAGGCGAGCCTGGGCGCGGTATTCAAGACCGTGGACACCTGCGCAGCCGAGTTCGAGGCCATGACGCCCTATTACTATTCGACCTACGAGACCGAGAACGAGACCCGGCCCAAGACGCGGGAGACGATCATGATCCTGGGCGGCGGTCCGAATCGCATCGGGCAGGGGATCGAATTCGACTACTGCTGCGTGCAGGCGGTCATGGCGCTGAAGGAGGACGGGTACGAAACCATCATGGTCAACAGCAATCCGGAGACCGTGAGCACGGATTACGACATCTCGGACCGGCTGTTCTTCGAGCCCCTCACCTTCGAAGACGTGATGAACGTCATCGAGAGAGAAAAACCGGACGGCGTAATCGTCCAGTTCGGCGGCCAGACGCCCCTCAAGCTGGCGCTGCCGCTCGAACGCGCGGGCGTGCCCATCATCGGCACCTCGCCGGACAGCATCGACCTGGCCGAGGACCGCAAGCGGTTCGGCGCCCTGACGACGGCCCTGGGCATCCCCCACCCGCCCCACGGGACGGTCTTCTCCTTCGAAGAGGCCCTGGTGGTGGCGAGCGAGATCGGATACCCCGTGCTCGTGCGGCCTTCCTACGTCCTCGGCGGCCGCAACATGGCCCTGGTCTACGACGACGATTCCCTCAAGACCTACATGCGGACCGCCGTCCACGTGTCCCCCGAGCATCCCATACTCATCGACAAGTTCCTCGAGGACGCCTTCGAATACGACGTGGACGCCATCTCCGACGGGACGGACGTCGTCGTGGGCGGGATCATGGAGCACATCGAGGAGGCGGGGATTCATTCCGGAGACAGCGCCTGCGTGCTGCCGCCCTACATGGTCAAGCCGATGCATATCGACACGATGAGATCTTATATCCACGCGCTGGCCCGGAGCCTCAATGTCGTCGGCCTGATCAACGCGCAATTCGCCATCAAGAACGACGTCGTCTACGTGCTGGAAGTCAATCCGCGTGCCTCGCGGACGATTCCCTTCGTTTCCAAGGCCATCGGCGTACCGCTGGCCCAGCTCGCGGCGCGGGTCATGGCCGGGAAGACCCTCCGCGAGCTCGGTTTCACCGAGGAGATCATCCCGCCCTACGCCTCGGTGAAAGAGGTGGTGCTGCCCTTCGTGAAATTCGCCGGTTCGGACAGCCTGCTCGGGCCTGAAATGAAGTCTACCGGAGAAGTCATGGGCATATACGAAGAGCCGGGCATCGCCTTCGCCAAGGGGCAGAGCGCGGCGGGCGGCTCCCTGCCCCTCTCGGGCACCGTCCTGGTCAGCGTCAACGCCTTCGACCACGATAACGTGATCGATATCGCCCGCGAACTCGCCGGCATGGGTTTCACGATCATGGCGACGAGCGGTACCGGCCAGACCCTTGAGGAAGCCGGCCTGACGGTCATCCAGGTCAACAAGGTCTGGGAGGGCGAACCGCATATCGTGGACCACATCCGCCGGAACGACATCCAGCTCATCATCAACACGCCCCTGGGCAAGAGCGCGCGGGACGACGACTACATGATCCGCCGCGCCGCCATCGAGCAGAACATCCCGTGCATCACCACGCTCTCGGCGGCCTGGTCCGCGGTCAAGGCCATCCAGGCGCTCAAAAACGAAGGCAGCGAAATATCCGTGAAGAGCCTGCAGGAATGGCACGAAACGCTGAGAGAAGCGAGGGTCTAACCATGCAAACGGTAGATGGGGGCGTGCTGGCCCCGAAGGGATTCACGGCCAACACGGCAAGCTGCGGCATCAACAGTCCGAAGGGCAGTCGCAAGGACCTGGTGGTGATTGACGCGGGCGGAACCGCCTCCGCGGCCGGGGTGTTCACCACCAACCGGGTACAGGCCGCGCCGGTGATCCTCTCCAGAGACCATCTGCAGACCGGCATGGCGCGGGCCGTGGTGGTCAACAGCGGCAACGCCAACGCGTGCAACGGGGAAGCCGGCATGAAGGACGCCCGGGAGATGGCCGCCCTGGTCGCCGGGGGGCTTGACGTACCCGCGGGCGAGATCCTGGTCGCGTCCACCGGGGTCATCGGCCGTCCCCTGCCCATGGACGTGATCCGCGACGGCATCCGGGAAGCGCTGGGACGGCGCAACGGAGGGTCCGATCACGACGCCGCCGAATCGATCATGACGACCGACACGGTGGCCAAGACCTGCGCGGTGCGGTGCGACCTGGACGGCAAGTCCGCGGTGGTCGGCGGGATCGCCAAGGGCGCGGGCATGATCTGCCCGAACATGGCCACGATGATCGGGGTGGTCACGACGGACGCCGCCATCGCGCCGGGGGCCCTCCAGGCGGCCCTGCGCCGGGCCATCGGCAAATCCTTCAATTGCATCACCGTCGACGGCGACATGAGCACGAACGACACGGTGTTCGTCCTGGCCAACGGCGCCGCGGGAAACCCGGAGATCACGCAACCCGCCGGGGACGCCTACGAACGCTTCGCCGACGCGCTGGAACTCGTCTGCACCGACCTGGCGAAGAAGATCGCCCGGGACGGCGAGGGCGCGACGAAACTCGTGGAGATACGCGTCCGGGGCGCCCGGTCGGACGAAGACGCCCGGACGATCGGCATGAGCGTGGCGAATTCCGCCCTCGTGAAGACCGCCATCTACGGCCACGATCCCAACTGGGGCCGGATCCTCTGCGCCGTAGGGTACGCCGACGCCGAATCGGACCCGGACGCCATCGACCTCTTCCTGTGCGGACATCAACTGACCCGGGACGGCCGCGGCCTGCCCCTCGACGAACCGGCCATGCGGGAGGCGCTCTCCGCCAGTGAAATCCCCGTCGACATCGACCTCAAGCTCGGAGACGGCACGGCGACGGTGTGGACCTGCGACATGTCCCACGAATACGTTACCGTAAACGCGGAATACACCACCTGAAACACGTGCGTTTCTACTCGAAACACGTACGATGCCACGGACGACGACCCATGAAGCAACAAAGCACACCCGTTTTTAGGCCGGCCGTCACCGCACTTTGGACTGTCTTTTCCGCGGCGCTGTGGATCATGGCCCTCTATGGAATGACGTCGCCTTTCCCGGCGGCCGCGCAGCCGTCAATCGCCCAGCAGGAGGCGATGGCGATCACGGAAGACGCCGGCCCGGTGCCGGCGGAGGAACTGGCGGGGAGGCGGGCACGGCTCCTCGAAGGCATGGGCGGCGGGATCATGATCCTGTTCGGGGCGGAACCCAAGGTCTTCAGCAACGACGTCAACTATCCCTACCGCCAGGAAAGCAACCTCTTCTATCTGACCGGTATCAGCCAGCCCGGCGCCACGCTCGTGCTGCTGCCTGACAACCGGAGCCGGCGGGAGATCCTCTTTCTCCCCAGACGCGACCCGGCGCGGGAAATCTGGACCGGCCACATGATCGGCGTCGAGGAAGCCCGGCAAAAGACAGGGATCGAGCATGTATGGCCGAATGAGGAATTCGACGCCTTCGTCGAGGCCGTCCTTCGCGGGTCCGCCTACGCAAGACGTCCATCCGATGACAAAGAGGACTACCGCGCCACAGGCGAGTCCATCGAGAACGGAACACCCGTGCAGGTCTGGCTCCTCGCCGACGCCGGGTCCAGGTTCGGGAGCCGGTATCCCCGGGCCCTCCGGTTCGCCTCCGAGGCGGGCCGTTTTCCCGCCGTCCAGGTGCGGCTGGCGTCCCATCTCTTCCGGAACCTGCGCGTCGTCAAGTCCCCCTGGGAACTACAACAACTGCAGCGCGCCGTCGACATTACCTGCCTGGCGCAGCGCGCCATCATGGGCAGGGCAGCCGATATCTCGGAGCCGCTCAACGAATCCGACCTCGACGGCATCATACTTTCGACCTACCGCCGGCACGGCGCCCGCTGGGGTTTCCCGTCCATCGTGGCCTCCGGTCCCAACGCCACGACGCTGCACTACGAGGAAAACAGCCGGGAGGTAGCGGAAGGCGAACTCGTCCTGGCGGATATCGGCGCGGCCGTGGGAAACTACACGGCCGATGTCACCCGGACGTTCCCGGCCGGCGGGAAATTCACGGAAGCACAGCGAGCGGTGTACGAGATCGTCCTCGACGCCCAGGACCGGGCCATCGCCGCCGTCCGGCCCGGCATGTCCATACGCAGTGTGCATGAAGTGGCGCGGAAGGCGATCGTGGACGGACTCCTGAGGCTGGGCCTGATTACGAATGCTTCGGGAAACCAGTATCGCATGTGGTTCATGCACGGCACGAGCCACTGGCTTGGATTGGACGTCCATGACGTCGGCGGAAGGGACATGCCCTTCAGGCCGGGCATGGTGATCACGGTGGAACCGGGCATCTACGTCCGGGAGGACACGCTGGAAAACCTGGATGACACCCCCGGCAACCGGGCGCTGATCGAGGCGGTACGGCCCGCCTTCGAGCGGTTCAGGAATATCGGGGTACGCATCGAAGACGATGTACTGGTGACCGAAGACGGACACCGGGTCCTTTCAGATGGTCTCCCGCGGTCCATCGGGGCCATTGAAGCGCTCATGGCGGAATCGGTCCGGTAATCGAGAGGCGACAGCGGCGGGATTGACCATGGCTGACGATCGCATGCTCACGGTAGAGGAGGCACAGGAAATCGTGCTGGACTCGGTCTCCGTCTCGGGGACCGAGCGCGTACCACTATCGGAAAGCCAGGGCCGCGTGCTCGCCGAAGACGTGGCGCCGAAGTACGACGTACCGCCCCACGACAATTCCTCCGTCGACGGCTATGCCGTCAGGGCCGCGGACACGGCAGGGGCATCCGCGGAAGACCCCCGGCGGCTCGAGGTCCTCGAAGAGATTCCGGCCGGGACCGTGCCGGACGAGACCGTGGGTCCCGGCAGCACGTCCCGCATCATGACCGGCGCCATCCTCCCCGAAGGCGCGGACGCTGTCGTCATGGTGGAGAACACCAGGCAGGGGGACGGCGGGGTCGAGATCCTCAAGGCGGTAGCGTCCGGTCAGAACGTCCGCTACCGGGGCGAGGACGTAAAAGAAGGCCGGAACGTGCTGTTTGCCGGCGCCGAAATCGGTCCCGGCGAGATCGGTCTCCTCGCGGCCTTTCAGCGGTCCCAGGTCTCGGTGCGGAGGCGCCCCGACGTGGCCATCCTGTCGACGGGCGATGAAGTGGTCGAGATCGACGAGGCCCTCGTCCCGGGAAAGATCGTCAACAGCAACAGCTACTCCCTGGCCGCGCTCGTGCGGGAATGCGGCGCACGGCCCGTCAACCTGGGCATCGCCCGGGACAGCGAAGCCGAGATCGCAGGCACCATACGGTCGGCGGTCAATGCGGACGTGATCCTGTCTACAGGCGGGGTATCCGTCGGCGACTACGATTACGTTAAAAATGTGCTGGAAGACCTCGGCGCGGACATGAGATTCTGGCGGGTGAAGATGAAGCCGGGCAAGCCCCTCGCCTACGGAATGTTGCAGGGAAAACCCTTCTTCGGCCTGCCCGGCAATCCCGTGTCGTGCATGGTTTCTTTCCTCCTCTTCGCACGGCCCGCCATACGCAAGATGATGGGCTATGGTCCGCAGGACTGGCATTTGCCCACGGTTCCGGCGGTACTCGAAAACGACCTGGCGGCCGGGGGAGACCGGCGGCACTATCTCCGCGCCAGGATCACCCGTACCGGCGGCCGGTTTCATGCCTCGACCGTCGCGGGCCAGGGGTCGGGGATGCTCAGTTCCATGACCGGGACGAACGGGCTCGTTATCGTGGAAACGGGGGTAACGTCCGTCGCGCGCGGAACCGAGGTTTCGGTGCTGCTGATGGGCCCCGCCGGCCAGGCTGTGTCAGGCCGGACCGTAAGGAGACCGCAATGATCTCCGTAGTCGAAGCCCGTGATGCCATACTGAACCGGGTCCGGCCGATCGGTGTGGAGCGAGTCGATATCGCGTCTGCCCAGGGCCGGGTGCTGGCGGAAGACGTCCACGCCACAAGAAACCAGCCGCCCTGGGACAATTCGGCCATGGACGGCTATGCGGTTCGGGCCGCGGACACGGCATCCTCGACGCCGGATGCCCCGGCGGAACTGGAGATCGTTGAAGACCTGCCAGCCGGATACGTGGCGAAATGCGCCGTCGGCCACGGACAGGCGATACACATCATGACGGGCGCGCCGGTGCCCGAAGGCGCGGATACCATCGTCCGCGCCGAACGCACGCTCCGGGTTGACGAGCGCCGTGTTCGCATACTCCAGCCCGTGGAACCCGGGACCGATCTCCGCAGGGCCGGAGAAGACCTCCGGGAAGGCGACCTCATAATCCCCTCCGGAATGCTGATCCGGCCGGCGGAGGTCGGTCTGCTGGCCTCAACCAATCGCTCTCACGTGTCCGTATACCGCCGGCCGCGGGTCGCCGTACTATCCACCGGCGATGAAATCGTCGACGTGGACGAACCCCTCGAAGACGGCAAGATTGTGGACAGCAATGGATACGCCCTTACCGCCCTGGTGGCGGACGCCGGCGGCATACCCCTGCGGCTGGGCATCTGTCCCGACACACAGGAAACGCTCGAACGATCCCTGCGCGACGGACTCGTGGCGGACGCGATCATAACATCTGGCGGTGTTTCGGTGGGGGAATACGACTACGTCAAGGCCGCCCTGGAGGCCGTCGGTACGTCCATGGCCTTCTGGAAGGTTTCCATGACACCGGGGCGGCCCCTTGCTTTCGGCGCGATCGACGAAACTGTCGTATTTGGCCTGCCCGGCAACCCGGTGGCCTCCATGGTGACCTTCGAGCTCTTCATGCGGCCTGCCCTGCTCAAGATGCAGGGATACACGCACCTCTATCGCCCCACGATCAGAGCAGTGCTTCTGGAGGACATCGCGAAATCCCTTGGACGAAAGCAGTTCATTCGCGTGACTCTTGAGCGGCGCGGCGACACCTTCTTCGCCTCGCGTACCGGCGCGCAGGGTTCCGGCATACTGAGATCCATGTCCATTGCCGACGGTCTGGCCGTCAGTCACGAAGACCAGGAATTCATGAAGGCGGGGCAGGAAATCGAAGTCATGCTGCTCGGTGGATACAGCGGATTGTCGGACTACCGTAACTACTGATATATCAATGACTTAAAACTGGGTTTGCTGGCCAGTCGGAAATCCGTATATTATTATGTAAATACGTTTTGGGGCTACACTGCCCGATCGGAAAGAGGGAAGGCGATTCATCCGTGTTTTTCCGGACGATTTGGTGTCTGTTCTCTTAATGGACGGCATGTGGCGTGCTCCCCTCGGACCCGTTTCCCGGTAGTTACTGTTTTCTCAGCACGACCAGTGTAGGCATTCCAGGTGATCCAGGGCCTGTTGCATTGTAGCGATGTATGCCATCCAACACCATGCCCTGTGCTGAAATGGTCGCCCTCGCCGAGTCGATTTCCTCTTCAGGTTTCGGACCCTTGTAACAGATCAATGCTCCCCCCGGCTTTAATACACGCCCGCACCAGGTGACCAACTGATCGATTGAGGTCACCGCCCTGGCCACTGCACCATCGTACAGTCTCTCCGGTTCCGGTAATGATTCAGCGCGGGCATGTTTTACCGTTACATTGTTCAGTACAAGCACGCGCCTCATCTTACGTAGAAACACGCTCTTCTTTTGGTTTGATTCAATCAGCACGAAATCCGTATCGGGCCTGAATATGGCCAAAGGAATGCCAGGAAAACCACCCCCGCTTCCGATGTCCAGAACCGTCCCGCCCGTGGGAAGGACACCCTTAAGGGCGGGTGTCAGCGAATCCAGAAAGTGCCGCGACGGAATGCGGACCAGGTCGTTTTTGGATATGAGCCCGAGCAGTGTGTTTACGCGCAGAAGCTCGGCCTGATACTGGCCGAATGCCTCGATTTTATAGGCATCCAAACGATGGCCGGTTTCCTCGATACTTTGCAGGAACTGGGCGAATGAATCCATTTCATGCTTCTGGATGTTCCACGTGGAACACCGGGTTTTCACTGTTACTTGATGCGTTGTTTCGTTCGAGGTGCACTACGAGGATAGAGACGTCTGCCGGCGTGACGCCCGGGATTCGGGAAGCCTGACCCACAGTCTCCGGCTTGATTCTGCTCAGCTTCTCACGGGCTTCATGGGACAGCGCAGTAATGGAAGCATAGTCAAAATCCGCAGGAACAGAACGCGACTCCCACGACCGCATACGTTCGATTTCTCTATGCTGGCGTTCCAGGTATCCCGCGTACTTCACGGCTGTCTGTATCTGGCCTATGATAGAGGGTTCGTAGCCCATCGGATCCGGATCCACGGTGGCCAGGTCCGAATACTGTATCTCGGGGCGGGAGAGCAACTTATGCAGAGACACCGGTTCCGATACCGGTGCGGAAGCCCTGAATTTAAGCAATGGATTTACCCGGTCGGGCGCCACGTACACCCCCTTCAGCCGATCCGTTTCTTCTTCCACCAGCCGGCGCTTGGCAACCGTGGCTTCATGCCGGTCCCTGGAAATCACACCGTATTCGAAAGCGCGGTCCGACAGGCGCATATCTGCATTGTCGTGCCTCAGCAGCAAGCGGTATTCAGCACGTGACGTGAACATCCGGTAGGGTTCGTCCGCTCCCTTCGTGATGAGATCGTCTATCATCACGCCGATATAGGCCTCGCCTCTGTCGAGAGTGAACGCCGGCCGGTTCTTTGCCGACAGCGCGGCATTGATACCGGCCAGAATCCCCTGCGCAGCCGCCTCCTCGTATCCCGTCGTGCCGTTGATCTGCCCGGCGAGGAACAAACCTCTCACCTGCCGTGTTTCAAGACTCCGAGTCAGGTTTTCCGGGGGAATGAAGTCGTATTCCACAGCATATCCGAACTGAAGGATTTCGGCATGCTCAAGGCCCTTGATCGTATGCAGTGCCCGGTCCTGGACCGGTTCCGGCAGGCTGGTCGAAAACCCGTTTACGTACACTTCGTCGGTATTCCACCCCTCAGGCTCCAGGATGATCTGGTGGCTGTCCCTATCCGAAAATCGAACGATCTTGTCTTCTACGGATGGACAGTACCGGGGACCGCGCCCCGTTATACGGCCTGAGTACATGGGTGACTGGTCCAGTGCGGAACGAATGATATCGTGCGTACGGGAGTTTGTAAACGTCAGGTAACATGGGAGCTGTTCATCAGCCGGTGACAACCTCTCATGGGAGAAATGCTCGGGGAATTCGTCACCGGGTATGATCTCTAACTCACTATAATCTATGGAGTTACCATCTATTCGAGGTGGGGTGCCCGTCTTCAGTCTACCGATATGGAATCCGAGAGCCCGCAGAGAGTCCGACAGCTCCGTTGCCGCCTTTTCTCCCATGCGTCCACCTGGCGCGTTACTTGTTCCACGATGCATGACGCCATTCAGAAAGGTTCCGGAGGCCACGATTACGGCTTGGCATGAAATGGACCTGCCATCGCTCGTCCGAATTCCTTTCGCGCGGCGATCGTCGACCTCAAGATGCGTCACCTCTCCTTCCACAACAGACAGGTTTTCGGCCGCCCCGATGACCCGCTGCATGTACTTCCGGTAGGCCGCACGGTCATTCTGGGATCTCAGGGACTGTACGGCCGGACCCTTGCGCGTGTTCAGCATCTTGACCTGTACGGCGGTTGCATCCGCGGCCTTGCCCATCTCCCCGCCCAATGCGTCGACCTCTCGCACAAGCTGGCCCTTTCCCAGGCCACCAATGGACGGGTTGCAGGACATCTGCCCGATTTTCGACGCATCGAGGGTGACGAGTGCCGTTTTTACGCCCATTCGCGCCGATGCCAGGGCGGCTTCACATCCCGCGTGACCTCCGCCGATAACAAGGACTTCCACAGGTTTCATCTGATCAGCTCCAGCCACCGCTCGGTCCATGTTTCACGTGGAACATCATTTGCCGATACAGAACCTGGAGAAGACATGGTCCAGTACCGCGTCTCCGATTTCCTTTCCCACAAGCACGCCGAGGTGACGCACGCAATCTCTTAGATCAATGGCCGCCATCTCGGCGCCGAGCCCTTCTTCCAGGACCCCGATACCCCGATCCAGGCTCGCTTTAGCCTGGTTCAGCAGGTCACCCTGGCGAGCATTCACTACGAGACCCGATTCGAACCTGGCTGGATCGTATTGCACGATTTCAAGTATCGATTCCAGCAGGTCGTCCAGGCCCGTGCCCTCTGTCGCCGATGTCCTGACGCACCGGCCTCCGGCCGTCATTTCGGCGTAGGAATCCGGATCATACGTATCCAGGTCGCACTTATTCAATATAAACACGCAGTCCCGCCGGGACAACTGGCCTGTCAGGTTCCGGTCATCGTCGTCCGGCCGGCAGGAGGCGTCGAAAACTACCAGCGGGATGTCTGCCTGGTCCAATTCCTTGCGCGAGCGCGCAACGCCTTGCCGTTCGACCCAGTCCGACGTCATCCGGATCCCCGCCGTATCCACAAAGGTGACGGGCACGCCCCGGATATCGACGCTCTCCTCGATGGTATCCCGCGTCGTCCCCGACTCCGGATGTACGATGGCCCGGTCCCGGGACGCCAGCATGTTGAGCAGACTGGATTTACCCACGTTGGGCTTTCCGAGCAACGCGATTCGGACCCCGTCTCTCAATACACGCGTCTCGTGGGAAGATTTGATGAGGCGGTCCAGCGCTTCCTGGACGGGGTGCAGCTGGGCCAGGAAGGTCCGGGGCTCCATATCCGGGATGCCCTCTTCGGTAAAATCTAACGTAACTTCAATAAAAGCAATAACTTGTATTAGATTCACCCGGAATTCGTCTATCTGTTGCGAGCAGGTCCCGTTCAACTGCCTGAGCGCCGCCCGCGCGCAGGCGTCGGTCCGCGCCCGGATCAATTCGCCCACTGCTTCGGCCTGCAGGAGGTCTATTCTGCCGTTGAGAAACGCCCGCTTCGTGAACTCGCCGGGTTCCGCCAGCCTGGCGCCTGAACGGATCAGCACATCCAGGATCATGGCGCCTGGCACCATGCCGCCGTGGCCGCTGAATTCGATCAGGTCCTCCCGGGTATAGGTGCGCGGCGCCTTGAAGACCGACAGAAGCACTTCATCTACCCGTTCGCGGCGCCGGGGATCGATGACGTAGCCGTGATGTATGGTGTGGGTACGGCAGGCGGAAGGCTGGCCGGCGCCGCTGAATACCCTGTCGGCGATAGAGAAGGAATCGGGGCCGCTCATGCGCACCACGCACAGGCCGCCCTCGCCGGGCGGCGTGCCGATCGCGGCAATGGTATCGTTCGGGGCCTGCGAGGTCATGGGATCATCGGGACGCGCGGTCCCCTGCGCCCAGGGGATGCGTCATTTTGCGGGTTGAACCGGGAAATACCGGTTCTGAAACGCCTGCTGCACGATGGTCAGCACGTTGATCATGGTCCAGTACAGTATCAGGCCGGAAGGCAGGTTCATCATGATGAAGAACAGCACGGCGGGCATGATATAGACGAACATGGCCTGCCGGGGGTCCTTCATCGTCATCTTGGACTGGAGCAACATCGTGGCTGCCATGAGGATGGGCAGCACGTAGTACGGATCCTTCAGTGACAGGTCCTGTATCCATCCGACAAAGGGCGCGTCCCGCAGTTCTATCGTACTGCTGAAGATGGTATAGAGTGCGATCAGAATCGGCATCTGCAACAGCAGGGGCAAGCAGCCGCCAAGTGGGTTTACCCCGGCCTCCCTGTACAGCTTCATCATCTCCTGGTTCAGCTTGGTCGAATCGTTCTTGAACTTCTCCTTGAGCGATTCCATTTTCGGCTGAAGCGCGGCCATGCCCTGGGTGGCCTTCATACTCTTGTGGGTCAAGGGAAAGAGCAGGATCTTCACGATGATGGACAGCACGATGATCACGATGCCGTAATTGGATATGAACTGGTGCAGCCAGACCAGGGAAATGAGCGTGATCCGGCTGATCGGCTGTATGATCGTCCACCCGAGATCTACGGCGCCCTCGAGGCCGTATCCGTATTGTTCCAGGGTATCGTAGTGGACCGGGCCCAGGTAGAGGAGGAAGTTGTCTGTGAGCGGCGAGGCGAGTCCCATGGAAAGTTCCGCGGCGATCTGCCGGTCGTCATACTGGGGGCGCTGGACGGGCCGACCGTTCAGCCGGTAGCCTCTGGCCTTCCTGTCCACAGGCACCATGGCGGTGAAGAAATACTTGCTGCGGACCCCGACCCAGTGGGTTTCTCCCGTGGTCTCGGGCCTGGGATCTTCAAGCTCCCCACCGAGGTCCTCATCGATCACGGTGTCGTTGAGCGAGGCGAATCCCCGGAAGGCGTACAGGTCCTGGTCCCAGTCCTTCTCCGTCACGTTTATACCGCCGCCCCACCGGAGATAATACTTGCTGCCCAGGGCCAGGTTCTCTCCGCCGTAAATCCTCACCTGGAGGTCCACGGCGTAATCGTCCCGGTTGATCACGAATACTTTTGTGATGGTCAGTCCACCGGGCGTATCGGCCGTGAGCGTCAGCGATCCCGTGGCCTGTCCGGGACCGAGCACGACCGCGTCGCGGTCTGCGGCAAACCGCAGGGCCCGGGTACTGCGGGGCCCCCGCTCCGTCGTGAGAATGATGTCGGGGCCCAATTCACGGTCGGGAGGAATGAGCTCCACGTCTTCTCCGCTGATTCCCCGGTAACCTTTGATTTTCCAGCTTGTTACGACTCCCCCGAGCGTGCTGATGACACCACGGAAGTTCTGGTTTTCAACGACGATTTCACGCGGTTCCGGGGCGCCTTCGACCGCGGGGAGGAACAGTACGCGTTCGGAGCGGTCCCAGCTGTCCGCGGCCAGTTCCCTTCGGGGGCTGCTTTCGGTTCGGGCGGCCGGAGTCCGCGCCGGCACCTGCTCAAACTCGTCCGCCGGGGCGTCGTAGGCCTGTTCGCCGGCCTCGCCGATCTGGTCCGTGGGGAAGGCCCCCGCGGGATCATCTCCCGACGGGAAGTCTCTCGCCTGATCCGGCGTGAACGTCCGGTCGGCCGGAGGCGGAGGCGCGTACATCGGATATATAACGTAGTAGTATCCGATCCAGGTCAGGATGATGAGGCCGAAGGCGCCGAGTACCCGTTTTTCCATTGTTGTGGTTATCCCAGGGTTGTAAACCGTGTGGTGCGGGTAATCGTGCGGTCCGCCTGGTCCGCCTGGTCCGCCTGGTTGCCTGGTCGATCCACGGGATCGTATCCGCCCGGGTGAAAGGGATGGCAGCGCAACAGTCGCCGCGCGGCCAGATAGGATCCGGCGAACAGGCCCCGTCGTTCCAGCGCTTCAATGGTGTAATTCGAACAGGTGGGGGTAAACCTGCAGCTTGGCGGAAGGAGCGGGGATACTGCCAGTTGATAGCCGCGGACGCCCCATGCGAGCGTGGTTGCGATCGCCGCGGTCAGCCTTTTCCACATAAACGAGTCACCGCGGTATGGTAGAGGGAAAGAAACTCTTCATTCATCTGGCGGTACGTAGCTTCCTGCCTGGGACTGCGGGCGATGAGCACCAGGTGCATCCCGCGCTTCAGGCGGTCCCGGTTAAGCCGGTAGATTTCCCGCATTCGCCGGCGAACCAGATTGCGTTCGACCGCACCACCGTAGCGCCGGGTCACGATGAAACCGATCCTGCGCTCGAGCCGGTCCGGACAGGAGGCGAGGGACAGGATCATCGAACGTCCCCTGACGGTCAATCCGCTATCCCTGACCCGCTCGAACTCCCACCGGTGTCTCATGCGTTCGTCGTGGGGAAAACGTCGGGAACCGGCGGCCATGGTGCATCGGTCCTGCAACGATCCGGCGGAGCCTAAACGGCAACGCGGGTCCTTCCCTTGGCACGGCGGCGGTTCAGGATCAAACGCCCCGCCTTGGTGCTCATCCTTCGACGAAACCCGTGCCTGCGGTGCCGCTTCAGGTTGCTCGGCTGAAAGGTCCGCTTCATCAGTCACTCCAGGTTTTTCACACTTTTCAGCTTACAAAACAGCCCTCTATAATAGCGGGAGAGCCCTTTTCTGTCAAGTGGTTTTAGTTCATTCGCACGGTGCAAATCTTTTCGACTTAACTCTTGACAGTGCACAGTCCACCCTACATACTAAGGAGGAGATACTACCCGCAACGTTTCCGCCTTCCGTGGATTTGTTGTAGTACCTACTTACCTTTTAAATGTAGTAATTACAATTATTTAGCATGATACATGCGAGTGTGGCGGCATGTTTTCGGCCCGGGCTTTCCCGGTCCGCTTCCAGATATTACGGCCCCTTAGGCAGACAAGGTAATACGCAATGAAGCAGGAAGATCCTGCACAACTCTGGTCGGTGTGTTTGTCGGAACTGAGGGGCATGATGCCCGCGCAGACGTTTGCGACCTGGTTCGAGCGGACCAAGGGCTATGACGTAACACCGGAGAAATTCACCATAGAGGTGCCGAACCCGTTCTCCGGCGAGCGGATGCTGAAGAGCTTTCACGACAAGATCAGCCAGGTCGTGACGACACACCTTGGCCGCCAGGTCTCCATAGACTATCACATTTTCGAGGGCAATACGCAGATCGTCCCCGTGCTCACCGACCTGCCCTCCTACGGTTCGGACCGGGCGGACCAGGCGGACCGGGACCGGCAGACTTCGGACGCGGCGGAAACCGACAACCTCTACGACAACTACACCTTCGAAAACTTCGTCGTGGGGGAGTGCAACGACTTCGCCCACGCGGCCTCCCTGGCCGTGGTAAAGTCTCCCGGCCAGCAGACCTTCAACCCCCTGGTGATCTACGGCGGCGTCGGCCTCGGCAAGACCCACCTGGCGCAGGCGATCGCCCATGAGTCGAAGCGGCTCGGGACCGTCGATCGCATCCGGTACGTCACGTCGGAAATCTTCTACAGCGAATTCATCGAGTCCATACAGGAAAAAAAGACGAAGGAATTCGCGCAGACCTACCGAAACGTCGATCTGCTCATCGTAGACGACATCCAGTTCTTCTGCAAGGGGCACAAGGACCGCACCCAGGAGGAGTTCTTCCACACCTTCGACGTGCTGCGGCAGAAGGGCAAGCAGATCGTCCTTACCAGCGACCGGATCCCCAAGGAGCTTTCAGGCCTGGAAGAACGCCTGGTGTCCCGGTTCGAGTGGGGGCTACTCGCGGACATGAAGGCGCCCGATTACGAAACGAGAGAAGCCATTCTGCATAAGAAGGCCGATAAAGACGGGCTGTCGCTGAGCCCGGACGTCATCGCCTACATCGCCGACCGGGTCGCGTCGAATATACGGGAGCTGGAGGGGGCCGTGCTCAGCCTGCTGGCCTACGCGTCGCTGAGTCACTGCGATATCACCATCGAAGTGGCGAAACGGGTGCTGAGCAACAAGATTCGCAGAAAACAGCGGTCCGCCGGGATAGAGGATATACAGAAAGCCGTGGCCCGGCACTACGACGTGTCCGTCGAGGATCTCGCCGCCAAGACGCGGAAAAAGCACGTGGTGGCGGCCCGCCAGATCGCCATGTATCTCTGCAGGGACATGACCCGTGCGTCGCTCAAGGATATCGGGGCGATTTTTGGCAAGAGAGACCACACGACCGTTATACACGCCTGCCAGACGGTCAAGAAGCTTCTGCTGAACAACGAGCACCTGCAGGACGACCTCGATAAGATCAAGAATTCGCTGCTGTAGCCCGCCTCCCGTTCTGTACTGCCTTCCATGTCAAACCAGAGGCTCCGTGTGTGGATAACTCGGGGGTTATCCACATTTTTTCAACAAAATCCGGTTCTTGTAACCTCCTATCCTGCAATGTGTTATATATTGTATGTACAATGTTTCCACACCAATCCACAGTCGATATCAGGTTTCGATGTGGAAAGGTGCGCAAATCGCGCACGAATCGCGCGCGAAAGGGCCTTGATTCGTCGCCGGTCTGTTCCTTCTCGTTCCAGGTCCTTCCCGGGGGTGCGGATAATGTGGATAACTCGGGGATAACGGCATAATAAATGTCGATGTTTTGTGTATAACTGGACTGTTTGGACGGTCCTGGCTTCTAGTTTGTGGATAAGTGTGGATAAACGTCTGTTTAGGTGCTTCTTTTTCCACATCTGAGTTTTTGTGTAAGTTGTTTTATTTATTGATCTTATTATGTAAAATAGTGTTTTATTCACATATCCACATGCTATATTAGTATTATTTCCTTTATAT
>JAJEHX010000017.1 GCA_022823465.1 Candidatus Latescibacterota bacterium
ATGCCCGCCTTTTCCACGTCTTCCTCGAAGCGTTCGGCGGTCAGTGGATACAGCGGCTCCCGGGTGAACAGGGCGGCCATGAGGTGTCCATAGGCCGAATCCTGGAGCGCTTCGGGTCCACCGGCGTGGTCCGTCAGGGCAGGGAGATCGCGCAGAAACGCGAGGTCACGCCGCAACCAGGCCATTTCATCGCTCATCCGCCGTTCGAGCAGCCGGGCAAGTCCCCTTTGGGACTCCCGATGCGCTTCATACCGGTCCCTGAACAGGCGGAGGTCAACTATGTCATCGTCCGCCTGCAGACCGGGCCAGGCGTACTGGGGCACGGTTCCCGACAAGCCGATTTCAACTCGGTCCGGCAGGTCGCCGATCGACCAGTCCCGCAGGTCGTATCGTTCCCAGCGCTCCACCGCCTTCCGCCAGCTTTCCGATTCGACGGCGACGGCGCGGTCCGTGATTTCAGCGCGGATACGTTCCGGGTCACGGGTCGAAAGAACAGTACTCCCGTCCTCTCCGGCCACCAGGACACGCATTCTCAGGTGATCGGGAATCGATTCGTCCGACCAGTCGGAAGCCTCGATTTCGATGCCAAAACGCCTGCCGATGAATTCCGCGAGCGCATCGGTCAGGGAGGCGCCGGATGGTTCAATTTCATCCACGATCAGCCGTGCCCTTTCCGGAATCGGCACCAGTTGCTTGCGTTTCCTGCCGGGCAACCCCCTGAGCAACGCTTCGATCTTCTCGCATAACAGGCCGGGGACGAGCCAGTCCAGCGCTTCGAGCGGAAGCTGATGCACTTGGTTGCGGGGCAGAGAAAGGGTGACTCCGTCTTCTTCCCGGCCCGGACGGCAGGCGTACCGCAGCGGCATCAGATCGCCTTCCAGACTGAAGTGCTCCGGGAAGTCCTCCTGGCGGTGTCGCTCCTCATCGGCCCCCGTGAGGTCCCTGGTTTCCATCTGCAGAAAAACACCGCTCCCCGTCTCTTCCGCATTTATGAGCCGATTCAGGTCGTGCACCGAAGATACCTGGGAAATCCGTTCTGCATAGAATTGAAAAGCGGCTTCGTCGAGATCGACGCGATAGGCGTTTCGGTGTTGCAACAGCCAGGTCTCGGCTTCCCGCCTGATCCTACGGTTGTGATCCATGAAGGCGTACCGGGTCCGCAGGCCGTCGTCCACTAGCGCATCGCGGATGAAAATCCGCGTCGCCTCTGTCGGATTGGCCTTCCCGTAGTCGATCGTCCGGCTGGAAACCACCAGGCCGTGCAGGAGCAGCGTTTCGTCGGCGGTCACACGCCCGGCCGTCGCGTCCCATCTGGGATTTGTATAGGTGGCCCGGCACAGATGGCGGCCCAGTTCAGCTGCCCAACCGGGTTGAATCCGTGCCACCGTGCGCGCATAGAGCCGGTTGGTTTCGACCATCTCCGCGGCGACGATCCAGGGAGACGCCGCCGTTCCGCCACGTTGTCCGTCCCCGCCTTCCGTCCCGGACCTTTCGTCCCGCTTTCCGACCCTGTCGTTCTTGCCGGGCCCTTTGCCTGGCCGCCTTTGAAAGAGGCCGGAGCCGGGGAAGATCATGGCCGTCCGGTTTCTGGAGCCTGTATAGAGGTTGTCTTCCCGATGTTCGGCGACCTGGCTCAGGAGGCCGCTCAGGATCGACCGGTGGATCGCGTCGTAGTGTGCGTCGTTCGTACGCTCCGGTCTGGCCGCACCGCCCGCCCGGCCCGAGCCGTTCCTGTTCTCCGCACCGCCCGAACGGCCACGGAATCCCCCGGATTCCCGGATTGCACGGCGGAGTTGTACGTAGATATCGCGCCACTCGCGCATGCGGTTGTAGGACAGATAGTGGCGCCGGCAGAACCTGCGCATGGCGCCCTGGGTCTGCAGGTGTTCGAAGGTATTGTGAAAGGCCTTCCAGATATTGAGCAGGGTCAGGAAGTCCGAGGCCCCGTTCCTGAATTTCCGGTGCTCCTGGTCCGCCTGTTCCTGCTGGTCAAGGGGCCTGACGCGGGGGTCCTGGATGCTGATGGCCGACGCGATGACGAGGACCTCCTGCAGGGCGCCCTCCTGCAGGGACTGCAGCAACATGCGGGATACCGTCGGTGACACGGGAAGTCTCGCCATGGCCCGCCCGCGATTGGTCAGCCTCCGCTTCCCGTCGATAGCCCCCAGCTCGGTGAGCAGCTGGAACCCGTCCCGTATGGCATGGGGCGTGGGCCGATCGAGAAAGGGAAAGCCATGAACATCGCCCAGTTTCAACGCCAGCATACGCAGTATGACCTCGGCAAGATTGGCGCGCTGCAACTCGGGCGTGGTATACTCGGGCCGCTTCTGCAGGTCGGATTCACTATAGAGTCGCAGACAAACGCCCCCCGACACCCGGCCGCAGCGCCCTGCCCGCTGACGGGCGCTGCTCTGCGCGATGGGTTCGATGGGCAGACGCTGGGTACGGGAGCGCGTCGCGTAACGGCTGATGCGGGCCAGCCCGGTATCTACAACGTACTTGATTCGCGGAATGGTCAGCGACGTTTCGGCGACGTTCGTGGCCACGACGATGCGGCGATTGTCCCGCGGCTGGAAGACCCTTTGCTGGTCCGCATTGGTCAGGCGGCCGAATAGCGGAAGGACGTCGGTGTGACGGTAGGATCTTCCATCCAGCCGCCTGCGCGTCTCGTGGATGTCCTTCTCCGTGGGGAGGAATACCAGGACGTCGCCCCGGCCGGGTTCTTCCATGATCCGGTCGACCGCGTCGACGGTCCCGTCGACGTAAGTATAGTCCTCGGCGTCGCCCCGCGTCTCTTCGAGGGGCAGATAGCGGATTTCAACCGGGTGCAGGCGTCCCGACACCTCGATCACCGGCGCGTCGTCGAAAGCGTCCGAGAAGGCGGCGGTGTCTATGGTCGCCGAGGTAACGATGATTTTCAGGTCCTTGCGCCGCCTGATCAGCAGCCTGAGATATCCGAGCAGAAAGTCGATATTAAGGCTGCGCTCGTGGGCCTCGTCGATGATGATCGTATCGTATTCCAGCAGGTCCGGATCGTTCTGTATCTCAGCGAGCAGCATGCCGTCGGTCATCATCTTGACGCGGGTTTCGGGTACGGTTTCGTCCGTGAAGCGTATTTTGCATCCGACCTCCCGGCCCCATGTCGCGTCGAGTTCCTCGGCGATGCGGCGCGAGACCGACAGCGCCGCGACACGCCGGGGCTGCGTGCACGCGATCCGGCCATACACACCTCTGCCCGCCTCGAGGCAGATCTTGGGCAACTGCGTCGTCTTGCCCGAACCGGTCTCCCCCGTAACAATCACGACAGGATGGTTGCGCAGGGCTTCGAGGATTTCCTGCTTCCGGGCCGAAATGGGCAGTTGGCGGTCAATCGCGATCGATGTAACGGACCCGAGGCGCTGCTCCACGAGCGCGGCCGAGGCGGCCGCCTGCTCCATCAGTCTTTTAAACCGGCCGCGGTCCCCTCGCCGCGTAACGCGTGGCTTCTTCAATCGGCGCTGGATGTCACGCCGGTCCTTCAGCGTGCACCGCGGCAGGAGCGCCCTGATCTCGGCCGCCAGCCGTTGATCCGCCGAGGGTTTTTGGGTTTCGGTATGCTTATCGTTCATAGAAATTCAACGGAGAAGGTTCGCTACATCAGCAGACCCGCCACGGTGGCGGTCATGTTGGCGGCGAGGGCGCCCCCGATCATGGACCGGATGCCGAACCGGGCGATGTCCTTGCGCCTTTCCGGCACCAGCCCCCCGATACCCCCGATCATGATCGCGATGGTCCCGAAATTCGCGAAGCTGCACAGCGCGTAGGTGGCGATGGTGAAAGAGCGCTCGGACAACTGATCCTGCATCGTGCTCAAGTCCTGGTAGGCCAGGAATTCGTTCAGGATGGTCTTCTTGCCGATCAGCATGCCCACCGCCTGGGCGTCTTCCCAGGACACGCCCATCAGCAGGGCCAGCGGCGCGCAGGCCCATCCCAGGATGCGCTCGAGGGACAGCGGCTCCCCACCCGCGTGGGGGGCGAGTCCCACGGCCCAGTTGAACAGGCTGACGAAGGCGATGGCCACGATGAGCATGGCCGCCACGTTCAAGGCCAGTCTCAACCCGTCCGACGCGCCGCTGCAGGCCGCGTCGATGAAGTTGACCCCAGGTTTGGGAACGTCCACGGTCACGACGCCCAGGGTGCGCGAGGTTTCGGTTTCGGGTGTCATGATCTTGGCGACGACCAGCGCCGCGGGCGCCGACATGAGCGACGCGGCCAGGAGATGTCCGGCGTCGGCGCCCAGGGCCACATAGGCGGCCAGCACGGAACCGGCCACAGTAGCCATGCCGGAAGTCATCATGGCCATGATCTCCGAGCGGGTCATGGTCTTCAGATAGGGAAGGATGACGAGCGGCGCCGTCGAGGCCCCGAGATAGACGTTTGCCGCCGCGGCCATGGATTCCGATCCCGATGCGCCCATGACGCGTACCATGACCCTGGCCATCTGCCGGACGATCCACTGGATGCAGCCCAGGTAGAACAGGATCGAAGTGATGGAGGACACGAAGATGATCATCGGAAGCACGGAAAACCCGAACAGCGCGGTTTCCACCAGGTCGCCGAAGACGAATCGCGCCCCTTCGTTGGAGAAGGCGATCACCTTGTTGATGGCCAGCCGGGCCAGGTCGAATACCGCCTGGCCCGGTGCGGTGTGCAGCAAGACCAGGGCCAGCAGGGCCTGCAGGCCCAGGCCGCTTCCGATGAGTCTCCAGTTCAACCGGCGCCGGTTCTCCGACAGCGTCCAGGCAATGGCCAGGAGCACAAACAGCCCGAAGAGTCCGATCACACGTTCCATGGTCTATCCCTGGGTTATCCCTGACTGGCTGTCCGCGGCCACAGGGAGGCCAGGCCGACGTACAGATAGCCGGCGAAAAACAGGCAGAGGAAGGGGATGGAGGGGTAGATCCCGTTGATGGTCGTATAGTAGATCAACAGGCCGAAATGCACGGCGAACAGCAGTTCCAGCGCCGGGAGCCAGTTACGGATTCCCCTGTAGCGCAACCGGCGCCACTGGCCCGCCCGGTCCACCTTGTCCGTCCCGTCTGCCTGATCCGCCCCGTCCGCCTGGTCCGCCCCGCCGAGGATGCCGTACTTGGGCGTTCGCTGAAAACCCGACTTGAGGCCCAGCAGCGCTTCCAGGACGGCCCGCGTGTTGTTCAGGCAAATGCCGATACCGATGGACATGAGCGCTGGCAGGAAAAGGAGGCACCGCTTCCACCGGTTCCGGTTGATCTCGAACTGCGCGAACAGGTAGAAGAGCGAAACGGACACCGTGGCCGCGCAGAGAAAGGGCAGGTCTATCCAGAAGGAATTGATCCAGCCGGCCTGCACCCGGATCACGATGGACGGGAAGATCAGCACCGAAAGAAGCAGCATGAGCATATAGGCCATGTTGTTTGTCAAATGGTACGTCGCTTCGAGCTTATAGCGGAAGGGCAGCGTGCTGCGCCATACCTTCGGGAGCATCTTCTTCGCGGTTTGAATCGACCCCTTGGACCAACGGTGCTGCTGGGTCTTGAAGGCGTTCATTTCCACGGGGAGTTCAGAGGGCGTGGAAACGTCTTCGAGGAATACGAAGTGCTGGCCCTGGAGCTGCGCCCGGTAGCTCAGGTCGAGGTCCTCGGTCAGGGTGTCATGCTGCCAGCCGCCCGCGGCCACTATGCTTTCGCGGCGCCAGATACCCGCCGTTCCGTTGAAGTTGAAGAACCTGCCCGACCGGTTCCGCGCGCCGTGTTCCATGACGAAATGGCCGTCCAGCATGATCGCCTGGACCCGGGTCAGGAGCGAGTAGCCCCGGTTGAGATAGGACCACCGCGTCTGAACGAGACCCACCCGTTCGTCCCGGAAAAGGTGCATGGTGTGATTGAGGAAATCCGGAGGCGGTATGAAATCTGCATCGAAAATGGCGATGAACGCGCCCCTGGCCACGTCCAGCCCCTCCTGCAACGCGCCTGCCTTGTATCCCGTACGCTTCGTCCGGTGCAGGTAGTGAATGTCGAACCCGGCTTCCCGGTAGCGTTCGACGCAACGGGCCGCCAGGTCCCGGGTTTCGTCGGTGGAATCGTCCAGTACCTGGATCTCCAGGCACTCGCGGGGATACTCGATCCGGCAGACGGCGTCGATCAGCCTTTCCACTACATATTGCTCGTTGTAGAGGGGCAGTTGTATGGTAACGGTGAGAGGGGCGTCTCCCGGGGGTTCCGGCTTTACAGGCCGGACCCGGTCCTTATATTTGTAGTACAGATACACCATCAGGTAACGGTGCACGCCGTAGACCGCGAGCAGGAACAGGACGAGGAAATACAGGAGAATGAAGATCAGCGAAAGATAGCTCATACATGTCCGATTCTGCTTATAGATGCCTTTCCGGATTCCCCGTCCGGATCGCGGTTCCAGGACTCCTGCTCATCGGCGCCTGCGTCGGCATAGTCTCCATCGGAGACCTGAGGTCCGGCCTCTTCGACCCCAATGCGTTCCTGCCCGGTCCCCTGTCCGCGTGGCTGGGGCTGCCCGATGCCCTGCTGCTGTTCTGGGTCCCCTTCGCCGCGGCCTTCATCGTCTACGCGACCGCCGCCGTCTGCCAGGCGCCGTCCGGTGCGCGGCCGGACAGGAGACTGTTCTGGTTCATTCTGGCCGTGGCCATCGTCTGCCGCGCCATCCTGCAGTTCAGTCCCGCGACCCTTTCCGACGACATATTCCGGTACCTGTGGGACGCCAGGATGCAGTTCCATGGCGTCAATCCCTATGTATACGCCCCGGACAGCGAGGATATCGTCCATCTGCGCGATGAATACCATGCGGGCGTCAACAACAAGGACGTCCCCACGGTCTATCCGCCCCTTATGCAGGCGGCCTTCGCGGCCGCCGCCTACCTGTGGTACAGTCCCGCTTCGATGAAACTGCTGTTCACCCTGTGCGACCTGGGCGTTATCCTGCTCGCTGTCCTCATGCTCCGCCGCCGTAGCCTGCCGGAGGAGCGGGTGCTCATCTACGCCTGGAATCCACTGGTCCTCGTCGAAATCGCGGGCAGCGGACACAACGATTCGCTGCCCGTGGCGCTCATGCTCGCCGCGTTGCTGGCGATCGACGGCCATCGTCCCACCCGAGCGGTAGCCTGGCTGTCCCTTTCCATGCTCGCCAAGTGGTTCACCGTCATGCTTGTCCCGGCCTTCTACCGCAGGGTTCGAAGTATCAGGCCGTTCTGGCTGCTTCCGGTCCTGCTCCTGGCCTTCTACCTGCCCTATACGGACGCCGGACCACGCCTCTTCAGCGGGCTGCTTGTCTACGGCGACAAGTGGCGGTTTAACGACAGCGTCTTTTCGATCCTCTTCTTTCTGACCGATTCGCTGAACGTATCCAAGGTCATCGTGGCCGTGCTTTTCGCCGGACTGGTCGTCTTCTGCGCGGTCAGGATAACGGATCCGTTCCGATCCGCCTTCATCCTGCTCGGCGGCTATCTCGTGCTCACGCCCACGGTACAACCCTGGTACCTGGTCTGGATCATTCCCTTCCTCTGCCTGTACCCCAACCCGGCGTGGATCCTGCTATCGGGCCTGGCCGCCCTGTCGTACCATGTCGTGATCGGGTTCGTGCTTACCGAATGCTGGCACGAGGAGATCTGGGTCCGCTTTGTGCAGTACGTCCCCTTCTACGGCCTGTTGATCGCGTATTTCCTGAGGAACGGAACGTGGCGGAACGTGTTAAGGCCGACTTCCCGAATGCAATGAGCCGGTCGGAACGACTTAAGCCGAAGACATGTCCTGTCACGCGGGTTTAAGTTAACCGCCGCGAGGGCCGGATGCAAGGGCTAACGCGTCCCGCCGTCCGCCCCGAAGGGCTGAATTCGATTGACGTAATACCGTCCGGAATGTACACTTCACGGCGGTGTGCGCGTCATCGCGCGGACACCCGCCGGATACCCGTCGTGTACGCCCGTCGATCCCTGTGTCATGGAGGATGCTATGCCGGATACGTCCCTGTTTTCCCTGGAAGGTAAAACCATGATCGTCACCGGTGCGAGCAAGGGCATCGGCAAGGCCGTCGCGCTGGCGGGCGCCCGCGCGGGCGCCGACCTGGTGATCGGCAGCCGCACCCGGGCCGATCTGGAGCAAGTAGCTTCCGAAATCCGTTCGATGGGCCGCCGGTGCGTCGTTCAGACGGTGGACGTGGGCAGGGTCGGCTCGATCCGCGCGTTCGTGGATCAGGTCCTGGCCGAGGCGGGACGCGTCGACATCCTGGTCAACAACGCCGGATGCAACCGGATCATGCCCGTGCTGGAAGTCACCGAAGAAGTGTACGACGAGATCATCGACGTGAACCTGAAAAGCGTCTTCTTCCTGAGCCAGGCCCTCGCCGGGCACATGATCGAAGGGGGCAAGGGCGGACGTATCATCAACGTATCTTCGCAGGTGGGCGTGGTCGGCGGTCCGTTGCGGGCGGCCTACACCGCGGCCAAGGGCGGCGTGTGTACGCTGACCAAGTCCATGGCGGCCGAATGGGCGGAGCACGGCATTACCGTAAACGCCGTGGCGCCGACCATGACACGCACGCCCATGGTGGAAAAGGCGATGGAGAACCCGGGATTCCGGGCCAATATCAAGAAGATCCTGCTGGGCCGGCTCGCCGAACCGGACGAGATCGCCAGTTCGATCATCTACCTCGCGTCCGATGCCAGCGCCATGGTGACCGGCCACACCATGCTCGTGGACGGTGGATACACGGCCGTCTGACGCCTGTCGTCAACCCGTGGGACGCCATCCCTTTCGGCGTCCGTTAAGCGGGCCCGTTTCGATGGGCGCCTTTTCGGTAGACGCCATTGGCATCAGGGCTATCTCTGCTGACGTCTGACCCAGGCCCTGGCGCGGTTGTGTTCCCGGTTGGTTCTGGAAAAGATGTGGCTGCCGTCTCCCCGGGCCACGAAGAAGAGGTAGGGCACCTCCCTGGGATACAACGCGGCGTGTATGGATGCTGCTCCGGGGCTGCAGATCGGTCCGGGAGGCAGGCCCGCGCGCACGTACGTGTTGTAGGGCGAAGGATGGGAGAGGTGTTTTTCGTATAGCCGCATATTCGGCCTGCCGATGCCGAACTGTACCGTGGGGTCGGCCTCCAGGAGCATGCCCCTTTCCAGCCGGTTGTGAAATACCCCCGAAATCGTATCCCTTTCCACCGCGACCCGCGCTTCCTGCTCCACGATGGAGGCCAGCGTCATGATCTCGTGGATGGTGTAACCCAGCTCCGCCGCCCGGGTCCGGTAGGCATCCGTGATGGTGCTTCGGTAACGGTCCGTCATCGCCTTCAGGACTTCTTCCGCCGACATTTCCGGGTAGAAGTCGTAGGTTGCCGGGAACAGGTATCCTTCCAGCGTGTTCGCCTCGACGCCCAGCGCGTGCGCGACCGCCGAATCGCCGGCCAGGCGAACGAAGCCGGTCGAATCGACGCCGATGCCGGCCTGGATGATCCGGGCCGTCTCCTGAATGGTCAGGCCCTCGGGAATGGTTACGCGGTCCGTCGTGGTTCTGCCCGACACCAGCATGTCCAGGATTTCGGCGGCGTCCATGCCGGGTTCGATCTCGTACCGGCCGGCGTTGATCCCGCGATCGGCGCCCTCTAGCCTGGCCCGTATCCTGAAAAGTCCGGCGTGCCGGATGAACCCTTCCTCTTCCAGCCGCGCGGCGACTTCGGACAGGGACGTGCCGGGTTCGATGATGTACAGCAGGGCGTCGTCCGGGGAATCCACGGGGGTGGAGAGCTGGTGGGCCGTCCAGAGGGCGGCTCCTCCGGCAGAAACGGCCAGGAGGACTACAGCGAGAAGTAGCTTTTTCAATCGAGGGGTTCCGTTTCGTCTGCCGCCCGCCGGCGGTAATCCAGGTAGTTCTGTAACAGGAGCGTAGCGGCGATCCGGTCCAGGCTGCCCTTGTTCCCCCGCGTCTCCATGCCCATTTCGTGCATGGCCCGCCGGGCGGAGATGCTGGTCATCCGTTCATCCCAGGTCCGTACCGCGCAGGATACCCGGTCTTGCAACAGGCTGGCGAAGGCTTCGACCTTCCCGGCCATTTCCCCTTTCGTTCCATCCATGTTGACCGGCAGCCCCAGGACGATTTCGACGACCTCTTCCGCCTCCGCGATAGCCGCGATGGAAGCCAGGGATTCGCCGGTGCTCTTCACTTCTATCGTTTCCAGCCCCTGGGCGATCAAACCGGCCGAATCGCTCAGGGCGAGTCCGACCCGCCGTTCTCCGAAGTCGACGCCGAGCAACCGTCCCTCCGCGGCCTGGCCGCCCCTGGCGCCCGGGATCGGATCGGCATGGGCGAGATCGACTGGAGGCCCGTCCGCCTGATCCTGCCGTGCCCCGTGACGGCGCCTGCGCGTCGCCCTTCGTCTGCGTTCCTCCCGGGTGCTGTCCGGCCTGTTTTTCCTCGGCATGTCGTCAGATCCGTTATTACAGCGATCGGAGGCTGATGGTCAGTTCCGTGACGCCCGCTCGCCTTCGATAATCGGGGGCAGCCCGGTCACGCTGATGCGCCAAAGCAGGCGGCTGTCCCGGGAACCGGTGGCCGGCTGCAGTACGGTAGCCTTGTGCAACGTCGAAAAGGTATCCCACGCCCCTGCGTCGCCGACCCTGAAGTCGTACTCCGTCACGTATTCGGGCCGGATGGCGTGGGCGGCCAGTTCATTCAGCAGATCGAAGGCCTCGTCGTCCGGCATGCCGACGATGCCGAAGGAACTGCCGCAGACGCCGTAGAGCGCCTTGCGTCCGGTCACCGGGTGGCGTTTGACCAGGGGATGATAGACGTTCTCGACCCGGTCCTTCTGATCGAGGGTCAGTTTTTCCGCCGAGGTCGCGGAATCTTCGTTCATGTCCGCCCGGTTGCCGTAGTGATGCAGGACGGTCAGGTCGTCGATGGTGTCTTTCACCTTCGCGGTCAGGTCGTCGTAGGCGGCCATCTGGTCGGCGAAGTAGGTCGGGCAACCGCCTTCCGGCCATTGCCGGCCGTACACGACCGTGGAACTGTTGGGCGGGTCCTGGTAGGCCACGTCCGTGTGCCAGAAGGCCGCGCCTTCGTAAACGCCGATGGGGCGCCCGTTTTCGAAAATGTTGGAAAGATTGAGAATGGCCGGATGGTTTTCGTGACGCAAATGATCCAGAAAATGGGGTTTCTGCCTGCCGAATTCCCGTGTGAACGCATCGTAACGATCGAAGGTCATTTCCTGGTGGGGGATCACGATCAGTCCATGGGTGTGAAACACCTGAAGGATCTCCCGCAGGACGGCGGGTTCCAGCGGTTCGGACAGGTCGACCCCGGAAATCTCCATGCCGAATCCGGGCAGGGGTTTCGTGGAAATACGCATGCAGGTCATCTCCCGTCCTTCATTACAGCGTCCGCACTACGCCCGACAACGCCGGCGCACCCGACTACGCCACGCCCGACTGCGTCCGCCCGACTGCGTCCGCCCGACTACGCTAGCCCTCCTGGACTACGCCCGACTACGCCGGCGCGCCATAGGGACTGTCTCTGAACACCGCCCTGAGGTCCCGCGCCCATCCCGCGTCAGGCAGAAAGCGGGCGCAATCGTTCCAACCCGATTCGAGGGCCGCCCGAAACAGCGGTTCCGCGGATGACCGGGGCCAGGTACCGATCAGCCGGAACAGCGCGGGTAAATAGGCGGTGAATCTATCCGGTTCGGTCGATTCCGGCCGCATCATACAGTAGACGGCTGCCGCGTAAACCCGTTCACCGTACCGGGCCAGAAGTTCGTCCACCGGGGTTTCTTTGTCGGGAGCCGGTTCGTTCTCCATTTCATACAACAACCGCAACAGGGGCAGCATGGCGCCATCAGGGAGCGATTCGGTCGCACAAGCGAGCAGGGAGGTATAGGCGGCGTCATGGACGTATTCCGCTCCCAGGCTGCCCAGGTGGGCGTATCGGTCGTCGACTTCCGGCGGCGTTCCGTAGGACACCGGCGCCAGGGTTCTTTCCGGGGGCAGGTCCGTTCTGGTGTCGGCCGGGAAGATCTCCCGGTAGGCCGAAAGGGTGATCCGCTTGACCTCGTACGCGTACATGTCGGGGTGGGCGTCCTGTACGCGGTCCGCCGCGAACAGCAGCCATCCGGGCGCATGAACGGTCTCTTCCCGGTACAGTCCGGCTCGAATAGTCTCCGGGGCTTCGCCGGCCAGGGAACGCAGTTCGCCGGGATCCAGGGGAAGTCCCCCGACTGCCCGGTGCGCCACGTCGAACATTACCGCCACCCTTCGCAGTTCATCCTCCTCTTCCAGCCGTAGCGTGATTTTCAAGACTTTGTCGGCGTCCCTTCCGAGCCTGCCCAGCGGTTCGACCACCTCCCAGCTGCCCCGGATTTCCGTCCGTCCCCGGCCTATCCACCCGCCCCGGTTGAACCAGTTCGCAATCGATCGAACGACAAGGATGGCGACCACGACGAAAAGGGCGACTAAGAGAAGGCGCTGAAACATGATGTCCTAACGGGCAAGGCCCAGCATGTCAACGACGATGCCGCAGTAGGCCCGCGCGACGCGAAGGGTGGATTCGATACTGACGTATTCGTTGGCCTGGCAGGTGTTCCCCCCTTCGGGCCCGTACACCAGCGTCGGGATGCCTCCGGTCACGGCAAAGTGATTCGTATCGGCCACGCTCCGGGCCAGGGCGTAGCGCACTGGCCGGCCGAGCTGCTCCTCGACACGTTTCCTTGTGGACTGGACGAATCCGGACGTGCGATCCACGATGTACGGAGCGGGCGCGGGCGTGGGCCGGTCGTCCCACGTGACGCGCCACTGCGACTCGATCGACAGGGACCGGATCAGTACATCGATGTCCCGGGCGGCCTCTTCGATCGTCTGGCCGGGCAGAATGTGCCGGTCGAGGACGATCTGCGCGTGTTCCGGCACGAGGATGATGTTCCTGCCCCCGCTGATTTCGATGACGCATACGGTGCCGCCCAGGTCGAATTCCTCGTTCCATCCCAGTTCGATCCGGTCCAGCGCCGTAATGATCTTCGCGGCGTCATGGACCGCGTTGACGCCCTCCCCCGTGTACGCGGCGTGGGCCGTTCTGCCCGCCAGATCGATCTTGATCACGTGCCGCCCCCGCGAACCGATCCGCAGACGCCCCGGCGGCGTGGGTTCGGGTATGAGGCAGCCCTCGCAACCCTCGAGCAGTCCGCTGTCGATGAGCGCATGGGCGCCCCGCGACCAGTTTTCCTCGTCCGTGGTGGCGGAGACGATCAGGTCACCGGACAGTTCCACGCCGGATCGGACAATGGCCTCCACCGCGGCGAGCACGGCCGCGGCCCCGGCCTTCATGTCGTGGGCGCCGAGCCCGTACACGCATCCGTCTCTCACCACGGGCGACCACGGGTCCGTCTCCCATCCGTCGCACGCGTCGAAGGTGTCCTGGTGGAAATTGAGCATGAAGGCGCGGTCATTTCCGCGGCCGGGAATCCGCACGGCCAGGCTGTCGCCCGAGTCCTCCACCGCGACCCGGCGCACGTCGGAAAGACCGAGCTCCTCGAAATGTCCGTGAAGCATGTTTCCGAGCGCCTGCTCACTTCCCGTGACCGACGGAATGGAAACCAGTCCTTCGATCAGTTCGGTTATGCGCCCGGAGGTAATGGATTCGGAAATGGCGTCAGGGGTCATGGGTCCGGCGGTTGTCTTGCGTGGTCTGAGGTCCGTTTCCATTGGTGTCCCGCTCCTTTCATGATACATCGTAAAGCCATGGCAGACAAGCGAATTATCTTGACATGCAGGGTCGTAAACGTTAGTTATACCAGGCTTTCAGGGCAGTTGGGATCCATTCATTTTCCGGAGTAAGCCATGGCATCAGAGATCTACGACGTGGCAGTGGTCGGCGGCGGGCCCGGTGGGTATGTTTCGGCGATACGCGCCGCCCAGCTCGGCATGAAATCGGTGGTGATCGAAAAAGACAAACCCGGCGGGGTGTGTCTGAACTGGGGCTGCATTCCCACCAAGGCGTTGCTCAAGAACGCCGAACTCGTCCTTACCATGCGTCACGGCGAAGACTACGGCATCTCCTGCGACAACCTCAGGTTCGACATGGGCAAGGCCGTGCAACGAAGCCGCAAGGCCGCCAACACGCTCGCCGGCGGCATACAGTTCCTCCTCAAGAAGAACAAGGTGGATCTCGTCAGCGGCCACGGCCGCCTGGCTTCGGCCGCTTCCGTCGACGTCACGAACGACAAGGGCGAAACACAGACCATTAACGCCCGTTCGATTATTCTCGCGACGGGTTCCCGCTCCAAGGCCATTCCGGCCGTTCCGGTGGACGGAGAGCGGATCATTACCAGCACCGAGGCCATGCTGATCAAAGAGCCGCCCGGTTCGATGACCATCATCGGCGGCGGCGCGATCGGCGTCGAGTTCGCCTACTACTACGCCGCCTACGGGACCGAGGTCACCATCGTCGAGATGCTGCCTCACCTGCTGCCCGTGGAAGACGAGGAAATCAGCGAAACGCTGGAAAAAAGCTTCGCGAAGCTGGGTATCGGGATCAAGACCGGGGCGCGCGTCGAATCGGCCGTATCGAGTCCGGACGGCACTTCCGTGACCGTAACCGTCGACGGGCAGGAAGAGACGCTGAAAGCCGACGTCACGCTTCTGGCCATCGGACGCGACGCGAACATCGAGGATATCGGCCTTGCAGCACTCGGCGTCGAGACCGACCGGGGTTTCATCAAGGCGGATGAACAGTGCCGGACCACGGTGTCCGGCGTTTACGCAATCGGCGACGTCACGGGACCGCCCCTCCTCGCCCACAAGGCCTCCGCGGAAGGGATCGGCCTGGTGGAACGGCTCGCGGGCCATGCTTCACCGCCCATCGACCGGGAGAACATCCCCGCGTGTACCTATTGCCAGCCCCAGGTCGCCAGCGTCGGCCTTACAGAGGCCCAGGCCGCGGAAGGACGCGAGATCCAGGTGTTCCGGATGCCCTATCGCTCAAGCGGCAAGGCTGTGGCCGTCGGCCAGACGGACGGCATGGTCAAGCTGATCGCGGACGCGAAGTACGGCGAGATAATCGGGGCGCACATCATCGGGGCGGACGCCACGGAACTGATCGCGGAGATCTGCACCGCGCGTACCCTGGAATCGACCACCCGGGAACTGCACAAGACCATACACGCCCATCCCACGCTGTCGGAACTGGTCATGGAAGCCGCTGCCGGAATGGAGGGCGCGGCGATTCACATCTAGGGATTCCCGCTTTTCGGCAGGCCTTCCGCGATCTGTCCGTTCGCGGGCGCGCCGGAGCGTCTGGTGGCGTCTGAAGCGTCCAGTCTGCATTGATTTGACCGTGCGTCCGTTCGCGGGCGCGCCGGAGCGTCTGGTGGCGTCTGAAGCGTCCAGTGGCGTCTGAGCGTCCGGATCGTCCCGTGTCGTCCGGCCATAGATACCCGGTAGATCAGGGCGGGTGACCCATGATGCGCGAAACACCGGCATACACGGCCCGGATTCGCCGTGTTTCCCGTCTCTCCACTTATTCCTTCCTCATCGCGTGCGTCCTCCTCACCGGGATCTCGGGACCGGGTTGCGATTCCCGGCCTGATCCTGCCCGACCTGATCCTTACCGGAACCGGCTGGCCGATGAGATCAGCCCCTATCTTCGCAGCCACGCCCACAATCCGGTGGACTGGTATCCCTGGGGCAGGGAAGCGATTGACCGCGCGCGGCGGGAAGAAAAACCCATCTTTCTGTCCGTCGGCTACTCGACCTGCTACTGGTGTCACGTCATGGAACGGGAGGTGTTCTCCGACCCGGGCATCGCGGCCGTCATGAACGCCCATTTCGTGAACGTCAAGGTAGACCGCGAGGAACGCCCGGACATCGACGAGATCTACATGACGGCCACGCAGCTCGTCACGGGCGGCGGCGGGTGGCCCAATTCGGTATTTCTCACACCCGACCTGGAACCCTTCTTCGCGGGCACGTACTTTCCTCCCGAGGATCTGCCGGGCCAGCCGGGTTTCCCGCGCGTTCTGAACCTGTTGAACGAGGCCTGGAACACCAGGCGGGACGATCTGGTCGAACAGGCCGGGCGGATCGCCGGGGCGATCAGGACGCTCCAGCACGACCTGGCCGCATATGATGAAACAGCGGTCCCCGGCGAGGAAATCGTGGCCGGCGCCGTGAACCATATGCGGACCCGCTACGACGCTGAAAACGGGGGATTCGGCCCCGCTCCCAAGTTTCCGCCGCCCATGCGCCTCGAACTGTTGCTGAACGAATACGAACGAACGGGCGACGAATCCCTGCTGTCCATGGCGACCCACACCCTGGACGTCATGATGAAGGGCGGCATGTACGACCACGTCGGCGGCGGATTTCACCGGTACGCTACGGATTCCCGCTGGCGCATCCCCCACTTCGAGAAGATGCTGTATAACCAGGCGGATCTCGCCCGCGTCTACCTGCTGGCCTATGATATGACCGGAGAGGACGCCTACCGGGCCGTCGCCGAAGACGTGCTCGCCTTCGTCCAACGGGAGATGTCGGATTCTGAAGGTGCGTTCTACTCGGCCGTGGATTCCGAGACCGGTACCGTGGAAGGCAGGTACTACCTTTGGTCCGAAGAAGAAGTAAGGAAGACGCTCGGGGCGGACGCGGACCTCTTTCTGGCGCACTACGGACTGGCGCCCATGCCGGAAATGGCTGCCGGGAACGCCGCGGAGAACTCGTCCGATGGCGCTGCGAAAGGCACGGCGGAAGGCGCGGTCCTCTACATCCGGGATGAGGCGGATTCTGTCCGCCTTCGTCCCGACCAGGAGAACATGCGAACCGAACTCCGGACGGTTCGGGCGAAACGCGGGCATCCCATGGTCGACGCCAAGATGATCACCGCCTGGAACGGCCAGATGATCGACACGTACGCCTATGCGTGGCTAGTGACGGGAAACGGGAAGTACCTTGATACGGCGACGCGTGCCGCGGAATTTACCCTCGACCGGCTGCGGGACGGCGAAGACGGCCTGCGCCGTATCTACCTGCAGGGGAAGACGCGGCAGGCAGCGTTCCAGGAGGACTATGCCTACCTCGCGCGGGGTTTGACGCGGCTGACCGATGCCACGGGGGATGCCCGCTGGCTGTCCGAAGCCGAGGCGCTCGTGGACCGGATGAACGAGCTCTTCTGGGATCCGGCCGCTGGCGGGTACTTTTTCACGAGCGACGCCGATGATCTCATCGTACGGACCCGCAGTCCCTACGACGGCGCCCGGGCCTCCGGAAACGCCATGGCCGCCCATGCACTGTTGTCGCTGACCCGCATCACGGGAGAATACCGCTATCGCACCCGGGCTTCCCGCCTGTTCGAAGCCTTTGCCGCTTCGATGCGAGAGAGCCCCGGCCGTTTCACCTCCATGATCCTGGCCCTGCGGAACAGTCTACACGGCGAGCGGGAATCCAGCCGGCAAGCCAGTGACGACGATGGACGAGATGCCACCGCAAATGTGTTTATTAAGGAGACGGTCCCGGGAACCGGCACGGCGCGGACCGGAGCGGATTTCAACGATAACGTGAAGGTCGAGGCCCGTCTCGAGGTGACTGCCTCCGAAGTGGACGCCTTCGATGCGACCATATCGATTCACATCGCGGACGGCTGGCATATCAATGCCAACCCGGCCTCGTTGCCGGGACTGATCCCTACGGCCGTGACCTTCAACGCGGATGTGCCGGTTAAGATTGACGGACCGGCGTATCCTCCGGGAGAAACCGTTCGGTTCTCATTCGTCGATGATCCGTTGCAGGTCTACCAGGGCGGGATTACGTTGACCGCTCGTATTTACCTGGGCGCCGAAGCCGTTACGGACGACGCCATGTTGTACGCGACCCTGTACTACCAGGCCTGTAATGACGCGGTCTGCCTGGCGCCTGGAGAAGTCGCCCTGTCCGCATCGCTGGGCCGGTAGTCGGGCAACCAGGACATGCACGTGTTGGCGCAGACACCGGGAACACGTGAGGGGTGAACAGAATGTGCATGCCGCTTAACCGGGTGAAATGCTACCGAAAAGGCACCAACGTATATACATTGTTTATACACCATAGCAAAACAACGGTAGAGCAAAACAACGGATCGAAGGGCTGAATACGACTGAATCGTTTCCTTTGTTCCACGCGGTAACGTCAGGCTGAACATGTCCGAATACAGTCTAAGTTCCGACCCGCGTCTCAGCGCCCCCATGCGCCGGCACATGCGGTCGCTCCACCTGGCTACGGTCGAAGCCTACCGGACCTGGTGCCGGGAGCACGGGTTCAACGCCCGCCTGAACAAGACCCTCGCCCAGCGCCGGCGGGAACTGGCCACGGCGCGGAAGACCTCGGACCGGCATCAGAAGGACGCCGAACTCAAGGCGCATTTAGCCGCCCTCGGTCTGGGCTCGGTAGAGGCCTACCAGGCCTGGTGCCGGGAGAACGGGACCGGGGATGGTCTTCAGAAGAGCAAGGCTCAGCGACAGCAGGAGATTCGTCTCAACCAGCAACTGCAGAATCGGAGTTTCTCCGCGAGATCGACGGCGAGCCAGCACAAGCGCCGCCGGAAGGGAACCCTGTCGCGGATCGCCGCCGGCCAGGTAGACGAGCGGGAACTGACGAGCCCCGCGCTGTTGCGCGTGCACCAACTCTATCACCAGGGGCTGGACGATCCCGCCGATCGTGCCGCCTTTCTCGAACTCCTCCTTCACGTGGAAAAGCACCGGCGGTTGTTTCACCTGAAACCCGTCGTGCCCCAGTACGGACCGATGCCCGAGAACAACTTCGTGGACGGCCTGGCCGCGCTGGCAACCTGGCACGGTCACTGGAAACGCGACGTGGAAGACTGGCGGCCGGAAAGCCATAACGGCCGTCGACAGTACGGCGCCCTGGCCCGTCACCTGCTGGCCGAATACGACGTACCCGCATGCATGGACACCGCGTTTTTCACCGGGCTGGGCGGACAGGCCCGCAGGCGACAGGGCTGGTTCATCCACGTGGCCGAGGGCGGGAATATCCGGAAGGCGGACATTCCCCTGCGCCTCACCAAGCGCATGGCCCATGAATTTACCGTTTCCTCGCCCGCCGGCTTCGATGTCGAAACGGCCCTGCGCTGGTCCCAGGTGATCGGCATGGGCGGCGACGAGATGCTGGCGGAAGCGGTCTGCGATTCGACGCTCGGCGCCCGTTTCGAGGACGGAACGTTCTGGGAGTCCGTGCTGCATTTCTTCGTAAACAACCCCATGCTTGACGTGGCCCACGTAGGTCCCATCGTCGACTACATCCAGCACCAGCGCTTTGCACGACAGGAGCGGCAAAACCCGGATGGGGGCGTAGACCTGGTCGATCCACCCGAACCGGACTTCACGATGAAGGGCCGCACCCCGGAATCCATACTGAGACGCGTGGCAACCTGGCACAGGACACTGTCGAAACGCGCCACGAAGGAACCGCGAACATGGGACTCCTGCGGCGTGAACGGCTTGACGTGGGTGGACGAGGACGAACGGGCGGGAGAAATACGTACCTGGCGGATCGAGGAGGTCCTGAACAGCCGGGACCTGTCCTACGAGGGGAAGACCATGAAGCACTGCGTGGCGTCCTACGTGCAGTCCTGTGCCAATGGCAGCAAGTCCATCTGGTCCATGAAGGTCGAATACATGGGCTCCGGAACGACGCGTCATGTGCTGACGATCGAGTTGTTCAACAATAAAAGATATATCCGCCAGGTGCGCGGACGCAGCAACAGCCGGCCCATGGATGCCCACAGCGGCCGCGCGCAGGAAGGCTGGGATATTCTCGTCGCGTGGGCGAAGCAGGAAGGCCTGACGCTGCCCGTCGCGAAGTCGGCAGCCATGCGCAGGGTCTGACAAAAAGAAAGCGACGGCATATGGGCGACCGCGTTGGAAGCGGTAAGGTATGCCGTCGCTGTATGATTGGATATGCTCCCGCGGGGCGCCGGAGACATATCGAATCCTGTAACCATTTGCAGGCAATCGATTGTGGCCGTGATCTCGTCACGTGTTTCGATACCTGCCTGTAGTTACTCTATTAGACTCCAAACTGTCGAAAAAGATGCATTAAAACGGTCATCGAATGCGTATTTCAGTTTCCCGAACCCTGTAGGACCCATCGCGAACCGTGTATATCCAGACCATCACCTTTCTTGCCGCCATCACCGGCTATGCCGGGTTGACCGCCAATATGGTCCTGGTCGCGGCAAACCGCCACCGGCGGGCATACATGACGCCGGTCGCGCTTATCGTCTTCGCCCACGTTCTGCTCGTCTGGCACTTCAGGTACGAATGGGAGATCGCCCAGGCAACGAGAAACGGCTACGCGGGGTTCTTTATCTTCCATACCGCCCTGCTCGGTATCCTGTACGCCCCGCTGGCGGGGAACCGGGACGCGCGGAGGCTTGTGGCCTTCTCGTTTCTGGTCGCCGCCATGGGGGCCAGCGGCGCCGTACTCCGTTACGATGAAGTGGCGGTCTACCGCTTGCCCGTTTTCCTGTGCGATCTCGTCGGTCTTGGCGCCTTTGCGCACTGGACCTACGGACCGGCGAAGGCGTATCTGAAGCGGATTTCAGGACGGAACCGGCCTGGCGGCGGTCGGTCTGGCCGTCGCCGTTCCGGCGTTTGATTCATGGCGGAAAACCGGCGGCGGGACGATCAATGACATTGATTCGATTGCAACCGGGTCCAATATTCATTGGCAGGGAAATACCGGGAGATGCACGATGACGAGCCTGGTTGAACAGAAGACCTTTTTCGAGGAAGAGGGCTATCTGATCGTCGAAGACGTGTTGTCGGAAGACGAACTGGCCGAATGCCACGAAGAAATCGAACGTCTACACCGGCTGTCGGCAGAACTCGAGGCCGCCGGAGATCCAGAATTCGCGCGTTTTCAGCGCGAGCCGTACGCCGATGGCGTCAACCGGCCGGACGGCCTGCCCGTGCTGAGGAAAATCGAAAATACACGGGAATTCTCTCCGTTCTTTCACAACCTCTCGGTCCACCCGAACCTGCTTCGGGTATTGGGCGGGTTGCTTGGCCCCGACCTGCTGCTGTTCCGAAGCACCCTGATGCTCAAGCCCGCCTTTCATGGCTCCGCCCATGCGCCCCATCAGGATTCGGCCTACTGGCCTATAGATCCTCCCGCGCTCGTGACGGTCAGCGTCGCCCTGAACGATGCCACGACCGAGAACGGCTGTTTCAACGTCATTCCGCACAGCCACAAGTGGGGATTGAAAGACTGGGGCCTTATCGCGCAGGCACAGGACGCGGAAATGGCGTACGAAAACGGCCCGAAAGAGGCGCGGCCGGTCGATATGCCGTTGAAGGCGGGAAGCGCGCTCTTTTTCCACAGTCTCATGGTACACGGATCCGGTCCCAACAAGTCCCCCCATCCACGCAATACGGCGCTATACGCCTATTTCCCGCCCCACGTGCGCTACGTCCCGAAGGATGGCAACCCGGGCGTGAAAACCTACCCTGTGGTGTCCGGTCTGGACGGCAGGGAGACCTTTACGCTGGAGGCGGCGACGTAGACGAAGCCGAAGGCGGCCTTCGGTCGGGATCGCACGAACACAGGTCTTCTGCTCCTTTCCCACTGATAAAGCAACGCACCCGATGCAAGTACACCCCGCGGCCTGGTAAAAGTTCCCTTCGGGGACCATCCACGTGCCAGATATAAATATATTGACTGATATTTATAGTTACTATAAAATTTATTATAATTATAGGTTTCGTTTATTGTCCGTTTATTGTCCGTTTATTGATGGATCCCGGGACGGGGTCGCTTTGTATGGTCCGATTGGCCGGGGCGATCGGGCAAGCGGTTCGACTCCCGCACAGATTGCTGTTTATAAGCACCTATACCGGCGACCAGTCCGTACACCGAATCAGGAGAGTCTTATGAGAAACGCCGAGGCGCAGCAGATTAACGCGTTATTGAATGAACTGCGTGGGGACCTTCGCGAGGTTGTAATCCTGTTGTCGACAATAGCCAGACACATTGACGATTTCAGATACGAGACCCACAAGTTGAACAGGTATTTGAAGAAAACCATCGGCGAAGAGCAGTCCGGAGTTTGATCGGCGAAGAGCAGTCCGGAGCCTGATCGGCGAAGAGCAGTCCGGAGTTCGATCCACGGTTTCGGGCAAATGGTTTAAACTCCGGGTTCAGATCGGACCGCCTCGATGATCATTGACCGCTTACAGATGATCATTGACCGCCTTCAACGGTATCCTTTACATTATCCGGTCTTAGTGTGTCTCAGGTCAGAGGTTGATACAAGGTGGCCGTGAGCTTTCAATGTACTATGACCAGGGTGCGTTCGATATCCGTTGCGAGTGGGGGGCCGAGGGGCTTTCGGCCCTGTTGCCGGGCAGCAGGGCGGTAGTCATCGTCGATGTCCTGTCGTTTTCCACCAGCGTAGATATCGCGGTGGGCAATGGCGCCATCGTCTACCCTTACCGTAACAGGGACCTCGCTGTGGCAGACTATGCCAGGTCGCGTAACGCGCTCCTGGCCAATACCACGCGGGAATTCGAGGGTGGAGGATATTCCCTGTCCCCATCTTCCCTGGTAGACATACCCGCCGGTACCGCCCTGGTCTTGCCCTCCATCAATGGCTCCACGCTCTCCTTGTCGACCGGCGACGTGCCCACCTTTGCGGGCAGCCTCAGAAACGCTTCTGCCCTGGCGACCGTTCTGCAGCACTACGGAACCGGCATCAGTATCATCCCGGCCGGGGAGCGTTGGAAGGAGCAGCAGACACTCAGACCCGCGTTCGAAGACCTGCTTGGCGCGGGGGCCATTATTCATGCGCTGAAAGGCAGCCGTTCGCCGGAAGCCGCAACCGCGGCCGCGGTTTTTGATGCGTGCAGAGACAATCTGGCATCGCTCCTGCATGCATCGGGATCCGGAAAAGAGCTGATCGGAAGGGGATACGAGGAAGACGTACGGCTCGCCGCGGCTCTGGACGCGAGCAACAGCGTTCCGTTGCTGAAGGGCGAAGCGTATCGACGTCAGCCGGTTTAGACTTCGTACGCCGTCCAGGCACCTGGGGCAGCCGTGACCGCGCCCAGTTCTCCCGAACCAGGACGCGTATGTGGTCCAGGCGGTTCCCTTAATGAGATCGCTACGGCTAAGCGGTATGGCGATCTTCTTCATGCTTACGGTCTTATTCAGTACGTACCCCACCGGGCACGATTGTCCGTACTCGATATCGGCGATGTTGCGTTCAAGCAGCGTCGCGACTCTTACGGAGCAGGAAGGCGGCCGTGATGCCGGAGTTCCGTACCCCTTAGATACTGGTACCCAAATTCCTCAGTTTATCTATATTGAACGACTGTCTGCGAAATGAGAAGCCGGTGCTCGAGCCGTCGAGCAAGACGACAACAGATCGACTTCGAAGTCATTAATCGGCCGAAACTCAAACAACCAGGATCAGAAGCCGGATGAAGACCCTGATTTCGCGTTACGTCATACTGAGTACGCTGATCATGTTGCTATGTCTACATCTCGGCTTAGTCGTATGGACGCTGGTGCGGTACGCACAGATCGAACACTGGTCGCCAGGCATTCGGTTCTTCGGAAATGAGATGATACAGACCAAAGGTTTGACCAGAAGTGCGGCGAGTAACCTGCAGGAGGGCACGTGGTTCCATCTCGTCAAGGTCCGCAAAGACGGCGGAATCACTGTCACCCAGGTGGTACCGGACAGTCCTGCCGACCGGGCCGGGCTGCGGCCGGACGATGTTATCGTATCCGTAGACGGTGTGGATCTGGGATCGCGTCCGGAGGCGTATTTCCAGGCGCGTCTGCGAAGCAGGCCCGGCGACGAACTCAACCTCGTCTGGCGTCGGGACGGCGTATTGCATTCCGAGACCTTGACGCTCGAGGCCGAAGAAGTAAGATACACCCTCGCGGTTGACGGACAGGAAATCGAAATGGGTGCAGGGGCGATGACTTGGTTCCAGCGGGGCCCGTACCTGATCTACCCTTTCGTCCTCCTGTGCTTCGGAACGTGGATGGGGTTCCGAAGTCCGCACAATCCTGTGGCCTTCCAGTGTGCGCTGCTCTTTCTCGCTACGGGCCTAGCTTCAACGCACGCTTTTCATCCGATGATCGCCGGGTGGCCGGACTGGGTACAGTCAGTAATTATCTTTGCCGTTACCTCGGCATCGGTATTAGAGGCCATGTTCATTTTTCGGATATTGTCTGTATTTCCCAATACGACAACATTTGGGTCGTGGCTTCAGAAAAGAGCATGGGCCGTTCTATCACTTCTGATGATCAGTACGCTATGTAGCCTCGTTTACGTGTACCGATTGACCTATGGATGGGACAACGCATGGGTTCGGTTAATCTCAGGTATCGTCGAGCCCATCCCGGAGCCTGTGTATCCCCTCTTTGTCGTGGCCATAGCGGGATGCCTTGTCCTTGCCCAGGGGGCCGTTGCGCGTAAACAGGAGAGGATGCGCCTGCACGTAATCGAGGTTGGATTCCTGTCGGCCCTTATCCTTTCGCCCTTGTGGACAATAACCCAACCGGGTACGCTCCTGGCCTCATGGGGACTTTTGCCTCTACGGGGTCCGATGCTGCCCGTGATTGTCTGGTTTCTTGACAGTATAATCCGTATCGGACTGCAGTGTGCCTTGCCTCTTTCGTTTGCCTATGCGATTCTGGCTCATCGGGTTTTCGGCCTGAACTTCCTGTTCGGCAGGGGCCTGAGGTATGTGGTCATCAACCAGGGTGCGAATCTCATTCTGTGTTTCGGGATATTCATCGTACTTCATGAAGCGGTTTCAGCAATACCGATGGACATGACGATGTCCGACCTTCTGGTCGCCTGCACTGCAGCGGGACTCACACTGATCCTCCTCGGCGGATGGGTTTGGATAAAGCCACCCGTCGTCCTGTTCATGGATCAACACCTCTTCAGCAGGGAGTTTGAGCATAGACAACGTCTGTTCAGACTCGGAAGATCGCTATCGCGTTATCAGGATCGAAACGTTCTGGTCAGCAGGATCGGACAGGAACTGCTGGACGGACTGGATCTCACGTACGCGGCCATCTACCTCGTCAATGGCGCTCGATCATCATTGTCCGTTTCCTGGTACGGCATCAGCCAGGTGCCTGGCCAGGTAAGAGTTGCCAGTGAATCGCATATCAATTCGGCGACACCGAAAATCGAATGCGCGTTACGAAACGCGCCAGTTCTAAAGCCGTTAATCGAAATCGACGAGACAAAAACCGAAGACTGCGTGAAAGAGTCCGGGTTTGAACTCATTGCCACACTCCGTGGAAGCGCCGGCTGGCAAGGCTGTATGGCCCTGGGCGCCAAACTGTCTGAAGAGCCGTTCAGTCACGACGAGAAGGAACGACTGCTGGTCCTGGCCGCCGAGGTGGAGCTGGCGCTGAAGAACGTCGAGATGGCCGCGTCGCTCAGACAGCAGGCGCAAGGACTAAGGAGACTTTCCAGACGCCTGATCGATGTACAGGAAACAGAGAGGAGCCAGTTGGCTCGAGACCTCCATGACGATACCGGGCAAGCGCTTACAGCGCTCAAGATCAACCTGGAACTGGCACGGAGCGAGTTGGCCGGGATTTCCGCTCATGCGGAAGCACGCCTGAGAGACGCCGTCGTGGCGGCGGATGAGACCATGGGGAGATTAAGGACGATCGCCCATGGACTTCGCCCTCCCATCCTCGATACCACCGGGCTGAATGCGGCGTTAGAAGCGCAGTGCGAGCGTTTCGGCCAGCGTACCCGGATCGCGGTTGTATACCGCGGCGTGGATTTGCCGGACGTACCGGATAGAGTCAGCACCTGCCTCTACCGGATACTGCAGGAGGGCCTTACCAATTGCGTAAGGCATGGCGGAGCCACGCGCGTCGATGTTGCTTTGAAACTGAATGGTCAATACGTTGAGTTGTCTGTCCTCGATAATGGAAAGGGTTTCGACCCCGGTACGAGTACGGTAAATCAAAAAGAAGGCGGAACCGGCCTGATCGGCATGCGTGAGCGCCTGGAATCACTGGATGGATACCTGCATATAGAATCGGAGCCTGGGTCGGGCACTTGGCTGATTGCTTCGATTCCCAACGGAGGATGAATGATCAGCATCATCATTGCCGATGACCATCACCTGGTTCGCGAAAGCATCGTATCTTTGATAGAAAAGTGGGAGGAAATGGAAGTCGTCGGCGAAGCTGCGGACGGTCACGAAGCTTTGAGACTGGTCCGACAGAAAAGACCGGACGTAGCGATAGTGGATATCGCAATGCCGCTGATGAATGGCTTAGAGGCCGCTCGACAGATAGACTCGCTGGACGTCGAAACAAACGTAGTGATTCTATCCATGCACTCGGATGAGGACGTGGTGCGTCTTTTGCTCAGAAGCGGCGTGAAGGGATATGTCCTCAAGAACTCTGTCGCCGAAGAACTCCTGATCGCCATCCGGTCCGTCAGCAAGGGTGAAACCTATCTTTCGCCTCCCATCGCGCAGGCAGTGCTATCGGAGTACCTGCGAACAGATTCGGCAGATGACGTGTCAACCATTATCGGGCGGTTGTCTTCCCGGGAAAGAGAGATCGTTCAGATGATCGTCGAGGGCCATACTAATAAGACTGTCGGCCAGCTCCTGAACATCAGTACAAAGACCGTGGAAAAGCACCGCGCTACGCTCATGAGAAAACTGAAGGTCCGTAGTCTGCCGGAACTGATCCTCATAGCTACGAAGCACCGACTCGCCTTCCTGGACGACTGACGCAGTAAGCCGTGGCCAGTGGTGCTAGCGGGTACGTACTCAAGGAATCGGCTGCCAAGGAGTTGGTCTTTACCATCCGTACTGCGTATAGAGGCGCCATCTATCGATTCAGGGTATTGGAACAGGCTGAATCGGCATTTAACCCTTCCCCCTTTATCCAGATCCCGGCTTACTTCCCGTGAACGTCAGATCCTGCAACTGATCGCTTCCGGTCAAACCAATCGCCAGATTTCCGGGAGACTGAGTGTCAGCGGCAAGACCATCGAGCATTATCGCAACAACCTGATGGCAAAGCTGGACGCCCACAGCCTATACGATCTGATCTGCACGGCGATCAGGCTTGGCCTGATTGGCCAGGATGAATAATCTCCCTTCTTTTTATCTTACTCACTGCTAGCTGCGGGTCGATTTTAGTCATTTTGGGTGTGAATATCGAGAAAAGTAGGGTTTTACCCTATTCTTTCCGCCATTTCACCTCAGTTACTTCTAAAACTGACAGTTTCATGCACGAACTCGTTCAGGATGGTAATCACCCTAAATGGTTTCCATCATTAACCTTAGAGTAGATGTAAAGGAGGTCGTTGATGAGTCGTCTAACCTGCCCCCTGCCACCAATGCCTGAGTACGCCGATATCAAAGAATCCTTCGAACACCGGGTCTATCCGTCGCTCCTTACCGGATGGGGCCATTACTTCATGGGACTCGGAGCCCTGGAGGAAATCGAAGACTTCGACGCGTGTCTGGCGGGGAACACGGGATCATCCAGATCTTCGCTGAACACGGCGTGGGATCACTTCCAGAGTGCCAGGGCATCTGTCCTGGAGGCCCTTCAACTATGCCTGGAACTCCGTGAGGCGCTGCCCGAATCGGCCCGCAAAATGCTTTCGCCCAATATCAGGCTGTACAGAGATACTGCGACACTTCTCGAAGAAGCCGAAACAGCCATTACGTCGGGCGGAGTCCCGTCGTTGGAGTGCATTCACGAAATTTCGAAGCTGATCCGGGAAGACATGGTATTTGGTGAGCGTATGGCTCAGGTCAACCGGGGAACGCGGGGTCATTTTCCGTATCCCGACGGTGAATATGTGGAGGTGAAGGAAGCACTGTCGTCGTAGCGTCCGGCTTCGGAAAGAACCCCGGGTGCAGCCTCGCCAGAATGAGGTTCTAAGCCCCGTGACTGAAGATATGTGACTTAACGCGATGGACGCTTTGCCCGCTCGTCGGGAAGGCGTCCATCGTGCCTTAAACCCCGTCTCGGATCCGCCCCTCGGATCAACGCCCGGATACGTCTCGAACGGTCCGGGGACAGGGCCTTTTTAGCGTTGGAGTTGAAACTCCCGCGCGAAACATGAATAGCATATGAAACCGACCTCGTTCCTGGCACACGTGCATACTATGGTGGATAATCGGGAAACGCGGCATGGCCGGGCTTTCGAATACGTCATGTTCGGTATGATTACGGTTTCCGTGGTCACCTTTTCTCTGGAAACGATTCCCGGCCTTTCAAAACAAGCCCGATCGGCCCTCTACGTGGTGGAGGCAGTCACCGTCGGTTTTTTTACGGTGGAATACGGTCTGAGACTGTACGTTGCCAGGAAGAGACTCACTTACGTGTTCGGGTTCTACGGGATCATAGACATGTTGGCCGTCCTTCCGTTTTATCTTGCGGTCCTGGGCGTTGGCCACATTGACGCCCGGGTCCTGCGTATGGTGCGGTTCATGAGAGTATTCAGGGTGTTGAAGTTTCTCAGATACAACCAGGCGGCTGATCGTCTGCACCGGGCGATACTGATTTCTAAAGAAGAAATCGTTCTGTTTGTAATCCTGTCCATGATACTGCTCTACGTATCGGCGTCGGGAATCTGGTACTTCGAACGGGAGATACAACCAGAGAAGTTCGGATCGGTTTTCGACGGTCTGTGGTGGGCCGTCGCAACGTTGACGACGGTTGGCTATGGAGACGTTTATCCGGTGACGCCCGGGGGCAGGTTTTTTACGTTTCTGCTACTGATGATCGGGCTGGGCATCATCGCGATTCCTTCCGGCATCATCGCGTCCGCACTGTCAAAAGCCAGGCTCGAACAGGATGAGTCCGGAGGGTAGCGTATCTCCGGTTCAGCGGGCATGCATCGCTGCTCTTTTAAGAAGATCATATCCCCAGAAGAAACTTAAACAGCTATTGTCCCGGTAGCTGTCCCACCGCCCCATGGATCTCTTCCACGCGGTCAGCGTTGACGAGGCATAAGCCCAATCGTTCGAGATCGGCTTGAGCAGAATGGTGGGCGCCTCTGAAATCCGCAGCGTTTTAGTCGTCGGCCTGGTCGCCGTTCACGTTATTCAATCTGAGATTTCGAAGACGCTTTCCTGCGGCCTTAAAGACCGGGGCACGGCAAAATGAAGCAGTGCGTAACCGCAAAAGGCGATTACCCGTTAAATATCAACAAGTTAACGTCCTTGACGTCATATGATTTTCGCATCATTTTCACTCGGTGAACAACACGTCACGCGACGACCAGGAGGACTGATCGATGGAAACGCTCGTCGTCGATCAAGGAGAAGTCTCCCGGCTGCTTCCCATGCGCGACTGCATCAAGGTGATGGCGGAGGCGCTCAGGACCCTCGCCACCGGGGACGCGGTGCAGCCGTTACGGGACATGATGTGGCTGCCTGACCGTCGCGGCCTCATCGGCATGATGCCGGGATACCTGGGCGATCCCGAGGCGTTGGGCATCAAAATAGTCACCGTGTATCCCGGCAACCACGGCAGCGCGTATGATTCGCACCAGGGCGTGGTGCTGTTGTTCGGGTCGGAATATGGCAACCTGCTGGCCATTATCGACGCCAGTTCGATCACGGCGATTCGCACGGCCGCCGTCAGTGGGGTCGCCACGCAGCTGCTGGCCAATGAGGAGGCCGGTGATCTGGCCATCCTCGGGTCGGGCGTGCAGGCGCAGACCCATCTGGACGCCATGCGGGTGGCGCGTACGATAAGACGGGTAAGAGTCTACAGTCCCAATCCCGATCATTTGCGGACCTTCGTCGAACGGGAAACCGGGCGGCAGGGTATGGAGATCGAGGAGGCGGCATCAGCCCGGGAAGCCGTAACCGGGGCCGATCTCATTTGTACCACGACGTCGGCTCGCGAACCGGTCCTGATGGGCGACTGGATCGGCGCGGGTGCACACATCAACGCGGCCGGCTCCAGCGTGGCTTTCACCAGGGAGCTCGATACTGAGGCCGTGGCGCGGGCCCGGCTTTTTGTTGACCGGCGCGAATCTACCGTAAACGAAGCGGGAGATTTCCTGATCCCGCGAGAAGAAGGCGCCATTGGCGACGACCACATCCTGGGCGAACTCGGCGAGATCTTGCTCGGCCGGAATGCGGGCCGCACGGCGGCTCAGGAGATCACCCTGTTCAAGTCCCTGGGACTGGCCGTCGAAGACGTCGCTTCAGCACACTATATATATCACCAGGCGCTGGAACGTGGTATGGGTACCCGCATCGAGTTTGGTGGAGACCGTTACGTCGCGCCGCAGGATCCGATGTAACGCCATGACCGCACACACTTTCCCGCTCGTTGAAGTGGCGGGAAGCTCCTATGACATGGGCTATCAGCACGGCGCGCAGGCGGCGCGCCTGGTACATCGCTATCTGCTCTGGATCGAAAGATTGACGGGCAAGTCTCGCGACGTGCTATGCCGGAATGCGATGAACTTCTGGCCCTTGTTCGAAGCGCTCAGCCCCGCTTTTGCCGAGGAAGTCAGGGGTTTGGCCGCCGGCGCCGGTATCAGCCTGGAGGAAGCGGTCCTGTGCCAGGCGCGCGCCGAGGCGGCGCAAATGCCGGACGGCGCCTGCACAGCCTTCACGTTGACGCGGACGGCTACGGCCGATGGGCGAACGTTGGCCGGCCAGAACCAGGACCTCGAACCGGAATACGCCGATGTAGCGATTCTCTTGCGTGTCAAACCCGGCGATGGACGCCCGGGGGCGATGATGTTCACTTTCGCCGGCCAACTGGGATATTCCGGGATGAACGAATACGGCGTCGCCCATTTCGCGAATGCGCTGTACGACTTCACCTGGAAGCCGGGACTTCCGCATTACCCGCTCAAACGCCTGATGCTCGAGCAAAGGTCGCTGGACGACTGTGTCGAGTTGCTGGCCAGGCACCGGACCTGCTCCGCGGCCAACGTGATGTTGTGCGACGGGCACGGGAAAATCGGTGCGGTGGAGGTACGGCCCGAGGGGATCGCCCAATTCCAGGATAAGCATCCAGACGCCTGTCTACACGCCAACCACTACCTGACGCCCGCGTTCGCCGGTCATGAAACCGGGTTTCTGCCCGACTCCTGCCCGCGCCTGGATCGGATGCAGGTCCTGGTGCAGCAACACTGGGGAGGCATCACCGTAGACACGATCAAGAAGATCCTGGCCGATCACGAGCACGATCCCGGCGGAATCTGCCGGCACGGGGCGGTCCAGATGCACTCGATCTCGGGCTATATCGCCGAACCCGAAAAACGGTTGTTCCATGTGCGCCGCGGGCACGGGTGCCTGGGTTCATGGACGGCGTACGAGGTATGAAACCGGTCGAAGCTGTTTCGATCTGAATTCCACAATCTACACAATCTGACTGGGAGCTTTATAAACGCGCAGTATGATGCGCCAGCGCCCGCGGAATCCGCCTCGAGTGGCTTGCCGGATACATGAGCTGCGCAGGCAATACCTTGTTTCGAGGAGCATGGCATATGACGAGTCCGCTTTTGGAACTCACGACAAAACTCGTTTCGATTGATTCGACGAACCCCTCCCTGTCCTCGACTGGAGCGGGCGAAGCGGAAATCGCCGCCTTCGTTGCGGACTGGTGTCGGGATCAGACCCCCGATGTTCAAATCATAGATGCCGATGGACGTCCAAGCGTGATTGCGATCGTGCGGGGCACGGGGGGCGGACGCTCGATTATCCTCAATGGCCATCTCGATACGGTCGGCGTCGACGGCATGGCCGATCCGTTCCGGCCGAAGGTCGAAGATGGCAGAATGTACGGCCGCGGAACGGGAGACATGAAAGCGTCGGTCGCCGCGATGATGGTTACCCTGGCAAGAGCACGAAGCATGCCGTTAAGAGGGGACGTCGTCATGACGGCAGTCGCCGACGAAGAGGCCTTCAGTGTCGGCACCCAGGCCGTGCTGGACAGCGGCGTGACTGCCGACGCCGCCATCGTGACGGAACCCACAAGTGGGGATCTCGTCGTCGCGCACAAAGGCTTCGCGTGGGCGGATGTCATCACGCAGGGCCGCGTCGCCCATGGCTCCCTGCCGGACGAGGGAGTCGATGCCATCACGAAGATGGGTGCGTTTCTTAAAGGACTCGAAAGCCTTCAGGCCGAACTGGAAAAACAACAGGGCGATCCGATGCTCGGTACCGGATCGGTTCATGCTTCGAAGATCAGTGGCGGGCGTGAAATGTCGAGTTATCCCGCGACATGCCACCTGGGTGTGGAGAGGCGTACGATCCCGGGCGAGACCGCAAGCGGCTTTGTTGCGGAGCTTGAAGGAATCGCCGAACGTTGCCGCCAGGCCGATCCCGACTTCCGGGCCGAGATCGAACTGACCTTCGATCGGCAGGCGTTTTCAATCGATGCCGATCATGAAATAGTCGAGCTGGTCAAGACGGTCGCCGCGAGGACAACTGGCCGGGAGCCGGTCATTTGTGGTAGAGCCGGATGGATGGATGCCGCTCTGCTGGGTGAGTGCTCCATCCCGACCGTGATCTACGGCCCGTCAGGAGGCGACTTCCACGGGGACAACGAGTGGGTGGACGTGGCGTCGATCGATGTCTGTGCCGATGTTCTCACAGAGGTTGCCAGAGCGTACTGCGCGTGATTAGGATGACAGCCCAGTGCGCCTGACCGAGACGACGGCCTTGTGCACGTGACCGGGACGTCGGCCTTGTGAAAGTGTATGCGCCGTCGGCCTTGTGCCCCAGTGACTTAAGCAACCATTACCGTTGCCTTGCCTCGTCCGCCAGGGTCGTCACCGCTTCGACCAGCGTATCCAGCTCCGCATCGCTGGTGTAGAACGCCACCGAAATCCGCACGCCGGTCGGGTCGGTCATATAGGTCGCTCGCTGGGTGATCTGCCAGCGTTCAATGAGCGCTTCAGAGACTTCCCTTCCCTCCATGCCTTCGATAGCGAAGGCGACGATGCCGGTCTGGGTGTCGGCGCGGCGTGAGCTGACGACCAGAACGCCCGGAATGGCGTCGAAGCGCGCGCGCAACGACTCTGCTTTACGGCTTGCCTCCTCGGCGATGGCCTGTGGTCCCCCGATGCCGGCCATGAAATCAAGACTGGCGCCAAGACCCTGGTAGAGGGCGCTCGCCGGGGTACCGGTCTCGTACTGCCGGGCCGTACCGTCAGGATCGTGCGGTCTCCGCAGCGGTTTCAGGACCTGCTGCGCGTCCTTACGAACATAGAGAAATCCGGTACCCATCGGCGAAAGCATCCACTTGTAGCAGTTCGTGGCGTAGAAATCGCAGCCCATATCATGCAAGTCGATCGGAAACTGCCCGACGGCCTGGCAGCCGTCCCAGAGGGTAAGAATACCGCGCGCCCGTGCCAGCGCACAGATCTCGCGGGCAGGCAACCGGGTTCCGGTGTCCGTCGTGACGTGGCTGAAGCAGAACAGCCGGGTACGCGGGGTGATGGTTTGTTCCAGCCTTTCCAGAACCAGGTCTTTATCCTGGTCGATCTCGACCACCTTGACGACCGCCCCTTCCCGGTCCGCCAGGCCCTGGGCGGCCTGAAGGGGGACCGGATGTTCCTCACTGGTAATGATCACCTCGTCTCCTGGTTGCCAGCGCAGCCCGCCAAGCACCATGCCGTAACCTTCTCCGGTGCTCATCGTCAACGCGATTTCCCCGGCATCGGCTCCGAAGAAGCCGGCGATCTTAGCCGGCATTTCGGAAGCCGCTTCCTCCATCGCGGTGTACCAGTCGGTCGCACTCACACTGCCGCTGAGCATCTGCTGATAGCCCTCGGCCATCGCCTTGTTTACACTGGCCGGCGACTGACCGATCCCTCCGGTGTTAAAGTAGACGCCGTATTTCAGGCCCGGCATCTGATCTCGTATCCCTGCGACATCCATGGGCTTCCCTCTCCTCTCAATAACCGCATTGACGCTGCCGTAACAGGACCTGCGCCAGGCGGGGAGCATTATCGTAATAGGTCGAGCGTCTAGGCTGAGCTCCTTACCGCAATAGGACGGGCGTCAGGCTGGCTTCTTACCGTGACAGGACGAGCGTTAAGACTAGGGCCTTATGTCGCTTAAACTGAGCATCTAATCCGCGAGGTGTTTCCGAAAGAAGCCGACGGTGCGGTTCCACGCCAGCGCAGCCGCCGTCTCGTTGTACCGGGGCGTCGAGTTGTTGTGGAATCCGTGGAGCGTCCCCTCGTACATCTGCATTTCGTAGGTCACGCCGTTCAATTCTAGCGCCGCCTCGTACTCGGGCCACATGGCGTTGATACGTGGATCCGTCCCCGCGTAGATAATCAACAAAGCCGCCTTGATCTTCGGCACGTCCTCGCTCGCGGCCGTGGCGCCGTAGTACGGCACACCGGCATTCAGCTCGCTGCCAAGCGCGACCGCGAGGCGATTGGTCATCCCCCCGCCCCAGCAGAATCCCGTGGCGCCAAGGCGGCCGTTCGACAGTTCGTGCGCCTTGAGATACCGCGCGCTGTTGATCATGTCCTGATCCAGCTTCTCCCGGTCGAGGCTTCGCTGCAAGGTACGGCCATCGTCATCGTTTCCGGGGTAGCCGCCCACCGGCGCCAGTCCATCCGGGGCCAGGGCGAGGAACCCGGCCACGGCCGCCCGCCGCGCGACGTCCTCGATGTAAGGGTTCAGGCCGCGGTTCTCGTGGAAGATCACGACGGCTGGAAAGGGACCATCGCCGGTGGGCTGCACGAGATAACCACGCATGCTCCCCGACGTGCCTCCGGGCGACGGGTACTCGACGTACCTGCCCTTGATCCGCCGGTCGGTGAAGGAGATCGTCTGGGCCTCGGCGTACCGGGGCAGGAGCGCCTGCGCCATCCACAGCGCGGAGACACCGCCGACCGTGATCGCCGCGGCGCGGCTGAAAAACGTGCGCCGGTCGATATGGCCGTGACAGTATTCGTCATACAGGACGAAGATGCGCGGGTCGATCTTTTTGTCGCTTGTCATGGGTCATTTCTCCATAAGGTTGGCGAATGCGCGCTTGATTGAGCGGACCGAGGATCAATCTCCGTGGTCATGCTCGCATGAACGCAGTCGAGGGTTCGAGTGTGAGAACCGGCGCCCTTTGAAACACCTGGTCGTCGGAAAACCTGACCGCGTGAAGTTCCGGTTAAACAAATTTAAATTAGGCGTGAATGAACCCCGGCGTCAATCGGAAGTCCCGGAATGAGCCAAATTCACTCCAGGGAACCGGTGGAATGAATGAGAGGGCTACATCGGAGGAGAAGATCAGAATGCCGCCTGTGGGCCGATACGGCATCCCATTGTGGGTCTATTGGACGCGTGAAGTATAGCATGGCGCGAAAAGTCGTGAAATGAGAGGAGGCTTTTCTATCATACTTACCCGTTTAACCAAGAACGGTTCCAGCTTGAATTGCTTATATCCTTCGGTAAGAGCATCGTCATAACTTGAGTAAAATCCATGGACGGTTTCCTCTTTGATAATCACGTACTTTCCGTAGTACTCCGTCCATTCGGGAAGGTTTCGCCTATACGCTTCAAGCTCCTTTTCCAAGCTCATTTACGCATCTCCTTGAGGGTAAAGGTACGAGCTTTTCTGAACAGCCATTCGCTGTTCCTCGTGGTCCAGAATACAACCGCCTTCTTAGTCATACTCAGAGAGTATGAATACACCATGGCCCATGGCAACGGTATTCTGAAGTCACCTCTTTTTCGTGGACGGTTGATGTACTCGAGCACGGCGCAGGTAAAAAACATTCGAGCTGGTGGTACGAAACTCCGACTGAAAGGAATAGGCGGAGTCTGGCGGATCGCATTTGCTTTCGACCCCGAACGCAAGGCCCTGGTTCTGGTTGCTGGCGATAAATCGGGCGTCGGTGAACAACGGTTCTACCAGCAACTGATCAGGAAGGCGGATCACCGCTTCGATCTACATCCTAATCGGTTGAAGGCTGAGAGGAGGACAAGAAGATGAGTACGCTGACGGACAGAATGGACAAGCTGCCCCCGTCCCGACGGAAGAAGGTTGAAGAACGGGCGCAGGTACTGATTGCCGAAGAGATGTCGCTACGGGACTTACGCAAGGCTCGAAAGCAGACACAGATGCGGATCGCCAAGAAGCTCGGGATCAATCAGGAGAACGTGTCCCGCCTTGAACAGCGCAGCGATCTGTTGATTTCCACCCTCAGCGGCTATGTCGAGGCGATGGGCGGGAGACTGAGCCTGGTGGCGGAGTTTCCGGGCCGGCCGCCGGTGGCGCTGACGGGCATTGCGGCACTGGGCGAGTCAGAATTGAAATGATTCCTGAGTCCAGTCCCTTCAGACCGGGGCAGCCTGTCCCCATCGAGTTCTTCATCGGGCGTTACCGCGAAATCGAACGGCTGCGCAGTATGGTCAATGCCAGTACGCAAGGCCGTTTCAAAATTGGCTTTGTAAGTGGTGAACGGGGTATCGGTAAAAGTTCTCTGGCGGCCTTCGTTCGTCGATTGGTCGAAACGGATAATGAAGTAGCGGGATGCCACGTCTTTCTTGGAGGCGTTCAGAATCTGAGTGAAATGCTCAACCGTATACTACACATTCTTCTAAACGAGAGTACGGAGAAGCCTTGGCATCACAAGCTTTTGGATTTCTTCGGGGATCGCGTCAGCAAAGTAGGACTCTTCGGGGTAACACTTGAGTTGAGTCTCTCGGAATCCGATATGTTGTCCATGGAACGCAACTTCGTACAATCCATAAGGCAACTGATTCAGGGTTTGAGGGAACACAAGAAGTCGTTGTTTCTGATTCTCGACGATATCAACGGACTGGCGGGCGCGGAGGGATTTGCCAACTGGCTGAAGAGTACGGTGGATGAGATCGCTACGTCTCAACAGGACATGCACCTTTGTATCCTCGTCGTCGGGTTTGAAGAACGGCGCCAGGAACTCATCGCAAGTCAAATATCCCTGGCGCGCGTTTTCGAACTGATTGATATCGCGCCCTGGTCGGACGACGAAGTACGCGAGTTCTATCAATCGTCTTTCGACGTTGGCAGAGCGGAAGTTACCGATGAAGAGATCGAGAGACTAGTCACGTTTACGGGTGGGCTTCCCGTTCTGGCGCACGAAATCGGAGATGCCGTCTGGAGGACGGCGAGGACCGCCAAAATCGACGACAACGAGATCACCGAGGGAATCTCGATTGCCGCGGAGGTGATCGGAAGCAAACTCCTCACTCCGCAGATTTTCAGTGCCATTCGCAGTGAGAGTTATCGCTCTATCCTTCTGAAAATGGCAGACAGGCCAAGACCTCATTTCAAGCGGTCGGAGATCATGGAACTCCTGGAAGGTACGGAAAAAAAGAGGTTGGATAACTTTCTGCGCCGAATGACCGACCTGGGAGCACTTCAGAAGGATGCCCAGGGCCCGGGACGATACCGTTTTCCGAATCTACTCCACGCTTTGTACTTCTGGATGGAATCGCAACGCACGCAACACCGGCAATAGCCAGATATATAATCCTCAATGTGGACCGTTGTTGTTAACTGGACCGATCCACGATTCAATTCGCGGCGTGTTTCGATGATGAAATCAATCGTACCCAAAGATGGTGGGTCGGGGAAGGTTTTCTACGAAAATATGTGGGATTACATTTATCGACTTCAGGAAATACGAAATCGGATCATTGAGCGTGACTGCCTTTTGTCGCTCGTTGTGGGCAAGTCCTTCTCAGACAGGAAAGGGTTCTTGCTGGCCATTAGAGATGATTGATGAATTGCCCTTTTCTCCTCCCCACCAGATACCGCACAATGCTCCACTACAGACTCCCACTCAACATTGCCCATAGCATTCTTGATCCGCCACTTACACAAAACCATATTACGACTCTATCGGCAGGAATTCGTCAGGTCTTCCAATTCATCTTCTTTGTAGGTGGCCGGTACCCATTCACGAGTCAGATATGGCTTGTCTATTTCGTCCAACTGTAATGCATCACGGTACTTTTTGGGTAAGCCAGCTGTCGGCGGACTATCCGGATGGTAAATCGGCCGGTTCCATTGCGGCATCCCTACTTCCGGCCAATGATCTTTGCCGTATTTCATGGGATATACCCACCAGAGTCCCTTATTCGATTCAACCAGGAAAATCTCGTCGGGTAAGTAGGTCTGTTCTGCCAGCAGGGATGGTAACTGGTTCCCGATGAGATCGAATCTCGTATTAGCGGCGTCCTGGCTTTCGAAAATCAGGACGGTCCGTGCCCCTTCGGCACGGCACTTCGCCAATTTCGGAAACTTGTCAGAGAAAGCTCTGCGGATCCGTTCAGTTCGTAAGCTCTCCAGGTCTTTGGGATAGTCAAGTACCGTTAGAACAAATCCTGGTTTGCGTCCTGTCACGGTCCCATTCCGCCACCTCAGCAATTCGACTGTACAGTTTAGACCCGGGGGCTTGGCTTTGACGCTATCTTCGGTAAAACAGTAAGGGCTGAGAGGGATGTCATAACAGTCGATAGGTAAAGATAGTCCGGTAATCCTCTCGAACATAATCTGCGCACTGCTTTTGACCCATTCAGCAAGGCCCTTCAAAACCCTGACCCGCTTTACATTCCCCCTGGGAAGACAAATCTCTTTCGGTACTTGAAGCACGTAGTACATGGGGTCCAACAACTGGCCAGCGAGGTTTTCTATCAAGAATTCTCTGATCTCCGCGACGGTTAACTCAGCATTGATATTGTTCTCGAAGGGTTCGATTATCGTGTGTTCGATCGCGTATTCCTGTTCACCCAACTTCAGCCGCAATTCCACCGGCGGTCCTACTCGATCTCTCTCAGGTTGACGGATATCGGATCGTTCCTTCCGAGTACGTATTTCCATAGTCTTCACGACTGCGTCACACGCTTTGCCCTCGTTTTTAGGAACGATCATCGGTGGTTTCTGGTATGTTATTTCGTTAATCTTCATAACTCTTGCCTAGTCACCCTTTCCATCAATCGAACCTTGCCAATCTGGCGCTGTCCCATACAATCCTCTGGTTCAAATTCAAGATCGCTTCTATGCTCCAACTAATACATTTGCGAACCACTAAAATAACCTGAGTGGGATCTTTAAGAACGAAGAAAACTCTGTCGAGAATATGGATCGACTTCAGATCTGTTTTTGCAACATTGCCGGTTGGACTCCTGCGAGGTGTAGGTACTTCGATGATGGAGGTGTGCATCAAGATCTTGACTTGGTAAGTGTAGGTAGATGGCATGCGATCTGAGCATGATGGACTGATTTCGTTTGTTATTGTTGCGGTCGTGATTCTCGCGCTGTTTATTTTCGATCAACCACCATACATTCCTCCAGCTGACAAGGAACGGAGTTGACTGTAAAGAAACCGCCATGCTGTTTAAAATCCTCAATTTGACCTGCAGTAAGCTACGCGCACTGTACACGCGAGATTCACGCACGTGGCCGGGTTTAGTACGACGCATTGGGAAATTGCAATCAGGCATAATCATGCGATGACGCGTGGATCGTGTTCTGGTTTCTAGTGTTTAAAGTCCATTACGTCGTTTCCTATTGAACGTACAACAGTCACTTAGGAGACTTGATATGCTCGACGATCTCGTAAAATGCATCGAGAAGCTAAAATCGCGGATGGAAAGTCATGCCGCGTCATTGCAGGCAAACGAATGGCGCACCCGGACGCAACTGATTGATCCACTGCTCTGCGTATTGGGTTGGGACGTTTCCGATCCCGCGCTAGTCACACCGGAATACAACGTGGGACGGTCACGGGCTGACTATGCGTTGCTGCAACCTGATGCGATCCCACTTGCGGTTATAGAGGCCAAAGCGCTTAGTGATACACTGACGGACGACCATCGAACTCAAATGACTGTATACGCCAATAATGTGGGCATTAAGTACGCGGGGCTAACGAACGGTAATCATTGGGAATTGTACGATGTCTTCCAACCCGTCGCGTTAGAAGAGAAGCGGATTCTAGATCTGTCGATTGCAGAAGAACTCCCACAAATTTGCGCTCTAAAACTCCTTCTGCTTTGGCGGTCGAACCTGGAATCAGGCGAGCCGCAGGCGGCGAACGTGCCGCTTGTGTCGAAAACAAATCTGATTCCCAAGCCCCCACCGCCTGGAAATTGGGTTTCTTTGACTAAGTATGACCCGCCATTTAAAACACCACCACCTAAATCGGTAAGGTTTTGGGACGGCACAGAGAAATCGATTCGGTACTGGAATCAAGTGCTAATCTCAACAGCTGAAAAACTGTATATGGAAGGGACACTTAAAACCACTGACACTCCTATACAGTTGTGGTCAGGTGGATATAACTCCATCCATGTAGAACCGGTCCACTCTGATGGTACGGATATGAGAGCTGCACAAATCGGTGATCCACCGCTCTTTGTAAACGTCAATCTGAACAGCAAAGATCTGCGAGACGGCGCCATCCGCTTACTCAAAAAGTACGACGTGGATCCCGCGGAGGTTTATCTGTTGCCGGGGAAGTAACCGAGTTATGAATCTATCATTATGCGAAGTGGGGAAAGAAAAAGTGTATGAGTTACAAAATGGCCTAAAGTTACTAAGTAAGGATTTTGGGGGTCATGGACCTGATTGTTTTGTAGTCCTGATTTGACCGAAAACGATCAGCACTATTTTGCAGATCTGTATAACGATTTAACAGTTCCTCTAGTTGTTCAGCTAACTCGCCGTCGAATTGTCTTCTTCCATCTTCGTTGAGCGGTATTGTGTCTGCGACAGAAACTAGTTGTCTCATAAGCCCCTTAAACTCCTGTTCATAGAGTTCCTGAAGTCGGTCTTTCATATCTCTTACATTTTCATTATGGTCTCTGACTGCAACTATTGTTTCGTCGTAACCCATAATTCCTCCTAGTAGATGTGGGTGATGTTGACCTTTACCCATGCTATATTGTTTCGGGATTACAAGATCTGGGCATAACTGCCAAGTTGTCAGTTTTCCTGTAGTACCCCGACACCTTGACCAAACCTCAAATGGCCGATTTTACCTAGTTTTCATGGCCGATTTACAAATGGTGATTCAGGCTTTTACTATCCTCCTTACGACGTCTATTGGTGAGAATGTAACCAAAGGAGGAGTGGTGTCTGTGGGTGTCGTAGTAGCCCTCGGTGTATTGGAACTGGACGAGTCTGTCTTCGGCCTTTGTAGCAAAACGCTTCGTGCTCGATCGGTGCGGATTCCCGGCTGGGTTTTTGCATCGCATGGTCTTCTCACGTGCAAGAATCATCCAACGTCTGCAGTTATACCAACGTGAGAACGAACACTCGTAGCGCAAATGTCACTGCCGCAGTGTAGCACATTTGAGTTTAGCTATTTTAACGGGGGTAGTCCGAGTTCTTTCAGAAACGTGTTGTGCTTCGCAGTTGACTCCTGAATCTGTTGCTCGATCTCGACCAACTCCTTGTGCGTGGCCGGAAGATCGATCTCGACCTCCGGCTCGGCCGTGCTGACATAGCGTGAGATATTCAGGTTGTACTTGTTTTTCTCAATCTCGTCCATCCCCACGCGCCTGGCGTATCGCTCTATGCTATCCGGACGTTGCTGGTAGGTGTCGATGATCTTTTCGATATGCTCGTCTGACAGATAATTCTGCCGATTGCCCTTCTCGAAATGCTCGGACGCGTTGATGAACAGGACGTCATCGGAGTTTTTGCACTTCTTCAGGACGAGGATGCAGACCGGGATACCGGTCGAGTAGAACAGATTCGCCGGCAGGCCGATGACTGTGTCGATGTGTCCGTCGTCAAGGAGCTTGCTGCGGATCTTCTCCTCCGTGCCGCCACGGAACAGCACACCATGCGGCAGGATGATCGCCATCACACCGTCTTCCTTGAGGTAGTGAAACCCGTGCAGCAGGAACGCGAAGTCTGCTGCCGATTTTGGGGCCAGTCCGTAGTTCTTGAAGCGCACGTCCTCGCCCAACGTCTCCCTTGGGTCCCAGCGGTAGCTGAACGGCGGATTGGCTACCACGGCGTCAAAGTAGGGCTTCTTCGCCGGGTTCATCTCGCGGAGCATGTCCCAGTCGTTGGTTAGTGAGTCTCCGTGATAAATCTCGAACTCCAAGTCCTTCACTCCGTGCAGCAGCATGTTCATCCGTGCGAGGTTGTAAGTGGTGATGTTCTTCTCTTGCCCGTAGATCTTGCCGATGCCGCGTGATCTCATGTGCTTCCGCACGTTGAGCAGCAGCGAGCCTGAGCCACAGGCGAAGTCCATTACGCTGGTGAGACGATTACGTTTGCCAGACTTCGGCTCCTGGCTGTCGAGGGTGACGATTTCGGAGAGGATGTCCGAGATCCGCTGCGGCGTGTAGAACTCACCGGCCTTCTTACCCGAGCCAGCGGCGAACTGGCCGATCAGGTACTCATAGGCGTCGCCGAGAGTGTCGCTGTCAGTGGAGAATTCCGCTAGGCCCTCGGCGATCTTAGTTATGATTGTACAAAGCTTTGCGTTCCGGTCCGCGTAGTTCTTACCAAGCTTATCGGAGCTGAGGTTTATTTCTGAGAAAAGCCCGGAGAAGGTGCTTTGAAACGACTCGTTCTCGATATACTTGAAGCTGTCTTGGAGCGTGTTGAGCAACTCGTCGTTCTGGGTGCGGGCCATGTGGGCGATGTTAGCCCAGAGGTGCTCGGGTTTGATGATGTAGTGCGCTTTGAGCCGCATCTGCTTCTCGAACGCCGACACATCGCCGGGATTCTGCTCGTACCAGTCGGGCAGGGCGGACCACCCGTCGTTGCTGATGCCGTCCTCGTCGGGGTAGTCGCGGCCTAGCTCCTTCTTCGCGGCCTGCTCGTAGTTGTCTGAGAGGTAGCGGAGGAACAGGAACGCGAGCATGTAGTCGCGAAAATCGTCCGCGTTCATCGCCCCGCGAAGCTGATCCGCGACGGCCCATAGTGTTTTACCAAGCTGTTTCTGGTAGTTTTCGGTCATTCGGTCGCCCTATCGACTGATTCTATAGTTACCAGCGATTTAAAATGCTCAGGATTGAAACGGAATCGCCTAAGGAAGACATCTAGGATGTCCTGAAAGTGTTTCTTGTCCTCATCGAGCAATTCGGAGGATTCGAAATGCGAATAACCACCATGACTGTACAGGTTTAAAAAACGACGGTGCAATTTGGCGTCGAATCCGTGACCATCGTCTTGTATACACTCCTCAAAGCGTTGATATCCGTGAAAACTGGCCGCCTTCTCAGCAATAGCGCGAAGTGAATTGTAATGCCGCTTCTCGACGTGTCCCCGTTTAGCATCTTTGTACAACTCTATCAATGCGGAAATATGGTGGAAAAAGGGCGTTGCACCAGTGTCTCGGAGTACGAAGGTGTCATTATCGCTCTCCTTTCCGAGGAAGAGGCGTCGACATTTCTCACTCCTCAATTCGTTCCACAAAACATTATGAAACAGCGGGTGATGCGTAGAAATGACAACACCGGGTGGATCAGTTGCATCTCGAAGAAGGTTGACAAGGTGCACAGCAACTTGAACCGCATTCTGATCGTCAAGAGACGAAATTGGATCATCGATGTAGAGATACTTGACCCACTTGTAGGCATCAAGGTCGGAGTCAAGCACTAGCTGCAGGATTGCTACAAAAAAGCACCAGACAAAGATACTCTCTTCACTTCGAGACACCTTAATACCCTCAATCTTCTCCAGCCTAGGGTTATTTTCTACTACAGTGAGAACATCACGAGAAAACACAATTCTACCAGTCTTGAGTTTTCCATCCTCAGTGTCAGTATCAAGGATCATCTCGAAGTCAAAGTCTGCATATCGATCCAAGATGGTACGAATGCGTGTCTCTACTTCGTATTCCTCTAGTGCCTCGAAAAATCGGGATGCTGTATTCAGAATGAGAAATCGATTTTGGTCATGCTCAAGATCATTGTTCCACGTGAACAGGTCCTCGGTGAAGGCGTTGAAGTAGAGCGTGTCGCCGCGTTGTTTGGTTTCGCCATCGGTATTCACACCTTTGCCGATGTTCTTGAATGCGGTGGATAGCCGGGTCTTGCCCGTGCCGTTATAGGCGTAAAGCAGGATGAACTTCTTGTTCTCCAGCTCTTGCCGCAGGTGTGCGGCGAGGTTTTTGAGGTCCGTGAACGGGGTTGCGTCGTTCATGACTCACTGCCTGTCCAGCGATGGAAAGAGCTGCTGCAGCAGACCCTGCTTGTGCATCTTGAGGGCGCTGATCTTCTGCACCTGTGCGGCGAGCCGGGCGTCGAGCGAGGCAAGACAGTTGGCGATTCGCTGCTGCTCGGAAAACGCAGGCGCAGTCACTTTGACAGTTGCAAATATGCTCTTGTTTATGATTGGCACCGCCTGCTTGCCCGCAAGCCTCGTGATACGTACAGACTCCCTGTCGAGGAGGTAGTAGGCAAAGTCTGCGACAAATGCAGGGCTCGCGACAAGGGAGTTTATCTGCTGATTGGTCGCGCATAGTCGTGAGCATTGAGCCACCTTGCCGATTGTGGATCCGATGCAAACAAACAGGATACTGTTCTTCTCGATGGGACGACACTCCGCAAAGCCTGCGGCGGTCAGTGTCGTATTAGTCTCTTCCACAAACCGTAAATCAGAGATATCCGCCGGCGAAACGAACATGAAATCGCCACCGTAGAAATCCCTTTTTGACGTCGAGGGAGTGCTCCCCGTTATGACCTCGCCCATGTTGCCAATTGTCGTCTCTTCCCACGCCCCATCTTCGCTGAATTCGGGGAAGCGGAGGCAGGGCACGGTTTCACCGGCCTGGGGGAAGAGTTGCTGCATCAGCCCTCGCTTGTGTTCCCGCAGGGTTTCTAACTTCTGGACCTCAGTCGCGATCAGATCGTCCAGTGAACCCAAACAGTCGACTATCTTCTGCTGCTCGGCCACTGTCGGCGGGATTGGGATCGGAACAGCCGAAATTCGCTTCGCCGATATGCCGTAGACCTTCGCGCCCTGAGCTTCTTTCTTTATCCCAGCACGGACAGCAGCGGATTGGAATAGTTGCCCTCCGAAGCCAACGACAGGGACGTTCCCTCGCCGGGTCCCGAGTATGGTGTGCGTACCAGCAACGACGCGTTCTCCCTGTAGTGAAACAACTTCGATTGCTTTTCCTACGTCGTTGAGATCTTCTGACGCGTCGGCAAGTACGATGTCGCCTTCCTCACAGAATGCGTCATCATCAAATCCTTTAGATCTGGAGCCAGGATTGACATAAGGCACATGCTCTTCACACACTTGGAACAGAGGCTTGAACTTGGTGTGAATATCTCCGTAATGAATGTTCCTGATTGTTCCGGTCACGTAGTTAAGTTCGTCTCTCGACAGCGTGTTGGTGCGCTTAAATTCATACAGGTCCTCGAGTAGTGGGGCCGACCAGGGCGGGTCGTCTTGAAACTCTGGGAACCGCAGTTTCGGCACAAGGTGCATTGGCTTATCGGTTTTTGTCATGCGCTTCCTTGCTCGTAGGCGATTAGGCCCGAAATGACCCGGCCCTGGGCTCGCTTATTCAGCACTGGAACGAGATCAGCCATCAATGCGAGCTCGCGCTCGCGGCGTTCACGCCAGTGCAGGTCGAGCGGCGCCAATAGGTCGGTGAGCTGTTCGCCGTCGAAGACCATGAGTTGAAGGATGGTGTCAACGAAGGCCGTGAGGGACTGGTTCGTCAAACCGTGGGACTGGGCGAGATCCTCGATCTCCTTGGCTTGCTTTGCGGCCTTGAACTGCTCGTATCCAGTTTGGACCGCGGCCTCGTCAAGACCTTCGCCCACCTTGAGTGAGCGGACGTACTCGGTGATCTCCTCTCGTTCGTCGAGGAACTTGGCGTCGGATTGGATCAGTCCAATAAGCTGCTCGTGGCTGAATTTGACCTTCTTGGGGTCCTGTTGGGAGTACTTGGCGATGAGCTTCATGATGTAGTCGTAGTCGATGAGGGCGGATGCGAAGAGGACGAACTCGAAGTCGAGTTGTTCGACCTCGAGATTGGCCGGTCCGACGATTCCGCCGGGTGTGCCCTGCTGCTCTTTCAGGCGCTGGGCGGTTTCGAGGTAGGCGCCGCGGAAGGCATAGCGGTCTTCCTTGGGGAGGGCCTCCTCAATCTCCTCGCGCTGCTCGTCGGTAAGGTCAGTGTACTGGTCGAGTTGCGTCTGGAGCCGCTGAACCTCCTTGAATCGTTTGACGAACTGGATGCGGGCGTCGTCGCCCTTCAGGTTGTTCACCTGATCGGGCCTGGCTTTGAGATCCTGCGACTGCATGAACTCGCCGAGATCGTTGACGGCCTGTTTGAATTTGCCGATGACGACGGGCGCCTTGTCCACAAGCCAAATCTCGCGGGCCCGGTCGGGTTGTGCACCGGAGAAGAGCGTGATGGCCTCGTCGACGTTTTCTTGCTGCTGGCGGAAGTCGAGGATGTGGCCGTAGGGCTTGGTCGTGTTGAGAATGCGGTTGGTGCGGGAGAAGGCTGATGTTACCCCGTTTTCGTGGACGGTTTATCATTTGGGATTCAGGCTGTTTTCTTGAGCCTCCTTTCGTAGTTTAAGGGTGAGAGATACCCGAGGGAAGAGTGTCTTCTCCGGGTGTTGTAGAAGCCCTCGATGTATTG
>JAJEHX010000034.1 GCA_022823465.1 Candidatus Latescibacterota bacterium
TAATCCTGGAACTCGGCCAGCCCCTGCTCGGCCAGGACCTTGGTAATCGCCGCCGTCAAGGTCGTCTTGCCGTGGTCCACGTGACCGATCGTCCCGATGTTCACGTGGGTCTTGGTACGCTCGAACTTTTCCTTCGACATGGAGACTTTCTCCTGAACCAGTTAGGTTAACGAAACGAAGACACCATAAAAGCCGGCGCCAAAGCCCTCGGCCGGACTTGAACCGGCGACCTACGCCTTACCATGGCGTTGCTCTACCAACTGAGCTACAAGGGCGCTTTCGTTCAAGGTTCAGATAAACTTTTACCATCCAACGGCCGAAACCTTCAGTTTTTCCGAACCCCGGTCACGGGACTTCATAGAGCGGGAAACGGGACTCGAACCCGCGACCCTCAGCTTGGAAGGCTGATGCTCTAGCCAACTGAGCTATTCCCGCCGGTCTTCATACTGATACATCTGTCGTTCCAGTCGGTCCATTCGGCCCTCTTCAGAGAAACATGGGGAGGGCAGGATTCGAACCTGCGAAGGCTGAGCCAACGGATTTACAGTCCGTCCCATTTGACCGCTCTGGAACCTCCCCTGGCTGCCAGGAAGCCACCACTCGGATTCGAACCGAGAACCTACTGATTACAAATCAGCCGCTCTGCCATTGGAGCTATGGTGGCCCATTATAATCAGTACGGATCCACATCTTGAGCAGCTCAAGAACACAGACAGGTAAATATAATCAACATCCCTGATTTTGTCAAGGGTGTATGTAAAATAAAATGGAGGCGGGAATGGATTACCGGCGCAGGCGGATATGGAGCTCCCGAAGCTGTTTTTCGCTCACCTCGCCCGGCGCGCCCATGAGCAGGTCCTGGGCGTTCTGGTTCAGGGGGAACGCGATGACTTCCCGGAGATTCGTCTCGTCGGTGAGGAGCATGACGATGCGGTCCACGCCGGGCGCGATGCCGCCGTGGGGCGGCGCGCCGTACTTCAGCGCGCTGATCATGCCGCCGAATTCCGCGTCGACCTCGGCGGCGGAATAGCCCGCGATTTCGAAGGCCCGGTACATGATGTCCGGACGGTGGTTCCGAATGGCGCCGCTGGACAGTTCCGTGCCGTTGCAGACGATGTCGTACTGGTAGGCCAGGACTTCGAGGGGCGGCGTGTTCTCGAGGGCTTCCAGGCCCCCCTGGGGCATGGAGAAGGGATTGTGCGAGAAGATCACCTTGCCCGCTTCCGCGTCGTACTCGTACATGGGGAAATCGACGATCCAGCAGAAACGGTAGGCCTTCGGCTCCCGCAGGGAAAGCAGGTCGGCGAAGTGCAGCCTGAGCCTGCCCGCCACGTCGCTTGCCCGGTCCTCCGTGTCGGCCACGAAGAACCACGAAGCGTCCGTCTCGGGTTCAATGACGGATTTCAGCCGCTCAAGGGTCTGGTCGTCCAGCACGCGGGCGATGGATCCCTTGACGCCATCGTCGGTGAAGGAGACGTACGCCGCGCCGCGCCCCCCGAATTCCTCTTTCACGGTCCGGTCCAGGTTGTCGAAGAAACTGCGGGGCCGCGCGGCCACGCCGGCGACGGCGAGAGCCCGAACCACGCCGCCCTTCTCGACGATCTGGCGAAAGGCGTTGAATTCCGACGTCCTGAAGGCTTCGGTGACGTCCTCGATCTCCAGGCCGAACCGCAGGTCGGGCTTGTCGGTCCCGTAGCGGAGCATCGCTTCGCGGTAGGGGATGCGCGGGAAGGGCGCCCCGGTGACCTTCCAGTCGCTGAATTCCGTGAAGAGCCCGTAAAACAGGGACTCCAGCGCGTCGAATACGTCATCCTGCTCCACGAAGGACATCTCCACGTCCAACTGGTAGAATTCGCCCGGCGACCGGTCGGCCCGGGCATCCTCGTCCCGAAAGCACGGGGCGATCTGGAAGTACCGGTCGAACCCCGAGATCATCAGAAGCTGCTTGAACTGCTGGGGCGCCTGGGGGAGGGCGTAGAACCTGCCGGGATGCACGCGGCTCGGGACCAGGTAGTCGCGGGCTCCCTCGGGCGAACTGCTGGTGAGGATGGGCGTGTTGAATTCGTTGAACCCCATTTCCGTCATGCGGCGCCGGATGCTCGCGATGATGCGCGAACGCATGACGATGTTCTGGTGCAGCCGCTGCCTGCGCAGGTCGAGCATGCGGTACGTCAGCCGGGTGGCTTCGGGATACTCCCGCTCGTCGGCGACGGACAGGGGCAGGGGATCCGCCGCGCTGAGCACCGTCATCGAGTCGGCCTTCACTTCGATGTGACCGGTGGGCAGGTTGGAGTTGATGGCATCTTCCGCCCGCAGGATCACCTCGCCGGTAAAGGTGGCGACAGTCTCCGCCCGCAGGTCTCCCGCCTCCTCGTGGAATCCGCTTTCCGGCGTGACGACGACCTGGGAGATTCCGTAGTGGTCTCTCAGGTCGATGAAGAGCAGGCCGCCGTGGTCCCGCTTCCGGTGTACCCAGCCGGCAAGCCTCACCGGCGTTCCTTCGTCGCTCTGCCGCAATTCGCCGCAGGTGTGTGTCCTGTACGGGTGGTCTTTCATCTGAGGAGCCTTCCTCCCTGTCCAGTTGAACCTCTATCCGGGTCGAACGCTACCCGGATCGAATCTTTCACGGATCGAACTGCTATACGGTCTGAACCTTTACGCGGGTCGTTTCTCTACGCGGATCGATCCACGCCCAGTTCGGCCAGGAGGTCCAGCGTGTTTTGCATGCAAATCCTGGAGGCCGCCTCCCCCGCCTCCGAAAACTGTTTGCCCCCGGGCCGGTCGATCAGCGTCTGCTCGATCTGCTCCGGTCCGATACGCCAGTGGGTCTCGAGGGACAGGCAGCCGGAATACCCCTGTTCGATCAGGTCGGCGAACTGTCCCCGGTAGTCGATCTCGCCTTCGCACATGGGCACGTTGCCGTCTTCCCCGGCCGTCCCCCTGATCCCGTCCTTGAAGTGCATGTGGCACATGTCCGACCGGATATGATCGTATCCGTCCGGGTAAGGCGTCTGCCCGCCGTCGGCGAACAATTCGTTGCAGGGATCCCAGAGGGGCTTGACGACCGGCGTATCCAGGGCGTCGACCAGGCGCCGCGTCTCCGCGCCGGTGCCGATCAGGGTGGACGCTTCGTTTTCCAGTCCCAGCACGACGCCCTCGCCTTCGGCGATCCGGACGGGTTCCGCGTATCGTTCGACAATCCGGTCCCGGTACCGCTCGAGGGGATCCTGCTTCCAGAATGCGAAGACGCGGACCAGTGGCGTGTCTAACCCGTGGGCGACCCGGATGCACCTTCGGAGGATATCGAGGTGTTCCCGGCAGGTGGCGTCGTCTTCTATGTCGCACTTGTAGAACGGCGCGGCCACGCCGACGACCGACAGTCCGGCCTCGCCGGTCCGGTCCCGGATCCGCGCGATCTCGTCGTCGCTGAGATCCTGGGGCGGCTTGTCCCAGATCGATCTGATCTCGATCCCGTCCAGGTTGAAACTCCGGGCGAATGCGATGACCGTATCCAGGTCCTGGGATACCTCGTCAGTTATAACGGCGATCGTGAACATGTAGCCTGCGTTCTCCTTTACGCTTTGTATCTAGTACGCTTTGTATCTAGGCTTCGTGTCCGGCCATGGATTCGGCGAAACGAAAGATCGACGATTCCTGCTCTAAAGTCTCAACCGATCCCGGACGGATGTTGCGGATTTCTTCAATGGCGGCTTCCGGCGAGGCTCCCCGCCAGACGAGATACCCGGCCAATACGGTCCCCGTCCGGCCGATCCCCGCCATGCAGTGCACGACCACGCCGCCCGCTTCAATATGTTCATCTATATAAAGGACGGCCCGGCGAATCTGCTCCGGCGAGGGCGCGGTCATGTCTTCCACCGGGAGATGCAGGCGCCGGAACCCGCAGTGGTCGAGCGTCTCCTCGTGCAGCGGATCACGCGTCAGGGAAACCACGGCGTTCACGCCCAGCGCCTTCAGGCTCGTCAGGTCCCGTTCCAGGGCCTGGTCCGTCTTACTTCCGCCGCGGGGACTCCAGGCGCTCGTGGGCAGGGCCATGCCGGCCAGACGCCGGGGAATGATCCAGGTGAAGTTTCTCAGCATCCGTTGCTCCGGGTTCACTTTTCCGGTATGTCTTCGAACCGCCCGTCCACGATGTTCTTCGGATCGATGGTCGTTCTGGGCTTCTCGGCTGCCCTGGGTCTCGGTTCGGGAGCCGGCCGGGGTGGACGGGTGATCGCGGAGGCCAGGAAACGAAGGGCCTGCTGGATCAGGATACCGGCCACGAATCTCATCACGAACCGCAGGATGTATGTGAGCATGGTGCTATCCGCCGCAGTAAGTCTGCATTACCACTTCGACGTGCGCGCGCACTTCCTGCTGTACCTCGTCAGGCGTGCGTGCGCCGTCTATGATTTCTATCCGGTCCTTGACTTTCCTTCGCCGCGCCAGTTCCAGGTAATTTTCGCGAATGGCGCGCAGCGTCTCCAGTTCCTCGAACAGCTCGGTATCCGCACGAGCCTGGCGTATGCGTTCCATGCAGACTTCGGCGGGCGCGTCGATCAGCAGGGTGAGATGGGGGTTTATCGCCCTGGCGTTGATCGACTCGATCCAGTTCAGCTCGCCGGGCATCTCCCGCCACTGGTACGCGAAGGATGAGAGAAAGTACCGGTCGCACAGCACGGGGGTTCCCCGTTGAATGTGGGATTCGATTTCGGTCTTTACGTGGTCGATCCGGTCGGCTGCGAACAACAGGGCGTGGCAGATGCCGTCGAGTTCGATCCGTCGCTGCAGGGCTTCCTTCAACAGCCTGCCTATGGGGCGGTTCGTGGGTTCGCCCGTGGTATGCACGGGGCGGCCGAAGCGCGCTGCCATCCAATGACAAAGTTGTTCCAGCTGGGTCGTCTTGCCCGCTCCGTCTATCCCTTCGATCACGATGAATGGCGCGGCGGCGTCCACGGCATCGCCACGGACCTCCTTCCCCTTCATGAATACCCCCATGGCCGGAGCAGGTCCCGCCATCCCCGCGCTTCTTCCAGTACGTTCTCGTTCGTCGAATCATACCGTTTCAGCATCTCCCTCAATCCGGTGCTGAACAATACGCCGACGGCCCCGATGCCCAGGAAGAGCAGACCGACGCCGCTGGCCAGGCTGAAGGCCATGGCAAGGGAACCGTAGAACAACAGCATGGCGGCGTGCCGCGGGTTGTCCACTACCAGGAATACGCCCGAGCGGATGACCTGTCTGACGGGGGCCTTGTCCCGCTGCATGAGCGGCAGGACGTAAACGGCCGTCATGCAGACGAAAACGATCAGCCACATCATCACGCCGCCCAGGACCGCGCCGACCCAGGGCCACGCGTCCATGAGCCGCACGTAGAAAAGCACATTGGCCGCAAGGAGCAAGAGCACGCCCGCATACAGTCCGCAGATACAATAACTCCGGCCGAGGTCCTTTCGGGTGTGGGCGAAGAAATCCCGTATGCCCGTTTCCTCGTAAGCCGCGATCCGTCCGGTTACGCGGAAAAGTCCGGCGAAGGCGAGCGGAAGGGTAACCAGCGGCAGGGCGAACAACAGCCACAGGATGTTGATCACGATCAGCGTTCCCAGGTAATCATAGGTATTCCAGAACCATTTCCTGAACAGCCCGGGTTCCTTGTCCGACATATGCGGGGTACCCTGTCACACGTCTTTCGGCCGGCCGCCGCGGCTTGCAGAACCGGAATCCACAGGCCGGCCCGGCCGAGCGCCGTGGTTCGCGAAGCCCGATTCCAAAGGCCGACCCGGTCGAGTGCTTTAGTTCGCGAAGCCCGATTCCACAGGCCGGCTCGGTCTGCTCGACAACGCCTGCATGGTACAGGCTCACCCCTGAAATCGCAACTGTTTTCTTGGTGAGAAAAAACCTTGACTTTACCGCCGGCCCGCGCTATAATTGCGCAATTCAGATCAGGAAGTCGAACCGGTTTCACAGCAGACAATGGACTGAAATGACAGCCGTCAACTCCTCCCGGTCATCGCGATTCCACTATTGGCGGAAGCAGAGCGATCTGTTTACCTGGTGGCCTTTTTATGGGACGAGGCGGCATGTCATGCGAAGCGGCGCCTGATTGAAGTAGATTCATCCTTCGTTGATCTGACCGGCCTCTACCCTTACAAGGTAGCGGCCTTTTTTGTTTTATACGGACAGGATCACGGCAGGCCGCTCGAAGTAGAGGATATCCAAGGGTTCTTGTCACCACGTAAAGGTCTGTAACCATGTACAGGACATCCTACGACACCTTTCTGGAATACAACGGCAAACCCGACTTCCCCCTGGTGCCCATCTGGCACGAACGCGACCTGACGGATGAAACGCCCGAAGACACCTACCACAGGATCAGCGCGGGATACCGTTACGCCTTCCTGCTGGAGAGCATGGAGGGCGATCAGAAAACGGCGCGGTATTCATTCGTGGGCGCGGACCCCTTCGAGCGTATCGTCGGAACGAAACAGGGGATCAACCGGATTAACGACCGGGGCGTGCTGACGCTGGAGGGCAACCCCATCGAGCTGATGCGGGAGATCATGAAGGAATACCGGACCCCGGTGCTCGAACACCTGCCCCGGTTCACGGGAGGCGCGGTCGGTTATTTCGGGTATGACGTCGTCCGGCACTTCGAGGATATCCCCGACGAGAATCCGGATGACCTGGCGATGCCCGACCTGCATTTCATCGTGGCGGGGAAGATCGTGGTATTCGACCACGCGCGAAAACGCATGTACGTGATCGTCAACATGCTGTCCAATACCACCGATCCGGAGTCCGCCTACGAGCAGGGCATGACCCAGGTGGACGACATGCTGAAGCGGATCGACCAGCCGCCGCCTTCCGACTTCTCATTCGAAGAAGGCCCGTCTTCCGGATGTGACCGCGCCGTGTCGTCCAACATGACGCGGGCGGATTTCGAGGACACGGTGCGGACGGCCAAGGAGTACATCGCGGCGGGCGACATCTTCCAGGTGGTGCTTTCCCAGCGGTTCAGCATGGCAATCGATCGGGACCCCTTCGACGTGTACCGGGCCCTCGCCAGGCTGAATCCATCGCCCTATCTCTTCTACCTGCGGCTGGACGACGTGCATATCGTGGGTTCCTCGCCCGAGACGATGGTGCTCGCGGAAAACCGGAGAGTGACGGTACGGCCCCTTGCCGGGACGTGCCGGCGGGGTACGGACGAAGCGGAAGACCGGCTGTTGATCGAAGAGATGCTAAACGATCCGAAGGAGCGCGCGGAACACGTGATGCTGGTGGACCTGGGCCGGAACGATATCGGCCGCATCTGCGAGTACGGCACGGTTCGAACGACGGAACTGATGGGGATAGAGCGGTATTCCCACGTGAGCCACATCGTCTCGAACGTGGAGGGGCGCCTCAGGGAAGGCGTTGACGGCTTCGACGTGCTGGAGGCGACCTTCCCCGCCGGGACCCTTTCCGGCGCGCCGAAGATACGGGCCATGGAGATCATAGATGAACAGGAGACCGCGCGGCGGGGCGTGTACGGCGGCGCATTGGGTTATTTCGGCTTCTCTGACAACCTCGATCTGTGCATCACCATACGGACGATGGTCATAAAGGACGGCCAGGCCTATATCCAGGCGGGCGCCGGCATCGTCGCGGACTCGGACCCCGGCAAAGAGTACGAAGAATGCCGGAAGAAGGCCGAGGCGCTGCTCCGGGCCCTGAAGGAAGCCGAGGTGGTATCGTGATCCTGGTCATCGACAATTACGACTCCTTTACCTACAACCTGGTCCAGTACCTCGGGGAACTGGGGCAGGACATCGTCGTGCACCGGAACGACCGGATTTCCCTGGATGAAATCGAGGCGCTCGATCCGGACCACCTGGTCCTCTCACCGGGACCGTGCACGCCCGATGAGGCTGGGGTTTCCGTCGACGCGGTCCGTAGATTTTCCGGCCGTATCCCCATCCTGGGCGTCTGCCTGGGACACCAGTCCATCGCCCAGGCCTTTGGCGGTCGGATCGTCCGGGCGCCCGATCCGGTACACGGGAAGACCTCCTCGATCGCTCACGACGGGACGTCCATCTACGATCGGCTGCCGAACCCCTTCACGGCGACGCGTTATCATTCGCTGATCGTGGAAAATGAGACGCTGCCAGAATGCCTGGCGGTGACCGCGCACTCGGAGGACGGCCTGATCATGGGACTCAGGCACGGTTCCCTGCCCGTTTTCGGCGTACAGTTTCACCCGGAGTCCATCCTGACCGAGGTCGGAAAGCAACTGTTGCGGAATTTCGTGGAGACGGAGCACGCATGATTCAGCAAGCCATATCGAAAGCCATCGAGGGGAACTCGCTGACCGAGGCCGAAGCGATGGAGGTCATGGAAGGGATCATGTCCGGCGACGCGACGCCCGCTCAGATCGGCGCCTTTCTGATCGCATTCCGGCTGAAGGGCGAAACTATCGAAGAAGTCACCGGCTTCGCTAGGGTCATGCGCGCCCGGGCCACGCGGATCGAATGCCGCGCCTACCCCATCGTGGATACCTGCGGTACGGGGGGCGACGGCAAGCATACCTTCAACATATCGACGGCGGCGGCTTTCGTGGCCGCGGCCGCAGGCGCCTTCATCGCCAAGCACGGCGGCCGCGCCGCGTCCAGCAAGGCGGGCAGCGCGGATGTGTTGACGGCCCTGGGGGTCGACATCGAGACGCCGCCGGAGCGGGTCGCGGACTGCATCGACGAAATCGGAATCGGTTTCATGTTCGCCCCCGCCCTGCATTCGGCCATGCGGTTCGCGAGCGGTCCGCGCCGTGAACTCGGCGTGCGGACAGTGCTCAACCTGCTGGGCCCGCTGACCAATCCGGCCGGTACGACGGCGCAGGTCATGGGCGTATACGACGGAAGCGTCGTTCAGACCGCGGCCCACGTACTGAACAACCTCGGGGCGGAGCGTGCCTTCGTGGTGCACAGCGCGGACGGACTGGACGAGATCACGACCACGGCGCCGACCCACGTGGCGGAAGTCAGGGACGGCACCGTCAGGACCTACGATGTCGCGCCGGAAGACTACGGTCTGCCGCGCGCTTCAATAGAAAACCTTAAGGGTGGCGAGGCGGAGGAGAACGCCGCGATCATCCGATCCCTGCTGGAGGGGGAAAAGGGTCCCCGCAGAGACATCGTGCTGCTGAATGCAGCCGCGGCAATCGTCGCCGGCGGCAAGGCGGAGGATTTCGACGAGGGGATCGCCAGGGCGGCCCGGGCGATCGACTCCGGGGCGGCAAACGCCAAACTGGACGCGTTGATCAGGATGACCAACGAATAAGCACTTGGTATCAGCGGGACGCGGACGCAGGAAGGGCGAAGCGTGGCAGCCATGAATATTCTGGACCAGATCGTAGCGCACAAGATCGACGAGGTCGAAGACCGGAAGCGACGCACGCCGCTGCCGATTGTCGAGCCCGGACCCCGCGTGGACATTCGGCCCTTCGACCGTGCGCTCAAGCAGGACGACGGCGTCGGCGTCATCGCCGAATTCAAGAAGGCTTCGCCCTCTAAAGGCCCCATGTGCCCCGATGCGATACCCGATGAGATCGGTCCGGTCTACGCGGCGCACGGGGCCTCGGCCATTTCGGTGCTGACGGACCGGCGGTTCTTCCAGGGGTGTGACGAGGACCTGGTTGCGTTGCGCCGGAGCGTGCCGGTGCCGGTGCTGCGCAAGGAATTCATTGTAGACGAATACCAGGTCCACGAGACCGCGGTCCTGGGCGCGGACGCCATGCTGCTGATCGCGGCGGTACTGGACGATGCCCGCCTGGCGGCACTGCAGCGGACCGCGGCGGCATACGGCCTGCACTGCCTGGTGGAAGTACACGACGAGCGGGAGCTGGACCGGGCCCTGGATGCCGGGAGCGGTATCATCGGCATCAACAACCGGGACCTGACGGATTTCACCGTTTCGCTGGATACTTCGCTGAGGCTGAGGCCGCGCATTCCCGATGGGATCGTGACCGTGAGCGAGAGCGGGATACATACCCGGGACGACGTCCTTCTCCTGCAGCAGGCGGGGTTCGACGCCGTACTCGTGGGCGAGTCCCTGATGGCGGCAAACGAGGTCGGCGGACAACTGGACGCCCTGCTGGGCCGGGCGCCCGTGCGAACAGGACAGGGGGCTGAATGATCTCCCTTCGGATACGATAATGAATACGGTCAAAATCAAGATATGCGGCATCACGAACGAGGCGGACGCCACCACGGCGGTCCGGGCTGGCGCGGACGCGCTGGGGTTCATTTTTTATAGGGGCAGTCCCCGCTACGTTGAGCCGGTACGGGTCGCGGAAATGGTTGCCGGCCTGCCGCCCTTCGTCGTCCCCGTGGGCGTATTCGTGAACGCGGCGGCCGATGAGGTCGGCGAAATCTGCGAGACCACGGGTATCCAGGTCGCCCAGCTCCACGGCGATGAGTCGCCGGGTTATTGCAGTAAGCTGGACCGGCCCGTCATCAAGGCCTTTCGCGTCAGGGACGATTCCTGGAAATCCGATGCCGCGGCCTATGGCGTCGGCGCGGTGTTGCTCGATACTTTCGCCGAAGACCGCTACGGCGGGACGGGGCTTACATTCGACTGGCGGCTCGTGGAAGGCAGTCCCCACCGCGTCATTCTGAGCGGCGGACTGAACCCCCATAACGTGGCCGAAGCCGTGCGGCGCGTGCGACCCTACGCCGTGGATACGGGAAGCGGCGTTGAACGGGAACCGGGCCGCAAGGATCATGGCAAGATCCGGGCCTTCGTGGAGGCCGCGAGGGGATCGTCATGAGCACTCAAAATGAAAACAGACTCCCGGGACTTGCGATTTCCGGTTCGACCCGCGTGGTGGGGGTATGCGGCCAGGGCATCGGATACACTTTGTCGCCGGCCATGCATAACGCCGCCTTTCGGCATTGCGGCCTGGATTACGTGTATGTAACCTTTGAAATCGCGGCAACCGCCCTTCGACAGGCGGTAGACGGGATCCGGGGACTCGGGCTGGCGGGCGTCAACGTGACCAAGCCGCTCAAGACGGACGTGCTGCCCTACCTGGACGAGGTGTCCGACGAGGCCCGAAGGGTCGGTTCGGTCAATACCATCGTCAACCGGTCGGGCCGGCTCGCCGGCGCTTCGACAGACGGCGCGGGACTCCTGCGGGCACTGGAGGAAAAGGGGATCGACGTCAGGGATTCCAGGGTGCTGATCCTGGGCGCGGGCGGAGCGGCCCGGGCAGCCTGCGATATGGCAAGGAACGCGGGGGCGGACTCGATTGCCATAGCCGCCCGCAACGCGGCGCGGGCCCGGGACACCGCGCAGTTGGGCGGCGCTTCGATAGTTGCACTGGAGTCGGGTGAACTGAGGCCGGCGCTCGGAAACGCCGACCTGGTCATCAACGCAATCCCCACGGACCTGAAGCTGGACAAGGACTGGTTCCGCGCGGATCAGTTCGTCTACGACACGCGCTACGACCAGGAGGAAACCGCGTTGATCCGGTGTGCCCGGTCCCGGGATGCGGGCGCGTCGAACGGCATCGATATGCTGCTGTTTCAAGGCGCGGCGTCATTTGAAATCTGGACAGGCCGGACGACGCCGGTCGAGGTGATGAGAAGCGCCCTGGAAGATCAGGTGCGGCGCCGGGCGGTTCAGGACGGAACCGGTCATGCGGGACAACCGGTATAGTTATTGAGCAGAGGCCGTCCGCGCGGGTACACCGGCCGGCGGCATTGAACGCGTGACGGTCCGGAGCTGGTCGGACCGGGAACCTCGAAATCTGGAGAAGGCATGTTACGATACCTGACCGCAGGTGAATCACACGGACCGGCGATATCGGCGATCCTCGAAGGATTGCCCGCTGGGGTGCCGGTCCGGGCGGAAGAGATCAACCGGGATCTGAAACGGCGCCAGGGCGGATACGGACGGGGCCGGAGAATGCAGATCGAGACCGATACGATCGAGATCCGGGGCGGCGTGCGCCACGGAAAGACCATGGGAGGGCCGGTTTCCCTTGTGGTCCAGAACCAGGACTGGAAGAACTGGACGGACGTGATGGCGATCGAGGAGGCCGATGGTCCGGTGCGACGCCAGGTGACCCGGCCCCGGCCGGGGCATGCCGACCTTGCGGGCGGTTTGAAATACGACCGCCGCGACCTGCGGGACGTCCTGGAACGGGCGAGCGCCCGGGAAACGACCATGCGGGTGGCCGTCGGCGCGATCGCCCGGGCGTTCCTGGCGGAATTCGACATCCGCGTGCTCAGCCACGTCGTCCGCATCGGACAGGTGGACGCCGACGTGGCCGGCCTTTCGAACGACGAAATCCTGAAAGGGGCCGAGCGTTCACCCGTGCGTTGCGCCGACGAAGACGCGGCGGAGAAGATGATCGGAGAAATCGACCGGGCGAAGTCCCTCAAGGACACGATCGGCGGCGTCTTCGAGGTCAAGGTACTGAACGCGCCGCCCGGCCTGGGCAGCCACGTGCAGTGGGACCGCAAGCTCGACGGACGCCTGGCCCAGGCGGTCATGAGCATCCAGGCCGTAAAGGGCGTCGAGATCGGCCTGGGCTTCGGGGTGACCCAGGTGCTGGGTTCCGAGGTTCATGACGAGATCTTCTACGGCGATGGCCGGTTTTACAGGGAAACGAACCGGGCCGGCGGCATCGAGGGCGGCATGACCGAAGGCGAGGAAATCATCGTGCGCGGCGCTCTCAAGCCCATCGCGACCCTGATGCGCACCATCATGTCGGTGGATATCGAGACCAAGGAAGCCTTCGATTCCGCCAAGGAGCGTTCCGACGTCTGCACCGTGCCCGCCGCCGGCGTGATCGGCGAAGCGGTGGTGGCCTTCGTCATCGCGGACGCCATGCAGGAGAAGTTCGGCGGCGACAGCCTGGATGAAATGAAGCGGAACTACGTGGGATACAAGGCTCAATTGGCGCGTTACTAGTACGAGCGCCTGAACCGTCACCGACCGGTCGTGCGGCCTGAGCCGGTACCGGACCGTGTCGTGTGCGGGGGGCAGTTGGAACGTTGAAGAATACAGGACAAAGGAAAGCCGGCGGCATCGTTCTGATCGGCTTCATGGGCACCGGGAAGACGGCGGTGGGAAGACGGCTGGCACACGCCCTCGGCGTGCCCTTCGTGGACACCGACACCCTGATCGAGGAGAAGACCGCGACGAGTATACCGGCGCTCTTCGAGACACGGGGCGAACAAGGTTTTCGGGCGGTCGAGAAGGAGGTCATCCGCGGTCTGGCTGACGGGGAGCGCAAGGTGATCGCCACGGGCGGCGGCGCGGTGCTCGATCGGGACAACTTTACCGTGCTGCAGTCTCTCGGTTCGGTCATCCATCTGAACGCGCCGGCGTCGACCATACTGGCCCGGACGAGAGGCGACGCCGGGGTCAGACCTCTTCTGGCCGGAGAGGACCCGCTGGAACGGATCCGGTCGCTGCAGCGGGAGCGCGCTCCGGTTTATGGCCAGGCGGATCACGAAGTCGACACGTCACGGCATACAATTGACGAGACCGTGGAGATGGTCATGGCATGGACACTAGGCAGCGAACAGGTAATCCGGGTGGACCTGGGGGCCGCCAGCTACGATATCGTGATCGGACCCGAGTGTCTCGGCCGACTGGGCCCCTTGATGAGATCCTTCGACCTGACTGACCGTGCGCTGGTCGTAACCCATCCTGGCATTGGCTCGCTATACGGAGAGCGGACGACGGAGTCCCTGCGGTCGGCCGGGTTCGAACCGGCCGTCATCGAGGTGCCGGACGGCGAAGGACAGAAATCGCTGGAATGGGCCGAGAAGCTCTACGACGCGATGCTGTCCCACCGCATGGACCGCCGTTCCCCCGTCATTGCGCTGGGCGGCGGGGTGATCGGGGACCTCGCCGGCTTCGCATCGGCCACCTTTCTGCGCGGCGTCCCATTTGTTCAGGCGCCCACTTCTCTCCTGGCACAGGTGGACGCCAGCGTGGGCGGCAAGGTCGCCGTGGACCACCGGCGCGGGAAGAACCTGATCGGCGCGTTCTATCAGCCCCTGCTCGTGCTGGCCAGCCTGGATACGCTCGACAGCCTGCCCGACCGGGAACTGCGCGCGGGCATGGCGGAAGTGATTAAGTATGGGGTCATTGCAGACGCCGGCCTTTTCGCCTATATTGAGGGTCGCCTTGACGAGATACTCGGGCGCGACAGCGGCGTGCTGGCCCACCTGGTGGCCCGGTCCTGCGAGATCAAGGCGGACGTGGTCGCCGGGGACGAGCGCGAACAGGGACGGCGGGCCATTCTCAACTTCGGTCACACCATGGGTCACGCCATCGAGACGCAGACCGGCATGCTGCACGGGGAGGCGGTTTCGATCGGCATGGTCTACGCGGCCCGCGTGGCGGAACGCATGGGCGTGGTGGACGGCGAAGGCGTCGGGCGGCTGATTGATCTCGTGAGGCGTACTGGGCTGCCGCAACGGTGCGACGGACTGGACGTCGCCGGGACAATCGAAACCATGAAGCTCGACAAGAAATCGGTCGGGGGCCGCCTGCGGTTCATCCTGCCGAAACGGATTGGCGAAGTGGTCATCCGGGACGATGTGCCCGATGAGTACGTCCGATCGGTCCTGACGACGGGAAACTGAACGGCGGCTGGTCCGCTTGAACCGGGATGGAATCTTGAAAATACTCGTGTTGCACGGTCCGAATCTGAATATGCTGGGGGTCCGGGAACCGGAGGTCTACGGTAGCGATACCCTCGAGGACATCAACCGGTCCCTCGAGTCGGCCGCGGCGGACCGGGGGGTCGAGTTGCGCATTCGCCAGTCCAATCACGAAGGCGTGCTGGTGGACGAGATTCAGCAGGCCCTCGGACGGGAGGACGGGATCCTGATCAATCCCGGCGCGTACACCCACACGAGCATCGCCCTGCGCGATGCGATCGTCGCCGTGGGCCTGCCCGTTCTGGAAGTCCACATGTCCGACATACATGCCCGGGAAAAGTTTCGACATCACTCCTACATCGAAGCTGTGGCGCTCAGGCAGATCTGCGGCCATGGAAGCAAAAGTTATCTGTTGGGCCTGGAGGCCCTGGCCGATCATATCGGGAAGGGGAGCGAGGGATGACCGCCACCGCACTGCCTGACGAAAGAGGGCATTTCGGAGTCTTCGGCGGCCGTTACGTCCCGGAAACGCTGATGACGGCCCTGGACGAACTCCTAGAGGTCTATGAAGCGGCGAAGCGGGATCCGGCCTTCGAGGATGAATTCCGCTACTACCTGGGGGATTACGTGGGCCGGCCTTCCCCGCTGTACTACGCGGAGCGGCTGACGGAGACCCTAGGCGGCGCACGGATCTATCTCAAGCGGGAAGATCTGAACCACACGGGCGCCCACAAAATCAACAACACCATCGGTCAGATCCTGCTGACCCGGCGCATGAAGAAACCCCGGGTCATCGCCGAGACCGGGGCCGGGCAGCACGGCGTGGCCACGGCCACCGTGGCCGCCAGATTCGGCCTGGAATGCGACGTCTACATGGGTACCGAGGACATGGAACGCCAGGCGCTGAACGTCTTCCGCATGCGCCTGATGGGGAGCCGGTGCATCGGCGTCGACGCGGGGAGCCGCACGTTGAAGGACGCGCTGAATGAAGCCTTGCGCGACTGGGCGACCAATGTCCGCCATACCCATTACATCATCGGATCCGTGGCGGGACCCCATCCCTTCCCCATGATGGTACGTGACTTCCAGTCGGTCATCGGCCGCGAGGCGCGCGAACAGATCCTCGAGAAAGAAGGACGGTTGCCGGATGCGCTCGTCGCCTGCGTGGGGGGAGGCAGCAATGCCATCGGGCTCTTTCATCCCTTTCTCGACGACGACGTTCGGCTGGTCGGCGTGGAAGGGGCGGGACACGGGCTCGATACCGGCCTGCACGCCGCGACGCTGGGCCTGGGCACGCCGGGTGTATTGCACGGCGCCATGAGCTATACGGGACAGGACGCCAACGGCCAGATCCAGGTCGCTCATTCCATCTCCGCCGGACTGGACTATCCCGGGGTGGGACCCGAGCACAGCTACCTGAAGGACTCCGGCCGGGCGGAATACGTCAGCGTGACCGACGACGAGGCGCTGGAGGCCTTCGAACTGCTGTCCAGGGTCGAAGGCATCATACCCGCCCTGGAAAGCGCCCACGCAATCGGCCATATCGCCCGGATCGCCCCGGAAATGGACCGGGACAGGGTTATTGTCCTGGGGCTGTCGGGCCGCGGGGACAAGGACGTCCAGCAGGTATACGGATTCATGGACCAGGAGCGGATGGAGCACTGAATGAACCGTATTGAAGAGACCTTCGCATCGCTTAAATCCGCGGACCGGAAGGCACTGGTCCCGTACATCATGGCGGGAGATCCGGACCTGGAAACGACCGCAGCGCTGGTCGTGGAACTGGATCGCCGCGGCGCCGACCTGGTCGAACTGGGCGTTCCCTTCTCCGATCCCATCGCGGACGGTCCCACGATTCAGCGCGCCGCGCTGCGGGCCCTGGACCAGGGTACGACCCTTCGGGACGTCGTCGATACGGTCGGTTCCATCCGGGAGCGGTCCGAAATACCAATCGTCCTGATGACCTATTACAACCCGGTGCTCGCGTACGGGATCGGGGACTTCTCCCGGGACGCCGCCGGCGCGGGCGTGGACGGTCTGATCGTGCCCGACCTTCCGCCGGAAGAAGGGGCCGAACTGTCCGTCGCTTGCCGGCGGCATGGACTCACCGTCGTTTTTCTGGTGGCGCCCACGAGCACTACGGACAGGATCGAACTGGTGAACCGTCACACCACAGGATTCGTCTACTGCGTCTCCCTGACCGGCGTTACGGGCGCCCGGGGAAAACTGGCGGACGGTGTGGACGAGTTCATGGCGCAGGTGCGGTCCCACACGGACCGGCCCCTTGGCCTGGGATTCGGCATATCGTCGCCGGAACAGGCCAATGAGGCCTCGCGCCTGGCCGACGGGGTCATCGTGGGCAGCGCTATCATCAACGTGATGGAAGAACACGCCGGTAAGCCGGACCTGCTCCGGCTCGTGGGCGAATACGTGGCTTCGCTGAGAGCGGCCATAGACAGAACAGGCATAGACGGAAAGACCCCGGCGGCCGCGCCAGGGTAAAATCCACATTCCAGGAGGGACCATGGTCCGGGGCGTTCGAGGCGCCATAACCGTTGAATTGAATTCCGCCGATGCCATTGGAGAAGCTTCCCGGCGACTGCTTTCGGCGATCGTCGACGTCAATCGCATCGAATTGGAACAGATCGTCAGCGTCATCTTTTCGGCGACGACGGATCTAGACGCGGAGACACCTGCTCTTGGGCTGCGCCAGATGGGATGGACGTCGATTCCCCTGTTCTGTACGCAGGAGATGGAAGTCCCTGACGGACTGCCCCGGTGCATACGGGTTCTTGTACATGTAAACACGGGCAAATCGCAGAATGAAATGCGGCATGTATACCTGGACGGCGCCGTCACGCTCCGGCCGGACATCGCCGAGGGAGGCTGAAATGGTGGTCGTAATGAAACTTCAGGCTACAGAAGAGCAAAAGGAGCACGTCCGGGAGACTATCCGGGCCTTCGGCTGTAAACCGCGGGATATACAAGGTGACGAAATGACCATCATCTGCGTCATCGGAGATACCCTGAGTCTCACACCGGAACAGTTTGAAATCCTTGACGGAGTGGACCGTGTCCAGCGTATCCAGCGGCCTTACAAGCTGGTGAGCCGGGAGGTGCAGCCGCATAAGACCAGGTTTCAGGTGGGCAACGTTACCATCGGCGGCGACCGCATCACCATCATCGCCGGCCCCTGTTCCGTGGAATCCTACGAGCAGTTTCTGACCGCGGCGCAGCACGCGCGGGCGGCGGGGGCCCACATCATTCGGGGCGGAGCGTTCAAGCCGAGGACTTCCCCCTATAGTTTCCAGGGTCTCGGAGAGGAAGGCCTCGAGATCATGGCCCGGGTCAGCGAGGAAACGGGTCTGCCGACCATCTCGGAGGTGATGGAACCGGAGACGGCACCTATGGTGTCGGAGTACGTGGACATGTTGCAGATCGGCGCCAGGAACATGCAGAACTACCCGCTGCTGAATGCCGTGGGACAGAGTGCCAGGCCTGTCATGCTCAAGCGGGGAATGTCCGCCACGCTCGAGGAGATGTTGCTGGCGGCCGAGTACATCCTGGCGGCGGGGAACCACAACGTCGTCCTGTGCGAACGGGGCATACGGACCTTTGAAACGTGGACGCGGAATACGCTCGACATCTCTGCCGTCCCCGTGTTGCAGAAATACACCCATCTGCCCGTGTTCATCGACCCGAGCCACGGGACCGGCAACGCGGATTTCGTGGGACCGGCCTCCCGGGCGGCGGTGGCGGTCGGCGCGGACGGGCTCATGATCGAGATGCATCCCAGTCCCGAGCGTGCGCTATCGGACGGAGACCAGTCCCTGACGCCCGAAGCGTTTGCCTCGCTGATCCCGGAATTGCAGGCGGTCGCGGCGGCCGTGAATCGTTCCATCGACTGAGTTCGGCTATGCGTATCACCATTATCGGAGTGGGACTGCTGGGCGGATCCTTCGGCATGGCGGTCCGGAAGGCGGGCGCGGCGGACCTGGTCGCGGGCGTCGACCTGGATCGGGACACGCTGGACCGGGCCCGCGAGCGCGGCGCCATTGACGTGGGGTACCTCGAAGTGGCCGAGGGCGTGGCCGGGGCCGACCTGGTCGTCCTCGCCACGCCGGTGCGGTCCATCCTGGAGATGCTGCCCGGCCTGGCGCCGATACTGGGCCGGGAGACGATCCTCTTCGACCTGGGCAGCACGAAGGAAGCCATCGTCTCCGCCGTCGCGGCCCTGGCCGGCATCAGGCGGTACGTCGGCGGCCATCCCATGGCGGGCACCGAGCACACCGGCATCGAGCACGCCGAGGACGGGCTGTTGCGCGAGGCGACTTTCGCCCTGGTGCCGCCGCCCGCGGTGGATGAACGGGCCGTCGATCTGCTCGCGGACCTGGTTCGCCGGATCGGCGCCCGTCCCGTCGTCATTTCCGCCGAACGCCATGACCGGATCGTCTCCGTCACAAGCCATCTTCCCTATCTGTTGTCCGTCGTGCTGGCGCTTGCCGCGGAAAACATGGCACGCGGGGAAAGCCGGACGGGGGAGTTTACCGCGTCAGGGTTCCGGGACACCTCCCGCCTGGCCGCGTCCAACGTGCGCGTGATGGCCGACATCTGCCTGACCAACAGGCGGCCCTTGTTACGCGCCGTCGAGGAAGCCAGGCGGTTGCTGGACGGCCTGGCGGAGCAGATCGAACAGGGGAACGAAACGGAGTTGGTGAGGACGTTGACGGAAGCGAAGGAAAGCCGGGCGGCGGTGTCCGGTGAAAGGAGAACCGATTGAAGCGGTACAGGACCGGCTTCCAGGGCGAACTGGGAGCCTTCAGCGAGATGGCGGTGCTCGAGTATTTCGGCGAAGCGGCGGAACCCGTGCCCCACGGGTGGTTCGACGACGTGTTCCGCGCCGTGGAGCAGGGCCGCTGCGACTACGGGATGCTGCCTATCGAAAATACGCTGGCGGGCAGCATCCACGTCAATTACGACCTGATGCAGGAGCACGATCTGCAGATCGTCGGCGAAATCGTCCTTCGCATCGTCCACAATCTGATGGCGAAACCGGGTGTCCGTCGGGAGGAGCTGCGCAGGGTGCAGTCCCATCCCAAGGCGCTGGAACAGTGCGTGCGGTTTTTCCGGGAGAACCCTTCGTTGAAACCCGAAACCGTGTACGATACCGGTGGCGCGGCCAAGATGCTCTGCGAAGGAGAGGCCCGGGACGTCGGCGTGATCGCGAGCACCCGGGCGGCGGAGCGCTACGGACTGGAGATCCTGGAGAAGGGGATCGAGGACAACGCCCAGAACTATACCCGTTTCCTGGTCCTGGCCAGGGAAGCGGAACCATCGGAAGGCGAGCGTTTGAAGACGTCCATCGTTTTCTCGGTTCCCCACGAGCCCGGCATGCTGTTCAAGGCCATGAGCGTGTTTGCGTTACGGGACATCTCCATCAACAAGATCGAATCGCGGCCCCTGGTCGGATCCCCTTGGGAATACCTGTTCTACCTGGATTTCGAGGGGCACGCGGAAAGCCTGCTCTGCAGCCGGGCGCTCAACCATCTCCGGGAGATCGCGGCCGACTTCAGACTGCTGGGATCCTACGCCGAAGGCAGGATCGTGGATCGGATCTGACGGGTGTGAGCCTGACGGGGGTGAGTCTGACGGGCGTGGAAGTTTCGGGTCATCCGGGACCGGGCGTATCCGGCGAATCGGCCTGCCTGAGTGCCAGTCTGGGCTCGACGAAGAGCGTTTTTTCCCGGGTGAAGATGACCTGTCCGGGCGCGCCGTTCTTCATCTTCCGGACGTAACGGCGTTCGGTGTAGTCCACCGGCACCGTGGTGGACCCCCGGCCCTTGCTGAAGTACGCGGTCAGGCTCGCCGCTTCATAAAGGGTCTTCCGGCTCGGCATCTGTGTTTTGTCCACCCGCCGCAGAATCACGTGGGAACCGCCGAGGTTCCTTGCGTGGAGCCAGATGTCGTCCGGCGCCGCCGATTTGGTGAGCGCTTCGTTTTCCCGGCTGTTCCGGCCCACGAGCAGCAGGTGCCCGCCGGAGGTCAGGAACCTCCTCGGGTGGATGTCCCCCTTGGCCTTATTGCGCGATCGTTTCGAGACGTCGGGCTTGCGGGGCGCCTTGACCAGGTCCAGCCTGATGCAGGCCCGGTGGGCTTGCTCCAGCGCATGCTCGCCCGTGTCGCGCGCCAGCGTATCGCGGATGCGCGTAACGTCTTCCAGGCGTTTTCTCGCCCGGGCGATCCGGTGCGTCACTGCCTTCCGGCCGTCCCTGGCTTTTCGTGCCTGGCGGAAGTACCACCGGGCGTTTTCCGACGGGGACAGGTCTGGCTTCAGCGGTATGGCGATTTCCTCCCGGCCCCCGCTGAAATAGTCTTCGACCCTGGCTTCCGTCAGGCCCGCTTTCAGACGGCCCATGTGAGACGTGATCAAGTCGCCGTACCTGCGGTATTCCTCCTCCCGCTCCGTGTGTGCCAGGTCGCGTGCCAGGTTCCCCGTCAATCGTTCCAGGCGCCGTATTTCGTCCCGCAGGGCGCGCTGAACCTTCGTTTCAAGTTGCTTCTTCTCTTCTTCGGCCATCCGGTCTTCGTAGAACCGTACTACGGCGTCGCTGATGGAGCCGTAGCCTTCGACCTGTTTCTCCGGCAAGGAGTGGATCGGGACCGCTGAAACGATCCGGGCCCTTCCGTCCGGCAATCGTCCGAGGCAGGGCGTCCAGTCCCTGGACCGGACACGGCGGACAAGGTCCCGAAGGCTCTGCCATAGCCGGTCGACGCGGGCGTCCGGGTCCGAATCGGCCGGATCCGGCGGTTCCGCCAGGCCCGCGTGGGCCAGGACCTCACGGGCCGCTTCCCTGGAAAGCCCCGCGAACGTGCCGGCCAAATGCCGCGCCAGTTCATCCGGAGTCGACAGCCTGCCCGTTCCTTCCAGATGTTCGCGCGCAGCTTCGCTCAGCGGCGTTTTCTTCATTGGCCGTGGAAACGCGTAGGCCGCGCCCGGGACCAGCGATCTTTCGGTCTCGCGGATGCGGCGGAGGGTCTCCAGGATAACCCGGTCCGGTTCGGAGAGGAACACCAGGATGCCCCGGTTTCCGATGAGTTCGGCGATCAGGCGGTAGCCGCGGGGCCCGGACGAAGACCGCCCCGTGCAACGTATGTCCACCACCCGTTCGAAGGGCGTCGCCTCGATCTTCTCCACGTTACCGGGGATGAGGTGGTCACGCAGCGCAGTGAGCAGCGCGGACGAAGCCACGCTCTTTTTCGCAGTATCCGACAAATGCATCCGGGCGAAACCCGGTTGGACGGAGAGAGACAGCCACCGCCTGCCCGCGCCACTCTTGAGCGCAAGGCCTATTTCCGTGGGCCCGTACTGGTCAATGGCGGCAATACGCGCGCCCTCCAGGTCCCTGCATTCATCTATCACGGCCTGCAACGTCAGGGCGTCCATGACGGCTCGATCCTTTGCCCGGTGTCCGGTTGTTCCGGGATTGAAGGCGTTCTGCGACGCGGGCTATCCTTGTTCCACCTTTTCTTAATATAACCGGACCGGTGCGTCAAGCGTCGTGAATCTTCGATTTGGCGGTCCGAAAAGTCGAAAAACCACCTCCGGGCAGTCGCCAATATGTTATTGACAAATCGTTGTTTAGCGTGTATTTTCATGTTTCTTGAAAAGTGGGTTGAAACGGGGATTCAGAGGCTTCGAATGATATGCAGCATGACCGGCTACGGCGCCGGGGAATCGGACCTTGCCGGCGTACGCACTGTCGTCGAACTGCGTTCAGTGAACGGCCGATACTGCGACATAGCAGTCAGGTTGCCCAAGTCTCTGGGGTCGCTTGAGGGTCGTGTGCGCGCCTATGTGCAGGAACACGTGACGCGGGGCAACGTTTCGGTGTCCGTTCGGTGCGACGATGGCGATCCGGGCGCGCATGGGCTGCGGATAGACGTGGAGGCCGGGAAGAGGTACTGCGACGCGCTGAGGCAGCTCAAGGAACAACTCGGCGTTTCGGGCGACGTGTCCCTCGACATGGTCGCCGCTTATCCGGGCCTGGTGACACCGGAAGACGAAAAGGTCGATCCGGCCGAGCGTTGGACGGGGATGGAAGCCGCACTGGTGAAAGCGCTGGCCGCTTTCAAGGACATGAAGAGAAGCGAAGGGAAGGCCCTCGAGACAGATCTGCGCACCAGGATCGATGCCATACTGGTCCTGCTGCGCGCCATCGAAGACCGTGCGCCGGACCGGGTGGCCGATTTCCGGGAACGCTTGAATGAACGGCTCGTCGAACTGCTGGACGAACGGCAGGTCGATCCGCAGCGCGTGGCCATGGAGATCACCCTGTTTGCCGAGCGTACCGACGTGACCGAGGAATGCGTCCGCCTGAAAGCGCACTGCGACGCGTTTCTGCAGGCGCTGATGTCCGAAGGGAGTCCGGGCAGGCGCCTTAACTTCCTCATACAGGAAATGAACCGGGAGATCAATACCATCGGGTCGAAGGGGAATGACATGGAAATCAGTCATTCCGTCATCCAGGCCAAGGAAGAACTCGAGAAGGTTCGAGAACAGGTGCAGAACATTGAGTGATCCGGTTCCCGCCTGTCCTTCGGCTTCCAGGGGGTTCTGCCTGGTCCTTTCCGCGCCGTCGGGAACAGGGAAGACCACGGTCGGCGAGTTGCTCACCACCGGGGATCCGACCATCGTGAGGTCGATATCCATGACGACCCGGACGAAGCGGCCGAACGAGAAAGATGGCGTAGATTACCATTTTGTCAGTCCCGATGAATTCAAGGCGAAGATAAGGCAGGGCGCCTTCCTCGAATGGGCGGAAGTATACGATGGCGTGCTGTACGGCACCCCGCGGGAGACCGTCGAGCGGATCATTCGATCCGGGGACGTGGCGCTGCTGGTCATCGATGTTCAGGGCGGACGGGCCGTCAAGGCCATATTCCCCGAAGCCGTGCTCGTCTTTCTCGTGCCGCCTTCTCTGGACAGCCTGTCGAGGCGGTTGAAGCAACGCGGCCTGGAAACGGATGAACAGATACAGAAAAGGCTGAGCAAGGCACGTACCGAAATGAAGTACCTGCCCGCATACGACTACGGGGTGGGCAATGACGACGGAAAACAGCAGTCAACCGTCGACGCCATTCGAGGGATCATAGCCGCCGAACGGCGTCGCATAAGCCGATGGGAGCCGCAATGAATGCCAGAAGAGCAACGCAGTACATATCCCAGGAACGCATGAGGGATGTCGCAGAGAACATCTACGAAGCCGTCATGATTACCGCCCTGGAAGCCCGGCGGATCAATCTTCACAACAAGATGCTTGGTACGCAGGAAGACCGTGCCGAGAAGGTGACGACCATCGCGCTGGATCGCTTGCTCGGCGACGAGTTGCGCTATGATTACCAGTCGGCCGGGAACGACGAGACTGAAGAGTAAGACAGGGGTTCACGATGTCCAGGTTGCAGGGTCGCCGGATCGTACTCGGGGTGACAGGCAGCATTTCGGCCTACAAGGCGGCGGAAGTGGTCCGCGGTCTCGTGCTGGAGAAAGCGGACGTCCGCGTGGTCATGACGCGGGAAGCCGGCGCTTTCGTCGGCGCCGTGACGTTCAGCGCCCTGACCGGGCACCCCGTGGCTGTGGAGCAGTTCCCCGAAACCGGCATGTCCGGTGAAGAGCACATCGATCTCGCGGTCTGGGCCGATGCGGTGGCCATCGTGCCCGCCACGGCCAATATCATCGGCAAGATGGCGAACGGCCTGGGCGACGACCTGCTGTCCACCGTGATGCTCGCCTGCGAAGCGCCCTGCTGCCTGGCGCCGGCCATGAATTTCCGCATGTGGAGAAACGAGGCCGTCCAGGCGAATCTCGAAAGACTCAGAGGCCGGGGCGTTCACGTCATCGAACCGGAATTCGGCCTGCTGGCCAACGGAGAAATGGGGGAAGGCAGGCTCGCGTCCCCGGACCTTATCGTGGAAGCGATCGCCATCCTTGCCGATCCTGAGCCGGACCTGGCCGGGTGCAACGTGCTGGTGAGCGCGGGACCCACCGAGGAGGATATCGATCCGGTCCGGTGCATTACGAACCGTTCCAGCGGAAAGATGGGTTACGCCGTCGCGCGGTCCGCGGCGCGTCGCGGCGCGTCGGTTACGCTGGTCACGGGACCGACGAGTCTCCAGGACCCCTACGGGATCGCCGTGGAGCACGTTCGGTCCGCCCATGAAATGCACGAAGCCGTCCTGCGGAACCGCGATGGGCAGGATGCCGTGATCATGGCGGCGGCGGTGGCGGATTACCGGCCCGGCGTTTCGACCGGAAAGAAATTGAAGAAGGCGGAAGAGCGCCTTTCGCTGGAAATGACACGGACTACGGATATCCTGAAGGAAGTGGCCGCCCACAGGCCGCCCGTGCTGGTCGGCTTTGCGGCCGAAACCCATGACGGCCTCGATTACGCTCGCAGAAAGCGGGCGGAGAAGGACCTGGACCTGGTGGTCTACAATGACATCACGATGGAAGGCGCCGGGTTCGGTACGGACACCAACATCGTCACCCTGATCCATCGCGACGGCCGCGAGGAGCTGCTGCCCAAGCAGGCCAAGTCCAACGTGGCGGACCGAATCATGGACGAGGTAGCCGCGCTGCTTAGAAACCGGGAAGGCGTCCCCGCATGAGCCGACAGGCGTTGCTGGCCGACCTGATACGCGAGACCGCCGAGGTCGTGAAACAGGAGGGGGAACAGGGGCTGGAGACGCTCTACATGCCGGCCGGCCTGGAAGGGTCGCTGCCTATGCCCGAACGAAATCGCCGGTCTCGTCCGGATACCCGGGCCGATACGCTCGACGCCCTGTATGAGAAGTATCATCGGTGTACGGCCTGCACACTCGGATTCAGGCGAAAACATTTCGTATTCGGCTCCGGCAACGAAAACGCCGACGTGATGTTCGTGGGCGAAGCGCCCGGAGCCAATGAGGACGAACAGGGGCAGCCCTTCGTGGGGGCGGCGGGCAAGCTGCTGACCCGCATACTCAACGCCATCGATTTCACCCGGGACGAGGTGTACATCACCAACATCCTGAAATGCCGTCCGCCGAACAACCGGGACCCGCAACCCGATGAGATCGACGCCTGCGACGCCATTCTGAAGGAACAGATCCGTCTCGTCCAGCCCCGGCTGATCTGCGCCCTCGGACGTGTCGCGGCCCAGGCCCTGCTCAAGGAAAACAGCTCGATCCGGACCCTGCGCGGCCGGTTTCACGACTATCACGGCGTGAAGCTCCTGGTGACGTACCACCCGTCCGGCCTGCTGCACAATCCGGCCTACAAGCGGCCGACCTGGGAAGATGTACAGATGTTGCGGAAGGAATACGACCGCATCGTCCAGTCCGATACGAAGGCACCTGGGAGCACGAGCCCATGAATAGCCAGAGCGACGGGGTGGAACGGCTTCCGCCGCAGGCCGTGGAAGCGGAAGCGGCTGTTCTGGGGGCCATGCTGCTGGAACAGGACGCCATATCGATCGTCCTCGAGATCCTCGACGATACAGCCTTCTACCGTGAAGCGCACCGGAAGATATACAACGCCATCATCGCCCTGTACGACCGGAACGAACCCAACGACCTGATCACGATCAGCGAAGAGCTGGAAAAGCGGCAGGAACTGGACTCCGTGGGGGGATCCTTCTATGTGGCCGGGTTGGTGGACAGCATTTCGACGGCGGCCAACGTGGAATACCACGCCCGGATCGTGCTCGAGAAGTCCCTGGGCCGCAAGCTGATCAACGTGGCCACCCAGATCGCTTCCCGTGCGTACGAATCATCGGAAAACACCGCGGACCTGCTGGATGAGGCCGAGCAGATGGTGTTTGCCCTGTCCCAGCGTAACGCCCGCAGCGGGTTCACCCAGCTCAATCCCATCCTGCACGATACCTTCGAGAACATCGAAAAGCTGCACGAGCAGGACAGCACCGTGACCGGGGTTCCCACGGGGTTTACCCGGCTGGACGAAATGACCGCCGGCTTCCAGCGGGGGGACCTGGTCATCATCGCGGCCCGGCCGGCCATGGGGAAGACGGCCCTCTGCCTGAATATCGTCCGCCACGTCGCGGTGGAGGCCCAGGTGGGCGTCGGCCTGTTCAGCCTCGAGATGACCAGCCACCAACTGGCCCAGCGGATGTTGTGCAGCGAAGCGCGGGTGGATTCCCACCTGATGCGTACCGGCCGGTTGCCGGGAGACGCCTGGTCGAACCTGAGCATCGCGGTGGGGGCCCTCGCCACCGCCCCCGTGTATATCGACGAAACGCCGGCGTTGTCGGTTACCGAAATGCGTTCCCGGGCGCGGAGGCTCATGTCCGAGCACAACGACATCGGCCTGCTGGCCGTCGATTACATGCAGCTGATGCGGGGCCCGAACGACGCGGAGAACAGGCAGCAGGAGATCTCCGCCATCTCCAGGAACCTGAAGGCCCTGGCAAAGGAACTGAATGTCCCCATCGTCGCCCTTTCCCAGCTTTCCCGGGCGGTGGAAACCCGCGGCGGGGACGGACGGCCGCAGCTGTCGGACCTCCGGGAATCGGGCGCGATCGAACAGGACGCCGACGTGGTGCTGTTCATCTACCGGCCTGCCCGGTATGGGGAGGGGGAGGAACAGGAGGAGAACCACGCGGAGATCATCATCGGCAAGCAGCGCAACGGTCCCGTAGGCACGGTGGACCTGGTTTTCGTGGACCGGTTCGCCCGATTTGAAAACCCCGATCTGTACCACGAAGATCCGGGTTGACGTTTCTTTACGCAGTACTTCCTTTACCCACACATGATCGAAATCATCCACCTGAGAAAGGCCTTCGGCAAATCGGTGCTGAAGGACGTCAGCCTGACCATCGAGCCAGGCGAAACCATGGTCATCATCGGCCGCAGCGGATGCGGCAAGAGCGTGCTGCTCAAGCACATCACGGGACTGTTGCGCCCGGATGGCGGCACCCTCCTGGTGGACGGCAGGGACGTGACCCGATTGACCGGGCACGAACTGGACGAGATCAGGAAGCGGTTCGGTTTCCTGTTCCAGGCCAGCGCCCTGTTCGATTCCATGACCGTGGGGGAGAACGTGGGAATCGGCCTGAAGGTACATACCGACCGGACCGAGACGGAAATCAGGGAACGGGTACGGACCTGCCTCCAGATGGTCGGCCTGTCGGGCGTGGAGGAACAGAAGCCCGCGGAGCTGTCGGGCGGCATGCGGAAAAGGGTGGGGCTCGCCCGGGCTATCGCCATGAATCCGGAGTACATCCTGTATGACGAACCCACCACGGGCCTGGATCCGATCATGGCGGACATCATAAACGACCTGATCCTGGACATGAATCAGCGGCTGTCTGTGACGGCGATCGCGGTGACCCATGACATGGTCAGCGCGTACAAGATCGCGGACCGGATCGCCATGCTGCATGACGGGGTGATTCACATGGTGGGGACGCCGGACGAGATCAGAAACTGCGACGACCCGCTGGTTCAGCAGTTCATTCTCGGCCGGGGCGAGGGCCCCATAAAATCACTGGAATAGTCGTGGACAACTCGACCATGAATAACTGGACAGGAGGACCACGGGTCTCCCGGTATGGCGTCGCTGGACTTTAATCTGCTCGCCGCGGACACGGCTTCCAACGCGCGGGCCGGGCGCATGAAGACCCCCCACGGCGAGATCCGTACCCCGGTTTTCATGCCCGTGGGGACCCAGGCGACGGTAAAGACGCTGACGCCGGCGGAACTGGAAGCCGCCGGCGCGCAGGTCATACTCGGCAACACCTACCACCTGTTTCTCCGCCCGGGACACGAACTGATCCGGGAGATGGGCGGGCTGCACGGCTTCATGAACTGGCGGCGGCCCATACTCACGGACAGCGGCGGGTACCAGGTTTTCAGCCTGTCGGACCTCAAGTCGATCGCCGAAGAGGGGGTGACCTTTCAGTCGCACATCGACGGCTCGCGTCATTTGTTCACGCCGGAGTCCGTCATGGAGGTGGAGACGGCGCTCGGCGCCGATATCATCGCGCCCCTCGACGAGTGTCCGCCCTATCCCTGCGATTACCGGTACGCGAAGGATTCCGCCGCCCTGACGCTGCGTTGGGCGGCCCGGTCCCGTCAACGCTTCGAAGAACTGGATGGTGAACGGGCGAATCCCCAGGCGCTTTTCGGCATCGTGCAGGGCAGCGTGTATGAAGACCTCCGGGTCCACTGCGCGCGGGCACTGGTCGACCAGGAATTCGACGCCTACGCCATCGGCGGCATGTCGATCGGCGAACCGAAGTCGACCATGGGGGACCTGATCGACGCCACCGTCGAATGTCTGCCGGCGGACCGGCCCCGCTACCTCATGGGCGCGGGGACGCCGGAGGACCTCGTGGACGCGGTGGGACGGGGAATCGATATGTTCGACTGCGTGATTCCCACGCGCGAGGGCCGTAACGGCGCGCTCTATACCCGTTCCGGCCGCATCAACATCTACAACGCCCGTTTCAGGGCAGACGCGGAGCCGATCGATGCATCCTGTTCCTGTTACGCCTGCCGGACCTTCAGCAGAGCGTACATCCGGCATCTGTTTCGGGCGGGAGAGATACTCGGTCCGCGAATGGGGACCCTGCACAACATACACTTCTACGTGGGCCTGGCCGCCGAGATGGGTCAAGCCATCCTGGAGGGACGGTTCTCCACGTGGAGCAGATCGTTTCTGACCGCGTATCACAGTGAAACCGAAAGAAAGGAGCATGCTCAGTGATTCAAGACGCCTTTGCCATGGGCCCCTCCGGCGGCGGGGGAGATGCCTCCGGACCGGGATTCCTGATCTCCATGATCCCCATCCTGTTGATGTTCGCAATCATCTACCTGCTGCTGATCCGGCCGCAGCAGAAGAAACAGCGGGAACACCAGGCTATGCTGGACGCCCTGCAGAACGGGGACAAGGTGGTGACGCAGGGCGGGATCATCGGTGTCATTACCGGCCTGAAAGCGGACGTGGTCACGGTGCGCATCGCCGATGACGTCCGGATCGATCTGCAACGCAACGCCATTTCCCGCCTGATCAGCAGCAAGAAGGGCAACAAGGAAGAATAGGAACCGGACATGGCGGTCAGACCCATACGCATATACGGTGACCCGGTTCTCCGGGAGAAAGCACGCCCGGTGGAGGAGACGACGGCAGCGCTTCGCCGGCTGGCGGAGGATATGGTCGATACCATGATCGAAGCGGAGGGCATCGGGCTTGCCGCGCCGCAGGTGGGCGAGACCGTCCGCATGTACGTGGTGAATCTCGCGGCCATGCGTCCCGAACTCTTCCTGGACCGCGGGGGGCCGTCTCTGGAGGGAGATCCGGACCACCTGGTGCTGGTGAACCCGCGCGTCGTCAAGCAGGAGGGCGAGCAGACGGGCGAAGAGGGTTGCCTGAGTTTTCCGGAGCTTTACGACAAGGTGACCCGGCCCGACGTCGTGCGCGTCGAGGCCACGGACCTGGACGGCCGTCCCCTGGAAATCGAGGGCTGCGGATTGCTGGCCCGGGTCCTGATCCACGAATTCGACCACCTCGAAGGCGTCCTTTTCATCGATCACCTCAGCAAGTTCCGCTTCCAGTTCCTCCGCAACCGGTTGAAGAAACTCAAGGCGGACAGCCAGGCGGACTGAAATGCGCGTGGTCTACATGGGAACGCCCGATTTCGCCGTGCCAGGCCTGGAAGCGCTGATCGGGCGGACGGAACATGAAGTGGCCGCTATCGTCACTGGCCCCGACCGGCCGAAGGGCCGCGGGCTGAAGACCCTTTCGTCGCCGGTGAAGGACGCGGCCCTGCGTCACGGCCTTCCACTCCTGCAGCCCGACAAGCTGCGCGATCCGGGTTTCCTGGGCGCCCTGCGGGCCCTGGAGGCCGATCTCTTCGTGGTCGTGGCCTTTCGCATCCTGCCGGCCGTACTGCTGAACATACCACGGATAGGCACGGTAAACCTGCATCCTTCCCTGCTTCCCCAATACCGCGGCGCGGCGCCCATACAGTGGGCGGTGATGAGCGGAGACGAGGAAACGGGCGTCACCACGTTCCTGGTCGAAAGGCAGGTGGACGCGGGCGACATCCTCTGCCAGGAGACCGTCCCGATCGGACCGGAAGAAACAGCCGGCGAGCTGCACGACCGCCTGTCCCGTATCGGCGCGGATCTGCTCTCGCGCACGGTGGACCTGCTGGCGGCCGGCGGCGTCAGACCGCGGCCCCAGACGGGCCATGCGACGCCGGCGCCGAGGATCTCCAGGGAGGACGGCCGCATAGACTGGGGGCTGCCGGCCCGTGCCATACACAACAGGGTGCGGGGCCTGAACCCGGTCCCCATGGCCTTCACCACCTGGCGGGGAAAAAACCTCCGCGTCATAACGAGCCGGCCCGTGGACCTTGAAGAGGACGGCTTCAGTAAACCGGGCGGGATCGTCTACGCCGACGAACGCCGGGGCATTACCGTTCAGACGGGAGACGGCGGCCTGGAACTGGTCAGGGTACAGCCCGAGGGACGAAGCCGGATCGATGGAGGGGAATTCCTGAGGGGATACCGGCCCGCGGTCGGAGACCGGTTCGGCGCCCCGGACGCGGAGCCCGGCAGCGCGGAGCCCGGCAGCGCGGAGCCCGGCTGATGGGCCGCCCGCTCGGGGCGCGTGAGATCGCCCTGAAGGCGCTGCATCGCGCGGAGATGGGGGACGTCCCGCCGCGCGCCGCCCTCGACGCCTTCTTCCGGCGGTACGCATGCGGCGACCGGGACAGGGCCTTCGCAACCGAAATGGTATACGGCACGATCCGCTGGCGGCGGCGCCTGGACTGGATGCTCGGTCAGCTGATGCGCGGAAACCCGGAGTCGTTGACGCCGTGGATTCGCCATATCATTCGCATGGGCCTGTACCAGTTGATGATGTTGGACCGGGTTCCCGATGCGGCCGCCACCCATGAGTCCGTGCAACTGGCAAGGCGGTACGGACACGAGGGCACCGTCCGTCTGGTCAACGCCATCCTCAGAACGGCCGTTCGAAAGCGGGACCTGCTGGAGCGGCCGGCAAGCGGGGAAGACCCCGTCACAGCACTCGGCGTCACCCATTCCTACCCCCCGTGGCTGACGAAGCGATGGATCGAGCGTTACGGCGTGGAGGCCGCTGCCGCCCTCATGGAGGCAGGGAACCGGACACCGCCCCTTTCCATCCGGGTCAACACGTCGCGGTCCACGCCAAGGGACCTCGCCGAGACGTTGAAACTACAAGAAATCCCCGTGGAACCGGGCCTGTGGCTCGATGATTTTCTGTCGATCCGCCACGCGGGCAACCTCCGCCGCCTGCCCGCTCACGAAGCGGGTTTGTTCCAGGTACAGGACGAAAGCGCGGGCCTCGCGGTACGTCTGCTCGGCCCTAAACCGGGCGAGACCGTTGTCGATTTATGTTGCGCTCCGGGGGGAAAAACGACATATATTGCGCAAATCGTTGGCGCGGGCGGCAGGGTGATCGCCTGCGATACGTCACTGCATCGACTCCGCCGGGTGGAGGAAAACCGGCGGCGAATGGGGTTGGGGCAGGTGCGTCTCGTCGGCATGGATGGCCGGTCGCCCGGCGTGGATTTCGCGGCCGACCGTGTCCTGGTCGACGTCCCGTGTTCCGGACTCGGCACCATTGCGCGCCGGCCCGATCTGCGATGGCGGCGAAAGGCGGAGGACCTGGACCGGCTCCGGGTCGAACAACAGGCGCTGCTGGAAAGCGGCGCCGGGCTGGTGAAGCGGGGCGGCGTCCTGGTGTACAGCACGTGCACCATCGAGCCGGAAGAGAATGAAGAGGTCGTGGCCGCGTTTTGCGGCAGGCATCCCGGGTTCCGGCTGGAAGAACCCGGAGACTGGCCCGGGGACCTGGCCGGGGTACTGGACGGCGCGGGCAGGGTCGCCACGCTGCCTTCCACGCACGGCGTCGACGGGAGTTTTGCGGCGAGGTTTAGAAGAGACGGCTGACCGCATCGGAGGAAATCTTGTTTGAAGAACTTTCCGGCCGCATGGAGGGGATCGTCAGAAAACTCCGCGGCCAGGGCAAACTGACGGAAAAGAACATCGACGACAGCCTCCGGCAGGTGCGCCGCGCCCTGCTGGAAGCCGATGTGAATTTCAAGGTCGCCCGCGCCTTCATCGATACGGTCAAGGAAAAGGCGCTGGGGCAGGGCGTGTTGAGGAACCTGTCCCCGGGGCAGCAGATGGTGGGAGTCGTCCACCAGGAACTGGTTTCCCTGATGGGCGATGAAGCCGTCGGGATCGCCTTCGCGGAAACGCCCCCGACCGTCGTCATGATGGCCGGCCTGCAGGGATCCGGAAAGACGACGGCCACGGGGAAGCTGGCCCGTCACTTCCTCGCGGAGGGCCGCCGTCCCATGCTGGCCGCGGCGGACGTCTACCGTCCCGCGGCGGTAAAACAGCTGCAGGTGCTGGGCGAACAACTGGGCGTGCCGGTCGTATCCCTCGGGGACGGGCGGTCTCCCGAGACGATCTGCAAGGTCGCCGTGGACCGGGCCGGGCGGGAAGACTGCGACGTGGTCATCCTGGATACGGCGGGACGCCTGCACGTCGACGACGAGATGATGGACGAATTACACGGCATTCGCGAGGCGGTCCATCCCCATGAAATCCTGCTTGTCGTGGACGGCATGACCGGCCAGGACGCGGTCAACGTGGCGGAGGCCTTCGATCGACGCCTCGACATCGACGGCTGCATACTGACGAAAATGGACGGGGACGCCCGGGGCGGCGCGGCACTGTCCATACGGCAGATTACCCGCAAGCCCATCAAGTTCGTGGGGGTCGGCGAGAAACTGGACGCCCTGGAAGTGTTCCATCCCGAACGGATGACATCCCGGATCCTGGGGATGGGCGACGTGGTGTCCCTGGTCGAACGCGCGCAGGCCGCGATAGACGTGGAGGAAGCGCGTAAGCTGGAGGCGAAGCTTCGCAAGCAGACCTTCGACCTCGAGGATTTCCGGTCGCAACTACAGCAACTGGGGAAAATGGGTTCCATGCAGGAACTCGTCGAGATGATGCCCGGCGTCAACAAGAAGGCGTTGAAGGGCATGGATATGGATGAGAAAGCGCTCGTTCGCATGGACGCCATTCTGAGTTCCATGACCAGACACGAAAGGGCGCGCCCCGTGGTGATCAATGGCAGCAGACGACGGCGTATCGCGCGGGGAAGCGGAACGAGCGTGCAGGAGGTGAATCAGTTACTGAAACAGTACCAAATGATGCAGAAGATGATGAAACAGTTGAACCGGCCGGGCGCCATGGAGCAGCTCGGCCATAAGATGTTGCCGTTCAGGTAGCTAAAGGAGCGAAACATGGCAGTGGCCATTCGGCTTCGCCGTACGGGAGCCAAGAAGAGACCTTTTTACCGTATCGTGGTTGCGGACGACAGGGGCCGCCGGGACGGGAAGTATATCGAAAGCCTGGGCTATTACAACCCCATATCGCCGGAACAACTGGAGATGGACGTGGATAAGGCGATCGACTGGCTCAACCGCGGCGCCCAGCCGAGCGACACGGTGCGTTCGCTCCTTGTGAAGAGCGGCGCGATGGCGAAGTGGCGCGGCGTAGAACAGGCGGCCGAAGCGGCCGAGACGACCGAAGCGGCCGAGTGAGTTGAAACGGATCGCCTGCCGGCGGGCCGGAGCGGGGCGTAAGTGAGCGCAGACTGGATCAATATCGGATTCATCCGCAAGCCCCACGGCCTCAAGGGCTACGTCCGCGTGGAAGGCTTGTCGGACACCCCGGACCGGTTCGAGAACCTGGACCGGATCGGCGTGGAGCTCAGGGACGGCCGCCGGGAGACGCTTGAGATCGAACGTTGCAGGCCGGACGGGAACAGCTGGTTGATGAAGTTCCTCGGGGTCGACTCGACGGAGCACGCGGAACGGCTTCGCAGCGCGTACATCCAGGTACCCGAAGATGCCGTCGCCCCGTTGCCAGAGAATGCGTACTATGTATTTGAACTCGAGGGCTGCGCGGTCGTTTCCGAGGAGGGAGAGGAGATTGGAGTCGTCCGGGAAGTGATGACCATGCCGGCGAACGACGTGTTCGTCGTGGATACGCCGGAAGGAGAGGCGATGATTCCCGTGGTCCGGGACGTCGTGGTGGAACTCAGTCCCGAGGAATCGAGAATCGTCATACGGAAGATCCCGGGGTTGATCTCTTAGCGGTACAGACTTAGCGGTGCAGACGATGCGTATCGACATTCTGACAGCCTTTCCGGGTGTATTCGCGGGCCCCTTTGCCGAAAGCATCGTGGGCCGGGCGTGCAGGAGGGACATGGTGGATATCTTCATTCATGACCTCCGCGCGTTTACGACGGACCGGCACAAGACCATCGACGATTACGCCTATGGCGGGAGCCCGGGCATGGTGCTCAAACCGGAGCCCATATTCCGGGGCGTAAAACACATTCGACGGCAGGCGGGCAAAGCGTCCCAGGCGGGCAAAGCGTCCCGGGCAGGCGAAGCATCCCGGACGGGCAATGCGCCCCAGACGGGCAAAGCGTCTCAGGCGGACCGGTCCCGTACCGTGCTGCTTTCGGCCCGGGGCAGGTCCTTTGTGCAGGAGACTGCCAGGTCCTTCGCGGAACTGGACCAGCTGGTCCTTGTCTGTGGCCATTACAAAGGCGTCGACGAACGCGTGGCGACGGGGCTTGACGCCGAAGAATACTCCGTGGGCGATTTTGTCGTAACCGGCGGCGAGATCCCCGCCATGCTGATCACGGACGCCGTAATTCGTCTCCTGCCCGGGGTCCTGGGTGAAATGGCCTCCGCGGTCACGGATTCCCACTATGATGGGCTGCTTGGCAATGCCGTGTACACCCGTCCGGAGCGCTTTCAGGACTGTAGCGTGCCCGAGGTTTTGCTTTCCGGGCATCACGAGCGCATAGCAAGATGGGAAAGGCGGGATGCCTTGAAGAAGACTTTCCAGTGTCGGCCCGACCTGCTGGAAACCGCGGAATTGACTGGAGAAGACATGACTTTTCTGAAAACCCTTCAACGGAACGGGAACGGGTAGCACTGACGCCCGCGATCGTTCGAAAGGACGGAAGCAGCATCATGAACGTACTAGACACGATTACCCAGGACCATTTGCGAACCGACCTGCCGGAATTCCGTTCCGGAGACACCATTCGGGTGGAGGTCAAGGTTCGCGAAGGCGACAAGGAACGCGTACAGCTATTCCAGGGTGTGGTCATCCAGCGTTCCGGCCACGGCATCGGCGAAACAGTCACGGTACGCAAGATTTCTCAGGGCATAGGTGTCGAGCGCATCTTCCCTCTGCACTCGCCGTCGATGGGAAACATCCAGGTATTGCGCCGGGGCAAGGTACGGCAGTCGCGGATCTATTACCTGAGGAAGCTGAAGGGCAAGGCCGCGCGTATCGCCGAGCGGCGTAATTGAACACGACCGCAGACGATGCGGAGCGGACCAGACTCCGGTCCATGGCCGTCCTGGAACGATCTCTCCGCGACCGCGGCGTTCGGTACGCCGCAGGTGTCGACGAGGCGGGGAGGGGCGCCCTGGCCGGCCCCGTGATCGCGGCAGCCGTGATTCTGCCGGATGACGTCATGATGATAACCGGCCTGGACGATTCGAAACGCCTCATTCCCGCGAGACGGGATATGCTCTACGACAGGATCACGGACCTCGCCACGGCAGTCGGTGTCGGCCGTTCCGACGCCTCCGTGATCGATACCGTGAATATCCGCCGCGCGAATCTCCTCGCCATGAAGGAAGCCGTGGAAGCCCTTTCACCGGCTCCCGGCCATCTGCTCATCGACGGAATCGACACCATCGACTGGCAGGGCCCCCAGACCACCGTGGTAGGCGGGGACGCGCGCAGCCTCTCCATCGCGGCCGCTTCCATCATCGCGAAAGTGACCCGGGACCGGATCATGGTGGCATGCGACCCGGATTTTCCGGAATACGGGTTCGCCCGTCACAAGGGTTACGGCACGGCGGTGCATCTGGCCGCCCTCGACGCCCATGGCCCTTCAACCGTGCATCGCCGTTCCTTCCTGCGCAAAAGACGCCACCAGGCCACGGCCTGACGCCGGCCGGGCCCGATTCGTTTTCCGGTTTACCAACCCGAAATAGCCCGGCGCAATATGCCTGAAGACATCATGGGAGAATCGACGCATACCCGGGGCGCACGCGGCGAGTCCATCGCGGAAGTCTTCCTGTGCCGGAAGGGCCATGCCATTCTGGCCAGAAACTACCGGGACTCCGTCACCCGTTGTGAAATCGACCTTATCACCCGGGACGGGGAAGAACTCGTCTTCGTGGAAGTCAAGGCCGCTACCGGCCGGCGGTTCGGCGATGCGCAGTCCCGGGTCGATGCACGAAAACAGCGCCAAATCACCCGGGCCGCCCATCGTTTCCTGCAGGAACGCAACTGGCATGCGTTTCCGTGCCGTTTCGATGTCATCGGAATCGACCTGTCGCTGAACCCACCCCGGATAACACATATCGAGCGTGCCTTCTGGAGTACGGTATGAAGCGGACCACGTTGAAAGTCCTCGCCGCGGCCTGCGTCCTGCTCTGGATCGTCGACGGCTGCCTGCTCATGCGGGCTGAATCTCCCCGTCCCGCGCCGTCCATCGGCGACCAGCAGTCAGCGTCGCCTGACCCGGGCTCCGGCGCGCGCTACACCGGAGTCATCCACGTCCATTCCACCTACTCCGACGGCGGGGGTACGATCGCGGATATCGTCCGTGCGGGGCAGGATACGGGACTGGACTTCCTCGTCCTGACCGACCACGACACGTTGCAGCCGAGGTTCGACGGTCACCAGGGATACCATGACGGCCTGCTTCTGCTGGTGGGCGAAGAAGTCAACACCAGCGCGGGCCACCTGCTCGCTCTCGGTGCGGGCAGGGACGTGGAGCAGGACGGCCCCCTGGGGCTGCCCGCGCTGATCGAAGAGATCTCCGAGACGGGCGGGATCTCCATCGCGGCGCATCCGACGGGCAGACGGCCCTGGACCGACTGGACTGTAGAGGGGATGGACGGACTGGAACTGCTCAACGCGGACTCCGCCTGGCGCGACGACGGCGTGTTGGAACTGGCGAGAGCCCTGGTTTTCCTGCCCTTCATGCCGGACGGCGTTTTCAACAGTCTGATCGACCGGCCCGACGAGGCGATCAGGCTCTGGATCCATCGGGCGCGACGGCAGCCCGTGACGGTGATCGGAAGCGTGGACGCCCATGAGCGCATACCGCTCTGGGGCGAACGCCATCTGTCCTTCCCGTCCTATGAGCGCATGTTCGGATTGATCCGGACTTACGTGATTGCGGATACCGAGCTTACCGGCGATGCGGACGTCGACGAGGCGATCCTGGTAAAGGCGATCGGCCGCGGAAGCTGTTACGTGGTGCTGGAAGGCTACGAGCCGGCGCCGGATTTTTCCTTCGAGCTTACCATGGGGGCGGATACGCTGTCCATGGGTTCCAGCGTCGTCTACCAGCGGGGCAGCCGGTTGCACGTAACCGCGCCCTCATCGGGTCCGGTTCGTATCAGACTGTATAGAAACGAAGTGCCGCTGCTGGAAACGGAAGGTCATGAACTGTTTGTGGAGGTTCCCGGCCCAGGGGTCTATCACACCGAGGTCTACCAGTTGCGGCGCCAGTTTCTACGCGGAGAAAGACCGAGGCCCTGGATCATCTCGAATGCGATCCGGGTGGAGTAGGCCGCACCCAGGCGGCGAGCGTCTCCGGTCTGACGCACCCAGGCGGCGAGCGTCTCCGGTCTGACGCGCCCAGGCGGACCGGTCCAGTCTACCGCGCCTCCGCCACTTTCCAGTCCAGTTCCCTCCCTGAATACATGGGGATGACGTCGCCGTATCGCTCGGGGATGACCGCCCCGGTCTTCTCGAACACCACGGTTTTTTCCGGCGGCGCGACCCCGTAGATCCGCTTCGCGTTGTTCGAGACGAAGGCCTGCAGCCGGTCCAGCGCACCGTGTTCTTCGAAGAGTCCGACGAGCATCTGCAGGGCGATCGGGGCGGTGAAGACGCCCGCGGCGCAACCGGCGCACTCTTTTTTGTCCACCGGGTGGGGCGCGGAATCGCTGCCGAAGACGAGCTTGGGATGGGCTTCGAGGGCCAGCGCGAGGAGGGCGTCGCGGTCTTCCGGACGTTTGGCGATGGGCTTGCAGAAGAGGTGGGGGTTGAGCAGCCCGCCCGCCACGTCGTCCAGGGTGATCATCAGGTGCTGCAGGGTGACGGTCGCGTACAGATTCTCGTGCCGGTCCAGCAGCGCGGCGGCTTCCCGGGTCGTGATGTGTTCCATGACGATGGCCAGCCGGGGAAAGCGCGTGGCCAGGTCTTCGTAGACGGGGAGAAAAGCGCTTTCGCGGTCCATCACGAAATCCGTGGATTCGCCGTGCACCATCAACCGGATGTCCATGTCCTGCATCAGGGCCAGGGTGCGCTCCACGTCGCGGAGGTCGCCGACGCCGCCGTCGCTGTGGGTGGTGACGCCCTCCGGGTACAGTTTGACGCCGATGATCCGGTCCTTCATCGAAGCCAGTTCGCTTTCGGTGTAAGGCCGCATGAACAGGGTCATGTAAGGTTCGAAGGCGTGGCCGTCCACGGCCTCCCTGACTTCCCGTTCGTACCGTTCCAGCCGGTCGAGGTTGTCCACGGGGGGCACCAGGTTGGGCATGATCACCCCGCCGGCGAAGGTCTCCGCGCTCAGTGGCGCCACGCGCCTCAGCATGGCGCCTTCGCGGAAGTGGATGTGCATATCCAGGGGAGAGTGCAGGGAGAAGGAACGCTTCGACATGAGATGGGAAGGCCTCGGAATACCGCTTTGTGTTTACCGGCCGGGGTCGAAGAAAGGCAGGTCCACGATTTCGGCGCCGGCCGGGCCGCCTTTCACCAGTACAACCACCGGTCCGCCCGACTCCCTGTACCTCCGTCGGACGAATCCCAGCGCGATGATGCCAGACACCGCCCGTCCGTGGACTGCCGTGGTGATCCAACCGGCGTCCTTGCCGTCCTTCTGAATCAGGGCGTTCCGTTCGGGCAGCGTTTCGCCTTCTATGACGAGGCCCGACAGCAACCGGTTGGGGCGTCCCCGGTGTTCCATCATCACGACGGGCTCCTGGCCGATGTAGCACCCCTTGGTAAAGCTGACGGCCCGGTCCTTCACTGCCTCGTTTGGAATGATCCGGTCGTCCAGTTCCGCCGCGCAGCGGGGGATGCCCGCCTCCACGCGAAGCACCTCGAGCGTGTCGAAACCGATGGGGAGGCAGGGGGCGTCTCCCTCGCCGCCGAGCAACGCCTTCCATAATTCGTCCGCGTTTTCGGCGGGGACGTAGACGTCATAGTCCCTTTCGCCCGTTCGGTGGGACCGCGCCACGGTCACGGGCAGGCCGTTCCATTCGATTTCGGCGTGTCCGCAGGGGGGGAGCGTATCCGGCACATCACCCATTGCCTTGAGACAGGCCTCCGCCTTCCTGCCGTACACGCCGATTAATCCGTACCGGGCGGTGACATCCTCGATTTCGACGTCGTCGATGAGGGCGTACCGGTCGAGCGTCTCCCGCAGGACGCCCGCCATCCCCGGTTCCACGTCGATGAGCAGGTCCTCTCCGCGGACGTAGACCGTCATGTCCGAGATGATCTTCCCCTGGGGCGTCAGCATGCAGGCATAGACGCCCTCGCCGTCGCCGAGCCGCTCCACGTCGTTGGTCACCACGCGGTGCAGGAAGTGCTGCCGGTCCGCGCCCGTCATGCGCAATTTGCCGCGTTGGGAAAGATCGCACAGCCCGGCGGCGGTCCGGACCGCCTGGTATTCGGCGGCGGCGTCCCCGTAGTGCAGCACGGCCGGCCGGCCCTGGAAGTCGCCGGCGACCGCGCCGAGATCGTCGTGGCTTATGGCCGTTTCGTGCATATGTACACCGGGTGTTGATTCAGGTTGCCTGAATGATGGGGATTCACCTCAAAAACGCTATGTATCAATGCGCGGCCCCTCCGCTCCTGTCAATCTATATTTTCGCTGTGGCAGGGGTCTTTGGGGTTGACACCGCACGGGGTTTTCGTTATGCTGAACCCGTTATGCGCGGCGTGCCGTAAGCGCCGTACTGCCTGTCGTTTCCCCTTCACTTGATTCGGAAGGACCGCGGTGCCCGCTGTCTCGCTGGAACAACTCGTATCGCTCTGCAAACGCCGCGGCATCATCTACCCGGGCTCCGAAATCTACGGCGGGTTGCAGGGACTGTACGACTACGGCCCGGTGGGTGTCGAGCTGAAGAACAACATCGTGGATTCCTGGTGGCGGAGAAACGTCTATGAACGGGACGACATGGAGGGGCTGGACAGCGCGATCCTGATGAACCCGCTGACCTGGAAGTACTCGGGTCACGAGGAGACTTTCGTCGACCCCCTGGTGGACTGCCGCAAGTGCCAGGGCCGGTGGCGCGCCGACCAGGCCGGAGCTTCCTGCCCCGCGTGCGGGTCCACGGACCTGACCGAACCGCGGCCCTTCAACCTGATGTTCAAGACCCAGGTGGGGCCGGTCTCGGAAGAAGACGCTTACGCGTACCTGCGTCCTGAAACGGCCCAGGGCATATTCGTCAATTTCAACAACGTGCTGACCACCACGGCGCGCAAGCTGCCCTTTGGCATCGCCCAGGTGGGCAAGGGATTCCGAAACGAGATCAACCCCCGCAACTTCCTGTTCCGCGTACGCGAATTCGACATGCTGGAGATCGAGTTCTTCGTCCATCCCGGCACGGAGGACGAGTGGCAGGACCGGTGGCTGGAAGACCGCCTCGCCTGGTGGGAGCATATCGGCGTGCCCCGCGGCGCCATCCGGATCCTTGACGTGCCGCGGGAGGATCTCGCCCATTACTCCAAGAAGACCTACGACCTCATGTACGGGTATCCCTCCCTCGGCTACGAGGAACTGGAGGGCATCGCCAGCCGGACCGATTTCGACCTGGGCTCCCACACGCGGTACCAGGAACAGTACGAACTCACGGCCCAGGTGGCGGAAAACCCGTCCAGCACGACGCGCCTTTCCTATTTCGATCCACAGACGAACCGCCACGTGATCCCCTTCGTGGTCGAGCCTTCGGCGGGCGTCGGCCGCTGCCTGCTGGCCGTCCTCAGCGAGGCCTATGACGAACCCATGGTCAAGGCGCCGCCGGATGATAAGCTTGCCAGAGTCAGGACGGGCCTGGACGCGTTCATCGCATCAGTCGCGAAGAACAACAAGCTGCCGGAAGAGTCGCGGGAGTCGATGCACTCCTTCGGAGAGTCCATATCCCGCGAGCTTCCCGAGAGCATGCCGCGGATCGACGCGCTCCTGGCCATGCCGGGCGCCGATCGGATCAAGGAGGGCAAGACGCTCAGAAACCTTTCGCAGAAGGTCATCGGCGATCACTATCGCACGGTATTGCGGCTGAGGCCCCACCTGGCCCCAGTCAAGGTGGCGGTCTTTCCCCTCAAGCGGACCGACGACCGCCTCGCTTCCACGGCCCGGGATATCCGCAAGTCGCTGCAGTCAGGGGGCAGGATACGCACGGTGTACGACGACACGGGCGCCATCGGAAAGCTCTACCGGCGCCAGGACGAAATCGGCACCCCGCTGTGCGTCACGGTCGACTTCCAGTCCATTGACGACCAGACGGTGACGGTCCGCGACCGGGATACCATGGCGCAGGACCGGGTGGCCATAGGCGAGTTGAAGGATTACGTAGAAGAAAAGCTGGCATCTTGAGCATCTTGAGCCGGACCGCCCCTTCGGCGGGCGCAGGCGGGCCGAGAGACGAGAAAGGAGCAATGCATGGCACGCAACGTTAACGTGGGCCTGGTGGGTTATTCGTTCATGGGCAAGGCGCACAGCCACGCCTTCAAGGACATGTCCTTCTTCTTTCCGGATGCGGCCGGCGTACCGGTCATGAAGGCCATATGCGGCCGCAACGAGGAAAACGTAAAGGGTGCGGCGGCCGAGTTCGGCTGGGAAGGATACGAGACCGACTGGAAGACGCTGATCGCCCGCGACGACATCGACCTGGTCGACGTTTCGACCCCGGGCGACAGCCACGCTGAGATCGCCATCGCCGCCGCGGAAGCGGGCAAGCACGTATTCTGCGAGAAACCGCTGGCCAACAACCTCGCGGAAGCCCGGGCCATGGCCGAAGCCGTGAACAGGGCGGGCGTGAAGAGCATGGTGGCCTACAACTACCGCCGGGTGCCCGCCGTCGCGCTGGCCAGACGGCTCATCGAGGAAGGCCGCATAGGCCAGGTCTACCACTGGCGCGCCGTCTATCTCCAGGACTGGATCATGGATCCCGACTTTCCCCTGGTCTGGCGTCTTCAGAAGGAGAAGGCCGGCTCCGGTCCCCATGGTGACCTGAACGCCCATATCATCGACCTGGCCCGTTATCTGATCGGTGAAATCACCGAAGTGACCGGCATGCAGGAGACCTTCATCAAGGAACGCCCCATCGTCGACGAGATCGACTCGGCGCTCGGCGCCAGTGCGGGCGGTTCCGCGCGAAAGGGACCGGTTACCGTGGACGACACGACCCTGGCCCTCGCCCGGTTCGAGAACGGCGCCGTGGGTTCCTTCGAAGCCACGCGGTTCGCCGGCGGAAGGCGGAACGGCAACCGATTCGAAATCAACGGCAGCAAGGGGTCCATCGCCTTCAACCTGGAGAAGATGAACGAACTGCAGTACTACAACCGGGAGGACGAGGACCACGTACAGGGTTTCCGCGAGATCATCGTGACCGAAGGCGGGCACCCCTACATGGACCGGTGGTGGCCGCCCGGACATATCATCGGCTGGGAACACACCTTCATCCACGAGGTGTACGACCTCATGCAGGCCATCGCCGGCGCCGACGACAATCTTCATCCGGATTTCGACGAAGGCGTCCGGGACCAGGCCGTGCTGGAAGCCATTTCGTTATCGGCGGAGCACGGCGCCTGGGTCAGGGTCGCCGACCTGTAGGCCGCCCGCCAGTAAACACGAATCCGGCGCGGAGAGGACTGCCGTCAACCGGTATGTCCCGCGCCGCAGATGACAAGGAAAGGAGCAAGCAATCATGTCTCGTCCCGTAACGCTCTTTACCGGCCAGTGGGCGGACCTTACGCTGGACACCCTGGCAGGGAAGGCGGCAAGCTGGGGCTTCGACGGTCTCGAACTGGCCTGCTGGGGAGATCACTTCGACGTGCGGCAGGGCGCCGAAAGCAAGGCGTACTGCGAGGACCGCCACGCGCTGCTCGAGAAGCACGGCCTGCAGATCTTCTCCATCAGCAACCACCTCGCCGGCCAGGCGGTCTGCGACCTGATCGATGCCCGGCACGAAGCGATACTCCCCCCGCATGTCTGGGGCGACGGAGATCCCGAAGGCGTGCGCCAGCGCGCGGCCGAAGAAATGAAACTGACCGCCCGGGCGGCCGCCAACATGGGCCTCGGCGTGGTCAACGGATTCACCGGTTCGTCGATCTGGCACCTGCTCTACTCCTTCCCGCCCGTGGACCCGTCCTCCATCGACGCCGGTTTCGATGATTTCGCGGCGCGGTGGAACCCCATCCTGGACGTCTTCGACGAGGCGGGCGTGAAGTTTGGGCTGGAGGTTCATCCCACGGAAATCGCCTTCGACATCTCCTCGGCCCAGCGGGCGCTGGATGCCCTGGGCAACCGCGAGGCCTTCGGCTTCAACTACGATCCCAGTCACTTCGGCTACCAGGGGGTGGACTACGTGGGATTCATCCGGAACTTCAGAGACCGGATCTACCACGTGCACATGAAGGACGTCTGGTGGTCGGAGCAGGCGGCCCGGGCCGGCGTATTCGGCGGACACGTCAATTTCGGACATCCCGACCGCTACTGGGATTTCCGGTCGCTCGGCCGCGGCAGCATCGATTTCGAGGAGATCATCCGCGCGCTCAACGAGATCGGCTACCAGGGCCCCCTCTCCATCGAGTGGGAGGACAGCGGCATGGACCGCGAGCACGGCGCCGAGGAAGCCTGCGCCTTCACGAAGGGCGTGGACTTTCCGCCCTCCGACGTGGCCTTCGACGCCGCCTTTGCGGAAGAATGACCGAATGACCGAATGGCCGGAAGGCAACGCTTGGCGTAGTATCGCGCGGTAGCCGAGAGGGATCGATGCGACGATGGACACACGCCCTGATCGGCGCCGTCGCGTTTTTCACGGCGGCCTGCGGATCATCGGGTGACGGATCCGGCGCCGGACCGCAGTTTTCGCGCGTGAACTCGCTGGGCCGGGAACTCCCGGCCGACGCCGCCCCTCTGGACGAGCAGTTCATCCGGCTGAGCATGCTGGAACCGTCCACGCTGGATGTGGGCATATCCCTCTTCGACGCCCAGTTCAACGCCTTCCTCTTCGAGTCTCTGCTGGTCTTCGACGAAGACATGGAGATCCGGGGCGCGGCGGCCGAGTCCTGGTCCGTGGCGGACGATCACCTGACCTGGACCTTCAGGATCCGCGCGGGCGCGAAGTGGAGCGACGGCCGGCCTGTGACCGCCCACGATTTCGAATGGTCGTTCCGCCGGCTGCTGGATCCCGCCAACGCCAACATCTTCGCTTACTTCTACTACCCGATCAAGGGCGCCCGGGCTTTCAACTCCGGGCAGACGGACGATGCGTCGACGGTCGGCGTCCGGGCGGTGGACGACCGCACGCTCGTGATCGAAACAGAAGAACCCTGCTCGTATTTCCCCTACATACTCACCTTTTTCACTTCCGTGCCGGCGCCCCGGTGGCAGGTGGAGAAATACGGTATACAGTGGTCCGAACCGGAGTACTGCGTGTCCAATTCCACCTGGCAACTCGCGTCGTGGGACAAGAGCGTCGGTATGGCCTACACGCTCAATCCCCACTACAACGGACCGTGGAAGGGATACCTGGAACGTATCGAGTTCACCTTCATCCTGCCGGGCTGGCGGGGACTGCCCGCCTACGAAAACGGCGAATTCGACCGGATCGCCGTCCTGGGTCCCGACTATCACCACGCGCGCATGGATCCCGTCCTGAGCCGCGAACTGATCACCTATCCGAACTTTGGCACCTACTACACGATCTTCAAGACCACCGAGCCGCCCTTCAACAACATCCGGCTGCGCCAGGCCCTCGCCCACGCGATAGACCGGGAATCCATATGCAACGTGGTGCTCGGCGGCGGCGCCACGCCGGCCTACGGCATGCTGCCGAAAGGTTTTCCCGGTTACCAGGTAGACCGGATCCGGAAGTACCAGGCCTTCGATCCGGAACTTGCCCGGCAAAGACTGGCTGAAGCCGGGTATCCGGGAGGCAGGGGCCTGCCTCCACTCGAGCTCTGGGTGCGGGGCCAGCCGCCGACGCCCGACGAATGGAACGTGGTGGTCGCCATGCAGCAGATGTTCGAGGATCACCTGGATATCGAGGTGAAACTGCGTCAACAGTCCACCAACGCCTTCAACGCCTTCATGCGGGACCACGAAATCCCGTGGGGGTTCCTCTGGTTCAACATGGATTACCCGGATCCCAGCGACATGATCGCCGTCCCCTGGCGCTCTCAGCCCGCGGGATCGGGGCGGCAGGACTGGAAGCACGACGAATTCGACCGCCTGGTGGATGCCGCCGCGGGGGAATTCGACAACGAGAAACGGGTGGCCATGTATCAGGACGCCGAGGTGATGCTCGCGGAGGAGGCCGCGGGCGTGTTTCTGCACAACATGGTCAACGCGACCCTGAGCAAACCGTGGGTCCTGGGTATAGAGGAAAACCGGTACGGCGACCGCAGGTGGAGCGGTTTCGCGCCGGCTTTCGCCACGCTGTACATCGGGGAGCTCGGGGAAGGCTCCGGCCGCCGGTAAGGATCAGGAAAAGGGGTCCAGGTCGAATCCGGCGTGGGGCCGTATCCGTTCCGCGCCTTCCGGCCAGTCCACGGGCCACTCCCATCCCGGAATCTCGAGGCTTTCGGCCCGTACCCGGTGCGCGGCGGCCCGGCGGTGGACGCCCGCCGGCGCCGTGCTGACCTCCGAGCTGTGGAGCATGGTGGGATAGTAGAAAGTGACGCTGCCCTCGCCCGCCGTGCAGTCGATGGCTTCGTGCTCGTGTGATGCGACATAAGCCGCCAGGCCGCCCAGACCGCCCGGGTCGTCCGGACCGCCCGGGTCGTCCGCCAGTTCGAGGGGGCCTTCGAGATAAGACCCGGGGAGGACCTTCATGGCACCGTTCTCGATAGTCTGCGGGTCCACGTTGATGCGGACGATGATGGTCTTCCGGAAGTAGTCTTCCTTCCATTCGATATCGGCCGGCCGGACGTGCACGTGGCCGAACTGGGTCCAGTATCCCCCGAGATCGGCGTCCCCGTCTTCCGGCGGGTCGACGATGAAGAAGGTATCCTGGTGCCAGCCGATTTCGGCATCCCCGCCGGCCACCTTGTCGAACATGGTACCGATGCTGGCGTGCCTGACCGGTTCGCCCAGCGCGCGCTCCAGCACGCTTACAATGGCGGGATGCCGCGAAAACCGGAGTCCGCCTTCGCATACGGCATAGAGTTCCCACAGCAGCCACACCGTATCCTTTGATCTGCCCAGGAGCTTGTCGGTCGGACGCCCCTTGTACATTTCGACCTGGCTTGCTTCCTCGATGGTTTTGTCCAGCAGGCGTCGGAACTCCGCCATCTCTTCCGGCGAGAATACGCCTTCGACGGTTACGATGCCCCGGGCCTTCAGGTCATCCACCGCGTCCTGTAGAGTAAGGTCGGTATTCCTGTGGTTCACGGACAGCTCCTTTAAGCGACGCGCCGGGTACGTGCCGGGTACGCGCCGGGTGCTAACGGTCCTATCTGTTCAGCCTGACCGTTACGTCTTCCGTCTCCCATCCCGAACGTATCTCCAGGGTATCCGGATGGACCATGGACCGTTCGGCGGGAATGAATGGCATCGCGGAACCGAAATCATATCGTCCGTTTCCGTTCGCGTCGCGATAGGCCTGCAGGATGTACCGGCCGGGCATGACGTTGTCGAATCGGAATCCGCCGGGACCATCCAGCCTGATTTCCGACGCGGCGTCCGTATCCCGCTCGCGGTAAAGGGAAAGCGCCACCGGTCCCGCCATCGTCTCGTCTTCGTCCTCGAACTGTCCGGACAGCGAACCGTATTCGGCGGGATCGATGGTAGAGAAGGCGTATGCGAGCGTATCGGGACGGTCGTCCGTGGCCTGCAGCGATTGGCCGAACCCGTTACTCACCAGGCCGGCCAGTACGAGGATCTCGTACTCGGCGCTTGGTTGCAGCAGGGTATCGGGCCGCATCGCGGCGACCGTGGGGGATATCCACCGCAGGTCCCCCCCGACCTCCTGGCCCGTAGAGTCCCGAAGGACCACTGCATGTTCCTCCAGGGAAACAGGTTCGCTGAAGGAAAACCGGATTTCGGCAGACTGCGCGATATCTCGCGAACGGTCGTCCGGCTGAACTTCCAGCAGCCTGGGCTGCGGCGGGTTCTCAATGGAAGACCCGGTGAATTCGGCGGAGTTTTCCGTCGAGTCGATAGGCTCCGCCCAGGCGTTTTCGAGCCCGGACACGGTCAGAAGATACGCCTTCCCGCGGACCTGGGGCGCCGTGTTCAGCACGATGGTCGTCGAATCGGCCGGGTCCCGGTACGCGGACTCGACCGCGAGGCTTTCTTCGTCCTCCACGCCTTCTACGGCATAGGAATCCACGTCCTGAACCAGGTCCAGGCGGGGCGCCTCGCTCAAGAAGACACTCAGTTCGCGCATATGGGACGCCCGGGCGGAAACCACGTGCATGGAGGCAGTATCGTTCACGGCCATCCGAAACCACATGGGGCCGTCGGTCATTTCCGGTTCCGATAGCATGACGTCCCGTGTGGGCACTCCGACAGGGTCCACGTCCGCATCATAGAGCCGGTCTCGGCCCTGGTCCACAAAGGCGAAGAAACGGTACCGGTCGGCCGAGAGGTGGGTAAACGTAAAGGTACCGTCTCTGCCGGCCTGGGTCAGGTAGTCCGGAGGCGTATTGGCCGGGTCGGGGTCGGGCTTTCCAGAGAGGCTGTAGGCCCAGATGTAGGCGCTCCTGGCGGGACTTCCGTCATGGACCGCCAGGCCGCTGACCTCCCCCTGTTCGATGTTCGGACCGGTCGACAGCGCATATACATAGGTGGAATCCATGCGGTTCCCCCGCATGTCCCGGATACCTGTGCCCACTGTGATGATATAGGTTCTTTCGCCTGAAATGGGCTCCTCGAACCGGACCGTAATCTCGTTGCCCCGCCAGTTCGCTTCGGCTTCGAATTCAACAATGGGCGCAATGAAAATGTTGCCCTCTATGGAACGGGGCTGGATGCGTTCGTTGAAGGTCAGCTTCGGGGATACGTCCGACGGCACATGGGTCGAACCCGCTGGCGGTTCGGTTTCCACCACGTAGGGCGGAAGACGGTCCCGGGGGCCGCCCGGCGGCATGCCTTCGCGGGCGCAGGATGTGGCAGCCAGCCCGGCCATGCCAAACATGCCAACCATGCCGGCCATGCCGGCCAGGCCGACCTGGAGCATCAGAGCGAAAAAAACCGGCGTCCGGTTCATATATCAGGCGCGAGGATGCGCTTCGTCGTACGTTTTCTTGAGGCGGTCGAGGGCGACGTGGGTATAGACCTGCGTGGTCGAAAGCCGTTCGTGGCCGAGGAGTTCCTTGACGGCCAGCAGATCCGCTCCGGCGTCAAGCAGGTGGGTGGCGGTCGTATGACGCAGCACGTGGGGCGTCAGCCCCTGCTGGCTTATCCTGAGGCCGTATCTTGCCAGGATGTACTGGACCCCGCGGCCCGTCAGTCTGCGGCCATGTTGGTTCAGCAGCAGCGCGGTCGTATCTTCCCGTTCCGTTCTGATCAGCAGGGGGCGGGCGTCCAAATAGGATGCCAGCGCGGACAGCGCCTGCCCGCCCAGCGGTACGATGCGTTCCTTGTCCCCTTTCCCGATCACCCGGATTCGTTCTTCCGCCAGTTCGATCGCGCCTATGTCCAGTCCGACGAGTTCCGACAGCCGCATGCCCGCCCCGTAGAGCAGCTCCAGGATGACCGCGTCCCGCAGTCCGAGCACCTGGCTGCGGTCGGGCTGGCCGAGCAACGCTTCCACCTGGCCGCGGTCCAGAAACCGGGGCAGGTGGCGGTCCCATTTCGGCGTGGTCAGATAGACGCACGGATTCGAAGTAACGATCCCTTCCCGGCAAAGGTAGTGGAAGAAGGATCGCACCGCCGCGAAACGCCGCGCGATGGTCCGCCTGCTGAGACCTTCCCGGTGCAGGTGGTGGAGGAACGCCCTCACGTCGGACTTTTCGATGGCGTCAGGTACCGGCGCGCCGGTACCGGTGTAGTCGGAGAGGAAAGACTGGAACCGGGCCAGGTCGCCCGCATAGGCGGACCTGGTATGCCGGGAGTAATTCCGCTCGATCTCGAGATGCTCGAGGAACTCGCCGATCTCTTTATTCATGATCGGTTACGCCTCCTGGAACGTCTGGTCCGCCTGGTCCGCCTGGTCCGCCTGGTCCGAACCGGCGGGTACCGGTTCGGCGGGCCTGATTCGGTACTTGCATTTCGGACACTGCAAAGCCGACCGGCCGGACCGTTCCTGTTTTTCTACCATGAGGGGATAGTCGCAATGGGGACAGCGGCGGTCGACCGGGGTGTCCCATACCACGAACCGGCACTTCGGGTAGTTGCTGCAACCGTAGAAGTTCCGGCCTTTCTGCGACCGGCGGGCCGTCAGAAATCCTTCGCAACCCTCTTCCGGGCAGTCGACCCCGAGGTTGACCGGCCGAGTCTGCCGGCAGCGCGGATATCCGCTGCACGCCAGGAATGGACCGTACCGTCCGGTTTTCACCACCATTTTCTCACCGCATTTGTCGCATTCTTCGTCGGACTTCAGTCCGGCGGTCTCGTCGTCGCCAATCGGACGGGTGTTCCTGCACGCGGGAAACCCCCCGCAGGCCATGAAACGGCCGTTGCGGCCCCACCGGATGATCATGGGCTTGCCGCACTTCTCGCAGGCCTCGTCCGTTTCCTCCGTCAGCGTGCTTTTCAACTCCGCCCGCTGGGCGTTAACGGACTGAAGCCGTTCATTGAAAGGCTGGTAGAAATCCACCAGGGTCCCGGTCCAGTCCAGCTCGCCCGTTTCAATGCGGTCCAGCGCGTCTTCCATCCTGGCCGTAAACGCCACGTCGAACAGGTCCGGGAACGCCAGCACCAGGATACGGTTCACGGCCATGCCCAGGTCCGAGGGCGAGAACCGGCCCTGCTTCATGGCCGCGTACTTCCGCATGCGCAGCGTGCTGATGATCTGGGCATACGTGCTGGGCCGGCCGATCTGCCTGACCTCGAGTTCCTTTACGAGGCTGGCCTCCGTGTACCTTGGCGGCGGCTGGGTGAAATGCTGTCTGGGCTCGAGTTTCTCCAGGGCGAGCTTTTCGTCCTTCCGCAACGCCGGAAGAGACTTTTCGTCCTCTTTCTGTTCGGCGTCTTCGTCGACGGGTTCTTCGTACGCCTTCAGGAATCCCGCGAAGGTCGGTACGGTACCCGTGGCGCGAAACTGGTACTTCCCGGCCCGGATATCCACGGTGGTCACGTCAAAACGGGCCGGCCGCATCTGGGAGGCCACGAAGCGCAGCCAGATCAGTTCGTACAGCTTGTACTGGTCCGGCGTCAGGAAGGACTTCATTTTTTCCGGGCTGCGGTCCGCCGCCGTGGGCCGGATCGCTTCGTGAGCGTCCTGGGCGCCCGCCTTGGTCTTGAATCTCCGGGGCTTGGCGGGTACGTACTCGGCGCCGTAGACCTCGGCGATCAGGCCTCGGACGGCCTCGACCGCCTCATCCACGATACGGGTCGAGTCCGTCCTCATGTAGGTGATGAGCCCTATGGCCCCCTCGTCCCCAAGTTCGATGCCTTCGTAGAGTTGCTGGGCGATCATCATGGTCTTCTGGGTGGTGAACCGTAGGCGCCTGGCCGCGTCCTGCTGCAGGGTACTGGTGATGAAGGGCGGGTATGGATTGCGCTGCGTGTGCTTTTTGGTGATGTCCTCGATCTCGAAGGCCTGCCCGCGCAGGTCCTCGATCATGCCCTGTGCCGACTTCTCATCGGGTATTTGGAACTTCTCCCCGTCCACGCGGACCAGTTTCACCGGGAATACGTCGTCCCGCTCCGACCGGAGATGGGCCGTGATGGACCAGTACTCTTCGACCTCGAACTTCTCGATCTCCGTTTCCCGTTCGCAGATCAGCCGCAGCGCCACCGACTGTACCCGGCCCGCGCTCAATCCCCCGGTGATCGTCTTCCAGAGGAAGGGGCTGACCTGGTATCCGACGAGACGGTCCATGACACGGCGCGCCTGCTGGGCATTGACTTTCTGCATGTCGATGGAGACGGGCCTGTCGATCGCCGACCGCACGGCCTGGGGGGTTATCTCGTGGAAGAGGACCCTCCCGACGTCTTTCTTGCCGTTGCCCAACTGGCTGGCCACGTGCCAGGCTATGGCTTCGCCTTCCCGGTCGGGGTCCGTCGCGAGGAAGATATGATCGGCCGTCCGCGCCGCGCTGCGCAGGTCCTTTACGACTTTTTCCTTCCCCGGAATCGTGACGTATTCGGGCTTGAAATCGTTGTCGACGTCGACCCCCAGGCTCTTTGGCGGCAGGTCTCGGACATGGCCCACGGAGGCCATGATCTCGAAATCCTTGCCCAGGTACTTTTTGATCGTACGGGCCTTGGCCGGGGATTCCACGATTACGAGTGATTTGGACATGGCTGTGCTTGGATGCGCTGGGGATGAAGGAGGGACGGCGTCAGTTTCCGATTATGCCGTCTTCGAGGTCGTCGGGCAACCAGATCATGACCTGGCCGGATTCCGATTCGAGCAGGATCGGGGCGGCGATGGTCTTGATGTCTTCCCGGGTGACGGAACGGGCGCCCGTCAGCATCGCCCGTTCGATGATCAGTTCGGTCTGCGTATCGTTGATCAGGCCCAGTTCGCGGAGTTCCAGAAGGTAGCCGTACGCGTCCGGCTGGATCATCAGTTGTTCCACGGCGTGCAGAATCCGGTTGGGCTTGGGCTGGAGCGGCTTGGTCGGATCGACCATGACCTCCGCCTGCGCCTGGAGGCGGTCGAACAGCCAGGAAAAGGCCGCATTGACCTCCTGCTGGGTATAGCCGTGACCGACCAGTGTCTGGGAAACATCGGCGATGTCGTTGAAGCGGCCTTTTTCATCCTGCATGTGCTTCATGAGGAAAACGATGATTTCCATCACTTTTTCCATGATGCCCTCCTGAAGGAATGCGAAGACGGTAACAGGACCGGGGCGCGCAACCGCCCCTTGCAGCTTGCCGTGTTTCCAGCTTTACGATTTGCAAATCTAATCTTCAAGGGGGTTGCATGCAAGTGCTTTTTCCCTGATCGGGACGCTGTCACGACGCTTCGAATACCTTGCCGATTTCATCCCGGTCGAAGGCCGGGAGATCGACCAGCGACCCGTTTCTCCTGATTCGAATTCCGTAATCGGAAGGCCGTACGGACCCGATCGCGGCGACCGGGATACCCGCTTCCGAGAGGCGGGCGGCGACAGGTTTCGCGTGGTCCGGATCCACCACGATGAGCAGGGCGCCCGATGCGATGGTTCCGAGGGGGTCCAGGCCATAGCAGGCGCACAGGGCCTCCGATTCGGGCAGCAGGGGCACCCGGTCTTCCTCGATGAGCATGCCGACCCCGGAAGCAACGGCGATTTCCCGCAATCCGGAAGCGAGTCCGCCCTCCGTCGGATCGTGCATGGCGTGGATGCCGCCGGTCTCCATCGCGATGCGGGCCTCCCTGACGACGCTGAGCCCGGGTTCCCTGAGGTACCGGCGGCACGTCTCGAGGAATTCGTCGGAGAAGCGGGCCCTGACCTCGTCCGGTTTTTCCATGGCGATGAGCGCCGCCGCCTCGATGGCGATTCCCTTGGTCAGCAGGATCTCGTCGCCGGTCCTGGCGCCGGAACCGGAGACGTAGCCGTCGGGTGTCGTTTCCCCCAGCATCTGCCCGACCAGTAGCGGCCGGTCCAGTCCATGGGTTATCTCGGTATGTCCGCCGCAGAGGGTAACGCCGAGTTCCGCGCAGGCGCTGGACAGTCCGGCGAATATGCGCTCCACCAGTTCGGGGCTCGTTTTTGCTTCCGGGAGCAGTATGGTCGTGAGGAACCACCTGGGGACCGCGCCCATGGCGGCGACGTCGTTGGCGTTTATGTTGACGGCGTACCAGCCGATCTCTTCGGTGGCGAAGGTGATGGGATCGGTTTTCGTTACGAGTACGCTGGACCCGAATGAGATGACCGCCGCGTCCCGGCCGACGCCCGGGCCCACGAGCAGCCTCGGGTCGCTTCCGGAAGCGTGGCGGCGGAGTATGCGGTCCAGGTCTTCCGCGGGCAGCTTGCCCACCGGATAGTAGGGAGGCATGTTTGGCTGTCAGGAGTGCAGGCTTCTAGTCTCGCCGCTTCCGCTGGGCGCGTAAAGCCTCTTTCAATATCTTCCCCGGCTTGAACCGGGCTTTTCGCCGGGCCGGAACCTCGATGGTATAGCCGGTCCGCGGATTGCGGGCCGCCGGCTTCGGTCGGGTGTTCTTGATTTCCAGGGCGCCGAATCCCCTGATCTCGATCCGGTTGCCTTCGACCAGGTTTTCCCGCATGATCTCGAAGAGCGCGTCGATCACGGGATAGATCTGTGTCTTCTTCAGTCCCAGCGTCTCGCTGATTTCATTGACCAGTTCTCTGCGCGTCGTCGTCATGTATATCCTCTGTCCGGAATCCTTCGTTACTGGCGGACGATTACGACAGGCCATATAGCTGGCGCAACTTGTTCACGCGCTCTTCGTCTATGGTGTTGACCCGGCCGAGCATGCGCGCTACGAGGGCGATCCGCGCGCAGTGTTCCATGGTTTCCATCTTGTGATATGCCGCGACGATGTCCGGTCCCAGGGTCAGCGCGCCATGGTTTTCCAGCAGGACCGCGTCATATTCCCGCACATACTGTCTGAGCGATTCTACCAGTTCCATCGTTCCCGGCGTCCCGTACGGCGCTATGGGGACGAATCCCAGGGAGACGATCACTTCGGGCAACAGGGTATCGGGCAGGTTTTCGCCGGCCACGGCAAACCCCGTCGCCGTCGGCGGATGGGCGTGGGCCACGGCGTGTACGTCCGGACGCTCGCGGTAAACCATCAGGTGCATTTTCATCTCGGACGACGGCGCGTGTTCGCCAGAGATCACCCGGCCGTCATAGTCGACGACGACCAGCTTTTCGGGGGTCAGGAACCCTTTGCTGACTCCGGTCATCGTGATCAGCAGGCGGTCTTCGGACAGTCGAACGCTGAGGTTCCCGTCGTTCGAGGCTACGTATCCCCGCTCATACATCCGCTTGCCAACGTGAATCACGTCGGAGATGACTTGCTCAGGAGGCAAGATAGCTCAATTCCAGGTAAGTGATTACAGACTTCAGTGGTACGGTTTCGAATATATCCGGCCCGCCGTTCCCGTACAAGTATTATTATTTCCACAAGTTATAAGTCGGACATCAGGACGCGCGCAACGTCCGGGACCCGGCATTTTTCCACGCCGCGCATGTCGATCCGGATCCGGTCCCGGCAGCAGTCGACAAGCAGGGCAGGGGACCCATTCAACCAGCGGTCCGCCAGGTCCCCGGCCCGCATCCCCGACGGCCGGACCGATACCACGGAGCTGGGCATGCCCTCGCCCGGGAGGCGGTAGGTCGTAAGATGCGCTTGTCGCCCGGCCATGGAATACGCCGCGCGGCGCCGGCCGTTTTCCGACAGCAGTTCAAGAAGCTGCCGGGCCCGGTCGCCTACCTCCTCACGCGACGCGGCCAGCATGTGGACCGCCGGATGGCGCTCGAGGTCGCAAGAGCTGTCGGCCAGTTCCGCCAGCCTCGCGTCGAGTCCCGCCCGTACGTGCCCGGCGGCCTGTGCCGCGGGCCACTGGCCGTCCCTTCGTATGCGCGCTATGACGGGGTGGGTTCCGATCAGCAGGCCGCAGGGCGGTCCGCCGATCAGGCCGCCGCCGGCCGCGACGATCAACGGCGTGCCGCACCGCAGGGCTTCCGTGACGGAGCACGAGGACGGATAAGCGGCGGAAGGGGCCGGGCGCAACGTCGTATCGCCGGCCAGGTGCAGTACGGTGGCGCCGGATTCCGCTCCGGCCCGGACGATTTCCTTCTGTCCGGCTTCTTCGGTGAAACCTCGAAGGGCGTATGTAGACGGACGGATCGTGATGATCAGCGCGGTCCGGTCGCCCACGACGGCCTGGTAGTCGGACAACCGGGTCTTGTTGGTGGCCCCCGTCTCGACCACCCTGGCCCCCGCGAGCGTGCAGATCGATACGGGATTCACGGGCCGTTCCTCGTAGGGCGCGTCGATCAGTCCCGACCGGCCGCGGTCGATGACGACTTCCTCTCCTTGCGCGAGGGATCGAACCGCCAGGAGGAAGGCGTCGGAGACGGAACGGGTGACCAGCGCGTCTTCGGCGCCGGTCAGTTCGCGCAGCAGCCTGGCGGTGCGCCCGTCATCTTCGTAGGCAGCGAGCGTGAGCGCCAGCTTCGAAGCCCTCCGCGCCGCCGTCCCGGCGTACCGGCCCCGCGTCCGCGGATGGAAGAGGACGCCCGAAGCATTGATCAGGTCCCCGTCCGTCGAACGGGCTTCATCCTCCAGGAGCGCGGCGACCCGCTCGGCGAGGTGCCGTGGCGCCAGCCGGTCCGACCGGGCCGCTTCCGCCTCCTGCGGACGGAGCCTGATCCTGTCCCGCGTGTCGCGCAGCACCTTGCGGACGGCGGCGGCGATCTGCCCGTCCTCGAACCGGCCCCGCAGCGCCCTGATGTCGGACTGGCGCTGCAACGCGTGCACGGAGGGCAGGCGGGCGAGCGGAAGCCTCAGGTCTTCCCGTCCGGGGTTCATGCAGGGTTCCTTCCCCGGGCTACGGCATCCAGCGCGGATTCCGTGTGGCTTCCCGTCACCTGGTCGCCACTGGCGCGAAGCGACCGTATTTCGCGGGCGATCCGGTCCAGGTCGCCGGGACGGTCCACGTCGTGCCAGACCGGGAGTTCGTGGCATGACAGCCCACCGGCACGGATGGCCGTTCGGGTCTGCCGCAACACGCGGTCCGTGCCCCAGTCGATGGACTCGAAGAGACCGGCGTAACGGCCGGCGGTCTTCTCCCCGCTTCCCCTTCCGCCCGTTCTACCCTTTCCGCTCAGTCCGATCAGGTAGTAGCCCCCGTCGGCGGCGGGTCCCAGGACGACGTCATGGCGATCCAGCGCGTCAAAGGCCTCTTCGACAAATGCGTGGGGGAGGAGGGGGCTGTCTCCGCCCAGCACAACCGTTTTGTCCCGCTTCTTTTGCAGCAATAGCTCGAAGGCGTTAGACAAACGTTCCCCCAGATGGCCGCCTCGCTGGACGAACCAGTTCACGTCTGGACCGCCCGGACTAACCGGACCGCCCGGACTGCCCGGACTGCCCTGACCGCCCGGACTGCCTGGACCGTCCAGGGCGGACCGGAGTTCCTCCAGCCCGTCATCGGGGGTCCAGGCCACGAAGAGGGTAGCGCCGGAGACCCTTTGCGCGAGATGAAGCGTGTCCAGGATGAAGGCGCGATAGAGCTCCGCCGCCTCGCCGATCGTAACCCGCGGGGTCAGCCGGGTTTTCACCGTACCGGGCCTCGGGGCTTTCATAAACAGGACGAGTGCGTTCGACATGGGCGCGTTTCGGACAGGAGGCGAAAGAGCAGGCCGGATCCGCCGGTAGGCGTCAAGGCGTTGAGATGACGCGTTTTCGTAGATTCCACGCATACTACCCGGTGGACCGCGGCGTGTCAATTAAAACACTTATTTATCAACTATTTAACCTGTTCGCGATCTGCGTCAGATCAACATTAAACCTTGACATGCGGGGCGGTCGAGCGTTATTTTCGGCGTCTCTTACCGACTGCCGGGTCTCCCGTTTCATCGGACCGGAGCCCGGCAAAGACGCGTCGCGCGGCGCCGCCGGCCAGCTTGGTCAGTCTGGTCCGTCAGCTCCGCCGACCCGCCCGGGTCCGACCCATGGGATATGGCCATGTGGGATGAAGTCAAGGCAGTCATCGAATCGAATCAGTCCTTCGTAATCTCCAGTCACGTTAATCCCGACGGAGATTCGGTCGGCTCGGCCCTGGGAGTCTACGAGTGCCTGAAGGCCCTGGGGAAGGACGCCGTCGTCGCCATGAACGACGCCATCCCCGATGCCTATACCTGGCTGGACCCCGATGGGGACATCCTCGCGCCCGCCACGGAGGCGGATATCGAGCGCCTGGGTTCCATGGACGTGGTCGTCATCGTGGACGCCAACGGGTGGGACCGGCTGGGTCGCCTGCACAAGCCGCTGGAGGAATCGGCGGCGGTCAAGGTCGTGATCGACCACCACCCCTACAGCGAGCTGATCGCGCCGACCTCGGTGATCGAGACGAAGGCCTCTTCCACGGCCGAACTCGTTTGCGATCTGATCGACTCGATGGGCGCGCCGCTCACGGCACGGGCGGCGGACGCGCTGTACACGGGCATCCTGACCGACACCGTGTCCTTCCGATTCGCCCGGAGCGCGCCGTGCGCCCATGTCACCGCGGCCCGGCTCCTCTCCACCGGCGTCGATCCGTCCCGGGTCTATGACAAGATATACAATAACAACACGGGCGCCCGTACCCGTCTCATGGGCCGCGCGCTTTCAAACATACAGTTCACCGGATGCGGCCGCGTCGCCTGGCTGTGCGTGACGCGGGCCATGATCGGGGAAACCGGCGCGCTGTCATCAGATACCAGCGGTTTCGTGGACGTGACCATGACCATCGCCGGAGTTGAAATCGGGATCATTTTCGTGGAGGCCGAAGACGGGTCGGTCCAGATCAGCTTGCGGTCCCGCCCGGAAATCGACGTCAACCAGGTGGCCGTCGGCCTGGGCGGCGGCGGCCACAAGAACGCCGCGGGCGCCGTGTTCGACGGTACGCTCGCGCAAGCCGTCGAGACCGTCACGGCGGCGGCGGTCACCGCACTCTAGCGTAGAAATCCTTTCCTTCCGCTCCACCGTCCGTCCGAACCCTCGAAATATGATGCTCCTCACCCGAAAAGCCCGGTTCTCGGCGGCGTACCTGTGCCGCAACCCGGATTGGCCGGAAGCCAGGAACAGGCGGGTTTACGGTACCTGCGCCGTCGGCAGCGGCCATGGCCACGACTACGTGGCCGAATTCACCTTCGGGGGCCCGGTCGACCCCCGGACCGGCGTCGTCCTGAACCTGACCGAAGTCAAGCGCCGGCTAGGCGACGTAATCGAACCGCTGGACCTGAGCCACCTGAACCATGACCACGGGGCCCTGGAAGGTCCGGCGCCTACCAGTGAAAGACTGGTCCGGTATCTCTGGCATGCGCTGGGAAGCGGGACCGGGCCCTGCAGACTGGCAAGCATCCGGCTTCATGAGAGCCGGACGAGAAACATAGATTACACCGGAGACGACAGCATGGTCTATGTCACCAGAATCGTCGAGTTCAACGCCGCCCACCGCCTGCACAGTATAAGGTTGAGCGACGAAGAGAATGTGCGTATATTCGGCAAGTGCAACAATCCCCACGGTCACGGCCATAACTACGAACTGGCCGTGACGGTCCGCGGTCCGGTGGACGAGGAGACGGGGACGGTCATCGACGCGGGGCGTTTCGACGACATCCTCCGGGAGGAAGTCGTGGACCGCTACGATCACAGGCACCTGAACCACGACCTGGAGGAATTCCAGACGGTCAATCCGACCTCGGAGGAACTGCTCAGAGCGATCTGGAAGCGGCTGCTGCCGTTTTTCGAGCACCCTTCGCTCCACCGGATTCGCCTGGTGGAGACCTCCAAGAACGCTTTCGAGTACTTTGGCGAAGAGGAGCGGTAACCACGATGGACCCGATCGAGGGATTGACGAGATCGCTGCTCGCGGAAATCGGCGAGAATCCGGACCGGGACGGCCTCAGGCGGACCCCCCACCGCGTGGCCCAGTCCCTGCGGTTTCTGACCCAGGGTTATGAAAAAAGCATTGAAACCGTCATTAATAACGCTATCTATGAAGAAGACTACGATGAGATGGTGCTGGTAAAGGACATCGAGTTCTTTTCGCTCTGCGAGCACCATCTTCTGCCGTTTTTCGGCCAGTGCCATATCGCGTACATTCCCAACGGCAAGATCATCGGGCTGGGCAAGATCCCCCGTATCGTGGACGTATTCTCGCGGCGTCTCCAGTTGCAGGAACGCCTGACCTCCCAGATCGCCCAGACCCTGCAGACCTGTCTCGATCCCCTGGGGGTGGCCGTCGTCATGGAAGCGGGCCATCTCTGCATGATGATGCGGGGCGTGGAGAAACAGCACTCCAAGGCGACGACGAGCGCCATGCTCGGCGTGTTCAGGGACGATCGCAGCACCCGGATGGAATTCCTCGACCTGACCAGGTCGAAGCACGGCGGATAGCGCCTGGCACGGCGGTGCGCGTCTGCCGGACAGCCGGATCACCAGATTACAAGACCGCCAGACCGCCAGACTCACAGGACGCCCTGATGGACAAAGAACAACTCGTGGATCGACTCGTGGCCGCGCTGGGCCGGGAGAACGTCATCGACGCCCCGGACCAGTTGATCGTCTACGAATGCGACGGGCTGACCATCGACCGGAACGCCCCTCACGCCGTGGTCTATCCGACCACGGCGGAGGAGGTGGCGGCCGTGGTCCGGATACTCCACGAAGCGGGGATCCCCTTCGTGGCGCGCGGAGCGGGTACCGGGCTGAGCGGCGGGAGCCTGCCGCCAGACGGCGGTGTCATGATCGCGCTGACCAAGATGAACCGCATCGTGGAAGTCGATTTCCGGAACCAGCGGGCGCTCGTGGAAGCCGGGGTGGTCAACCTGCACCTGTCGAAGGAAGTCGGACGGCAGGGATATCATTTCGTACCCGATCCCTCGAGTCAGTACGCCTGTACCATCGGCGGGAACATCGCCGAGAACTCGGGCGGCCCCCATACGTTGAAATACGGCGTGACGACCAACCACACCCTGGGCGTGGAAGTGGTCCTGCCCGACGGACAGGTCACCTGGTTCGGCGGCAAGGCGGACGACGCCGTGGGCTACGACCTGCGCGGTCTGCTGATCGGCTCCGAGGGCATGCTGGGCATCGTTACGCGGGCCTGGGTCAAACTCACCCGTCTTCCGCAGGCCTGGCGGACTTTTCTCGTGGTTTTCGACAGGGTGGAGGACGCGTCCCGGGCGGTCGCCGGCGTCGTAGCCCGCGGGATCGTCCCATCGGCCCTCGAAATGATCGACAAGGTCGCCATCGGCGCCATCGAGGCGGCCTACCACTTCGGTTTTCCTCTGGACGCGGAAGCCGTGCTGATCATCGAGCTAGAGGGGCATGAAGCCGGTCTGGACACCCAGGCCGAAGCGGTCGCCGCGGTCTGCGGCGAGAACCAGGCCCGCGATATCCGTACGGCGGAAGACAAGAAAGAACGGGCCTTGCTGTGGACGAGCCGGAAGCGGGCTTTCGGCGCCATGGGGCGCCTGAGCCCCAGCTATTACGTGCAGGACGGCGTGGTCCCCCGAACGAAGATTCCGGACATCATGGGGGTTATCCAGACGACGGCGGAGAAATACGGACTGCTGATCGGCAACGTATTCCACGCCGGCGACGGCAACATCCATCCCTGTATCGCCTATGACGACCGGGACGCGGAACAGGCGCGGAAGACCGTGGAAGCCAGTAACGAGATCCTTCGGGCCTGCGTCGACCTCGGGGGTTCCATCACCGGGGAACACGGGATCGGGTACGAAAAGGTCGACCTGATGCCCCTGATTTTCGACGAACCGGATATCCAGGCCATGGAAACGGTCAAAGAGGTGTTCGACGAGCGCAACCTGAGCAATCCCGGCAAGATGTTTCCCACGAACCGCTCCTGTATCGGATGCGGCACGGCGGAGCTCAAATACACCAATCGACAGGCGGCGCTGCTTTAGCCAAAGGCGCTGCTTTAGCCAGAGGCGCTGCTTCGCCTCGATGGAATACAGGTTCACCCATGCCCGATGAGGCGCTGCACAGCAGGCTTGGTTCCCTCGTGGAAGGCTATGCGCCAGCGAGCAGAGAAACGCTGGCCGCCCATGCCGTGGACGGGGTCGTTCCCGCTGCCGTCGTAGCCCCGGACAGCGTGGAGTCTCTCTCGGCCACCGTGAAAATGGCCTCGGAACAGGGTTATACCGTGATTCCCCGGGGCGGCGGCACCAAGATGGACTTCGGCCATCCCCCTTCCCGGGCGGATATCGTGGTGTCCCTGGCGCGCATGAACCGGATCGTCTCCCACGAACCCGCGGACCAGACGGCCACCGCGGAGGCGGGCATCACCATGGCCGGGCTGCAGGCCGGCCTGGGCGAAAGGGGCCAGTATCTTCCCCTGGACCCGCCCCACGGCGACGCGGGCACCCTGGGAGGGGTACTTGCCACCAACGCCTCCGGCGTGCTGCGGACCTCCTTCGGCACGGCACGGGACATGGTCATCGGGGTCCGGGTGGTACAGGCCGACGGCACGATCGTCAAATCAGGCGGCCGGGTCGTCAAGAACGTGGCGGGCTATGACCTGAACAAGCTGTACATCGGTTCGCTCGGCACGCTCGGCATCCTGGCGGAGGTGAACCTCAAGCTCCAGCCTCTTCCGGCGGCGGGACGGATGATCATCGGAAGCATGCCGGGCATATCGGCCGCGGCCGAATGCGCCTTCCGGGTCTTGGATTCGGAGATCATGCCCTCCTTTCTGGAACTGGCCGATCCCGTAACCCATTCCTTGTTGGCAGGAGAGCATGGCGCAGACCGGGGCAACGGCGCCGGGAGTGGCGATGCCCAGGATGGCGATGCACAGGGCGGCGGCGCACAGCGCGGCGATGGCCGCCGCGGCAATGATCGGACCGCCCCGGGTTTTCCGCTCATTGCGGGCATGTTCGGACCGGAAGAGACGGTTGACTGGCAGATCGGGGAATGCGAACGGCTCCTCCGTGAGACGGGAGCGACCGGCGTCACCCGCCTGGAAGGAGACGCATACCGGCAGGCCCTTGAATCGATGCGGGCGTTTCCCGCGGGCCGGCTCGTGCCCCGGGGCATGCAGTCCGGCGTGACCTGCCGGGCCAGTGTTACCCCGGACGAAGTGGAAGCGCTTTACCGGCTGGCGGAAGAACGCTGCGGCCGCCTGTCCGTGGGCTGCGGCATGCTCTCCCATTTCGCCAGCGGCCACGTCGCCTTCGTCTTCTACGGGGAACGGCCCTTCCAGGAGGCGGATTACGACGGACTGGCGGGCCTGGTCGAGGCATTGCGAACCGCTTCGGAGCAACATGGCGCCTTCGTCGTGGAACACGCTCCGGCCGCCTTGAAGGAACGAGTCGGCGCGTGGGGATCGTCCCGTGGAAACCGGCACCTCATGGAGATGCTGAAATATCGTTTCGATCCGAAAGGCACGTTGAATCCAGGTCGGTTCGTCGACGGCATCTGAAGGGATCCGGCCTGGCGCCGCGCCGGGACAGGACACATATCGGCTGATAAAACGGGGGAACCCACATGAAACTGCCTGAATTCAGGGAGATACGTCAACGGTTCGATGCGCCCGTCGTCGAGGACCTGGCCGGAACGGCCGGGGAGGAAGTCTCCCGCATGATCGAGGAGACGGGCATGCGCGCCGGATCCACGGTGGCCGTGGCAACCGGAAGCCGGGGGATCGGCAACATCGCAACCATCGTCGGAAGTGTCGTTTCCACGCTCGGCAAGGCCGGTCTGAAACCTTTTGTCGTCCCGGCCATGGGCAGCCACGGCGGTGCGACTTCCGAAGGCCAGCGGCGGGTACTGGAAAACTACGGCATCAGCGAAGCGGCGACCGGGTGTCCCATACGCTCCGACATCGAGCCGGCGAGTCTCGGCGAGACCGCGGACGGGCTGCCCGTCTACCTGGACCGGAACGCCCTTGGCGCCGATCATATCGTGGTGGTCAACCGCGTGAAGCCCCATACGGACTTCAGGGGGTCGGTCGGAAGCGGCCTGATGAAGATGCTGGCCATCGGGCTGGGCAAGCAGAAGGGCGCCAGCTACTACCACGGCGCGGTCTTCGAGTACGGATTCGAGCACATGATCACGACCGTGTCGCAGCACGTGCTGGAGCACGCGCCCGTGGCCTTCGGACTGGCCATCATCGAGAACGCCTACGACCAGACCGCCCACATCGTCGGCGTCCCGGCGAATGTCCTGCAACAGGAAGAACGCCGGCTCTTCCAGGAGGCGCAGCGCCTCATGCCCCGCCTTCCGTCCGACGATATCGACATCCTGATCGTCGACGAGATGGGCAAGAACATCAGCGGGACCGGCATGGACACGAATATCATCGGCCGGCGCATGCAGAATTTCGAGACCGAGCCCGCGAACCCTCGGATCCTGCGGATCATCGTCCGCGACCTGACCCCGGAGAGCGAGGGCAACGCCGTGGGCATCGGGCTGGCCGATTTCACTACCCGCCGCCTGGTGGACAAGATCAATCACCGGTACACCTACGTAAACTCCATCACGGGCATGAGCCCGCAGAAGTCCCGCATCCCCGTGTTTCTCGACACGGACCGCGAAGTCATCGAAGCCGCCTTCTCCACCATCGGCATGAAACCGCCCGGCGAAGGACGGGCCGTCCGCATCAGAAACACCCTTTCCCTCGGACGGATCGCGGTATCAGAAGCGCTGATGGATGAGATAGCGGACCGGGAAGACATCGAATACACTGGCCGCGACGCCCCGCTCGAATTCGACGGCCACGGTACCCTGGCCGCCCTGCCGGGCTGACGCGACGTCTCCCGTCCCGGCCTGTTTTTTGTTGACAAAATCTCCAGTTTATATATATTAATCAACTGCCCGTTTTGGAAGAGGCTTATCGACAGGCCTCGACCTGCGGGCAATGCGGGTTAAGGGGGCCATTCAAAGCCCCGATGTCAAACTGTTAAACAGGAGTTGTCGCAGCGCGTGAGTACCTTAACGAAAACCCCATCGGCGGTGTCGGAAGACCGTTCACTCGATCTCTACCTTCGGGAGATCGGCAACGTGCCGCTGTTAATGGCCGAAGAAGAAACCGAACTGGCCCGGTCGGTCCGGGCCGGCGACCAGAAGGCGCTGGAGAAGCTTACGTCCTCCAATCTCCGGTTCGTGGTCAGCGTGGCCAAGCAGTACCAGAACCAGGGCCTTTCTCTTTCCGACCTGATCAACGAAGGCAATATCGGGCTGATGAAGGCCGCCAAGCGGTTCGACGAGACCAAGGGCTTCAAGTTCATTTCCTACGCGGTCTGGTGGATAAGGCAGTCCATTCTCCAGGCGCTCGCCGAGCAGTCCCGCATTGTCCGGCTGCCCCTGAGCCGCGTCGGCACGCTCCACAAGATCGGCAGGTTGTCCAGTGAGTTCGAACAGGAATTCGGACGGGAGCCCAGCACCGAGGAGATCGCCGAGGAACTGGACATGAACCCCGGCGACGTGAAAGACACGATGCGCATCGCAAGCCGCCACGTATCGCTGGATGCCCCGCTCAAGGCGGGTGAGGACAACCGGTTGCTGGATCTCATCGAGGATGACGACCAGGATGCGCCCGATGAAGCCCTCATGGTAGACTCGCTGAAAGAAGAAATCTTCAGGGCGCTCGGGTCCCTGACCAAGCGGGAAGCGGCCGTGATTGCGTTGTACTACGGCATCAACATGGAAAGATCCCATACCCTGGAGGAGATCGGGTCACGGTTCAGTCTCACGAGAGAACGCGTGCGCCAGATCAAGGAAAAGGCGCTGCGCAGGCTTCGCCACGTCTCCAGGAGCCAGAAGCTCCGGGCCTATCTGAACTGATCGATCCCCTTTCGTGACGCGGCGGGGTCCCTCCCGGCGTCCCGCCGTTCATCTGCCTCCAAAAAAGACGCGCCGGCCGCCGGTGCGCTGAGTCGGATATGACGCGACGCAGACTGATTTCATTCATACATATGCCGGCCAACGCCCAGGACGACCCGAGGGAATACGGTATCTGGTCGATCCTGGCCGGCTTCTGCGTCCTGGTGCTCCTGATGCTGGCGGGATGGCATTTCGGCGCGCCCTATGTGATTTCCCTGCTGGACGACGGCGCCCTGGTGGAAAGGGAAAGGGAAAACACCCGGCTGCGGGACCAGATGCAGGCCCTGCATGAATTGGACGGCACACTCGAATCGCAGATCTCCACCCTGTCGGAACGGGCGGCGGACATAAGCAAGATCGTTCACGGAACCGATGCGGCCAATCCAGCCGCCGCCGTTGATTCCGCTTCGTCCCGGACCTCCGTCGAATGGTCCGAATCGCCCGACGCGGCCGCGCGCAGGATAGGCGGACGGATCGACCGGTTGCTGACCGAAGCCCGCGCGGAGCTGGCCAGCCTGCAGTCCATCGAAGCAAAATCCCGGGAGGACGAGGCCTACTGGCGCGGCATCCCCATCGTGTCGCCGGTACGCGGTCCCGTTTCGAGGTCCTTTGGCTCATCGCGCAACCTGTTGAGCGACGATCAGCGCGTACACGGCGGCCTGGACATCGCGGCGAACAGGGACGAGCCGGTCCGGGCGACCGCTTACGGCGTGGTTTCGAGAACCGGAGTGAACGCGAGCCTCGGCCGGTACGTGGACATCACCCATCAGAACGGATATGTAACGCGGTACGGCCACCTCTCTGAAGTGCTGGTCGACAGAGGGAAACGGGTAAAACGCGGGGAAGTCATCGGCCTGGTCGGAATGACCGGCAAGACCAGTGGATACCATATTCACTACGAGATCCACCACGAGGGCCGCATACTCGATCCGTCGACGTCGTTTTTCCCGGACCAGGGCCTGTAATCCGCCGCCCGGTTGACGGGGAAAATGCAAAAAATGATTGACACACGGCCCCATTCCCTCCATTTTACATCTCATATTACTGGTCGCGATAACTGGTTTAATCGCAAAGACTAAGAATCGTTCGGCAATTTGTATCAGGAATCGTGGTTTTGATAAAATACCGGATGCCGACCCGGCTCATGGTTTTGCATTTCGGGGGTAGGACGGTACGTATACCCGGTTCGTTGATTGCTGTCACACTGGGTGTGCTGCTCCTGGTAACCGGCGTGGTGTACGCCGGCGCGAGATCATGGCTGGCAGAGGTCAGGCATAGCAGTATTCACGAAGAAATCAGGAACCTGGAACAGTCCAGCCGGTCAAACCGGGCCGTGCTGGAATCGCTCATCGCATCGGAAGAATCCGCGCGCCTCATTTCCGGGCTGCCAAGCATTCATCCGGATGTCCGCCAGGTGGGTGTGGGTGGACGAGCCGAGTTGCCGGATCCGGGTTTCAGTCTCGATTCGCCCTTTCACCGGGCTTCCAGACTGCACTCCGAGATGGAAACCTCCAAGCGCAAGTCGAGCCTTTCGCTCAAGAGCCTGGAGGATATCGAACGGCAGATCCGGGAGGTCGACGACCGCTGGCAATTCGTACCCTCGATTACTCCGGTGACCGGTGTCATAACGAGCCGTTACGGACCGCGGAATGATCCTTTTACCGGTCTCTACACCATGCACCACGGCATTGATATTGCCGCGGCTCCCGGCACGCCGGTCAAGGCGCCCGCCGGAGGCGTCGTAGTCAAGACCGGTGTGGACGCACGGTACGGCCTGTTCATCGACATGGACCACCAGAACGGATTCACGACACGCTTCGGTCATCTTTCCGCCATCCTGGTTAAGAAGGGCATGGAACTGAAACGCGGCGATATCATCGGCCAGGTGGGCATGACGGGAAGAGCCAACGGACACCACCTGCACTACGAGATTCAGAAGGACCGGAGACGGGTCAATCCCATGAGGTTCATCCGGTCTGAAAACGACTGCTGATCCGTACCGACGATGAAGTGTGATTAAGAGGCAGGGGCGCCGCTGGTTCCCTGCCTTTTCTTATTCTGTGCCGCGCCAACGCGCCGCGGCCGGCTTCCGGGTGTCTTCCCTTTTCCGCCAGAGAACCCAGACATACCTTGCGGGTCCCATATCGCCGCGGGTCTTATATCGCCGTGGCCGGCGGCCGCCTTTTTCGGATACGGGCCGTTTCCGCGCCGCGGGTTCTGATCCGCGCTGTGGGTGCATGAGCCGTGCCACGGGCTTCTGATCCGAGCCGCGGCATCCCGATCCCATGCAATGAGGTGGAGGGCCGTTCGATGTTCCGCCAGGACTACATCATGAGAACCATTCGCGTTTTCATCGATGCGCTGATCCTGTTGATCCGGTCACGCCGCGATCAGGACTATCCCCGCGCCCGTTCGATTATCGCCCAGACCTGGGAAGATATCTTCGGCCTGTCGACGGCATCCGTCATGGCGCTGTCGGAACGCACCCTGCTGTCCATGTTGCTGAAACGAAGCGGAGGGGCCGTCGACACGGCCCTCATGGCCGCGCGTCTGTTCAAGGAAGACGGCGTCCTGGCCATGGCGGTCGGACAGGAGGACGAAGGCCGCGGCCTGTATCTGAAGGCGCTGAACTGTTACCTTGAAATCGCGGTGGAGCCGTCCGTCGGTGTGGATGGCTTCCGCTGGATCAGCGAAGAGATCGACCAATCCGGTCTCGTGACGGACCCCCGCGAAGCCATCGAAGAACTACTGCGGCTCCTGGCCGGCACGGCGCTTCCGATGCCCACCACGCTGCTGCTGTTCAACTACTACGAACGGTATGGCCAGTACGGCAAGGCGGAAGACACCCTGTTTCACGTAATGGAAGACTACCCGGCCGAACCCGAAATCGCCCGGCTCGGCCTGGGATTCTACGAGCGGCTCGAATCCATGGCGGACGACCGCCTGGAAAGGGGCGGACTGCCCCGCGATGAAGTCCGGGAAGGACTGGAACAACTGAGGGATCGGATACGCCGGTACGGGTATGTTTTTGATTGACGGTCACGGCATCGGCCTTTAGATTTACGAGACTTGAAAACACCTGAAAGACAGGACATGATGGTTACGGAAAAGACGATACTCGAACCGCCGGCGGATGCTCCGGCGGCACGGGACCGCGCCCTGTACGTTGAGACGTACGGCTGTCAGATGAACAAGGCGGATTCCGAGCTGATCGTGGGGCTGCTCGCCCGCGAGGGATACCGGGTCACCGACCGGATCGACCGGGCCGACGTGATCCTGGTGAATACCTGCGCCATCCGGGAAAACGCGGAGCAGCGGGTACTCGGACGCATGTCTGAGCTGAACCGGTTCAAGACGGCCAATCCCGGTCTGATTCTGGGGCTCTGCGGGTGCATGTCCCAACACCTCGGCGACCGGATCATCGAGAAGGCGCCTTATATCGACCTGGTGGCGGGTCCCGACAGCTACCGGCGCCTGCCGGCCATGCTCCGGGCGCTGGACACGGAAGACGAACCGGCGCTGAACCTGGCCTGGGACCGGGCGGAACACTATCTCGACATCGACCCCGTCCGGGAAGCGGGCGTGAACGGCTGGGTCACGATCATGCGCGGCTGCGACAAGATGTGCACCTTCTGCATCGTGCCGTTCGTGCGCGGCCGCGAGCGCAGCACCCCCCACGGCGAGGTGATTCGCCAGATCGAGCGCCTCGCGGCGGAAGGCTACCGGGAAGTGACCCTGCTCGGCCAGACGGTGAACAAGTACCGGGACGGCGACGTCGAATTCGCGGACCTGCTTTCGCGGGCGGCGGAAATCGACGGCATCGAACGCATCCGGTTTACCTCGCCCCATCCGGCGCACTTTCCCGACCGGTTGATCGAGGTTATGGCGGCTTCCCCAAAGATATGTCCCCATACGCATCTTCCGCTGCAGTCCGGCGCGTCGACGACCCTGTCCCGCATGCGCCGTGACTATACACCGGAGACGTTCCTGGACGTGGTGCGCAGGCTCCGGGAGCACATACCCGGCATCACCTTGACGACCGACGTCATCGTGGGATTCTGCGGCGAGACGGAAGAGGAATACGAGGCGACCTGCGAGATGATGCGTAACGTGCAGTTCGACAGCGCCTTCATGTTCAAGTATTCTCCGAGGCCCGGGACGGCTTCCCACAGAAGGCTGGCCGACGACGTCCCGGAAGAAGTGAAGGCTCGGCGGTTGACGGCTGTCATCGAAATGCAGAAGTCGATCTCCGATAACCGGAACCGGGCGTACAGGGGGCAGGTCGTGCCTGTGCTCGTCGAGGGCCGGTCCAGGCGGGACGCCGACAAGCTTTTCGGCAAAACGGACACTTTCAAGACCGTCGTGTTCCCCGTGCGGGCGGGGATCGTCACCAACGCGATCGTTCCCGTGCGGGTCAACGGTTCCACGCCCTTCACCTTGTTCGGAGACGTCGTGACGCCGGCGAGAAAGGATACGTGAATAACATGAAACTATCGAAACAGCCTGACGGCAGATTTACCGAGAAACAACCTGACGGCGGATCTGCCGGACACCAGGCGGATCTGCCTTCCGAAGGCAACGGGACCGGTTCCGGCCTGTCCCGGCGGAGTTTTATTAGTCGAATAGCAGGCGGTGCGCTGGCCGGTCTGGCCGGCACCACGATTCTCAACAGTTGTGCGGATCCATCCCCAAAGGAGAGTACCATGTCATTCACGCTTCCCGACCTGCCCTATGCCCATGACGCGCTGGAGCCTCATATCGACACGCGCACGATGGAAATCCATCACGGCAAGCACCACAATACGTACATCACCAACCTGAACAACGCCCTCGCGGATCACGGCGACCTGGCCGGGAAGAGCCTGGACGAACTGCTGGCGGACAACTGCGCCATCGTTCCCGACGCCATCAAGACCGCCGTGCGCAACAACGGCGGCGGCCACGCCAACCACACGCAGTTCTGGACGATCATGAGCGGCAGCGGCGGCGGGAATCCCTCGGGCAACTTGGCCGCGGCGATCGACGGCGCCTTCGGCAGCCTCGACGCCATGAAAGAGCAGTTCGCGGCCGCGGGCGCCACGCGCTTCGGTTCCGGCTGGGCCTGGCTCGCAAAAGACGGCGCCGGCAACCTCGAGGTCTATTCCACGGCCAACCAGGACAGCCCGATCATGGAAGGCAAGACGGCCATTCTCGGACTGGACGTGTGGGAGCACGCCTACTACCTGAATTACCAGAACCTGCGCCCCGCTTACATCGAAGCGTGGTGGAACGTAGTGGACTGGGCAGAGGCGGAAAGGCGCTTCAACGGCTGAGGGCGGCGAACCTGCCGATCAACAATGGCCACCCCAATAGGCCACCCAATGGCCACCCCGATTCAGGGGCGGCGGTTGACGGCACCGACGGCATAAGACAAGCGGCCGGAAGAAAACTGGAGGCAAGATGGCGCGAACGGGAAGAGCGGCGATCCTGGACGGGGAAAAAGGGACCTTCACCGTCGGCGAGGCGGTGGTCCCCGATCCAGGTCCGGGCGAGGTGCTCGTCCGGCAGACCATGTGCGGCGTGTGCGGCACGGACGTGCACATCTACAATGGCCACGCGCGGCGTAAGGCCTTCCCCCTGGTGCTGGGCCACGAGATTGTAGGTGTGATCGAGAAACTGGGGTCCGGCGTCGACTCGGACGCCATGGACAACCTGGTGAAAGAGGGCGATCTCATCGCCATCATCCCCGGGCAACAGTGCGGTACCTGTTATTTCTGTGCGGTGGTACGGGAGCCCGGGCTCTGCCCCAATGTGCTGGCCTACGGATTCCGGCCCTATGCCGACATCAAACCCCACTTTCAGGGCGGGTACGCGGAATACGTCCTGCTGAACATCCCCCGGTCCAAGTTCCTCAAAGTCCGAAGTTCGCCCGAGGTCGCGGTGCTGCTCGAACCCTTCACCGTCGGCCTGCACTTCGCCGAAAAGGCCCAGATGAAACTCGGGTCCACGGCGGTGATCCAGGGCGCCGGCGCAATCGGCCTGTTCAGCCTGGCCGCGGCCATCGAGGCCGGCGCGCATCGCACCATCGTGGTCGGCGCGCCCGCGTCGCGGCTGGAACTGGCCAAAGCCTTCGGCGCCGACGTGACCGTCAACATCGAGGAAGTGCCGGACGCGCAGGAGCGCATCGAACTGGTCAAGGCGGAGACGCCGGGCGGATACGGCGCCGACGTGGTCTTCGAATGCGCGGGCGTGCCGCCGGCCATCCCGGAGGGCGTGGAAATGCTGCGGCGGGGCGGGACCTACGTGGAAGGCGGCCATTTTACCGACTCGGGGGACGTCCGCATGAATCCCTTCAACCACTTCGTGTTCCGGCACATCACCCTGGTCGGGGTCTGGGCCAGCAACATCTCCCACTTCGTCCGCGGCCTGCCCATCCTCGAGTCGGGGCGCTATCCCTTCGAGGAAATGGTCTCCCACACCCTGCCGCTGAGCCGGGTCGGCGAGGCCATAGACGCCCTGTCGACAAATTACAGGCTCGACGGCGAAGAGGTGCGGAAAATCGCCATATCCGGTGAGGCGGCCGGATAGAAACATGTAGTGTAAAGGAGCCCTCTTTGGCATTCAAACTGGGATTCAGCGGACTCAGATGGCAGACCCCCGACCTGGATGAAATCCTCGGGCAGCTCAGGGAGACCGGCTGGGACGGCTGGGAAATCCGGCAGTCGCTGGACTGGCTCGGTTCCGCCAAACGGGTGAAAACCATATCCGACCGGGCAGGCGTCGAGGTCGCCGTGGTCACCGGAACCGGCATATCCATCGACGGCGACCACGAGATGAAGGAGCGGAACAAGCGCCGCATCGACTTCGCCGCCGACGTGGAGGCCGACACCTTCATGTTCATGGGCGCAAACCGTCCCTACGGCCGCTCCTCGACCGAGGACGACATCCGGGCCCTGGCGGACCTGTCGGACGAATTCGCCGACTACGCCGCGCAGTACGACCTGGACGTGTGCTACCACATCCACACGAGCACCACGGTAGATTCCCGCGAAGAATGGGAACTCCTCATGCGCCTCATGAAACGGGCGCAACTCTGCATCGACGTATCCCATTCCGCCTTCTGGCACTACGATCCGGCCCAGTCCATCCGGGACTTCAGGGACCGGCTGGTCTACGTCCACCTGCAGGATTACAAGGATTACCGTTTCGTCGAACTCGGAGACGGCGGGCTGCTCGATTTCGGCGCCGCCATGAAGGCGCTGGAGGAGATCGGCTACGACCGGTGGGTGACCGTGTGTCCCAGCCAGTCGGACCTGCCCGATCTTGAGAAGATGCGGCGGGAACGGGCCTATCTGCGTAAACTGGGGTATTGACCGGCTCGGTGACCGGCGGAATGTGCGCGCTCGTTTAACCTGCGGCGGACCAACCTGCCCGGCCTACTTGCCCCGGGACCTTTCCAGCACCGCAAGCGCAATATCCGCGACCTGCCCCGGATCGCCGGCGATGACCCGGATCATGGGTTCCTTCCCCTCGTCACCCAGGTCGTAGACTATATCCGGCACAAAGTCCTGTTCCTCTATAACCCGGGCCGTTCCCCATTCCAGAGACGATCCCTCGCGATGCTTAGACTCGAGGGGTTCCTCGTGCCGGTCGAAAGAGGCGATCGAGAGCCCCAGTCCCCGGCAGGCGTCCAGGATCGATTCATCGTACCGGATGTTCATCACGGCTCTTTTGGACGGGTCCCGCCGCATGGCGGTGAGGATGATCCGGGCCACGTGGGATGACGCGCCGAATTCGGGAGGCGCCACGGAGCGGATATCGCGGCGCACGCGGATGAGCCGGCCGGGAAAGGCCGCTACGTCTTCGGCCGACCTTGCGCCGGACAGTCCCATACCCAGGTTGCACTGTACCTCGGGGACGAGGTCCCCCGCGTGGGCGCTCTCAAGGCGCCGCGCCGCGGCGGACAGCTGTTCCAGGACCGAGAGGCGTTCGGCGTCGCGATAGAGGTTGTGGAAATGATGGACCGGACCGTGCCCCCCGCCCAGGGGCACGGCGTGGCGCAGGGCCCCGGTCAGGTAGGTCTTGGCGGCGCCCACGGCTTCCGCTACGCCCGCCCCCTTGGCCAGGCCGGCGGTGATCGCGGACGCGAAGGTGCAGCCAGTGCCGTGGGTACTCCGGGTGTCGATACGATCGGCTTCGAACGTTTCGAATGTCGCGCCGTCGTGGAGCACGTCGACGGCCGCTCCCTCGAGGTGGCCGCCTTTGACGACCACGTGGCGGGGCCCCATCTCGAAGAGCCTGCGCGCGACCGTCCGCATCCCTTCCACGTCCGACGCCTCGATGCCGGTCAGTGCCTTCGCCTCGTCCAGGTTCGGCGTAATGACCGTGGCAAGGGGGACAAGCTGCTCGATGAGCGTGGACACTGCCTCGGATTCCAGCAGCGCGTCGCCGCTCTTGGCGATCATCACCGGGTCGACGACGAGCGGGATGTCCGGATACGCCCTCAGCGCGTCCGCCACGACGGAGATGATCTCCGCGGTGGCGAGCATGCCCGTCTTGATTGCCCGGGCGCCAATGTCGGACAGGACGGAATCGATCTGCGCCTTCACCGCTTCGGGCGGCAGGTTGTGGACAGCCTGCACACCGAGGGTGTTCTGCGCGGTGACCGACGTCACGGCGGACATGCCGTACACGCCGTGGGCCGAGAAGGTCTTCAGGTCCGCCTGGATGCCGGCTCCGCCGCCGGAGTCGGAACCCGCGATGGTGAGTGCTACGGGGATCATGTGAGGTGGTTCGCGTGGGGCGCCGTCAGGTGGTTTTGGCCTGGTTCTCGTAGAACTTCTTGATCAGGCGGTCCAGGTATGCTCCGGGGTTCCCGATCGCTTCTTCCGTGATCTTCAGTTCCTTCGCCTGGATCAGCTTCAGGCCGTGGACGTAGTCCCTGAACAGCTCCATCCCCATGTCTTTAGGGGGCCTGCCGTGCTGCTCAGCCAGTTTTTCCAATGCCGCGGCCGCGGGTTCGTCCAGCGTGAGCGTGATGTCGTGTTCCTCGAAATACACCTGCAGCACCTCGGCGGGTTCGGGAGGCGCTTCCGCGAGCACCCGCTCCAGTTCACTTTCCGGGTTTTCCACCACCGCGGCCGTCACCCCCAACTCTTTCACCGTGCTGGATGGCAGTTTCTTCTCGAACTTGATCAGGATCCGCTCCATGGCGCCGATGAGGCCCCGCGCGCCCGTGCCCGACTGGTGGGCCCGTTCGGCGATCAGACGCAGCGATTCCTCGTCGAAGTCGACGTCGATGCCGTAGGCCTTGAAATCCAGCTTCTTGGCGATGATGACCGGACTGTTGGGGTTCCTGAGGATCTGGAACAGGTCGTCTACGCTGAGCTTGTGGAGCACGGCGGTTACGGGCAGCCGACCGATGAATTCCGACTCGAAGCCGTACTTGATCAGGTCTTCGGCGGTCACGTGGGGCAGCCATTCGCCATCCTCCGGCTGTTCCGCGCCGTCGCCCTGCTCGAATCCCATCGTCTGCACGCTCATGCGCTTCTTGATGATTTCTTCCAGGTTGGCGAAGGCCCCGCTGACGATGAACAGGATGTTTCGCGTGTTGATGCGTTTTCTTTCCACCTTGCCCGTCTTCTGGAACTGCAGGGCGTTCTCCATCTGGGACGTCAGGTCGTGGGGCGCCTGCAGGTCCACGTCCGTCTCCTCCATCAGCTTAAGGAGCGTGCGCTGCACCCCGGTCCGCGACACGTCGGGCCCGACGATGTTGCCCGACGAGGCGATCTTGTCGATCTCGTCGATGTAGATGATGCCGTATTCCGCCAGCTTGATGTTGCCGTCCGCCTCGTGGACCAGCGAGCGGACCAACTCGTCCACGTCCCCGCCCACGTAGCCGGTCTCGCTGAACCGCGTGGCGTCGCCCTTGACGAAGGGCACGCCGATCTTGCTGGCGATGAGCTTGATGAGGTAGGTCTTTCCCACGCCGGTCGGGCCGATGAGGATGATGTTGTTCTTGATGTTGCCGACCGGTTCCTGCTCTTCCTGGAGGCGGATGCGGTTGAAATGGGTGCAGATCTTGGTGGCCAGGATCTCCTTGGCCTCGTCCTGGCGAATGACGTACTCGTTCAGGAAGGCTTCCAGTTCTTCCGGCTTCATGTCGAAACGAATCTCCGGCAGCGGGGCTTCTTCCGCGGGCGGGTCCGTGGGGACGCCCTCTTTTTCCGGCTGGGCGAACTGCACCTGCGCGCCGTACTTGTTCGAGAAGAACTCCTTCAGGTCCTTTTGTATGTCACCCATTTCGGGGGTCTTGGTCATGCGGATCGGTCCTTTGGAGCAACTCGATAGCCAAGTAGCCTTTTTCGTCCGGGATGAAAACGGTATGGCGCCAATAAGCGCCGTCGCCTGTTCACTTGAACCGGCCACGTCGGCGACGCGGTACAACCCCGGTAATATAGGTCATGTGGCGTAAATGGGCAAACACAATTGATAGGAGGCGCCGCCGGGGAGATTGGCATTCTCGATGTAAACCACTTTCAGACCGTCGATTTCGCGGCACGGCTTCCGAAGGCTCGCAGGGCCCAGTACCTGACACGGCTCCATACCCGGCCCATCCCCTCGAACCGGAGCAGTTCCCGGAAGTCGCTGTCGGCGGCTTTCCGGTAATCCCGGCTCAGCCGCCTCATCCGGATCGACTGGTAGGCGCAGTCATGCATCAGGCTCGGGGCCATCGACGACCGGGTATCGACCGCCGGACCCGACGCGCCGTCCCAGGAGTATCCGGGATACACCACGAGCCTGTTTCCGTCAAACTCGAACATGGGCAGCGGGCTCGCCTCCCGCTGCAAGCGGCTCTGCCTGTACACGGTGAAGGCCGGGTATGTATGCTCGAGCTGAAAGACGTACTCTTCCATCACGAGGTACTTGTACTCCCTTCGGAACATCATACGCCGGGCGTCGTTCTTCTTGAGTTCGACCCAGCGCCCCCGCCTGGTGATTGAACAATCCATGATCTGTACCTCCCGCGCCCTTGCGCACTGGATTTGTCGGATAAAGGCACGAAAAAACCCCGTGCCGAGGGTCGATCAGAAGCAGCACGGGGACGCTCAAGGTCCGCGGGGTGCGGGTCCGCTAAAGGGACGCGAGGGTACTCTGATTCAGTTTTAAGTTACGCTCGTGCACATCGCACGAGAGGATAACAGTACTATACTAATGTTTAGTATATCTGTCAAGAGGGTTTTCAAAAAAAGTGCATTTTGCACTATCCGGCGTGCATGACTCACGCTCCTTTCAATGCGCCCTGGTTCGTTGCTTTGCACCTGCGGCACTTGATGCTCCACGGACGCGAGAAGTATCTGCCCAGCACGCGACCACATTTCCAGCACCGGGGCTGGTGGTCCGTAACCTGGACGGGGCCCGTGGTGTTACCGCCCGGATCCTCGTGCCTGCTTCTGCCGGTATGCGGTTTATCCGAGCTTGCGTTCTCCGGCGCGGTGACTCGCCGGTCTGATCGGGAACCATCGTGCCCGTCCGACCGGAAACCGACGGATCTGTTGGTCCTGCTTGTCCCGTCCGGCGTTATGATCATGCCCTCCCGGTTCCGGCGGGTTCCGCACTCCGGGCAGTCCCAGTAGGGATCCTCGCCGGTCACGTGAAGCATGAACCGGCCACAGCATTTGGGATTGTTGTCTGCCATAAGACAACCCTTTCTCCGTCCTCTCGGACGGCATAGATCGCACGGGACGCGACAGTCCCGTACGGAAAGTAGATATGAAATTTATACACAACATATGTTTAGTAAAAATTGGCGTTTGTCAAATGGTTTTTAAGATTTTTGGAATATCCATAAACTGATATGTTTTGACCTGTGTCAACCCTCTTCCGAACGAGGATCTTCGGATGTTATCTTTGTCTGGTCTGCTGCCCGGGAACAGAAGGGACGATACAGCGACGGTTGATCCGACTGATATACGCGGGTTGGCTACCGCCTGTCCTGGGTTCGTCGCGGAGCGTCCTCGGTCTAAAGTCGAGGGTCAGCCCGAAGGGCGCCTCATAGTTTTGTCGAGGGTTCTCCTGACCGGTCCCTCCTGTCCCGGTTCATCCTGCATGGCTATTCCTTCCTGGTCTTTGAAGTTGCCCTGCTCAGGCCGCCTTGCTGATCATGCTGCCGTGATGTCGATGTTCCCATGCGATAGCCCAGATGAAGCCCAACAGCTCCCTGGCGATGGCGGTGCAGACCTTGCCTTTGGGCATGCCTCTCGCCTGAAGGCGCCTGTAACGTCCACACAATCGTTTCTGTGCTTTCCAGGCGATGTCCTGCACGGCGGGCGGCGTTTTTTCGCCTCGTCGCTGCAGATGCCTGGTCTTGCGCGCCGGGAAGCGATAGCACCAGGCCGATTCCACCAGGACCCGCCGCACGTGGGTGTTGCCCGCCTTCGTGATCGCTCCTCGTTGTCTTCGCTGACCGCTGGAGTGCTCGCTGGGCACCAGACCGACGTAGGCCATGAGTTGGCGCGGCGTGTCGAAGCGGGTGATGTCTCCCAGTTCGGCCAGGACCGTGATTGCGGTGAGCATGTCCACCCCGCGCAACGCCATCAGATCCCGGGCCTGGCCGGAAAGGGTCCAGTCCGACAGAGCCCGTTCCAGTTCCTCTTCCAGGGCCTTGATCCGCGCCTTCGCGTGCTTTACCTCGTCCACGTATTCCTGGAATACGATCTGCTGCGCCGGATGGTCGAAGCGCTGGGCCTCGAAGAAGCGGTAATGCGCCTGCGTCCAGCGGCGACCTCCGGTGTATACGCGGCCGTGTCGCAAAAGGAAGCCGGCAAGCCGCTGACGCACCCGCCGCTCGGCGTGCTTGAAGTCTTCGCGCGCACGCTCCAGGTCGCGGATGGCCTCCTGCTCCTTATCGGGCACCCACACCGAGGTCAGTTCCCCGTTCCGGTGCAGTCTGGCCAGCGACAAAGCGTCGCGACGATCCGTCTTGATCCGGTCGCCCGGACGACGCGGGATCAGAGACGGCGCCACCACCGCGCACGCATGACCCAGGGCGCGCAACTGACGATAGACCTCGTAGCCGCAGGGACCCGCCTCGTAGCAGAAACGCAACGCAGAACCCGATTCGGAAAGCTTGCCCGCCAGTTTCGACACCGCAGCCCCCGTGGCATTGATCGTACCGTACAAAACAGGCGCCTTGCCGTCCTCGGCTATCGCCACCGTGATCGAATCTTTATGTATGTCCATCGCACAGAATCGTGTAGATTTACGCATAGCCTCCTCCTTCTCGATGGGGATAGGTCTTTGGGGGAACTGCCACTTTCCAAAGATAACCCCCGTATACCGAGTACGGAGGAGGTCTTTTTATAAACAGGTCAATACATAAGGTCTAA
>JAJEHX010000041.1 GCA_022823465.1 Candidatus Latescibacterota bacterium
GATGGTCATGCCCGGGGACAACGTCGACATGGAAGTCAACCTCATGCAGCCCATCGCCATGGACAAGGAACTACGCTTCGCCATCAGGGAGGGCGGGAGAACCGTCGGCGCGGGCGTCGTAACCGAAGTCATCGAGTAACGTCAGGAATCGACACGCACGGGGCGAAACGGCCGAAACGGTCCTCCCCCCATCTGGTCCGGATGATTTTGACATAGAAGACTCGCAAAATCGCAGGCCGGCGACTCGAACTGAGCGGAAAACACAGTTCCGGCCTGCCTTTTTATGTAATGCGCGCGGGCGCACGAGGGAGCGCGGACACACAGTGAACCATTGAATGGCCGTGACGTTCCGAACAGACGGAAGCCGGGCGGCCATTTCAGCGCGAAACACGGAATATGTACGAACGAACGGTAGACTTTCTGAGAGAAGTAAGGACGGAACTGTCCAAGGTGAACTGGCCGAGCCGGAACGAATTGATCGGTTCGACGACCGTGGTCATCGTGATCACGCTGATCCTGGCCGCTTTCACTGGGGTGATCGATTTCATTCTGTCCATCATACTGAGCCGTTTGCTCGGGGCCTGACGCGTAGCAAGAGATGATGAGGTGAGTCATGGACAAGCGCTGGTATGTGATCCATACCTATTCAGGTCATGAGAACAAGGTGAAGACCCACCTGGAAAAACTGAAGGTACGGGAAGGATTGGAAGAGAAAATCGGCGAGATTCTCATCCCTACCGAAGAAATCGTAGAGATGAAGCAGGGAAAGAAGACATCCACGATACGGAAGCTTTTTCCCAGCTACGTCCTCGTGGAAATGGAGATGGACCGCGATTCCTGGCACTTGGTGACCAACGCGCCGGGCGTTACCCATTTCGTTGGCAGCGGACCCAGGCCGCAGCCCCTGCGGGAGAGTGAACTCAACCGTATTCTGCACCGGGACGAGCCAAGCAAGGAAAAGGGCGAAGGCGTGGAAATCCCTTACCGGACCGGCGACCAGGTCAAGGTGACCGACGGGCCCTTTACCGATTTCACAGGCGTTGTGGAGGCGATACACCCGGACCGCCAGAAGCTCAAGGTCATGGTGAGCATATTCGGACGTGCAACCCCGGTGGAGCTTGATTTCCTCCAGGTCTCCCACGTTGCGTAGGAGGATTTTGTGGCCAAGAAAATATCAATGGTGATCAAGCTCCAGGTACCGGCAGGCCAGGCGAATCCGGCACCGCCGGTGGGATCGGCGCTCGGCCAGCACGGCGTCAATCCAATGGAGTTCTGCAAGGTATTCAACGCGAAGACCCAGGATCAGATGGGTCTCATCATACCGGTCGTGATCACAGTCTATGCCGATCGCAGTTTTTCCTTTATCACCAAGACGCCTCCCGCCGCCGTGCTGCTCAAACGCGAGGCGGGGCTGGCCAAGGCTTCGGGCGAACCGAACCGGGAAAAGGTCGGAAAAGTCACCCGGGACCAGGTCAGGCAGATCGCCGAACTGAAGAAGCCGGACCTGAACGCCGCGGACACGGAGGCGGCCATGCGCATGATCGAAGGCACGGCCCGCAGCATGGGCATCGAGGTGGAAGGATAACCCAGGAAAGCGCAAGGAGACGGGTATGAAAAGAGGAAGGCGCTATCTGGCCGCCAGTGAGAAAGTGGAAGCCGGAAAGGACTATCCCCTCGAGGACGCGTTGTCGATCGTCAAGGAGACCTCGAAGACGAAATTCGACGAGACCGTCGAGGTGGCCATGCGGCTGAACGTGGATCCCCGCCACGCGGACCAAATGGTGCGGGGCGCCGTGGCGCTGCCCCATGGTACGGGGAAGGAAACCAGGGTGCTCGTGCTGACGCGGGGCGAAGCGCAGAAAGACGCCCAGGAAGCCGGCGCGGACTACGTCGGCGCCGACGAGTACATCGAACAGATCGAGAAAGGCTGGACCGAATTCGACGTGGTGATCGCCACGCCCGATATCATGCGCGACGTGGGCAAGCTGGGACGCGTGCTGGGTCCCCGTGGACTCATGCCCAACCCGAAGAGCGGCACAGTTACCTTCGACGTGGGTCCGGCGGTCCGGGAAGTGAAGTCCGGCCGGATCGAGTACCGGGTGGACCGGGAGGGCAACCTGCACGGCGCCGTGGGCAAGGCGTCCTTTTCCGTTCAGCAGTTGAAGGAAAACGCTTCGGCGTTCATCGACGCGATCATGCGGGCGAAGCCTGCATCCGCCAAAGGGCAGTACATAAAGCGCCTTACCATCTCGTCTACCATGGGCCCCGGCGTATCGGTCGACCGCCAGGCGGCGACCATAGAGGCGTAGATGCGACCGCGGCCAGGAGCCGTGGGTAGAAAAGGAGTCATGACACCATGCCGCAGACGCGTGCCGTTAAAGAGCGGATCGTCCAGGATCTGGCGACGCGATTGAAGGAAACCGACAGCGTGTACCTGACGGACCTTACCGGCCTGGACGTCGGCGAGGTTACGGAGCTGCGAAGCCAGTTGCGTGCGGAGTCCGTGGAATGCCGAGTGATCAAGAATACGCTTACCCGCCTCGCCATAGCCGACGCGGGTCTGCCCGACCTGGGTGAAACCCTGGACGGTCCGACTGCGCTCGTCATGTCAAGCGACCCCGTGGCACCGGCGAAGGTACTCGTAAATTTCGGCAAGGAACACGAGGACCGCCCCCGCATCAAGGGCGGATTGCTGACCGGCGAGATCATCGACGCCGCACAGGCCGAGACGCTTTCCAGGCTGCCGGGCAGGGATGAACTGCTGGCCAAGACGGTCAGCGGTATTGCCGCGCCCATTACCGGCCTGGTGTTCACTTTGTCCGGCGTGCTGAGCAATCTGGTCCGCACCGTTGCGGCCGTCTCGCAGCAGAAGGCGGCGCAGGAAGGCGGCGAGTGACAGCCGCGAGTGCCGTGCTGGCCCGCATGGCCGGTGAAAACCGTTTGTTTGTGATCATCAAGAATAACCAGAGGTAGTATTCCTTAATATACAACGGAGGTATGTATCATGGCCGTGTCCGAAATCGTAGATCAGATCGAACAGCTGACCGTGCTGGAACTGAATGATCTCGTGAAGACGCTCGAAGACAAGTTCGGTGTTTCCGCCGCGGCGACGGTGGCGGTCGCCGCGCCTGGCGCCGGGGACGCAGCCGCGCCGGCAGAAGAAGAGAAGGACTCCTTCGACGTCGTGCTGACCGGTTTCGGTGACAAGAAGATCCAGGTGATCAAGGTCGTTCGCGCAATAACCGGCCTGGGCCTGAAAGAGGCCAAGGCGCTGGTCGACGGCGTGCCCGGCGCGCTGAAGGAGGGCGTGACGAAAGAGGAAGCCGACGACGTTCAGAAGCAGATCGAAGAAGCAGGCGGAACGGTCGAACTCAAATAGGCAGGGTGGTAAACCGTATCGGTCCGCGTGGCGCGCGCGGCGGCCCCGTGACGTGATCGGGGCGCCAGCGCCGTTGGTCCACGGGTTCTATTAACCTACCTGTCGAAAGGATGTGGTCAGCCGATGGACAAAACTCAGATCACACGCCATGATTTTTCCAAACTGCCTTCCATCATCGAAATGCCGAATCTGCTGGCGGTTCAGATAGATTCCTTCAAGGCGTTTCTACAGGCCGACGTACCCGTTGCCGAGCGCAAGAACCAGGGTCTGCAGGCCGTTTTCACCGACATATTCCCCATCACGGACATCCACGAGCACTTCTCGCTCGAGTTCATCGAATACATGCTCGGCGAGGCGAAGTACACTGTTCTCGAATGCCAGGAAAGGGGCATGACCTACGCCATTCCCCTGAAGGCGAGGCTTCGCCTGGTGATCCGCGAGGAGGGGAACGGCGCCGGCGAAAAGAAGGTCAAGGACATCATCGAGCAGACCGTGTTCCTCGGGGAACTTCCGCTGATCACGGAGAAGGGCACATTCATCATCAATGGCGCCGAACGGGTCATCGTGTCGCAGTTGCAGCGTTCCTACGGGGTGTTCTTCTCCGAAGAAACCCACCCTAACGGAAAGCAGCTCTACTCCGCCCGCATCATACCGGAACACGGCACCTGGCTGGAATTCAGCCTGGACGTGAACGACGTGCTTTTCGTCCACATCGACCGAAAACGAAAACTGCCCATGACCCTGTTGCTCCGCGCGCTGGGCTATGAGAGCAACGATCGCATCTACCGGCTGTTCTACGAATTTGACGCCGTCCAGGCCAAGCAGGCCGGCGACCTGATCGGGCGCAGCATCGGCGAGCCGATCGTCGACAAGGAAACCGGTGAGATCATCGCGGAGAGCGGAGAGCCGCTGACGGAAGCCCTGGTGGCCCGGCTGGCCGAAGGAAACGGCCATGCCGGCCAATCCAGGAAGTCAGGGAAAATCAAGGTCGTGCGGATGGACCCGACCCGGGAGCCGGACGTTCTGGCCAACACCTTCAAGAAGGATACGACGTCGTCTTCAGAAGAAGCGCTGTCGAAAATGTACAGCCTGCTGCGGCCGGGCGACCCGCCGAACCTCGAAACGGCCCAGGCCCTGATGGACCGCATGTTCTTCAACCCGAAGCGGTACAACCTGGCGGCCGTGGGACGCCACCGGATCAACAAGCGCCTGAACCTGGACATACCGATCGATACGACCATCCTGACGGCTGAAGACTTCATCGCCATCATCGATTATCTCCTGAAACTGCGCCGCGGCGAAGGCATCACCGACGACATCGACCACCTCGGCAACCGCCGTACGCGTTCCGTGGGTGAACTGCTCGCACAGCAGTTCAACACCGGGCTGACCCGCATGGCAAGGACCATACGGGACCGGATCAGCCTCCACGACGCCGATTCGATCACGCCCCAGGACCTGGTGAACGCCCGGACGGTATCTTCCGTCATCGCCGCATTCTTCGGCAGCAGCCAGTTGTCGCAGTTCATGGAGCAGACCAATCCCCTCGCCGAACTGACCCACAAGCGGAGACTGAGCTCGCTCGGTCCCGGCGGACTGGACAGGTCGCACGCCAGCTTCGAGGTCCGCGACGTCCATCATACGCACTACGGCCGCATCTGTCCCATCGAGACGCCGGAAGGCCCGAACATCGGCCTGATCGCCTACATGGGCACCTACGGCAGGATCAACCAGTTCGGTTTCATCGAAACGCCTTACCGCAAGGTCGTGGACGGCCGGATCACCGAAGAGATCGACTATCTGTCGGCCGATCAGGAAGAGGACTTCATGATCGCCCAGGCCGGCACTTCGCTGGACGGCGAGGGACACCTCATTGGCCGCATACCCACGCGGAACAAGGGCGACATCAAGCTGGTCGATCCCGGCGAAGTCCATTACATGGATGTTTCGCCCAAGCAGGTCCTGGGCGTGTCCGCGGCCCTGATCCCCTTCCTGGAACACGACGACGCCAACCGGGCCCTCATGGGATCCAATATGCAGCGGCAGGCCGTACCTCTCCTGCGTACCGAGGCGCCCCTGGTAGGCACCGGCATGGAACGAAAGGTAGCCGTGGATTCCGGTGCGGTGGTGGTCGCAAAGCAGAGCGGTACGGTCACGCAGGTCTCCGCCGACATGATCACGGTGAGGCCTGACGACACGGATGATTCCGATCTCTTCGACACCCCGCCCGACGTGTACCCGCTTACCAAGTTCAAGAAATCCAACCAGGAAACCTGCATCAACCAGAAGCCGGTCGTTCGGACCGGAGCGCGTGTGGAAGCGGGGCAGGTCCTTGCGGACGGGCCCGCCACGAACCATGGCGAACTCGCCCTGGGCCGCAACGTGCTGACTGCTTTCATGTCCTGGGAAGGGTACAACTTCGAAGACGCCATCGTCGTCAGCGAAAGGCTGGTCAAGCAGGACATCTTTTCTTCCATTCACATTACCGAGTTCGAACTGCCGGCACGTGAAACGAAAGTGGGGACCGAGGAATTCACCCGCGAGATCCCCAACGTGAGCGAGGACGCCGTCCGCGATCTGGACGAATCCGGAATCATCCGCATTGGCGCCGAAGTGGGACCCGGCGACATCCTCGTGGGCAAGGTGACCCCCAAGGGCGAACGGGAGCTGTCGCCGGAGGAACGCCTGTTGCGCGCGATCTTCGGCGAGAAGGCCGGCGACGTGCGGGACGCTTCCCTGAAGGCGCCTCCCGGCATGCAGGGCATCGTCATCGACACCCGCCTGTACAGCCGCAAGGACAGCGACAGCGTCGCCCGGGAGAAGGAAAGAGAAACCCTGCGCGAACTCGAACGCGATTACCAGCAGCGGATCGACCAGGTCAAGGAGACGCGAAACGACAAGCTGAGCGAGCTGCTCAGGGGCAGGGTCTGCGTCGAGCTCCGTGACGGAGAGACCGACGAAGTCGTGGTCCCGGCCAAGCGGAAGTACACCGACAGCAGGCTGGCGGAACTCGATTTCGACCGGGTCATCCAGAGCGAACGATGGGTCGTCAACGCGGCCGTGAACGGCCAGGTCCAGAAGGTGATCCAGGCTTCGTCCAAGAATATCCGGGAAATCGAAAACCAGCTGGAACGCGAACAGGAGAAGATACGCCGCGGAGACGAGTTGGCCCCCGGAGTGATTCAACTGGTCAAAGTGTACGTGGCCAAGAAGAGGAAACTGTCGGTGGGCGACAAGATGGCCGGCCGGCACGGGAACAAGGGCGTGGTGGCGAAGATCGTCCCGGAAGAGGACATGCCCTACCTGCCGGACGGACGTCCCATAGACATCATCCTGAATCCCCTCGGCGTGCCGGGCCGCATGAACCTCGGCCAGATCATGGAGATCCACATCGGCTGGGTCGCGAAAGAAAAGGACACCCATATCGCGACGCCGGTGTTCGACGGGGCATCCATTGATGAAATAAAACAGGCGCTCGATAACGCGGGCCTGCCCGAATCCGGAAAGAGCACGCTCTACGACGGCAAGACGGGCCTGCCCTTCGACAAGGAAGTCACGGTCGGCTACATGTACGTCATGAAACTGAACCACCTGGTCGAAGACAAGATCCATGCCCGGTCGATCGGCCCTTACTCCCTGGTTACGCAACAGCCCCTCGGAGGCAAGGCCCAGTTCGGCGGTCAGCGCTTCGGCGAAATGGAGGTCTGGGCCCTGCAGGCCTACGGCGCTTCGTACACGCTGCAGGAAATGCTGACCGTGAAATCGGACGACGTCAACGGCCGTTCCCGGCTGTACGAGGCCATCGTCAAGGGCGACAATCCGCCGGAACCGGGGATACCGGAGTCCTTCAACGTCCTCGTCAAGGAACTCCAGAGCCTGGCCCTGGACGTCCAGCTCGAAGAATAAACGGTTAGCACCTCACCCCCGGAGTGCCCGATGGGACTCCGGCCGCCGACATGCCGACAGAGGCTTGCAGAGAAGATAAAGATCAGGAGGTGTCACCAGTGGTCGATCTAATACACAAGCAGCCCAAGAACCGCAGCACGATTCGGATACAGCTGGCCTCTCCCGAAACGATTCGCAGATGGTCCTACGGGGAAGTGACGAAACCGGAAACCATAAACTACCGGACGTTTAAACCGGAACGCGACGGCCTGTTCTGCGAACGCACCTTCGGCCCCGTGAAGGATTGGGAGTGCAACTGCGGAAAATACAAGCGCATTCGTTACCGGGGCGTCATATGCGACCGGTGCGGCGTGGAAGTCACCCAGGCGAAGGTACGGCGGGAACGGCTCGGCCACATCGAGCTGGCCGTTCCGGTATGCCATATCTGGTATTTCAAATCGCCGCCCAGCCGGATCGGCAACCTGCTGAACCTGTCCATCCGGAACCTGGAAAGAGTGATTTACTACGAGTGCTACGTCATGCTGGACCCGGGAGACACCGAGTACCAGAAGGGCGAGATCATCGACCAGGAAACCTTCATGGATCTCGAGGAGGCGGGCCATGAATTCGAGGCGGACATGGGCGCCGGCGCCCTCCGCCGCCTGCTTTCCGAGATCGACATCGAAGAGCTGTCCCTCGAACTGCGGACCCGGGTACGGATGGAAACCTCGGTACAGCGGAAGAACGACGCGCTGAAGCGGCTGAAAGTGGTCGAGGCTTTCCGGAATTCCAATGGACCGGACACCGACGGCAACCGGCCCGAATGGATGATCATGGAAGTGCTGCCGGTCATCCCGCCCGACCTGCGGCCGCTCGTGCCCCTGGAAGGCGGCCGGTTCGCCACATCGGATCTCAACGACCTCTACCGGCGCGTCATCAATCGGAACAACCGGCTGAAGAAACTGCTGGAGATCCGCGCGCCCGACGTCATTCTACGCAACGAGAAGCGGATGCTGCAGGAGGCGGTGGACGCGCTGCTCGACAACGGCAGGCGGTCCCGGGCCGTGCGCGGCGACGGTAACCGCTCCCTCAAGTCCCTGTCCGATCTGCTCAAGGGCAAGCAGGGCCGGTTCCGCCAGAACCTGCTCGGCAAACGGGTGGACTACTCCGGCCGTTCCGTGATCGTGGTGGAACCCGAACTGAAAATCCACCAGTGCGGACTGCCCAAGAACATCGCCCTCGAACTCTTCAAGCCCTTTATCATACAGCGGCTGGAAGACAAGGGCTTCGTGCAGACGGTCAAGAGCGCGAAGAAGATCGTGGAACGCGAGGAGCCCGAAGTCTGGGACATCCTCGAAGAAATCATAAAGGACCATCCGGTCCTGCTGAACCGGGCGCCCACCCTGCACAGACTGGGTATCCAGGCTTTCATGCCCGTGCTCGTGGAAGGCAAGGCCATCCGCATCCACCCCCTCGTATGCGAGGCCTTCAACGCGGACTTCGACGGCGACCAGATGCCGGTGCACGTCCCCATGTCCTTCGAAGCCCAGATCGAAGCGCGGGTGCTGATGCTGTCCTCCAACAACATCCTCGATCCGAAGAACGGACAGCCGATCTGCGCGCCGAGCAAAGACATCGTACTCGGATGCTACTACCTGACCAAGGAACTCGAGGGTTGCCGGGGTGAAGGCAAGGCATTCGCGAGCGTGTCCGAGGTCATGCTCGCCCACGACAACGACCTCGTGGATCTGCACGCCCTCATCAAGCTGCGTCTGGACGGAAAGATGATCGAAACGACCGCCGGCCGGGTCATCTTCAACCAGATCCTGCCGCCGGAGATCGGCTTCCAGAACGAAGTGTTCGACAACAAGGCCATCCGGGACATGGTGGCCGACGTCTACCGGCAGCTGGGCAATTACCGCACCTGCCTGCTGCTCGACGAGGTCAAGCGCCTGGGCTTTCACTACGCGACCCTCTCGGGCCTGACGTCCGGGATCGACGACGTCGTCATTCCCGATGAAAAAGAACAGTTGATCCGGGACGCCGAGGCCGAAGTAAGGTCCATCCAGGACCAGTACGAAGGCCACGCCATTACCGAGGGCGAGCGGTACAACAAGGTGATCGACGTGTGGCAGCATACCCGGACCAAGCTGAACGAAATCGTCGAGACCACGCTGGCCGAATCGGACGACGGCTTCAATCCCTTCTACATGATGATGGCTTCGGGCGCGCGGAGCAAGCTGGACCAGGTGGGCCAGCTGTGCGGCATGCGCGGCCTCATGGCCAAGCCCCAGCGGAAAGTCGTCGGCCAGGTCGGCGAGTACATCGAAACGCCCATCCTGTCCAACCTCAAGGAAGGATTGACGGTACTCGAGTACTTCACCTCCAGCCACGGCGGCCGCAAGGGACTCGCCGACACGGCCCTCAAGACCGCCGACGCCGGCTACCTGACCCGGCGGCTGGTGGACGTGGCGCAGAACGTGATCATCACCGAGGCGGACTGCGGCACGATCCGCGGCATCGAAATCGGCGCCCTGAAAGAGGGCGAGAACGTCATGGAACCGCTGGGCGACCGGGTACTGGGCCGGGTCGTGCTGGACGACATCTACGACCCCATCACGCGGGAGCTGCTGACGGCCGCCGGCGAGGAGATCAACGAGGAAGTCGCCGACCTCATCGAACAGCGCGGCGGCGTGCAGTACTCGGCCGATCCCGACGCGGAGATGAGCGAAACCGTGCACATCCGGTCCGTGCTGACCTGCGAGACCAAGCGCGGCGTGTGCGCCCGGTGCTACGGCCGGAACCTCGCAACGGGCTCCATGGTGGAGATGGGCGAGGCTGTCGGCGTCATGGCGGCGCAGAGCATCGGCGAGCCCGGGACGCAGCTGACGCTCCGCACGTTCCACATCGGCGGAATCGCGAGCCGGGACGCCACGCAGAACAAGATTCCCACGAAGCATGCGGGCAAGGCCGTCTTCACCGCCGTCGAAACCGTCACCCAGGAGAACGGCCTCCCCGTCGTCATCGGCCGGGCAGGCGAGATTTCCATCCTGGACGCGGACGGCAACCGGTGGGGCCACTTCTTCATCCCCTACGGCGCGGTCATGCTCACGGAGGACGGCGAGACCGTGGAGGAGAACCAGGCCCTCTTCGAGTGGAACCCCTACAACATCCCGATCATCGCCGTGCATGCCGGCCACGTGCAGCTCGAAGACGTCGTGGCGGGCGAGACGCTGCGCGAGCAGCTGGACGACACCACGGGCATGCGTCAGAAGGTGATCACGGAAAACCGGGGACAGCAGGCGCTCCATCCCCGCATCTACATCGCGGACGCCAAGGGCAAGAAAAAAGATGAATACAACCTGCCCACCGGCGCCCATCTGCTCGTCACAGAGTTCACGGACCAGAACAACACCGAGCGCAACTACGTGCAGCCCGGCACGGTCCTCGCGCGCATACCGCGCTCCATCGGCAGAACCCGGGACATCACAGGAGGCCTGCCGCGCGTCGCCGAACTCTTCGAAGCGCGAAAGCCCCGCGATCCCGCCACGGTGGCGAAGGTGGACGGCGTCGTAAAGGTCGCCGGAATCGTCCGGCGCGCCCATCGTCTTCTCGTGCGGGCCGACGACGGATCGGAACAGGAATACCTGATACCCCAGGGCCGTCACCTGAGCGTGCGCGACGGCGACCGGGTGCAGGCGGGCGAGCCCCTGTCCGAAGGGTCGATCGACCCCCATGACATCCTCGAAATCCAGGGTGTCAACGCCGTGCAGGAATACCTGGTCAACCAGATCCAGGAAGTGTACCGCATGCAGGGCGTGAGCATAAACGACAAGCACGTGGAAGTGATCGTGCGCCAGATGCTCCAGAAGGTCAAGGTGGACGACCCGGGCGACACGGAGTTTCTCAAGGGCGAGGAGGTGGACCGCAGCCGTTTCCAGTCGGAGAACGACCGCGTGCTGCGCGAAGGCGGCGACCCGGCGACGAACCAGCCGCTGCTGCAGGGCATTGCCAAGGCGGCGCTCAGTACGGAAAGCTTCGTCTCCGCCGCGGCATTCCAGGAAACGACCCGCGTGCTGACTCAAGCGGCCATAGAGGGCAAGAGAGACGCGCTCCTCGGCCTGAAGGAAAACGTCATCATGGGTCACCTGATTCCGGCGGGCACCGGGCTCGACAGGTACAGCCAGATGCGGCTTGTAGACGAGGAGGGCAACGAGATCGAGCCACCGGCGATCGAGGTGGAACCCCTTTTCGACGCGGAATCGGTGAACGGCGATGCGGAAACCGCTGCCGGAACGCTGCCGAACGTGGCCGAGGCCGAGCCTCCGCCCGTGGAAACAGTCTGACGACGGCAGACGAAGCAGATGACCGGGCGCCGCCGGTGTTATGGCGGCGCTCGTTTTTTTACAAAAACGCTTGACACGGCCTACGGATCTATGTAAATTTCTCGACCTGTGGCTTTTGGGAGAAAACCGGTTTATCCGGACCCTTAAAACCACGCTTTAAGTGCTGAGCAGGATTCGTGAAACGGGGAAGGTCAGACGGAAATGCCGACAATAAACCAACTTATTCGCCACGGCCGGAAAAAGGCGCAGCGAAAGACGAAATCACCCGCTTTGCGCGGCAGTCCCCAGAAACGGGGCAATTGCCTGCAGGTGAAAACGCAGACGCCAAAGAAGCCGAATTCGGCGTTAAGGAAAATCGCCCGAGTCCGCCTGATGAACGGCATCGAGGCCACCTGCTATATCCCGGGCGAAAGCCATAACCTGCAGGAGCATAACATCGTCCTGGTCCGGGGCGGCCGGGTGAAGGATCTGCCCGGCGTGCGGTACCATATCATCCGCGGTGCGCTGGATGCCAGCGGAGTGCCCGACAGGCGCAACGGACGTTCAAAATACGGAACCAAGAAACCCAAGTAGACGAGACGGCGGAGCAATAAGATGGCAAGAAGGAAAGAAGTCGTAAGACGGGAACCGGAACCGGACTGGAAATACAACAGCGTCCTGGTATCCAAGTTCATCAACGGACTGATGCGCAAGGGCAAGAAGAGCGTCGCGGAACGCGTATTCTACCAGGCGCTCGATCTGATCGAAGAACGGACCGGCCAGGAACCGCTGCCCGTGTTCGAGAAGGCGCTCAAGATCGTGGGCCCCGTCGTTCACGTAAAATCCCGCCGGGTGGGTGGTTCGACCTACCAGGTACCCGTGGAAGTGAGAGACGATCAGCAACGGGCCATGGCGATACGCTGGATCATCGAAGCCGCGCGGGCCCGTTCCGAGAAGAACATGTACGAATGCCTGGCCGGAGAGTTCAGCGCAGCCGCCAAGGGAGAGGGCGCAGCCGTCCGCCGCAAGGAAGAAACCTACCGAATGGCGGAAGCGAACCGGGCCTTTGCCCATTACAGGTGGTAAGGGCGTATCGAGATCACGTCGAAACAGTAAAAACGGATCATCCCTCGCGATGATCCGTACTTTATGAGGTAGATGACGCAGTGACTGAAACAACGATCAAACCGAAAGAGAAAATGTCCGCAGCATCCAGCAAGCACGCATCCGAATCGAACCTGGAAAAGACCCGGAACATCGGGATCACTGCCCATATCGACGCCGGGAAGACGACCACCACGGAACGTATTCTCTATTATACGGGACGGGTGCGCAGAATGGGCGAGGTCCACGACGGCGCCGCGACCATGGACTGGATGGAACAGGAACGCGAGCGGGGCATTACGATCACGTCCGCGGCCACGACGTCCTTCTGGCGCGACCACCGGATCAATATCATCGATACACCCGGCCACGTGGATTTCACGGTCGAGGTGGAACGATCGCTGCGCGTGCTTGACGGCTCCGTGGCGATTTTTTGTGCCGTGGGCGGCGTCGAGCCGCAGTCCGAGACCGTGTGGCGGCAGGCCGACAAGTACGGCGTGCCCCGCATAGCCTACGTGAACAAGATCGACCGCGTCGGAGCGGACTTCCACCAGGTCGTCTCCATGATGCACGAACGGCTCGGGGCCAACGCCATACCGATCCAGCTCCCCATCGGCACCGGCGACCTGTTTACCGGGTCCATCGACCTGGTCACCATGAAGGCGCGCAGCTACCATGAAGACAACATGGGCGCCACCTTCGACGAGCACGACATTCCGACGGACCTGGCCGATTATGCCGCGGAGCACCGGAGCAAGTTGATAGAGGGTCTCGCCGAAGTGGACGAGGAACTGATGGAAACCTACCTGGCCGGCGAGGAACCGACGGTTTCCGAAGTACAGGGCGCCATTCGCCGGGCTACGCTATCGGTCAGCCTGATCCCGGTCCTGGTGGGCTCTTCCTTCCGCAACAAGGGCGTCCAGGCGCTGCTCGACGCGATCATCGACTACCTGCCGTCGCCCCAGGACGTACCCCCGGTATCGGGAAAGAATACGCTGACCGGCGACCAGGAGACGCGGGAGAGCGTGCCCGACGCGCCGCTTTCCGGCGTGGCCTTCAAGATCATGACCGATCCCCACGTCGGCAAGCTGGCGTTCTACCGGATCTATTCCGGCACGCTGCCCGCCGGCTGCTACGTGCTGAACACCCGCACCAACCGGCGCGAGCGGATCAGCCGGATCCTGCAGATGCACGCCAACAAGCGGGAACAGCTCAAGGCCGCCGAAGCTGGCGACATCGTGGCGCTGGTGGGGGTCAAGGACGTGGTGACGGGCGACACGCTCTGCGACCCGGAATGGCCCATCGCCCTCGAAGCGATGGAGTTCCCCAAGCCGGTGATGTCCGTAGCGGTCGAGCCCAAGACCCGGGCAGACGAAGAAAAGCTCAGCCAGTCCCTCCAGAAGCTCTCCGAAGAAGATCCCACTTTCCGCGTACATACCGATGAAGAAACCAGCCAGTTGATCATATCGGGCATGGGTGAACTGCATCTCGAGATACTGGTAGATCGCATGCTGAGAGAATTCCGCGTGGAAGCGAACGTGGGGCGTCCCCAGGTCGCCTACCGGGAAACCATCGGGACGGCCGTGAAGAGCGAAGGGCGTTTCGTCCGGCAGTCGGGCGGACGCGGTCAGTTCGGCCACGTATGGCTCGAAATGGAGCCCGTGGAGGAGGGGGACGGCGTCGAATTCGTGAACGGCATCGTCGGAGGCGTCATCCCGCGGGAGTTCATCTCTTCCGTCGAAGCCGGCGTGCGGGAAGCCGCCCATAACGGCGTACTCGCCGGATACACGGTGCAGGGCGTGAAGGTCACCCTCTACGATGGTTCCTACCACGAAGTCGATTCGTCCGAAGTGGCTTTCAAGGTGGCGGGTTCCATGGCCTTTCAGGAGGGCATGCGCAAGGCCGATCCCGCTATGCTGGAACCGGTCATGGACGTGGAAGTGGTGGTCCCCGCCGAATACGTGGGTACCGTGGTGGGCGATCTGAACGCGCGGCGCGGGCGCATCGGCGGGATCATACCCCGGACGGACGCGCAGGTCGTGGCGGCCACTGTTCCCCTGAGCGAGATGTTCGGCTACGCGACGGCGTTGCGATCCGCGACGCAGGGGCGGGCCGTGTCCACCATGCAGTTCTCGCACTATTCGGAAGTACCTGAAAGCATCAAGCAGGAAATCCTGGAGAAGATTCGCGGCGGCGCATAACGGTTCAATATCTGGAGGATCAGCAGCATGTCGAAGGAAAAGTTCGAGCGTACCAAGACCCACGTGAACATCGGGACGATCGGTCACGTGGACCACGGCAAGACGACCTTGACGGCGGCGATTACCAAGGTCCTGGCCGAGCAGGGGCTGGCCGAGTTCCAGGATTA
>JAJEHX010000010.1 GCA_022823465.1 Candidatus Latescibacterota bacterium
CGGCGAAACCGTGCAGCTTGCAGCAGTCGTACTGGATCAGCACGAGAACGTGATGGCTGACGTGGCCGTTACCTGGTCGAGCGGAGACGAGGCTGTGGCGACCGTGGACGCGGACGGCCTGGTGACCGCGGTGGATAACGGCATGGCGAAAATCACCGCGCAGGCCGGAGACGCCATGGGAAGTGCGGCGATCACAGTCGCCCAGGTCCCGGTCAGCATCACTATAGAAGTTGCAGCCAGCGCCACCACCACCCTGACCGCCATCGGAGAAACCTTGCAGCTCATGGTTTCCGTCAGCGATGCGAACGACAACCCCATTGCCGAACCGGCCGTTATGTGGACGAGCAGTGACGAAGCCGTGGTGACCGTGGACGGGGAGGGATTGGTAACGGCGGTGGGCAACGGCATGGCCGACGTTTCGGCTACGGCTGGCGACGTGTCGGATATGGTGGGCATTACGGTGATGGTTACGGTGGAAGAAGTCACCTACGCCCCGTGGGTAGGAGTGAGGGTTGAGCGCGGTAAGTTGATATTCAGCTCATCAATAGGTGCAATAGAACTAACAGGCTGTTTCACTGAACATCCTCTCCTCGGAATTTTGCTCCCCCCGGGCGGAATTAAAAACTGGAATGCTCCGACTGGAGACAATCTTACTGTCCATTATTCCGTATGGCAGACAAGAGCCGATATGGACAGCCCGTGGAACGAAGTGGGTACCAGGGTGATGTATAATGCTTGCGCATATAATCCCGATGAAGCCGGTGAGTATCGACTGGTCGGAGACATTACGCTCAACGGAGAAAGAGAATTACGCCGCAGTGAGAATACGTTTACCGTCCCATGACCGCCGCGGGATCGTGTAACGTTCGTTTCGCACAGCAATAGTTTCATACACGCAACCTTAAAGGGGATCGGCGGGTCAAATCCGTAGATCCCCTTTCCGTTCCGCCGGGCATGTGACTCCCCCGGACCGTGACAACTGTATACAACCGCAGTGTACATCCGTGAGACACGGGAGTTGATGCGGCCATGCTGAAGAACCACCTCGTCATCGCCCTTCGGCACCTCTTCGGCAACAAGGGCTACTTCTTCATCAACACGCTGGGCCTGTCCATGGGCCTCGCTTGCAGCCTGCTGGTCTTCCTCTTCGTCCGGCACGAGTGGACTTACGATGCCTTTCACGAGAAGGCGGACCGGATCTACCGGGTCGTAGTCGGCGGATCGGGATTCGGCGACAACCCATTTGTAAGTGCGAATACCCCCCTTCCTCTCGCTAATGCCTTGAAACAGCAGTATCCGCAGGTGATCCGTTCCGTTCGAATACGACAAAGGAATTCCGAAATTCGCGTCGGAGAGGACATCTTTCGAAAAGAGAATGTCCTGTTCTGCGATCCATCCATCTTCGAGATGTTCTCCTTTCCGATAATCGAAGGCGATCCAGAGACGGCACTGGACGATGTGAATTCCGTGGTAATCAGCCGGTCTGCCGCGGCAAAGTACTTTGGGCTGACGAGCCCACTGGGCAGGCAACTTATGGTCGAAGACGTGCTCTTGACCATAACCGGCGTGGCGAAGAACGGTCCGGTCAATTCCAGTATTCGGTTCGATCTGATTATTCCGACAGGTAAAATGCCCCAAATTGACCCCTGGACTTCAAATGCCATCGGCAACTGGAATTACTCGCTCACGACAACGTTCATTGAACTTCCGGTACCGGAAATGGTCGGGTCGCTCGAAAGTCAACTGCCGGATTTCGTGCAAACCCACTATCCGGGCTCGGAGTCGCTGTATATGAGATTGCAGCCCATAACCGACATGTACCTCGACCCTGAAGTGCAAGGCGGCCCGGGACCCACCAGCGACCCCAACCGGTCCTACCTCCTGATATGCACGGCCCTTCTCGTCCTCTTCATCGCCTGTGCCAACTTCATGAATCTGGCCATCTGCCGTTCATCCACGCGGGCGAAGGAAGTCGGATTGCGGAAGGTCTTCGGCGCGCACAGGACACAGGTTATCACGCAACACCTCGGAGAAACCGCGGTGCTGTGCTGCTTTGCCCTGGCGCTCGGCGTCATACTGGCCCACCTGTTCCTGCCGGTATTCAACATGCTGGCGGGGAGGTCTCTCGCCCTCGAGTATCTTTTCAGTGGCTCCATGGTCGCCGCGCTGCTGGCGCTGACCGGACTGGTGGCCGTGGTGTCCGGCAGCTATCCTTCCCTGGTACTCTCCCGGTTCAATCCCATCGCCGTGTTCAGGCGCCAGGTTCAGATCGGCGGCCCCAACCTGTTCATCCGCGGCCTGATGGTCGTTCAGTTCGGCCTGTCCGCGTTGCTCGTCATTGCCATTATCGTCATGACCCGGCAGTTGGACTTCGTCCGAACGGGTGATCTCGGATTCAACCCGAAAAACGTCGTCGTCATTCCGTCCGCGCCCGGTTCCAGCTTCTACGAGGTGTACCGAAACAGGATTATCGCGTACGAGGACATACTCTTGGTGTCCGGCGCGTCGACCAGTATGGGACAGGGGCGAGGCGAAATCGTAGGCGCCTCTACCGATGAGGATGGAAACGCGCTGGAAGCGTTCCTCTATTCGGCGGAATACGATTATCTGAGTACACTTGAGCTGAGGCTGGTATCGGGCCGGGATTTCTCGAGGGAATTCGGGAGCGACGAGGGCGAATCGTGCATCATCAACGAGGCCGCAGCACGGAAACTGGGATGGGAAGAGCCCTTGGGACGAAGGCTGCCCCAGGGTAGAACGGTCATCGGTGTGGTGAGGGATTTCCATTTCCAGTCTATGCACGAGGAAATAAAACCGGCCATACTCACCCTCCATACGAAATCCATACAGGGTTTCGTGCCAAATATCGGTGTCATCCTGGTAAGAATCAGCGGCCGGGATGTGCCGGGTGCGCTTTCGCTGCTCGAAGAAGCCTGGATGGAAGCCGCGCCTGAAACCCCCTTCGAATATGCCTTCATGGAAGACGATATCGCCCGGTTCTACGTGGATGAGGCCAACCTGGCGCGTATCTTCACCTATTCGGCGGTGTTTGCCCTGCTGATCGCCTGCCTGGGCGTGTACGGCCTGGTATCGCTGGAAGTCGCTCGCCGCACGCGAGAGGTCGGCATCCGCAAGGTAATGGGCGCCGCCGTATCGGACATCATGGGCCTGATATCGAAACAGTTCGTCTATCTTGTGCTGATCGCGAACGTCCTCGCCTGGCCCGCGGCCTGGTGGCTCATGAACGAGTGGCTGGCCGACTTCGCCTACCGAACGGAAATCGGCGTCGGCCCCTTCATCGCGGCGGGTGTCGTCATCCTGGCCATTACCCTGCTCACCGTCAGCCTGCAGACCTTCCGAAGCGCCCTGGCCAACCCGGCGGACACCTTGGGACGCGAGTAGACGGTTTCTGTCGGATACCCCGGTTGACCGGATCGAAAACCTGGTTTAGTTTCCAAATGTTGCCAGTATTGGCGGGTACACGTCTCATCGTATGCTGCACACCTCAGATTGGATGATTGTCGTGACCAGATTCCGCTTACTCCTCGTGACGGCCTTGCTGATTTGTCCGCTGCAGGGTCATGCCCAGGCCCTGCCTGCATCTGCGAATCCAGTTCCCGAAACACACCACTCCGCGGCCCTGGAAGCGGGCAAGGCGCTGTACGAAGATGAACGGCTCAGGGAAGCGCTGGCGCTGTTTCAGGAGGCGGTTGAGGAGGACGGCCGCTCGGCGCCCGCCCATTACTGGCGGGGCATGGCCCGGTACGAGCTTGGAGAATACCGGAAGGCGGTGAGTTCCTTCAAGCGCGCGGTCCAGCTAGACGGGAAGTGGGGGTCTGGCTACGCGGGACTGGGCAAGTCCTATTTGCAGATAAAACACCGAAGACTGGATGCGCGTCACGCCTTGCGCACGGCGGCCAGGCTATCGCCGGACGACCCGGAAATCCAGTACCACCTGGGTATCGCCCATATGAATCCGCGGAGGACCGACCAGATTGTCGGCGGCAAAAGGGACGGCCGGTCCTTCTTCCTCAAGGCGGCGGTATTGGATCCTGCCCATCCCGATGCGTTTTTCCAGATCGGCCGCTGTTACGAACGGCCCGAGTCGCCTGAATTCGACAATGCGATGGCGGCCTACGTCGCTCAGTTCAGGGTTAATCCCGACCATTACGACGCACTCGGCCGTTTCGTCTATCTTACCCTGCTTACCGAAAAGTACGGCCTGGCCGTGGAACTGCTCGAACGGGCCGGAGTCGACCTGGTAGAATCGGGTTCAGCTGCAGTCCAGCCCCTGCTGACGCGATTCAGCGCGCTTTCCGAAGACTCGAAGTCACGACCCGACTTGCTGCATGAGGTCTATGAGACGTACTTTTCCCTTCTTGACCCGGACGAAAAGGAAGTCTACCGGGACCTGGCGCACGTAGCTCCTCCTGACGAACTGGCATCCTGGATGGAGGCCGGCGGAAAGGAACGCGATGCGCGCTGGCATGCCTTCTGGAACGCCAGGGATTCGAACCCCGCCACCGTGACGAACGAACGCCTCGTAGAACATTACCGGCGTGTAACGTATGCCCGGTACCATTTTTCCCAGGGCCAACACCCCTATGACCGCCGCGGCGAGATATACGTCCGTTACGGTGAACCGGAAAACCGCCGCGGCGACGTCTTTATCGCGGACCGGAACGCCTATCAATCGGCCGCGATTTCCGATGAGCCGGAAGTGGATGCGATCCGAGAGCAGAATAACCGGTTCGGTTATCAATTGAGCGTTGACCGAGGCTACTTGACGATCGTCGTGCCCGAGGAGGTATCCGAAGAAGAATTGGTCAACAGTGGCGGCGTGCTGGCCGACGGAATCGTTGCATCACTTGTGGACCTTGCCCGACAGAGGGAGAGAAAACTGATGGGGGCGGGATACGCTACCGAAAGCTGGGTTTACGCCCGGTACGGCCTGGAACTGTTCTTCGTCGACCAGTTCGGCGGGGGCAGGTTCGATTACCCGTGGGGAAACCTGCTCACTAACCAGCAGGAAATGGTTCGACAGGAACGGTTCAGTCCGCGTCGGCTCGCCGAGGAACTTATCGCGGAAGCACCGGAGGAATACCTGCACGACCTTGGCGGAGACCCCCTCGAGTACGCCTTCGACGCCGTGACCTTCAGAACGGATAACGGTGCGACGGAACTGGACCTTTCATACAGCATACCCGTATGGCAATTCGGCGAGGTGTCGGACGGTAGAGGGAACAGGACCAGGCTGGCGCATCTGGTCACGTTGCGCGATTCGACTATGACCCCGCAGTTCACCCACGAGTTCGGTTTCGGTCCCTTCGACCGACCGAAGCGAGTGATGGCTGCATCCCAGGTAAAAGTCCCGGTCTATACCTTGCCCGAGAGCGTCGTGGCGCCGCCGGGACGCTTCACGCTGGCGGTCCAGGTGCGGGACGAAACGTCGCAGCGGATCGGGGTGTATCGTAAGCCGGTCACCCTGTCCGACTACAGCGGCGAAGAGCTGCTCATCAGCGATCTCAAGCTGGCCACCCTCATTGCGCCATCGGGCGTACAGGGACCTTTTGTACGCAAGGGGTTGAACATCACGCCGAACCCGGGACGGCTATATATCCGCGGGAGCCCCGTTTACGTCTATTACGAGATATACAATCTCGGCCTGGACGAGGAGAAGAGAACGGAGTACGAAATCCTCTACGAGATCAGGCCCCTGGAGCGCAATGAAACGCGTAGCTGGTCGGCCCGCAGGCAAAGAGACATGCAGGCGGTGATGATGGCCTTCGCGGGAGAAGGGTTTTCGACCGAAGATCATGAGTACACGTCATTGGATACCAGTGGTCTGCCGGCGGGTGAATACGTACTTACCGTCACGTTTACAGACCTGAACGCCGAAAGTTCCGTATCCAAATCGGTCAACTTCCTGGTTATGGAACGGTAGGACGCTCCGTCGCCGCTTTTGCACGCGGCCCGACCTGACTCACTTGAGCCGCTCCCAGTGCAGGTTCTGTCACTTCAGCCGTTCGGGGTTCAGGCACTCCAGGTCCGGAACGACGAACCGCCCGTCCCTCCGGATCACTTCCCCATCGAACTCGATGGTCCCGCCGCCGTACTCTGGCGTCTGGATCATGACCATGTCCCAATGGACGGCGGAGCGGTTGCCGTTGTCGGCCTCCTCGTAGGCCTGTCCGGGCGTGAAGTGATAGGACCCGGCGATCTTCTCGTCGAAGAGGATATCCAGCATGGGCGTGGTGATGTGGGGATTGAAGCCGATGGCGAATTCGCCGATGTAGCGGGCCCCCTCGTCGGTGTCGAAGATTTCGTTGAGCTTCTCCGTCCGGTTTCCCGTGGCCCCGGTGATCCTGCCGTTTTCAAAACGCAACTCCACGTCCGTAAACGTCACGCCGTGATAGAGCGTGGGCGTGTTGAACCGGATGACGCCGTCTACCGAATCGCGTACGGGCGCGGTAAAGCACTCGCCGTCGGGGATGTTGCGGTCGCCCGAGCACCCCACGGTGGGGATGTCGCGTATGCTGAATGACAGGTCGGTGCCCGGTCCCGTGAGCCGGACGCGGTCGGTGCGGTCCATGCGTTCCTTCAGCGGTGCGAGCGCCCGTTCCATCTTGCCGTAATCCAGCGTGCACACGTCGAAGAAGAAGTCCTCGAAGGCCTCGGTGCTCATGCCGGCCTGCTGCGCCATGGAGGGGGTCGGCCACCGCAGCACCACCCACCGGGTCTTCGGCACCCGCACATCGAAGTGCACGGGCTTGAGCCAGTGTTGTTCGTAGAGCCGCATGGCCTCGCCCGGCACGTCCGACATCTCCATCACGTTCCGGCTGCCGCGCAGGGCCATGTAGGCCTGCACCCGGTCCATGCGATGGGATTCATGGGCCCCGGCGGCTTCCATAGCGTCCTCGTCCCCGGCGCGGACCAGTTCCCGCATGACGCGCTGGTGCTTGATGGAGACCAGCGGCACGCCGCCCGCCTCCCGGATCGTGCGGATCAGCGAGATCACCATATCGTCGGGCACGTCGAAGGCCTCGACGAGCACCCGGTCCCCGGCCTTGATCTTCGTCGAGTGTCCGGTGAGTACTTTGGCCAGGTCGCCGTATCGTGGGTCGCGCATGGGTGTTTGATCTCCGTGGGTTGAGTATTGCAATTGTTCAGGTTGAGCGGCTGGATGCGTGTCGCCCGGGTTAATCGCAGGACGAGTGCCGCCCGTCCGTGTCCGCCACCCGAGTCCGCCGCTTCACGCACGATTCGCCCCGGCGTCACTCCTCGACGCGACCGGGCGACACGTCCAACGCGCCGGACGCCGATATCCTGACCAGCATGGAATCTTCGGGGTCGAAGGCCAGGCGCACCGTCCGCTCCCGGCCGTTGACGTGGAGGACAACCTCCCGTTCGACCAACCCGGTGGAACGCCAGCCCTCGTAGGCCATGGGGTACCTGATCCGCTTCGTATCGGGATGGGCGAAGAAGATATGATAGCCGTCGTCGACTACCCGGCACCAGAATTCAGGGGCGTCCCGGCCGCTCACGAGCGGAGGATGGCGCAGCGCCGCACCGGGATCCGTAGTGACCGAGGACTGGCGCATCAGTTCCCCGAGGCGATCTTCGTAGTCCGCTGGCGGACGATGGCCAGGCGCGGCGGGCCGGCGCGGGACGCAGATCCGGGCGCCCTCCCTGGCCAGCCGTAGCAGCGCCGAAAGGGCTTCGGCGTCCAGCCATTCCACGTCCACGTAGATCGCGGTAAATTCGGCCTCGCCGTATCGTACGCGCCCGGCCTCCACCACCGCCTCCGCCAGAAAAGGCGTCGAAATCCAGAGGGGATGGTATCCGAGTAGCGCACCGGGCCGTTCGACGGTCTGCAGTTCCCAGTAATAGTTGGCGGCCGGTCCGCGCCGCTCCTCGGGCAGCATGTGACGCATCCAGTGGTCTTCCAGCGGGAGGTACACCGCCAGGTCGGTGTAGGTCCTGCCCTGCTTGACGAAATCGGCGGCCTCCGTCATGTAGGCGTTGAAGGCCGGAAGCCGGCCGGCGAACCCGCTGTCCGGACCGACGTGCGTGGTCGCGTAGAAGGTGTTGTTCCCGCCCGGCGCGTTGTAGGGCATGCCGTGCCAGACGATGTGGTTGACCCCGTTGGCGAACACCGCGTCCGCCATGAGCTTCATGTCCTCCACCTTCTCCTCGCCGTGATGGGGCGACGGGGCGGGCCACGGTTCATAGCCGTAGATGCAGGTGAAGGTCTCGCAGGTCACGACGGGCCGCGAGCCCAGGGCCGCCGCCGAGCCGGGAATGGCCGAGAAGAAGGTCTCGAACAGCAGGGCCTCCGATTCCGGGACGTCCACGAGGGCGAAGGCGGCCAGCAGATCGGCCGGCGCCCCGTGGCACTGCACGCGGCTCACGGCGCCGAGACCGTGGCAGATCTCGGCGTAGGGCCTGAAGAAACCCTCGATCGCCGCTTCAGACAGGATCTTCCTGTAGTCGTACCGCACGTCGGGATGTTCGTCGATACAGGCCTTGAAGGGTTCCAGGCCGTACCCGAAGCGATCCCGGAAGACCGGGTCCAGGTGGGCGCTCCAGAGCCCCTCCGGGAAAACCTCCCACGAGTCGGAAAACAGTGCCGAGGTAGTGCCCTGCAGGGCCGGCTTGAGCGCACCGCCTACGTGGCCGGCGTACCGCGCCAGCGCGTCGGGGTCCAGGTGGTTCAGGATCCGTCCGCGGCCGTAATAGGACAACTCCCAGGATTTCTCGAGCCGCTGGGTCGACGCTCCGCCGAACACCTGTCCCGCGTCCTCCCCCGGCACGATCGATCCGCCGAAGGGCCAGGACGTGCTGAAGGTAAAGTCGCACCCGATTCCCAGCCGGTCGGCCTCCTCCTTGGCGAGCGCGACAAGGCCGGTCCACGCCTCGCTCAGCCAGCGGGGCCCTTCACCCGCACCGGGCTGGGGGTACATGAAGGCGATCTCCACGCCCCCGAATCCGTGGTCCCGCACCCATTGCAACTGCGTCCGGACGTCTTCTTCCCGGATATCGTCGTGGAACCACCACCACCGCGTGTACGGGCGGGAGTCCGTGAACGGGCGGTAGGTCCTGGTCAGTTCGTTCGACATTTCTGCTCCCTGGATCGATGCATTTGACCCGCATAATCTATACCGGAATACCGCGGCAACCACTATTTTATCTGGAAAAACGGGAACGGATCGCGTACCATGCGGGTTCGTGTGAACAGACGGTCAGTCCGGTTCGGCCGAATCGACCTCGTTTTTCTGTCAGCAACCAATTCAAGACGGACTGAATTTCATCATCTGGGAGGAACCCGGTCGTCACGCGTTCCACGTCCATCACAGGAGTTTCCATGCAGACCATCGATTTCGCGCGTTCATACTTTACCTTCCGCGTGGATTCCGAGAAGAAACCGCCGAAGACCGTGACCCGGAAGGTGCCCTATTCTCTCAATAACGCCCGCATTCCAATAGAGGCCAGCCTGACCGTGAACGAAAAGGCCGGCGGATTCCAGGAAGAATACGTCCTGGGGGTGAGCTGCAAGACCGAACAGGTCGGTGTGGAGCAGGGTATCTGGCACATCCCGAACGCCGACTTCAAGCCGATCTTCTCGTCGGACACCTTCATGGCCATCAAGACCTACGAGGTGGCGAACCGGGGCGCAACGCTCTATCCGCCGACGCTGGGCGAACAGCCCGAACGGCAGATCGTCGCCATCGAGGAGACCTTCGACGACGTCCGGATCGACCTGTCCCGTGTCGACGGCCGCGTCCTGGAGTCGCCCCGGGCCATTGTCGAGGCCGTCCTGGGCAACGTCCCCTTGAACGCCCGTACGACCATCGAGAACGACCGGTACGCCGCGGTGCTCGAATACCCTATCAAGACGATCAATGCCAACGAGCGGGACTGGATCTATCAGCCGGACACGGGCCCGGTGCTGCTGCCGGACCTGTCCCGCGATCCGGAAGAGATGATGGAAGGGATCGAACTGGCCTTCGCCGCGTTTAATACGCCAGACTGGGTGGAGTTTATCGTCCGGGTTCCCACGCCGATCGCCGAGGGCGTCAACGTGTATCATTACGCGGAACCCGTCCGGATGGACAGCGCCAACGAAGTGCTGGTACCGCGGCACTAAACGCACCGGGAGAGGGTCAGCCTCATGCGTTCATACACGGGCCGTTTTCTCGCCTGGTTGTGTTGTTTCGGCATCCTGTATTTGCTCGCCGTGTCGGCGGCGCACGCTCAGGCTACGGCGCTGGTGCAGGGTATGGCGCTCGCGCAAGCTTCGGCGTACGCGCAGGGCGCAAGGGGCAGTACGCCCGGCATCACGGGAAGCCCCGTCGCGGATGAGGCCGACGAAGAGAATCCCGTGCAGCGCGTACTTCGCGAGCGCGTCGACGAATACGGCCAGACGGTGGGCATCGTCGCCGGGATCATCCGCGGCATCAACCGGTACGTTTACGCCCACGGTACGCTCAACCGCGGCACGATACGGCGCGCGAGCGCCATGACGGTCTTCGAGATCGGCCAGCTGAGCAGCCTGTACACGACGGCCATGCTGTCCCTCATGGTTCAGCGGGGCGACGTGAACCTGACCGACCGGGTGTCCGCCTATCTCCCGGAAACGGTTACCGTACCGGCGACGCCCGCCGGACGTCCCATCCTGATAGAACACCTCGCCACCCACATCTCGGGACTGCCCCGCCTGCCGGACAACCTGGTTTCGGACGATCCGGACGATCCGTTGAAGGGGTATTCGGTGGAGCTGATGTACGAATTCCTCGCACGGCACGCGGACGCTCAGAGCGACGTGTACGAGTCCGTCTTCGGATTTGACGACCCGGAAGAAGGCGATCCGGCGCGAGACGACCCGGAAGGTGGCGATCCCCTCGAGGCGGGGGGCCGCGATGAAATGGAAGACCGCTACGCGTATTCGGATCTCGGCATGGGACTCCTCGGGCACGTGCTCGAGCGGGCGGCCGGCGAGTCCTATGATGACCTGATCCGGGAATTGCTGGGTAATCCCATCAAGCTGGCCAACACGGCCAATACGCCTTCGCAGTCCATGCGGACCTACCTGGCGACCGGACACGACGACGCCCGCCGGCCCGTGCCCTCCTGGTCCGATACGACCCTCGTGGGCGGCACGGGACTCAAGTCCAATCTCCACGACATGATGACCCTGGTGTCGGCCAACATGGGTATCATCTACGCGTTGCCGGAGGACTTCACCGAAGACGATTCGACCCGCTACCACGCGTCCTTCGACAGCCTCATCGTGGCTCGGAAACCAACTGGCGAAGAGGGTGTCGAGACCGCGCTGGGCTGGAAGGTGCGCAAGGACGCGCAGGGACGCGACATCCACTGGCTCACCGGCCGGACCAACGGGTTCTACGCCTTCGCCGCCTTCCTCAAAGCGTGGCGAAAGGGCGTCGTGGTCCTGTCCAACAGCTCCGCCAGTGTCGAGGATATCGGCTTCCACCTGCTGAGTGCCCGGAACCCTCTGGCTCCGCCCCCGAAGAAGACGGTGCGCTTGAGCGAAGCCGCCTACGAGGCCTGCACCGGCACCTACGCATTCTCCCCCGAATTCTCCGTGGACATCACCTACAGCGGCGGCAAGCTCTACGGCCAGCCGCCCGGCCAGCCCCGGAGCGAACTGGTCCTCGAATCTTCAGGGGATTTCTACCTGGAAGAAGAGGACGCCCGGATCACCTTCGTACCGGACGACAGCGGAAACGTGGACCACTTCCTCTTTCTCCAGGACGGGAAGACACATAGGGCGGTGCGGGTGAGGTAGGGAACTTCGAGGCGGGGTCGATCGACGCGTTCGATTGACTCATTCACCGGATTACATCGTTTGTCAGGCCACGCAGGTCAAAAGGTCGCGCCGGTCAGGCTACGCCAACCAGACAGGAGAACACCCTCAATGCCCGCCTATGTCATCTCCATGATGTCCATCCACGACCCCGAGACCTACCGGAAGTACACCGACCGGACGCCGGCCATCGTCAAGAAACACGGGGGCAGGTTCCTGACCCGGGGCGAAGAGATCACCTGTGCTGAGGGAAGGAATTACGATGGGCGGATGGTGATATTGGAATTCCCCAGTAAGGTCCATGCCGAGGCGTGGTACAACGATCCGGCCTACCAGGAGGCGATGAAGTTTCGCCAGGCCGCGTCGGAGATGAACTACCTCATGCTGCAGGAAGGCGGCGAGAATACCAGGGATCCGGATCCGAAGTTGTGACGGAGTGATTGAGGTAAGAGCCTGTCACGAGTGTCGTGTCTCTGTTGATGTCGGAGTAAACTCCTCCGTTTCATGAAATGGTAACACTTTATTAATTAGCTCCAGAAGCTGCTCCGCGAAGTCTCTCTTCCCGGCGATCTTTCAGTACAAGAGCAATGGCCTCCGCCAGGCTCCCACGAGCTTCATCTTCGGTCGTACCTTGACCATTCGCTTCGGGTATTTCAGGACAAAAGGCGATATACCATTCTTCATCCCGTTCGATAATCGCCGTGAATTCGTTTTTCATTGTCTCGCGCTCCATCGATACGTCTGCGATACCTTCAAAGTTCTTCAAATCCAAAGTCGGGTCGGCCGTGTGTCATCGACCTTCGATTAGGTCATACGATAAAACGTCGAGTTTTGAGACTTAAAATGGTATTGACAGATTGGGAATCAATGGTATTATCCAGATAGTATATTACAAATTCATTTTTTCGCATAAAATGAGAATTATTGTTAATGAGTTATACTTACATAAGTAAGCAGTCATTACCAGTTGGTAGACAGAAGCTCTCAGCTGTGTTGCGGAACACCAACGAAGTCATCGAGACGGACGATGTGGTCAGGACGTTAATGGTTTCGCGAATTGAAGCCTCGAAATTACTGTCAAGATGGGCTGGTCAGGGATGGTTGCGTCGCGTGGGACGTGGGGCTTATGTACCAGTCCCGTTGGAGTTACTGGGAAATAGGTATGTACTCGATGATCATTGGGTACTTGTACCAACGCTATTCGGTTTATCTTACATCGGCGGGTGGACTGCCGCAGAATATTGGGATCTAACCGAGCAATTGTTCAACGAGACTGTCGTAATGACAGCGAATCCGGTGCGCAAAAAACTGCAGATTAAACATGGTGCGCGGTTTCTTATATGTCATGTTCACAAACGTAAGGTGTTCGGTACTAAGTTAATATGGCGAGGTGGCACGCGAGTGTCGCTCTCAGATATTCACCGCACCATAATCGACATGCTAGATAACCCGGGGTTGGGCGGTGGCATTCAGCATATATCAGATTGTTTGGGTGTCTACCTGAAAAACCAGAAGCGGAGTGATGAAACGTTAATGACCTATGCGAAGAAACTAGGCAATGGGGCAGTAATGAAACGCATGGGGTTTCTTGCTGAAGCGCTCTCTGGTCCATCCATATTAACAGATTTGTGTCAGGAACGGATGACCGCAGGTAACGCAAGGCTTGATTCCGCGCTTAACTGTACAAGACTGGTAACGAAGTGGCGGTTATGGGTTCCACCTAACTGGTAGGTTGAGCAAGCTGGAATGATCGACAGACGAGAGATTCTTAATGCCGCGGAAGCATCCAGTGTAGGGCCCCAAATTGCCGAGAAAGACTATGTCCTGGGATGGGTACTCTGGGGGGTATAGTAGACGTATCAATCCCGTAGCGACGGATCATAAGGTTGCTCCCGGAACGACTCAATGTCGAACGGTGGGTGTCCAGGAGGAATCTTGTCTTTCAGCGTACCAAGACTGGAGTAGTCGATCCGTCTTGGCTTCAGGATGAACCCGGCAGGTCCTTCGATGATTTCGATTCGATCACCGGGTTTTACGCCCATGGCATCCAGTACCTGGACCGGAAGGGTAACTTGCCGTTCTGATGTAATTTCCAAAACCATGGCGAGATTCCTTACGTATGACGTTGATTTTGGCTGGTAGAAACTCGGGTTAAGCGAACAAAGGAGGATGTACGTATCCAGGGGCTTCCGCCGTCACAATAACTACAAACCCCAAAACCTAGAATTCCCACCCACACATACCCGGCACGGGCAGGCGAAGGGTCCGGTCCAGCGCGGACAGCAGTTCCGGGGGACCGTCCAGGTCGTCGGTAACGGAGAGTCCGGTGGCGGGACGTACGCCGAGCCACAGGCGGGTGAAGGCGCCGACCGAGGCGATGAGGGTTGGAAGCGCGGGGTCAGCGCCGGGTTCAGCGCTTGATTCCGAACCAAGCGTGACCACGTAATCCCCACTGATACCGCGCCAGGACGCGCCGGCGTCCATGTACTTCTCGATGGGATCGCGCAGGGAAAGGTTGAACCGGGTCGTCGGGCCGTGCAGATGGGTCTTGCCCATGCAGGCTGCCAGGTCGCAGATCCGGGCCTGCCAGTACCCGTCGCCCCTGATTAGCGTGTTGAAGGGTCCTTTTTCGGAAACCATCCTGGCCCGGAAGGGCTGCCTGATCAGGTCCTGAAGCTGCACGTCGGCGGGTTCGACGATCTGGAAGAGCCGGATCTGGTCTCCGAGAGACTTCATGAGCGCGAGCAGTTCCATGAGCTGGTCCTGATTCTGGTAGGCCATCATGTAGATATAGCACGGGCCATGTTCTTCATGGTCGCTCGCCCAGAAGAAGTGGGTCAGTTCGCCGCCGGGCCCATCGCAATACCCCAGCAGGAAGGATTTTTCCGAGTGATTCAGTTCGACCTGCACCAACTCCGCGGGATACAACCTGCATCCACCGTGGGTCAATCTTCGGTTTATCATGGCGGAATGGATCATTTCCCAGTCGGCGGCGGTCAGACGCCTGGGCACCCGGAAGGGCCGGTCGATCGTGAGGTCGGCGGGATCGAATCGTATCCGGTGTCCGTAGGGACCGGTGCCGAACCCCATCAGGTCGTAGAATCCCTGCTCGAACATGGTCAGCATGCAGATCTCCGCCCCGTTGGCGGCGTCTTCTCCGATGCGGTGCGCCGTAACCCGCTGGGCCAGGCGCTGTTTCCGGGCGATCCGGCTGGTGGTGACGCCCACGATGGCGGACATGGCCAGGTCTTCGTCCTGGTACCGGAACGTACCGTCGGTCGACGAGGCCTGGCACTCCGCTTCGCCGTTCACTTCGGCCACGTCGGTCCGGGTCTTCTCCATGAACTGGGGCGCCCACTTGGCCTGTTCGTCGCTGGTAATCCAGTGCACTTCGCGCCAGACCCGGATAATCGCGTCTTGATCGCGTTCCGGGTCATAGGGCCTGATGGTCGGCATTTATATTCCTTCTACTCCTCGCCCCGAAGCATCCGGTGCGGGTTCTCGCTGTCGGGCGCGTCCTTGAAACGGCCTACTCCTCGCCCCGAAGCATCCGGTGGAGGGTCTCGTTGTCCGGAGCGTCCTTGAAGACGTTCCACTCGAGGTAGTAGCCTTCCGGATCGTAGGCGACGAAGGCGCGGTACCGGTCGGTTTCCTCCACCTTCTCGGAACGCATTTCAAAGGACTCCTGGCCGCTGACATAGGCGTACCAGTCGTCGATGCGGTCCGTCCAGAAGGACATGGTAACGGCCTTCTTCTCCGTGAAGTTGTGCATGCCCCGGGTTTCGTCCACGAGGCCCATGTAGCCCGAGGGCGAGATGCGGTAGATCTTGGTCCATCCCTGGTCCACGATCAGGTCGAAGCCCATGACCTCTTCGTAGAAGGCCTGGATCGCGGGCATGTCCTTGTAGTAGAACCACACGACGGTCGCCTTGAAACCCAGTCCCGGAGGCACATTGGACGCCCCTTCGGCGGGATAGACCGTCTCGGTCTCGTTCAGCACCGGGATCAGCATCTCGTTCTCGGCGTGCTCATTGAACCGCTCGAACTCAAGGAGATAGCCCTCCGGGTCGATGGCGACGAATCCGTGATGGGGACGCCCCTCCACCGGGTTGTAGGGGAACCGCATTTCCACGTCCTGTTCCTTCATGTAGTCCCACCATTCGTCGAGCTGATCCGTGATGAGGGCTATGGCCACGGTCTTTGGATCGCTGGCGCTGTGCATGCCCATCTCTTCGTCGACGAGGGTGATGAAGGAACTCGGCCCGACGCGGAGGATCTTGGCGAAGCCGTAGTCGGCCGCCACGGCGAAGCCCAAGGTCCGCGTGTAGAACACCGTCGCCGCTTCAACGTCGGCGTAGTACAGGAATACGTTGCTGGCGGTCATGCCGTATTCGTTCATGGGATTCACGGGTGCAGGCTCCTCTTCGGGCGGCGCCGGTTGTTCTTCGAGTGGAGTACGGAAGTCGTAGACCACGGCTGCGAGCGCCGCGCAGACCAGCACGATAGAAATCAGACGATCCATGGGACCTCCTTGCCGACTAAGCTATTGAAGCCGGCTACGCTATTGAAGATCTGCCGGGAAAATACAGATTATCAGAGATCAGCCGGGAACTTGCAGTTGTAGTGGCAAACGCCGCACGTGATGGAAAGATCCTGCAGCGCCGAGTCAGCCTCGATGGCGGAACCGGTCTCCGCGGCGGCAATCAGCGTCTCTGCGCGAATCTGGAAGTCGGAGGCGTAGAACCCGAACCTGGAGGAATCATACCGAGGCGGCATCGTCGAAACCTCTTCCATGATGTCCTTGAGATGCTCCACGTCGGCCCTGATCGTCCCCACGGAACCTCCCTCGACCGCCCCGGCGATGCCTTCACAGAGCCGGACGATCTCTCTCATGTGCTCCTGGCGCGCCTCGGCGTTCGGATCAGGCGCTTCGCTTTCGGCCGATTCTTCGGCGTGATCCTGGCTTTCGCCGCCGCCTTCGCCGCCGCAACCCGCCATTACCATACCCGAGATTAAACAGCACGCAAGCGCGGTCGTCATAATCCGATAGAAAGGGCTTTTCATAGATATTCCTCGTGTGGAGACCTGGGGTTGCCAATAGTAACTCGCCGGGAATCACGCGTGGGTTCACGCCGGAACCGGCTAAACAAAGAGTTCGTTTGACGTACGGACTTACGGGTCGAAACGTACGGACTTACGGGCCTTGATGTTCCCGTCATGGTAACGCGACCCGCTGAATTGTCAACCTGTTTTGATGGAAGAATACACCGGCACTGCGCGGTACCGGACGGGTCTAACGCAGCGGTGGCCAATGCGGTCAATGAAGGTGCGGCCTATGCGGTGAACGCAGAGGTGGCCAATGCGGTCGTTGTAGGTGCGGCCAGTGCGATGTTCGCAGGGGTGGTCTATGCGGTCATTGAAGGTGTGGATGATATGTCAATTTGGCAGTTCATGGCCTTCGATATATGTCAATTTGGCAGGTTTCGGCCCGGATTCATCGTGGCATGATGTTTGCGCATTACAGACTGCAGTATGGCAGAACTTTCAGGCCGATTGAAGCGTAAAGGCCGGTTCGTGCGTATAAAGAGGTAGGGAGCCGCGGGACATGGTCGGCCCTCCGCCTTATACAAACAGGGGCGGACAACCGGCCACCTCTCAGGCGACGCGTAGTAAATGCAGGGAAAGCGAGGTAGAACATGGCGGAATCCAAGGCACTCCAGGAAGTCCAGATGAACCTGCAGGAGGACTCGGTGATCGAGTCCATCGCCGTATTGCCCGTGCGCAACCTGGTCGTGTATCCCCATATGGCCGCCGCGCTGGTGGCCGACCGGCCGGGTTCCGTCAAGGCGCTGGATGAAGCGCTCCAGCAGGACAAGATGGTCCTGATACTGGCGCAGCGGGACCCGGAGACGGACCGGCCCGCGCCCGACGATCTCTATAAATTCGGTACGCTGGTCCGGATCTACAAGACGATGAAGCTGCCGGAAGACAGCCTCCACGCGGTCGTTCACGGGGTCTCCCGCGCCCGTGTGATGGCAGTGCTTGAAACCGAGCCCGTCATGCGCGTCCGGGTGGAACTCCAGGCGGAGCGCCAGGATGAATCCATGGAGGGCAAAGCCCTGGCCCACAACCTGGCGGAGCAGTTCCAGCGGCTGATCGAACTGGTCCCGACCATGTCCGAGGAGCTGCGGATCCCCCTGCTCAACCTGGAAGACCAGCCGGCTAAAATGGCCGATTTCATCGCCTTCAATCTGAAGCTGTCCCTCGAAGACCAGCAGGCCATGCTGGAGCTGAGCGACGTCCGGGACAGGCTGAAAGCGCTGACCTTCCTGATCACCCGGGAGATCGAGGTGGCGGAGACGGGCAGCCGCATCCAGTCCCAGGTCGAGGACAAGATGGGCAAAGCCCAGCGCGAGTATTACCTCCGCGAACAGATGAAGGCCATACAGCGGGAACTCGGTGAAGACGCGGACACCCACGGCGAGGACCTGGCCGGCCTGCGCGAGAAGATCGAAGAGGCCGGCATGCCGGAAGAAGCCCGGGCGGAGGCGGAGCGCGAGCTCAAGCGGCTGGAACGCGTTCCGGCCGTCTCGCCGGAGTATTCGACGCTGCGGACCTATCTCGAATGGCTGTCGGAACTGCCCTGGTCCGTTTCATCGGATGATCAGCTGGACATCGGGCGGGCCCGGGAGATCCTGGACGAAGACCACTACGGCCTCGAGAAGATCAAGGACCGCATCCTCGAACACCTGTCCGTACGCAAGTTGAAGCCGGACCTGAAGGGATCCATCCTGTGCTTCGTCGGACCGCCGGGGGTGGGCAAGACCTCGCTGGGCAAATCGATCGCCCGCGCCCTGGGCCGCCAGTTCGCGCGCATTTCGCTGGGGGGCGTCCATGACGAGGCGGAGATCAGGGGACACCGCAGGACCTACATCGGCGCGCTGCCCGGCCGGATCATCCAGAGCATCCGCAAGGCGGGCACCAACAACCCGGTCTTCATGCTGGACGAAATCGACAAGCTCGGCCGGGATTTCCGGGGAGATCCCTCCTCGGCGCTTCTCGAAGTGCTCGACCCGGAGCAGAACGACACCTTCACCGATCACTACATCGATCTGCCCTTCGACCTGTCGAACGTCATGTTCGTGACCACGGCCAACATGCTGGCCGGCATACCGGCGCCGCTGCGCGACCGCATGGAGGTCATCGAACTCTCGGGGTACACGGAAGAGGAGAAGATCGAGATCGCACGGCGCTACCTCATTCCCAGGGAACTGGAGACGCACGGGCTGTCCGCCGAAGACGTGGTTTTCGATGACCGCGCGATCGGCCGGACCATCTCCGATTATACCCGGGAGGCGGGCCTGCGCAACCTGGAACGCAAGATCCGCACGATAGCCCGCAAGTCGGCCCGTTCGGTCGCCGAAGGGCAGTCTCCCCCCTTCCTGGTGGCTTCCGACGAAGACCTCCACCGGTACCTGGGACCGCCTGAGTACTACTCCGAGACCGCGGAGCGCACAGGCGAAGCCGGCGTGGCGATCGGACTGGCCTGGACCCCCGCCGGCGGCGAGATCATGTTCGTCGAAGCCAGCAAGATGTCCGGCGGAAAGGGACTGACGCTGACGGGCCAGTTGGGCGACGTAATGAAGGAATCCGCCCGGGCGGCCCTGACCTATGTCCGGTCGCATGCCGCGGACTGGCAGATAGACCCGGCCTTCTTCGACAGGCACGACATCCACATCCATCTCCCCGCAGGCGCCATTCCCAAGGACGGGCCTTCCGCCGGCGTGGCGCTCGTGACGGTGCTGACCTCCCTGCTCTCGGGCAGGCCGGTCCGGAACGATCTGGCCATGACCGGCGAGGTCACCCTCCGCGGCAAGGTCATGCCCGTAGGCGGTATCAAGGAGAAGGTCCTCGGGGCGATGCGGGCGGGTATCACCACCATCATCCTGCCCCGGCGGAACGAGAAAGACCTGGACGACGTACCCGCGGCCGTAAAAGAGAAGCTCGGCTTCTGCCTGGTCGACCATATCGACCAGGTCCTGGAACTGGCGCTCATGGACCCGCCCGTAGATACGCCTGAAAACGACGCGCCGGAAAGCGATGGGACATGGGTGGAAAACCTGGAGAGCGGCGTGACGGTTTCGACCCGGGACGCGAATCTGAACTGAGGCTTAAACGATTGACGCGGCCCCGCACGCGCGGTATTTTCAGTATTCGTAATTGTGCAGGACGGTGATCGCATAGAAAGGGAGATTGATATGAAGGAGAAAAAGAAGCTCGGCGGCCTCACTGGCGTGGCGCTGCTCGTCACAGGCATGGTGCTCGGGGGCCTGTTCATTTCAAACTGGGATGCATCTGTCGTCGAACCGGAAGCCAACCGGTCGATCACGCCGGTCGTGGCCGCGGACCAGCGGTCGCTACAGGAATTCAGCGAAACCTTTGCCTCCATCGCGGAAAGGGTCAAACCCGCGGTGGTGCGCATTACAAGCAGACGCGTGACCAGGCAGGCGCAGGCGCAGCGGTTCTGGAGCCCCTTCGAGGAGTTCTTCGGCGGCGGACCGCCGCGCAATGCCCAACCACGGCCAGTCCAGGGTCTGGGGTCCGGGGTCATCGTGTCGGAGGACGGCTATATCCTTACGAACAACCACGTGGTGGAAAACGCCGAAAAACTGACTGTCCAGCTATCGGACGAGCGCGAGACCGAAGCAGAGATCGTCGGCCTGGATCCCCGGACGGACCTGGCCGTCATCAAGGTGGATTTCGATGACCTTCCCGTGCTGGCCTTCGGCGATTCGGACAAGCTGCGCGTGGGCGAATGGGTCATGGCCGTGGGTAATCCCTTCGGGCTGAACCATACTGTCACGGCGGGCATCGTCAGCGCCAAGGGCCGTGGGGGTGGGAGAGTGCTGGGACAGAACTCCTACGAGGATTTCATACAGACGGACGCGGCCATCAATCCCGGGAACAGCGGCGGCGCGCTGGTCGACCTGGATGGGAACCTCATGGGCATCAACACGGCTATTTCCACCCGGACGGGCGGGTACCAGGGTGTCGGTTTCGCGGTTCCGGCCAACATGGCCCGGGACATCATGACCAGGCTGGTCCGGGACGGTCGCGTCAGCCGCGGGTACCTGGGCGTGCAGATCGGAAATCTGGATGAGGACGTGGCCGCATCCATGAACCTGGAAAGTAAGGCGGGGGCGGTTATCAACAGTATCACTGACGACGGCCCGGCAAAAGATTCCGACCTCCAGGTGGAAGACGTGATCGTCGGGCTCAATGGCGCAGACGTGGAAGACACGGACGACCTTCGCATGCGGATCGCGAGTATAGCGCCGGGGACGGAAGTAGAACTGGAGGTGATCCGGGACGGAGCGCCCCGGACGATCTCGATTGAACTGGGCGAGTTGCCCGATGGCGATCCCACAAGTACTGCGTCAAGGGAAGAGTCGAGGGAAAGAAGTCCGGCGAGCAACCTCGGCATCGACGTAGTGGATGTCGTCCGCGAGTGGACCCGCTTCTACGAATCGGGCTCGGGCGTAGTGATCGCACAGGTGCGATCGGGCAGCGTGGCCGAAGACAAGGGGCTCCGCCGGGGCGACCTGATCCGAGAGGTGAACGGCGATCCGGTGTCCAGCGTGCAGGAATTCCTGGCCATTGTCCGCCAGTTCGATGCCGGCCAGGCCATCCGGTTCAGGATACAGCGCGGCAACGCGCAATTCCTGGTGGGCCTTCGGATTCCCGATGTAGAATAAAGGCGGTGCATGGCGCATTGGGAACGTTGAAGGCGCGCGACTGGCCTGGCACCGTGGCGCGTGGCATGACACCAGCGCATTCGGTGTGACCCGTGCATTCGACCTGACCCGCGCATTCGACGTGACGCCGAACTTCTGGCATACATGAATCATAGATGAATCATCAGAAAACGCGGAGTGACTTCCGCGTTTTCTTCATAATGGGCCTTTCGCTCGAAGGGCACCCGGTTCAGAAACACAGGATACGCACTTCCAAATGAGCTCTCCCGTTGCGCTTGTCATACTGGACGGCTGGGGTATGGGGTCCCGAAGCGACGCCAACGCCGTCCTGCTGGCGGATACGCCGAATTTCGACAGGCTGTGGCAGCGATATCCCCGCACACTGTTGAGCGCGTCCGGCGAAGACGTCGGGCTGCCCCCGGGCATCATGGGAAACTCGGAAGTCGGCCACCTCAACCTGGGCGCCGGGCGGGTGGTGCGGCAGGAAGTCAGCCGGATCAACGAATCCATCGACGACGGCTCGTTCTTCGAGAACCCCGCGTTCATCGAAATGCTGGAACGGCTTCGGGAAACGGGCGGGCGGCTCCACCTGCTCGGGCTCACGTCGAACGGCCTGGTCCACAGCGCCGAAAGGCATTACCTGGCGCTGCTCGAACTGGCCGGACGACGGGGTCTGGCCGGCGACCGCGTCCTGGTGCATGCCGTGGTGGACGGGCGCGACACGCCGCCCCGGAGCGCGCCTGGCTATCTCCGGACGCTTCAGGAAGCCGTCGACCGGCTGGGCGTGGGTCGCATCGCCACCGTGATCGGGCGGTACTACGCCATGGACCGGGACAACCGGTGGGAGCGGGTGCGCCGGGCCTACGAACTCTTCACCGAGGCAAAGGGAAACCGGGCCGACACCGCGGAGCAGGCCATCCAGGCGGCCTACGGCCGGGGCGAAACGGACGAGTTCGTGTCGCCAACTGTTATCGCGCCGGAGGAATCCGGTTCCACGAGCGTGATCGCCGACGGCGACGCGATAGTCGTCTTCAATTTCCGGGCCGACCGTGGCCGGCAAATCGTTCGGGCCTTCATCGAGCCCGCCTTCGACGGATTTCACCGCGGGAGGGTGCCGCACGTTCGTGTCGCCACCATGACGCCCTACGATGCGCGTTTCGATGTGCCCTGCGCCTTTCGTCCCCCGGAACGCATGCGCGAGATTCTGGGAGAGACGGTCAGCCTCGCCGGGCGACGGCAACTGCGCGTGGCGGAAACGGAAAAGTACCCCCACGTCACCTATTTCTTCAACGGCGGCGAAGAGCGGCCCTTCGAAGGCGAGGACCGGATCCTGGTTCCCTCGCCGCGGGACGTCGCCACCTACGACGAGAAGCCCGAAATGAGCGCGCCCGAAGTCGCGGCGCGCGTCGCAGAGGGCCTCCGCAGCCGGAAGTACAACTTCGTCCTGGTGAATTTCGCCAACCCGGACATGGTGGGCCATACGGGCTCGCTCCCGGCGGCGGTCACGGCCGTAGAGACGGTAGACCGTTGTCTCGGCCAGGTGATGGATGCGGTCGCGTCGGCCGGCGGCGGGGCGGTCGTCACGGCGGACCACGGCAACGCAGAAGTCATGGTGGATCCGGAAACGGGCACGCCCCACACGGCCCATACCACGAATCCCGTGCCGCTCATCCTCGTGGACGAGCACCGCAAGAAAGCCGGGCTGCGAACCGGAGGCCGGCTGGCGGACGTGGCGCCGACCGTGCTGTCCATGATGGGCATCACCGGGCCGGAGGCAATGTCGGGCAGCGATCTGGCGGAGGCGGGCGAAAATCTGGCGGCCGATGCGGGCGGCGATCTGACGGCGAATACGAACGTGGATCTGACGACCGATGCGGAAAGGGATTAAGAGGGGACCAGCGAGGCATGAAGCGAGACCTGGTCATAGGCGTCGACCTGGGGGGGACGAACGTCAACACCGCCGTCGTGGATGACGGCGGCCATATATCCCACCGGGCCTGGCAGTCCATATCGGGCAGCCGAACCGCCCGCGAGGTGATCGACCGCCTGGTGGCCTGCGTCGAAATGACCATGGATTCATGCGGACGGGACCGGGTGGCCGGCGTGGGCGTGGGAACGCCGGGCCTGATCATCGAGGACACCGGCACGGTGGTGTACGCGCCCAACGTGCCGGAATGGGCGGACCTGCCCCTCCGGTCGATCCTTCATGACAGGTTGGGCGTGCCGGTGACGATCGAGAACGACGCCAACGCAGCGGCCATCGGCGAACACTGGGTCGGAGGCGCCGCCGGTCACGCCAATATCGTGTGCATCACCCTCGGGACCGGCGTCGGTGGCGCGATCATCATGAACAACGAAGTCTGGCGCGGCTCCAACGGCGCGGGCGGCGAGATCGGTCATATGACCGTGGTGGAAAACGGGAGGATGTGCGGTTGCGGCGCGCCGGGTTGCCTGGAAGCCTACGCCTCGGCAACGGCCATAGCCGGCCGGGCGAGGGAATTGCTGCAAAGCGGGCGCGAGAGCGCTTTGACGGAGATGGCCGACGGCGACTTGGGCCGCATCGACGCCGCGATGATCGCCGAGGCGGCCAACCAGGGAGACGAGACGGCGCGCGAGGTGATGCACCGGGCCGCCACGCTGCTGGGCACGGCCGTGTCCAGCCTCACCAACCTGCTGAATCCTGAGCTTATCGTCATCGGTGGGGGGGTCATCAGGGCGGGTGATCTGATCTTCGACCCCATACGCGCCGAGGTAGCCCGGCGAGCCTACAAGTGGTCGGCCAGCATACTGCGGATCGTGCCCGCCAGACTCGGTGACGACGCCGGCATAATCGGCGCCGCCCGGCATTTCATGCTGTCCCGTTCTTCGAAGTCCTGAACCGAACTCGATATCCTGAACCGTCCTCGCGGAAGACCACTGCCCGGTAGCAACTTCGTCGGCTCTGTGGCAACTACCCTGCCGGCTCTGTGGGTCCGCCGGACTGCCTGGACTGCCCGGACTGAACGATCTCTTTATGGGTCCGCAAAATCAGCTCCAGGGCATCGACCACGGACTCGAATTGCTCCTGGTCCCATTTGCCGGCCACCCTCAAAGCCGCCTCCCTGGCAACACGCCAGAACCGCTCCGTCGCTTTCTGTCCCTGTTCCGTCAACTCGCAGACGACCACTCTTCTGTCCTCGGGATCTCTGGAACGAGTCACCAGGTCTTTGCGCTCCAGCCGGTCTACGATCGAGGTCGTGGCGGCCAGCGTGTTCCTCAGATAGTAGGAGATCATGCCCATGCGCATTGGGCCCATCTGCTTAAGCATGACCAGGGTATTGAACTGGGAAATCGACAGGTCCATCCCCTGCCACTCATGAAGACGACCGCTGTACATGATCCGGTTGATTTCTTCCACGGAATCCAGGTAGCGGGTTGAAATCTGCTTTCTGCGTTCTTCGTCCATGTGTTCATTCGCCCTGTATCAGCGGGAATACATGCGTCAATCGCGTCGATTGCCAGGGACGGAGCTTCCCGACAGAGACCCCGGAGATAATTGCATTTCCAAACAAATCTAAGTAAGGACTATACAATATACTAATATTTGTCAAAGTAAACTTTTAGCTACTGGAGTGATTTTGCATAGACGCGCTCATATGCCACACTGGCACCCAATAGACCAGGCTGTGATCATACTAGTGCCACACCGAACCATGCTGTGGCCGGTCCTGGTTCCTGTCAGCCGGGTGACGGGCAACCACGATCAAGCCGTTTCCAGCGGGAGTAAGGGATGTTTCGCGGCGGGGGTAAGGAGTGTTCGCCGGAGATGAGGGGTGTTCGCGGCGGGAGTAAATATAGGCAGGGATAGGCGGGCGCTACAACGGTGGCCGGGACTGAAGTCGCTTTCAAGGATCCGGGGGGACTGACGGGGATTGACGGGAATTGACGAGGACTGACGGCAGGTCCGCCCTGGGTCGTCCTGGGGAGCTTCGCATACGGGGATAGAAGGCATGGCCGGTCACTGCAAACATGATACCGGCACGATGTTAAACCACGGGGAGTACTGGGGCTATATTGACCTATGAGATAGACCATCAAGACGCTGGCCGTTTCTCAAAGCTTTGAGTGGCCTGACTGTCTGAATTTCCCTCAGGCCTTGTCCGGTGTTTTGTTTTTAATCTTGCTCGACAGGACCGATTCCTGAACTTCTCTTTCTGCCCTCCATAACAGTTCCAGTGACTCGACCACCGACTCGAACTGTTCCAAATCCCACTTCTCAGCCACCTTGTTCGCACGAATCGTGGCAAGTTGTATGAACTGCTTTGTAGCCTTCCTGCCGCGTGCGGTCAATTCACAGATAACCACGCGCCGATCCTTCGGATCCGAACTTCTTCGAAGGTACCCCTCGCAAACCAGGTGATCTACGATATTGGACGTATGGGACAACTTGCTACCCAGGTGACTTGCCAGGGCCCCCATCCTGGAGGGTCCGTAATAATCCAGCAGAACCAGGGCGTTAATCTGGTGAACATTCAGGTCCAGTTTCCTTAGTTCGTTCAAACGTCCACTGTACATCAGGCGATTCAGGTGCTGGATCACACAGACGAACCGGTCTGTCAACTTCCCCCTGTTGCCTTCTCCTGTTAATCCGCTCATACACACTAACCCTCGATACGCGATCGACTATCGATTGTGAAACCTATCGGGTCCGGGATGGAAGTGGACCATCACTCGACAAGCTATCGACATAAGGTCGTTCATCTCGGCATGAGGTCGCCCATCTCGGCATGAGATCGTCCATCTCGGCATGAGGTCGCCCACTACGGACTATTCTATTGAAGTATACAGGAAAAAGTGTGACGCGTGTGTGAACAATACGTGCTTTAAGGGGGATATTGGGTGAACATTGGCCTGGCGGAGCGGGCAGACTGACGGATTGGGGCGGACTGAGGCGGTCTGCGGACCGGGGCGGTCTGCGGACCGGGGCAGGCCAACCAGTTTAACCGGATCGGCAGCCCCAGTGTCAATGCCAGGCCCTGGAATCTTCGTGATTTTGCTTGACCTTACCTGAGTTCATAAGTACAATTGTACAATACAAGACAGGAGGTTTCGGCGTGAATATGGTCATCGACACATCGGCGATTATCGCTTCCGTATTGCGAGGTCCGGAAAGGGAACTGCTTGCGAACGCCGCTTCGGGACATGCCCTGATCGCACCGGACTTCCTCAGATGGGAAGTCTGCAACACCTTTTCCGTCATGATTCGGCAGAAAGGGATCGACGCCGGCGATGCCCGCAGGACGATGGAGACCCTCGACAATATCCCGCTGCGTTACGTGGATGTGGACATGGCCAACGTCCTTGCGATCGCGTCCCGATTGAAGGGCGTGGCGGCCGATGCGTTTTTTCTGGAGGCCGCTCTCAGGTACAACGCGCCCCTGTTGACGCTGGACCGTTCCCTGGGTCGCGCCGCTGAATCACTCGGAATCGAAGTGGTTCGTCTGGAGGAATAAGGGAGTATTACGATGGACGTCTATACCTATTCTGAAGCCAGGCAGCGTCTGTCGAGCTTGCTCGACGAAGCTGAATCGACGGGAAAGGTCATCATCCGCCGGAAGGATGGCAGGCGGTATGCCGTCGTCCCCGAGCTGCCTCCCGCATCACCGCTGGACGTTCCCGCGGCCAAGACGGATCTCACGGCGAAGGAAGTAGTCAAACTCGTCAGACGCCAGCGTATCCGGGGCAAACGGTGGGGACGCGATTCGGAAAAGTAAGCGGACAGGGCCCCGCGGCTGACCCATGCCCGGCCCATGCCCGGGTGATGTAAGGCCCCTGTCCGAGCGCAGCAAGGGCGTTTTCGATTGCGTATCCGCCGGAATATGCGTAGATTATCCGTGTCGAGCGTTTATCATATCCGGGAGAATCCGTTCATGATCAGGCAGGCCAGGCAACTCACCGTCCTCATCCTCTTCCTCGCGCTATCGTCTCCGACCACCGCGGTCGGCGCGGCGGCGGGCATGTGTATGACAGAAAAGGCTCTGTCGCATGAGGGGATGCCGGCCGAAGGCGCACACGCATGCTGCGCAACGGCCGAGACGCCGGAAACCTGCGGCACGGGGACGCTGGCCATGTCCTGCTGCGGCCTCGAAGCGGCGCCGTACCGGGAGGCCGGAGCGGGTGCGCTCCCTGCGTACTCCCTCGTCCAACCTGATCAGCCGGACCTGTCCACACCGCTGCGGGGCCCTTACGTGGTCGAACCGGTGGTCCATGTTTCCGGGGGTTCGCCCGGGATGGATGCCACCCGGTCTCCACTGCCCCTGCGCACGCTCTTCTGCACCTACCTCATTTAATACCCAACCCTGGTACTTTCGGACGGCAGCGGGTCTTGCGTGACACCTGGCGCCTGGCGGGCATCGTGTATCCGGATTGACCGTATATCCGGACCAGAAGCGCTTCGTTGTCCAGACCGCCCGGCGTGTTTCGGCATGATATCCGCGCGCCACATGGCATGAGTCGCCCGGCACGATGATCAGCCGTCCGGCGCATCATGGTATGATATCCGCGATCCATCATGTCGCGATGCCGTGCCAGGAACCGCCCCGTCCGAACCCAGTCTCGTAACGATTAACAGCAAACGATCCATATCAACCCAAGGAACTGCCCATGTCCGTATTCATGCGATACGCGGGCTTTTTAAACATGGTAATTGTCGCCCTGGTTGTCGCCGTCCAGCCGGCCCGGGCCCAGACGCCGGAACTCGAGGCCCTGGTCGCCGAGGCTTTGGACCGCAATCCGGCCCTGCAGGCGGCACGTCATCGCCGGGCCGGGGTGGAGCAAAGGGGCCCCCAGGTCGCTTCATACCCCGATCCGACCCTTGCGTACACGCGCTGGCTTTCCTCGCCGGAAACGCGCGTCGGACCGCAGCGGAACGTGCTGGCTTTCGGTCAGAAGATCCCCTACCCGGGCAAATTGAGCCTGCGCGGCGACATGTCCGGCGAGGAAACGGCCACCGAAGCAGCCCGTATCCGGACGATCGCCCGCGACATCACCCACGAAGTGAAGCGTGTCTACTACGATCTTTACCGGGTAGACAGGTCCCTGCGCATCCTGGACGACTATCTGGTAATGCTGGAGACCTTCACCGGCGCCGCGGAGGAGAAATACGCGGCCGGAGGCGGTACGCAGGCCGACGTGCTCAAGTCCCACGTGGAAGCATCGGAGATCCTGAAGCGGCGCATCGCGCTGGAAGGCGAGCGTAGCGCCCTTGCGGCCCGTCTCAACGGCGTCCTGAGCCGTCCGCCCGATACGCCCGTCGACCAGGTGACGGCCATAGACACGACGAGATACGCCCGGCCCGAGTCCCTGGTGACTGAAAGGGCGCTTGCCGCCCGGCAGGAACTGGAGGAGGTCGAAGCCCGGATCCGCCGGGACGAGTTGGGCGTGCGGCTCGCCCGCCTCGCCAGCCGGCCTGACTTCACGGTGCAGGCATCCTACGTCACCGTCCCGAAGATCGGGGGCAATACCGCGTCCGACGCGGGGAAAGACGCCTTCGGCATCATGTTGAACGTGAATCTGCCCCTCTTCAGAAAACGCATCCGTGCCGGAGTACAGGAAGCCATGGCGCGGGTGGAAGAAAGCCGTTACATCAGAGAGAACATCCGGGATACCGTCGCGGCGGAGGTCGCGGAGGCCTACGGACGGTTGCACCACTCCAGACGGGCCCTGGACGTCTACGAGCAGGGCCTTATCGCCCAGGCGGAAAACAGCGTGCTGGCGACGCTGGCCGCCTACCAGACGGGACAGATGGACTTCCTGGATTTGCTTGACGCGGAACGCATGGTGCTGCGCACCCGGCTCGGGTACGTGGCGGAAATGGCGAATTACCGCAAATACGTAAGTCTGCTGGAAAGAGCCGCCGGGGGTTCGCTCCCGTAGGCACAGGAGGTAAAACATGGGAATCATCAGACGCATACGCGGGCACGTATTTCGGACGCTGCTTCTCGTGCTCGTGGCCGCTGTCCCGTTATCCATGATCGCGGGATGCGGCGACCCCGAAACGACTGTTCCGGAGGGCGACCGCGATGAAACGACGCAGGTCCAGCTCTGGACGTGCGGTATGCACCCCAATGTGATCACCGAAGAACCAGGCCAGTGCCCCATCTGCGGCATGAACCTGACGCCGGTGAAAAGTACGGAGGAGGAGGCGCAGGCCACGGACGACGCAGAGGAGCGGGGCGCCGAAGAAGCGCAGGTCCAGCTCTGGACATGCGGCATGCACCCCAACGTGATCACCGAAGAACCAGGCCAGTGCCCCATCTGCGGCATGAACCTGACGCCGGTCAAGCAGGCGGCCGCCGATGAGGGGGATGATGCTGGAACGGGACGTGGGACCGCGCATGGTGAAATGTCCGCGGCGCCTCCCGAAGAGACCGCAGGTTCCTCCCGCGACGCCTCCATCGTGATCGACCCGGTCACGATTCAGAACATCGGCGTCCAGACCGCGGCGGTCCGGGAACGGCCGCTGACCCGGTCCGTCCGGACCGTCGGCCACCTGGACTACAACGAGGAGATGTTCTCGCGGATCAACGTCAAGTATGCCGGCTGGATCGAGAAGCTCTACGTGAACGAGACGGGCCAGCAGGTCGGCGCGGGCGATCCGATGCTGGATATCTACTCGCCGGAAATGGTCGCGGCGCAGGAAGAGTATCTCCTGGCGTTCCAGAACCACAAGAACCTGGAAGGCAGCGAGTTCGAGACCATCGCGAAAGGCGCGGCATCGCTCCTGGATGCCTCGCGGCGCCGGCTGCTCTACTGGGACGTGACCGAAGCGCAGATCCGGGAACTGGAAGCGCGCGGCGGGATCACCCGCACGCTGACCATCTACGCGCCGTCGAAGGGCATCGTCGTCGAGCGGATGGCCGAACTGGGCATGCGCGTCACACCCGGCATGGACCTGTACCGCATGGCCGACCTGTCCAGCATCTGGGCCTTCGCCCATGTCTACGACGCCGACGCGCCGTGGTTGAATCCGGGCCTGACGGCCGAGATGGAACTGCCCTACAATCCGGGGAAGGTCTACCGGGGCACGATCGATTACATCTATCCCTACCTGGACCAGGCATCCAGGGATATCAAGATCCGGCTGGTGTTTCCCAACCGGAATCTCGAACTGAAACCCCAGATGTACGCCAATATCCGTTTGTCCGCGCGAGGTGAACGGCCCGTACTCGTCATCCCGGGCAGCGCGGTCATCCGCAGCGGCGAGCGCAACGTGGTTTTCGTCGCCCTCGACGGAGGGAAATTCGAACCGCGCGAGGTGACCCTCGGCATGGAGGGAGAGGACGGCTATGTGCAGGCTGCGAGCGGCGTCAGCGTGGGTGAGCAGGTCGTAACCTCGGCCCAGTTCCTCATCGACTCGGAAAGCCGGCTCCAGGAGGCGATCCAGAAAATGCTCGATCACCGGATGACGCATTGACCGGACGGCCTGGTCCGCCCGGACCGACTGGTCTGCCCGGAACACCCGGGCCGTCCGGAACGTAAAGAGGTTCATCATGTTAGAACGCATAATCGAATACTCCGTGAAAAACCGGTTCCTGGTGATCCTGGTCACGGTGCTGCTGATCGCGGGCGGAACCGTGGCCCTGGTGGAGATCCCGCTGGACGCCATCCCGGACCTCTCGGACGTGCAGGTGATCGTCCTTACCGAGTATCCCGGGCAGGCGCCCCAGGTGGTGGAAGACCAGGTGACCTACCCCCTGACCACCGCCATGCTCGCGGTGCCCCACGCACAGACGGTCCGCGGCTACAGTTTCTTCGGGCTCAGTTTCGTGTACATCATCTTCGAAGACGGCACGGACATCTACTGGGCCCGCAGCCGCGTGCTGGAGTACCTGAGCTACGTGACCGACCGCCTGCCGCCGGGCGTAAACCCCGCGCTCGGGCCGGACGCCACGGGCGTGGGCTGGATCTACGAGTACGTACTCCGCAGCGACCGGCACAACCTGGCGGAACTGCGGAGCATCCAGGACTGGTTCCTCCGGTACGAACTGACTTCGGTAAACGGCGTTTCCGAGGTGGCCAGCATAGGCGGCTTCGTCAAGCAGTACCAGGTGGAGGTCGATCCCAACAAACTGCTGATCTACGGCATTCCGCTCAACCGGATCAAGACGGCGATCCAGCGGAGCAACAACGACGTGGGCGGCCGGGTCGTCGAAATGGCGGAAGCGGAATACATGGTCCGCGGCCTGGGGTATATACAGTCCGTCGAGGACCTGGAGAACGTCACGCTGGGCGTCGACGGTTTCGGTACGCCCGTCCTGCTCCACCAGGTCGCCCGGGTCACGACGGGTCCCGAGCTGCGGCGCGGACTGGCGGAATGGAACGGGGAGGGCGAGATCGTCGGCGGCATCATCGTCATGCGGTACGGCGAGAACGCCATGGACGTCATCCGGGACGTGGAGGAGAAGCTGGAGTCCCTCAAGTCTGGCCTTCCAGAAGGCGTGGAGATCATCACGGCCTACGACCGGTCGAACCTGATCGAGCGTGCCATCGACAATCTATCCGACAAGCTGCTTGTAGAAAGCCTCATCGTCGCCCTGGTCTGCATCATCTTCCTGGTCCACTTCCGATCGGCCCTCGTGGTCATCCTCACCCTGCCCATCAGCGTGCTCGCCGCCTTCCTGGTCATGTCCTGGCAGGGGATCAACGCCAACATCATGTCCCTGGGCGGGATCGCCATCGCCATCGGCACGCTGGTGGACGCCGCCATCGTCATGATCGAGAACATCCACAAGCACATGGAGCGGGACCGCGGGAAGAAGGACCACTGGCTCATCGTGCTCGACGCCACGAAGGAAGTGGGACCCTCCCTCTTCTACTCCCTGCTGATCATCACCCTGTCCTTCGCGCCCATTTTCGCCCTGCAGGCCCAGGAGGGTCGGCTCTTCAAGCCGCTGGCCTTTACCAAGACGTACACGATGGCCGCGGCGGCCCTGCTGGCCATCACCTGCGTGCCGGTGCTGGCGGGATACCTGGTCCGCGGCCGCATATTGCCGGAGCGCAGGAACCCGCTCAGCCGTCTGCTCGTGTTCCTCTACCGGCCCGTGATCCGGGCGGCGATACGCGTGAGGTGGCTGACCATCGCCGTCGCAGTGGTTGTCCTGTCCGCCACTTGGTACCCGCTGCAGCGGATCGGATCCGAGTTCATGCCGCCCCTCTACGAGGGCGACCTCCTCTATATGCCCACCACGGACCCCGGCATATCGATAACCAAGGCCCGCCAGCTTCTGCAGCAGACCGACCGGATCATCAGTTCCTTCCCGGAAGTGGAACGGGTCTTCGGCAAGGTGGGGCGGGCCGACACGGCGACCGATCCGGCGCCGCTGTCCATGATCGAGACCACCATCATGCTCAAGCCCGAGGAGGCATGGCGGCCGGGCATGACCCGCGAAGGGCTCGTGGAAGCGCTCAACGACGCCATCCAGTTCCCGGGCCTGACCAACGCGTGGACCATGCCCATCCGCACGCGGATCGACATGCTGTCCACGGGCATCCGGACTCCCGTCGGCGTCAAGCTGATGGGGGACGACCTGGCCGTACTGTCGGACCTGGCCCAGCAGGTCGCGGTGGAACTCGGTGAACTTCCGGGCACCCTCAGCGTCTTTCCCGAGAAGACTATGGGCGGCAACTATCTCGACTTCGAAATCAACCGCGTCGAGGCGGCCCGTTACGGGATGACCGTCGGCGACGTGCAGGACGTAATCATGTCGGCGGTAGGCGGCGTGGACGTGACCTACACGGTGGAGGGGCTGGAGCGCTACCCGGTGAACATCCGCTATGCCCGCGAACTGCGCGACGACGTTTCGGACCTCAGGCGCATCCTGATCCCGACACCCTCGGGCGCGCAGATCCCCATCAGCCAGGTGGCCGACATACGGATCCACAAGGGACCGTCCGGCATCAAGTCGGAGAACGCCCGGCCCACGGCCTGGGTGTACGTCGATCTCACGGATACGGACATCGGCGCCTACGTTGAAACCGCCCGGAATCACATCGCCGAACGGGTCTCGCTGCCCGTGGGGTACAGCATGGTCTGGAGCGGGCAGTACGAGTACCTGGAACGGGCGCAGCGGAGGCTGCAGATCGTCGTGCCCGTCACCCTGGCGATCATACTCCTGCTGCTCTACATGAACTTCCGCAACGTCGTGGACAGCATGATCGTCATGCTGTCGCTGCCCTTCGCGCTGGTGGGCGGCGTGTGGCTGATGTACCTGCTGGACTACGACTTCAGCATCGCGGGGGGCGTCGGGTTCATCGCGCTGGCCGGCGTGGCGGCGGAAACGGGGGTCGTCATGCTGCTCTATCTCAAGCACGCCTACCAGGAACGGGCGGCCCGGAACGCGCTCAACACCCGCAAGGATCTCTACGAGGTGGTCATGCACGGGGCCGTGGAACGGGTGCGCCCCAAGATGATGACAGTCGCGGCCACCATGGCCGGACTGGCGCCCATCATGTGGGGGACCGGCACGGGTTCGGAAGTCATGCAGCGCATCGCCGCGCCCATGTTCGGCGGCATGGTGACATCCACGGTACTGACCCTCGTGGTCATCCCGGTCATCTACTACATGGTCAGGTCGTGGGGACTGCGGAAGGCTTAGGGCGAGAGGCGCTTACGCCCGCGTGCGGACGTAATCCTGGAATTCCAGGTGGCGCAGGTAGACCTCGATGCACCGCCGGCCGGTGATGCAAAGGTCCAGTTCGTCGAGTGCCCGGGAGGGGTCGATGAACCGGATGGCCTGGCCTTCGCCCAGCACCAGGTCGTCGATGGACACTTCGATCGGGACGAGATAGAGGTGCCGCGTGCCCTCGCCGTCGAAGAAGGTCGCCAGGGGATGATATTCGGTCACCTGGTAGCCGATCTCCTCCGCCACCTCGCGGACGAGCCCTTCTCCGGGACTTTCGCCAGCTTCCACGTGGCCGCCGATGAGGCTCCACTGGTTCGGGAAGATGATGCGGGGGTCGTTGTCGCGCAGGTTGACGAGGATGTCGCCGGCGGCGTTGACCAGCATGGCGGAGGAAATGATGGACATGGCTGCTTCTCTCTGAACGTCGCTACTTTCGCTGGACGCGGCTACTTCCTTCAAAACGCGGCTACTTACCGCTAAACACGTCTATTTACTGTTCCCGTCAGACCCGGCGGCCTTCTGCTGGAGCCGGTAGAGGGCGTTCATGGCTTCGACCGGGGTCATGAGATCCAGGTCCAGCTCCTTGATATCCTCGACGACCGGATGGTCCGCCGGCACGAACAGGCTGAGCTGGTAGTCACCGCCTTCCACCTTCGGTTTTCCGTGGTGTGGCGTCCCGGCCGTACCGGACTCGCCATCCTCGCCGTCCAGGCCGCCCAGTCCGTCCGGCGCGGTTTCCTCGTCCTCCAGGTTGGCCAGGATGACCCGGGCCCGTTCGATCACGCTGCGCGGCAGTCCGGCCATGCGCGCCACCTGGATCCCGTAACTCCGGTCGCTCCCGCCGGGCATCACCTTGCGCAGGAATACGATCTGATCGGCCTGTTCGCGGATGGCCACGTTGAAGTTGGCGATGCGGTCCAGGGACGACGCCAGTTCGATCAGTTCGTGGTAGTGCGTGGCGAAGAGCGTCTTGGCGGTCCGCCCGGGCGTATTGTGAAGGTACTCCGTGACCGCCCAGGCGATGCTCAGTCCGTCGTACGTGCTCGTGCCCCGGCCGATCTCGTCGAGGAGGACGAGACTGTCCGGCGTCGCGTTGTTGAGGATGTTCGCAGTCTCGTTCATCTCGACGAGAAAGGTGCTCTCGCCCCGGGCCAGGTTGTCGGAGGCGCCCACGCGCGTAAAGATGCGGTCCACGATGCCGATCCGCGCGGATCTGGCCGGTACGAAGGAACCGACCTGGGCCATGAGGACTGTGAGGCCCACCTGGCGGAGATAGGTGCTCTTCCCGGCCATGTTCGGCCCGGTGATCAGGGCGATCTGCTTGGTCCGGGTATCGAGGCGCGTATCGTTGGGCACGAAGGGTTCGCCCTGCAGCAGTTGCTCCACCACAGGGTGGCGTCCGTCGTTGATCTCCAGGACCGATCCGTCGTCGATCTCTGGCGCCACGTAGTCGTTCTGGACGGCCAGTTCGGCCAGCGCGGTCAGGAAGTCGAACTGGGCGATCGCCCGGGCGTTGCCCTGGATGTCCTCCAGGCTCGCGGCCACTTCTTCCCGCAATGCGAGGAAGAGGGCGTATTCCAGCTCTCCGATCTTCTCCTCGGCGCCCAGGATCTTCTCTTCATATTCTTTCAGTTCCGGCGTGATGAACCGCTCCGCGTTGCGCATGGTCTGCTTGCGGATATATTCGCCTTCCAGCCGGTGCAGGTTCGGTTTCGTGACCTCGATGTAATACCCGAAGACCCGGTTGTAGTCGACCTTGAGAGACTGTATCCCCGTGCGCTCCCGTTCCTTCTGCTGCAGTTCGGCGATCCAGCGCTTGCCGCCCGAACTGATCACGCGCAGGTCGTCCAGGTCCTTGTTGTATCCCGCGCGGATGAGTCCGCCTTCGGTCAGCGACAGGGGCGGGTCGTCCACCAGGGCCCGGTCCAGTTTTTCTGCCAGGGTTTTCAGATCGCACAGTCCGTCGCGAAGGCCGGCCGCCAACCCGGCCTTCAGGCCTGCGAGCGTCTTCTTGATCACCGGGATCTCGTGCAGGGCCTGCTTCAACGCGATCAGGTCGCGGGCATTCGCACGCTCCGACCCGACGCGGGCGGCCAGCCGCTCCATGTCTCCCATCGACTTCAGATGGCCGGCAAACCCGTCCCGCGTCTCGTGAGCTTCGTAGAGTTCGGCCACCGCGTGCTGACGGGACAGAACGGTTTCGACGGAAACCAGCGGCCGCGTGATAGCCTGGCGCATGAAACGCGCACCCATGGGGGTGTAGGTCCGGTCCATCACGGAAAGGAGCGTGCCTTCCCGGCCCCCGTCCCGCAGGGAGGTGATCAGCTCCAGGTTGCGCTGGGTCGACGTGTCCATCAGCATCGAGTCCGACACGTCGTACCGGGCCATCGTCCTCAGGTGGGCCAGGTGGTTCTTCTGGGTTTCCCGCAGGTAGACCAGCATGCCGCCCGCCGCGGCGACGCCGGCGGTCATTTCGTCGCACCCGAAGCCCTTGAGCGTCAACACTTCGAAATGGTCGAGCAGGATCTGAAGCGCGTGGTCGTAGGAAAAGGCCCATTCTTCCAGGCGGCTGATCGCGATGTCGGGGAAATGGGGTTCGAGGAGGGCCCCGGCTTGCTCCGCCCGGTCGTAGGATACGATCGCCTCGGTGGGATCCAGGCGGTTGAGTTCGCTGAGCAGGTCGTCCTCGTCGAGCTCCGCCGCGCGGAACTCGCCGGTGGAGAGATCGAGAAAGGCCAGGCCGTATACGTCCTGGTCGAAGGTCAGCGCGACCATGTAGTTGTTCTCGCCGGGATCGAGGGTCTGCGCCAGCATCGACGTGCCCGGCGTAACGACTTCCACCACGTCCCGCTTGACCACGCCGCGGGCCTTCTTCGGGTCTTCGACCTGTTCGCAGACCGCCACCTTGTATCCGGACCCGACGAGTTCGGCGATGTACTTCTCCACCGCATGGTAGGGCACGCCGGCCAGCGGCGTCTTGTCCCCGCCGCCCGAACCCGAATTACGCGCGGTGAGCGTAATGCCCAGGACGCGCGAGATCAGCCGGGCGTCGTCGCCGAAGGTCTCATAGAAATCCCCCATGCGAAAGAATAGAATCGCGTCCTTGTGCTGATCCTTCATCCTCGCGTACTGCGCCATGGCGGGCGTGAGGGTTCCGGCGGGTCGGGTCATGGGCAAGACTGGATCGGCCGGCTTCCGGCCGGTCCGGGGAAACCGGCATTACGCTCGGGGATGCTGCGGGTATTCCGGCCGCTGCCAGGCTTCTCGCGGCCGTGTTTGGCAGTTGATCTTACGATGTGGAATCATAGTTAAATGAGCCCCTCCCGTCAAGGTGTTTCTCAAGCGTTCAACAGCCGGTAAAGGCCGTGCGGGAAGAGGTGATCCGGGTGATCGGCGAAGTGCCGCACAGCGGGCAAACATCCCTTGACATTTAAGAGTCCAGACGCGACTTTTCAAACAGTTCGGGTTACGCTGCAGGATGGTGCCGGACGGGTTTGAAACGGTTCATGCAGCGCGTAATGAAAAAGCAAAGTGCGTGAATGAAGAAAGCGTTATGAACATGGGCTACGTGCCCAGAATACTTGCCTTTGCGGGCAGTGCGCGGACCGGATCGTTCAATAAGAAACTGGTCCGCATCGCCGCCCGGGGAGCGGAAGAAGCCGGCGCCGTGGTCGACCTGGTCGATCTGCGGGACTATCCCATGCCGCTGTACGACGGCGACCTGGAGGAGCGGGAAGGCATCCCGGAGCATGCCGTGCGGTTCAAAGCCCTGATGATGGCCTGCCAGGGCCTGCTGATCGCCGCGCCGGAATACAACAGTTCGATCACGCCGCTCCTCAAGAACACGATCGACTGGGCGTCGCGGCCCGCGGCCGGAGAGGAGAGGCTGGCGGTATTCAGGCACAAGACCGCTGCCCTGATGAGCGCGTCGCCGGGATCGCTGGGCGGTCTCCGGGGACTGGTGCACGTCCGGTCTATACTAAGCAACATACGCGTGCTGGTCCTGCCGGACCAGTTGGCGGTGCCAAATGCTTTCGGGGCGTTTAACGATGACGGACAGTTAAAGGACGAGAAGCGGCAGGCTGCCGTGGAGGCACTGGGACGTGAACTGGCTGAGACCCTGAAGAAACTACGCGGCCCGGAGGGGTGAAGCGAATCACGTCAGAGGAGAAACTGCGCGGCGCGTCGGAGTTAAAATCTATCGTGGGCGGATGGCGGCGAGGTGAAGCGAATCCCCTCACAGCCGAAAGCAGTCTATTCCTCCAGCAGGGGCATGACGGCGGCCTCAAGGTTTTCGTATGACATGTAGCCTACGTGTTTCTTACGGACCCTGCCGTCCCGGTCGATGATGAACGTGGTCGGGATGCCATAGACCCCGCCGAACTTCGCGGCGGCCATCTGACTGGTGTCGATGAGGGAAAGGTAGGTCATGTTTATTTCTTCGACGAAGGGCTGCACGACTTCGGCGCCTTCGTCGTCGAGGGCGATGCCGATGATCTTGACGCCCCGATCGCCGTATGCTTCATGGAACGCCTGGAAGTCGGGGATCTCGTCACGGCAGGGAGGACACCAGGTGGCCCAGAAATTGATGACCCGGACCTGACCCCCGAACTGCGCGATGGTGAATTCATTCTCGTCGGCATCCTTCAGGGCGAACCCCAGGTCGACCGAGTAGGCTTCCGTAGACAGCGTTCCGTCGGAAGTAAACACAACGGGCATTTCAGACCCGTCCCTGTCAGCCAGAATGGCGGAAACCAGGCCGGCCACGATCAGGAACGCGGCGAGGATGTAGATGACGTTGAAGCGTGATTTGGTTTCCATGATTTCATTCCGCCTTGGAAGGGTGGGGCCGGCCCGCAATCGGTCCGCGGCAGTTAATTTAAGATAGCACGAAAACGCACGCAAGGCAAGGGAATTAGGGGGCGCAGGAGATGCGGATAACCAGATGGAATATCCCACGGATTACAAGATGGAATATCGCGCTGATCGTCACGCTGTCGATGATCGTTCCGCAGGCGCTCCTCTTTCCGGGAACCGCGGAACCACAGGGAGGTGGCCGGGTGGACCACTCCGTGTACGACGGGTTGCTTAAGAAATACGTCGACGACAGGGGCATGATCGACTACCGAACCTGGAAAGCCCGGGACGTGGGTACGCTCGACGGCTACCTGGATATGCTCAAAGGCGTGGATCCCGACGGGCTCAGGGACCGGAACGAGGTGTTCGCCTTCTGGATCAATGCCTACAACGCGCTGACCATAAGGGGCATGCTGCACTTCTATCCGACCAGCAGCATCAAGAACCACGTCAGCCTGCTCGGGTACAGCATCTGGAAGGACTACAAGATCAACATCAGCGGAACGGACTACTCGCTGGACGACATCGAGCACGAGATCCTGCGCAAGATGGACGAACCCCTGGTCCACTTCGCCCTCGTGTGCGCCTCCATAGGATGCCCGCCGCTGATGACGGAAGCGTTCACGGCGGAAGACATGGCGCGTCAGTTGCGGGCGAATACCCTTGTTTTCTTCGCCGATCCCAGTAAGTTCCGTGCCGATCCGGGAAACCGGACCGTGTGGCTCTCACCGATCATGGACTGGTACAAGGACGACTTCGGGAAGAACCGGCGGGAGCGCCTGGACTTCATTGCCCCCTACGTCCCGGACGACGCGGCCCGCGCCTTGTTGAGGCAGAAAGACGTGGACGTCGATTACCTGCACTATGACTGGGGGATCAACGAGCAGCGTTAGGGATCACCTGTAAGCGTTAAGGAAAACCTGAAACGGATTGAATCCATGACGAAACAGTACCACCCGTGCGCCAGTTAGAAAACGGTGAAGAAGACAGGCAGGTAGACGGCCGATCAAGGCCGGTCGCCAGGCTGGCCGTCCTGCTGGCGGTCGCCTTTTCCGGCTTTCTGGCCTATTCCTTCACGCCCCTGGGCGAGTATCTCCAGCCTCTTGCGATGGAGGGGTTCTTCGAATCCATCAAGGGGTTCTGGTGGGCGCCCCTGGTGTTCATCGGCCTCTACGTAGTCCTCACGGTGCTGGGGGTGCCGATGGTGATCCTGACCTTCTTCTCGGGGTTCACCTTCGGCGTCATGTACGGCACGCTCTACGTGCTGATCGGCGCGAATCTTGGCGCCAACCTCGCCTTCGATCTGGCCCGGTACCTGGGCCGCGATTTCATATCACGCCACATCAGGGGTCCCTTCGACCGGATCGACCGGCAACTGCGGAACCAGGGCTTCCTGCGCATGCTCCAGCTCCGGCTGATCCCGGTCATCCCCTTCAACCTCCTCAACTTCGCCGCCGGGCTCTCCGGCATTCGAAAACTGCACTACATGCTGGGAACCGCGATCGGCATCACGCCCGCGACGTTCATCTACGTCTACACGGCGGCGTCCCTGATGCAGGTCTACATGGCCGGCGCCGAACTGGATGAGATCGCCCGCGCCGCCCTCCGCTCCTCGGCGTTCACCAACCTGGGCATCGCCCTCGCCCTGCTGATTGCCATCTCCCTGACCCCGGTGGTCTACCGGAAGCTGAGAGGGAAAGCGCGGCAATCCCCGTGAGCGCGTAAGCGCAGCCTGCAGGTGAAGAACGGCAGTAGTTCCTTGCCGACGCCCTCTTTTACTTTCCGAGGGCATCGCCCACCTCAAGAATCTCCGAACCGGATAGAGAAGATATCGGCGTCCGCCAGTACGAAGCGCAGGCGGACCGGCACGCCGTTGAGGCGGGACAGGTCGCCGGATCCCTTCCAGGCGACCGGGGCGTCGAGGTCGTCACCGAACAGCGGATCCAGGTCGGATGCGGCGAAACCTTCCAGGGCGCGGCCCTCCATATCCTGGATCTCCACGGACACACTGCCCACGGCCGACGTCGCGTAGTTGAGAAAGAGCGTCGAACCCGTAAAGGTCAGGGGTTTGGTGACCAGTTCGCCGCCGTGATATCCCGCACGGACGGATGCGAAGCCATGGGGGCGGACGGTCACCCGGCGCACGCCGTTCGTGTCCCAGCCGTAGTGTTCGGCTACGTACATCGACCATTCGTCCGGCGCGGTCGGTATGATCCCCGCGGCCGGCGTCTGGTTGCGGTGCGTCCAGTTGCGCTTCTCCGGACCCGGGCGCAGCCAGGCGTCCATGAAGGTCCGGTCCCAGTGGACGCCGTCCCGGCTCGACATGAACACCGCGTCGGAGACCCCTCCGCCCGGGTAATCCATGCCCTCGATGTCTTTCGTCCGTTCCGGCACGAACCGCATGGGGAAGGAAAGCAGGATGTGTTCCGCGCCTGGGCAGAGCGTGGTGGCGTTGGTGTAGAAATGCTCGAAGGGGACGCCCTCGCCGTACACGTGGTGTTCAGGCGTGGTCCAGTTGATGAAATCGTCCGAGATGCAGCTCTGAATGGCGCGGACCCCGACGCCGACGTCCCCCGTCTGTTCGAAGTACCGGCTGAAGATGCGGTAGCACCCCGCATGGCCATCCCACATGGGCACGTTCACCGAATCGAAGGCGCCTGTGATGGCGAGGGGGCCGTCCTGTACCGGTTTCCAGGTCAGCCCGTCGGAAGAAGTAAAGCCGAAGAGACTGTCCCTGCCTTCGCCACCGACGGCCTTGAAACGCTGATCAGGCGCCGCCGCCGGATTGCCGTCCAGGAAGACGCAGAAGTTGTGGGCCTCGGAGCCCCGGATGAGGATATTGTTGTCCGTCGACCCCTCCGCCTCCACCAGACCCAGGCCGGGCCGCTCGAAATGGATGCCGTCGTCGCTGACCAGCAGGTTCGCCGTCTGCGTTTGCGCCCAACCCTCGGGCAAATCCTCGTGTTTACCCGTGGGATGGTAGCCGCGGTAATACACCATGATCTTGCCGTCGGCCTGTACCAGGTTGTAGCACCCCGTACAGGCGTTCTCCAGCGGTTCAATGACGCGGAAGACCGTCTCCTTCCGGACCGGCTCGTGGAGGTGAAGCGTGGCGCGTGAAAGGCTGTCGATCAGGTAGGAGTCTACAAACAGTTCGCGGCGTGATCCCAAGTCGATGGGGTTCATGGGGAGTCCTTTTGTGGGTTGGGGGTGCTGGCGGTCTTATGACGACTAACTAACGCGCCGTCAGGTAAGATTCCCGGAAGTGATTGAAGTTTATCACATTCATTCCACGTTCACTAATGGCAAGGTAGAGTTCAAGATCCGCCGTTATTGACAATGAGACTTGCTCTGAAGTTTGTATAAAGCCGGAATCGGTGACACCGAATCTCAGGTAGTTTGGAAACCCAAATATCAACTCTTTGTTAACATGCGATTCGTGGGCGTTCCCGCAATATGTGGCCAGGCAATGAAGCAAAGCCCGCGCCTTTACGCGGTCTGTTTGCTTCAAAAGATTCGAAGTCTCTGCCAAACTATGAGAAGTTACCCAAAACTCACGAAATGTCGCTAGCCGACTCGTTAGTTCGTCGTAGTCACGAGGTATGAACGATTTTGTACGTTTGTGTTTGCGGATTATGTTCCTGTCTGTAGCGCCTACAACCAGAAGAACCAGCAGGCTCGTATCAACAAGCACACTATTCATGAACCCCTACTTCTCTTATCTTGATTGCAGTAACCTGCCCATCACAGTCACGCACTACCACGGTCTTGTAAGTTCTACCTGAGGGTCTTTCGGACATATCTGCGAAAGTGCCGATCAAACTTTTAGGGGGGAAATCCCAACTACGCGCAAATCCAACAGTCACGTTCCACTGAGAATTCAGCTCATCATATTCAACTTCTTCTAGGCCAATATGAGATACATTCTCAGCCGAATATATATCTGAAACGTAGTTCAGAGCAGTCCTTATCGCTTCTTTTACTTCCATTGGTTACCTCAAGGACTTAGTCGATCAGTCATCTCAAGGGCTTAGTCGACTTTGTATTAGATTTCTCGTAAATAATCGGTGTTCAGAGCGCAGCGCACCCAATACCTGGTTAGATGTACTAGTCGTTCCATCCAAGGTGCACTGTAAATATCCACTGAACCAGCTCAGTTATCAATCTCTGTATACCGCCGCCAACGGTATTCACCTCTCATCCCCCTCATCCCCCCACTCCCTCCAGCCCTGCAGCAACGGGAAATACAGCCCGAGGGTAATGGGCCGGGAATCCATGGTCCGGATCAGGCTCGCGTAGCGTTTCAACTGGTCGCGGTATCGCTCTCGTTCGTTGTCGAGGAATCCTTCCAGGTCTCCTCCTGTATGGGCGCTCGTTTTGTAATCGATGATCCAGCGCCTGCCGTTGTCCACGAAGGTCCGGTCCAGGATGGACTGCCGGAACCTGCCCTCTACCATCGTCGATAGCCTGAACTCCCTCTCATCGCTTTCGTGACGCGACAGGATCCATCGGCCGCGCTTGTCGTCGATGGTATTCGTCAGGGCCGATACCGTACGGAAGACCGCCTCGTCGAGTTTGTCGCCGTCCAGTCCCTCCCGCCTGAGCGCGGTATGGATGATCTCCTCGCTGAAGTCCATGCGATCCGGTACACGCATCCGCCGGAGCATCTCGTGCACGACGATCCCCACGCGCCGCTGAAGTTCACTCGCCCATTCGAAGGTTGGATGGTGTGTCTCGGAGTCTCTAGTCTCGACCGGCTGATGCCGCGGATCCAGATCGATATCTTCGGGCAGGGGCAGGGGATTCCAGTCCGCGGGCAGGCGCCTGAGCGGGACGCCGCGGAGCTTTTCGTCTACTGCATCGTCTTCTTCCTCATGCTCTGATTGATCCGTTTGATGCTCCGTCTCTCTGCGCGCGTTCCACGCCGCCTCGAATTCCGGTTCGATCGTGTTCCATACTTCCGCTAATAAAGTACGGGGATCGGGGGCCTTTATGGACTCATCATCGGAATCCAGGTTGGTGTGTCCCAGCAGATGCAGGCACTTACGGGCCCGCGTCGTCGCCACGTACAGAAGGCGGGTTCGTTCATGCGCCCGTTTCTTGGCGTTCATGCCCTGCAGACTCCCGTACAGGGGATCCCTGTCTCCGCCGACGCCGGGTATCGGCGCCAGCAGCAGGCGGGATTTATCGCCTTCCATGTACTCGCGCCACAACAGCAACTGCTGCTCTTCCGGTCGCGTGCGGCGGCCCAGGCCCGGTAGAATCACCGTGTCGAACTCCAGCCCCTTGGCCTTGTGGATCGTCATCAACTGCAGGTTCGCGCTGGCTTCAACGTCGGCCCCCGCGAAAAGGCGGCTGACGTCTTCGGCGAACTTCCTCTCGTTCGGGATGCCCAAGCCGTCCTGCACTTTTTCCAGGAGATCCAGGTAGGCCGCGGCGTCTTCGAGCTCCGTCCTGTTCTCCAGGCAGGCCGGACCGCCCAGCGCGGTCCAGACGCCTTCCACCAGCCTGCGCAGGGGCAGCCTGCCCCGCTTCTCGAACGCGTCGCCGAGGACGGGAATCATGCGGCCAATGCGCGCCCGGCCGTCGGGAGACAGCCCTTCCTGCCGATCGGGGTCCCGAAGCAGATCCCAGACGGCCCGCGGGTTTTCGCCGCCGGCCAGCGCCTCGAGATCCGCGAGCGTGAGTCCGCACCATGGCGCCCGCAGGATCGACAGCCAGGCCAGGCGGTTGCCCGTGTGCACGAGGGCCTGGGTGAGCGCCACCAGGTCCTGCACCACCGGACGCTCGCCCAGAGCGTCGATCTCCACGGCGCGGAACTTCCTCCCGTTCCGGTGGAGTGCGGAGACGATACCGAAGAGGTGATTGCGGGCCAGGACCAGCACGGTGATGGTCTCCTCCGGCCACTTCGCATGGGTCTCGTCGATGATCTCGACGACACGTTCGGCCTCGGCTTCGTGATCCGCTCCCAGGAACGGATGTACGCGTACGGCACTGTCGGGATTTGTGTCCTTGAATGCCTCGGCGGGTTTGTACGTCACCGCTCCGGTGAGTACGTCCTCGGTGTCGGGGAACGCCTCGCCCAACGCGCCGTTCACCCATCCCACGATGGCCGGGAAGGAACGGAAATTGACCGACAGCGTGAGGGGGGTCAGTTCGATGGCGCCGATCCCGTTCTTCCGGGCCTGCAGGAAGAGTCCCACCTCCGCCTCGCGGAAGCCGTAGATCGACTGCATCGGATCGCCGACCAGGAACAGCGTCCGGCCATCTCCGGGCTGCCAGTCCCTGATGAGCCGGCAGAGCAGGTCATACTGGCTCTGGGACGTGTCTTGGAACTCGTCGATCAGCAGATGCCGGATCTGGCAGTCGAGCGCATGGGCCAGGTCGGTCGGCGCCGAGTCCGTCCCCAGGGCGGTTCGCGCTCCGATCGCGATCTCCGTGAAATCCACGCACCCTTCTTCCTGGAACACCCGCCGCAGTTGGTCGACGGCCAGCGGCAACAGGAGCATCAGGGCGTTCAGGATTTCCCACTGTGTCTCCTCGAAACGCGGCAGGGGCAGGGAACGTAACGCGTGCAATGAAGCGATGGCGTCGTCGTCCAGTTCGATGTCGGCAAGCCGTGCTTTGGCGTCGCGTCCGGCAGCGTCTGCGGGAAATCCCTGTCTCTTCGTGACACTCTTTCGCCTTGACCCCTGCGCGGTAAGGAACATCTCGGCGAGTCCCAGCCAGGCAGGCAGCGAATCTGCCGAGGCATCGGGGAAGGACTGGAGATTGAAACAGGTGTCCAGGGCGGTCGTCTGGCCGGTCGTCTGGCCGTCTGCAAGGATTTCGTTCCGAAGATTACCGGCCGCGAAGCGGGCGAGTTCCACGGCCTCTGCACGGTACCCCGCGGGGAATGCCGCATCGGCCGCCTGCAAAGCGCCTTCGACAACCCGCCGGATCGTAGCCTCTAGTTCGGCCCGCAGCGCGTCGGGGTTGGGTGCCGGGTCCGGGTTGGGCACCTTATCTGGCCCGGGCGCTGTTACGGACCCAGGTGCCGGATCGGGCCCGGGCGCCCTCTCACCGGCCACATGCCGCATCCACTGGTCCCGGCTCCCCAGCATGATGCTCAACAACCGCTCGATCCTTCCGACGTAATTGTCCAGGTGCGCCAGCAGTTTGGACAGCGCTTCAGACACATTGTCGGGCGTTTCCTCCGTATCCAGGGAGGCAACCGTCAGGCGGGCCGCGCGGTCATACAGATACCCGGCATCGTCGATGGGCTGCCGCGCCGCGCCCATGCGGGAAACCCAGGGCATCTGCCGGACCAGCATGGCGCAAAGGGAGTCGATGGTCTGGATCCGAAGACGCGACGGGTGTTCGGCCAGGTGCCAGTTCAACCTGTTGTTTCGTTCCAGGGCGTCCCGGGCGATCTGCCAGGTGTGCTTTTCATGGGGGGTCGAGGGCTGTGACCCGGCGGCGCGCTGCAGGGCGGCGATGATCCGGTGGCGCATTTCGGCGGCCGCCTTTCGCGTAAAGGTAATGGCGACGACGGCCTCGGGCCGGTCCACCCGGGCAAGCAGGGTCAGGAACCGCCGGATCAGCAACTCGGTCTTCCCGGACCCCGCGGGCGCCTGCACGATGAAGGACCGGGTGGGGTCGAGCGCCCGCAGACGCTGTTCCCAGTCCGGCATGAGGTCAGTCATCGCCATCCTCCAGTTCGACGGTGCCCTGGCTTATTCGGCACAGGGACGGCAGCGCGCAATACCTGCAGGTCTGGTGCGGGTTCTTGGGATCGACCGCCGCCAGGCCCAATCTGTAGTCGCGGCCGAGCTTGTCCAGGACCTCTCCCCACGCTTCGATCGTGTCCGCCAGCGACGCCTCGTCGTCGGGCGCTTTGACACCGCGCCCGGGAACGATTTCCGTGGACTTGGCCAGGCCCCGGAATTCCACTTTCCCGGCCGTAATCCTGCCGAAGACCACGCCCGCTACGTGATCGTCCGTGGCCACGGCATAGATGGGCAATTGGGGCTCATCCGGCCGGGGTCCCTCCCAGCCGGACGGACTGCACGCCCCCGTCTTGTAGTCGATAATGACGATTTCCTCGTTCTCGAGGCGGTCCACCCGGTCGGCCCGGATGCTCACCTCGATGCCGCCCACCGTGGCGCGTTGCCACTTCTCCTGCTCGAGCACCGTGAAGGGCGATCGCTCCATTTCCAGTTGCAACCAGTTCCCGATGATGCCTTCGAGCCGGGCCTGCTCGATTTCAACGAAACGGGGATTGCGTAGCGCCCGGTCGCCCAGTTGATTCAGGATCTCGGTACTGACGCGCAAGCGCACGAGGATCTCCAGTTCGTCCTCCGTCTGGGAAAGCAGCCCGTCGTGCGATTGCAGTTGTTCCCACACGCGCTCGAGAATGCGGTGAACCAGGTTCCCCCGGTCTAGCGCGTCCAGTCCCGGCGCCGCCTCGTCCGGCGCCCTGGCGCCAAGACGCAGTTCGGCAAAGGCCTTGAAGGGACAGGCCGCCTGGAGCGTGAACAGGTAGGTCCCGCCGGTAAGCGCCGCATCGCCGCACGGCGGGCCGCGATGGTCGTGTAGGGTCTCCACGCTGGCAGCGTCCTGGAGCTGTTCCGCGTAACCGGGCGACGCGAGGAGTCCCAGGTCGGCGACAGACTTTTCCGGCAACGAAATGAAAAGGGGACTGACCCTGAGATCCGCATCCTCTTCCCGCTCGGGATAGCTGACGACAATCGACGGCGCGCTCGAAAGCAGGCGGCCGGTGAGCATACGGTGATAGTCCAGTTCCCGCGCCGGGGACGACCCGGGCAGCTCGAAACGGCGCTGCAGGCGAAGGGGAAGGAACGGATCGGGCCGGCGGACCGCCGGCCAGGCGCCGTCGTGCATGCCCATGATCCAGAGCCTGTCGAAATGGAGGCCGGCGGTTTCAAGCAGGCCCAGAACCTGGACCGGCGCGCGCGCCGACTCCGGTTGAAACAGCCGGGATGACGCGAGGTCTCGCAGGATGCCTGTCGCCGCACCGAGTGGAACGGGCCCCGAGACGCTATCCAGTTTCGAGAGTTCGGCAAGCAACTCTCTCCAGACTTCCAGGGTCTGGTACTCGATACTGTCGAGTGCCCGGTCGCCCGGCCATCCGAGGTCCCCGAGATAATCCGAGAGGACCGGCGCCCAGTCGCTCGGCATGCGCGGGGCCTGCAGGGTCCTGTACCGGTCCGTCCACGGCCCGAAGCGGGCGACAAGTTCGGGACAGTGGTGGGCGGTGTCCTCATTTCGTGCGAGGCCGATGATGTCCCACAGGGAAACATGGGTCTGTCGCCGAGATCGCAGGGTTACGTCCAGCAGGGCGCGGCTCGTCATCTCCGCCTCGGAACCGTGCAGGAACGGCGATCGCAATATCCGGCTGGCCAGCTCGATCGGGATGTCCAGGGGATCCGTCTCCAGGATCAGGAACGCCGTATTGACAAGCGGGTATTCGTCGGCGGGAAGCCCGAGGGAGATGTTGAAGAGCCGATTGGGGTCCAATTCTGGCCGGAGCCGGGTGCGGGGATGGAACACCGCACCGAAGACGCGCTCGACCTCGCTGCGGTGCTGCTCCAGGTCGGGATCGACGACACCGATCTGAAACGCAGGGGACGAGGCGTCTGGCTCGTTTTCCAGGGTGCGGCGCGCCCATTCGGCGGCGGCGCGGATTTCTCGGCTGGCGTCAGGCAGGCCCACGCGTACGCCGTCGCCCACGGCATCCGGGTGTTCGCGATCCCGCACATCCACCCCGCGCCGGACCAGGGCGCCGGCAAGCCGTTGCTGGCCAGGCGTCCGTTCATGGAACCCCGCGAACTCGACTTCTTCGGGGACAGGGACTTCTCCTCCTTCGATGAGGCCCGCGAGCATCGAGGGCAGTTCCGCGTTCGAGAACCAGCCGTTCTCGCGGCAGCGACTTCGGAACTCCCGGGCCCACGCCTGGAAGGCCGCGGGATCCGCGGAATCCTTCCACTCCGGCGCGTCGAGCGACAGGTTCCAGTCGCAGACAAGGCCCCAGGATTTTAGTGCTGCCTCGGCCGTCGCGGGGACGTCCAGCAGCGTGTTGCCCGTCTGCGAACGAATGATCTCTTCCCAGATCACCCGTTCTTCGGCCGGCCAGAGCAGCCGGTCTGATGTGGCTGCCCCGTGGTCGGAAAACAACCACGTATTCCACAGATCCTGCAGCCAGGCCGACAAGGGCAGGATATGCGCCGCCGGCCAGCAGGAAAGGCCCGCCGTCTGCTGTTCCTGGTCGTATTCCTGGCGGAGTTCGCGGGAAAGCCGGGTGGTCGCGGTGATGACGGTCATGGTGGGGAGTAGCCAAAAGGATTGGCGATTTAATGGACGTGCGGTGTTATAAATAATCAGTACTGCCAGTCTTCATGCGCGAGAGGAGCACTGTTTAATTCGTCGCGGTAAAGTCGCCATTGAGGCAGGTGTGAATCCATCAATTCTCTGAACCGGTCGTTATGCCTACGTTCGATCAAGTGGACCATTTCGTGCACGAGGATGTACAGCAGGCAGGATGGAGGTTTCTTAGCCAGTTCCAGGTTCAACCAGATGCGTTTCGCTTCGATGTTGCAGGAGCCCCAGAGGGTTTTCATCCTCTTGATACGGAATTCGTTTATAGTTATTCCAACTTTAGACTCCCATTCGGTCTTCAATGACAACACCTGATTCCGAAGTTGGCGACGGTACCATCGGTGTAGTACAGCTTCCCTTTCGTTTCGGTCGGCAGACGGGCGAACACGAATTTCCATTCTCGTATTGTTTAACAGGCGGACACAAGGCGGACCATCGAACTCACTCACCTGTAGCCGATAGCGACGCCCCCGGTAATAATGACTTTCACCCGACACGAACTCACGCTGAGACTGTCGGACTTGCTTTTCGAACTCGGCCTGTTTCTTCCGAATCCATGCCAGACGTGAGACCACCGCTGTCCGGATGGCGTCGTCATCGAGATGCAACGGTGCGGCTACGCGGATTCTGCCGTTTGGTGGATACACTCCCAAGTGAAGGTTCTTGATGTCCTTTCGAACGATCTCGACCACAATTCCTCTTACTTCGATGAGTCTACTACTCACCTCAGTATTCCTTCTGGTTCTTCGCAATTTCGAAAATCGTCTCGACGAGTGTATCGTTTCCGTCCAATTCGGACTTAATTGCATTACGAATCTTACGTTCTTTCATCGTATTGCCCCGCCAGTCATCCATTTTTGCAATCCTTATCGTCTTATCCAATGATAAGGCTTTCGACTCCGTAACATCCTCGGTCGATTCAAACGGGAAGTCGGGCGTTTGTTGTGCGACTTTCAGGCCCTGAACTCCAACCAGATTGTCGTATAGAGATCTCAATGCCGAGGTGTTTATGGTCGAAGGATAGGACTCGGAGGTATCGGAAGCCGGATTATGTACTTTTTGTGCCAATTCAACTATCTGAGCCAGGTATTCCTTGTATTCTAGCGCTTCCTGCTTGCGTTGGCGAATCAGATCATCCAGCAATCGCGACATCTTCTCATAGTACTTTGGATTGACAGGTGTCTCATCGATGATCAGTCGACGGACGTTATTCTCAATGGTCGAACTTACCGCTTCGTTGTCCTCTCGCATGGTTTCAGGTAGCGCATCGACGGCATCTTCACCATCCCGGACGATCAGTTGTACCAGTGTCATGTCGTCGAACGTGGAGACCTGCTCACTTGCCTCTGCACGGATGTAGGTATCGAGCAGGTGACGCATAGCGGGCTCGTACATCTTCATATCGACATAGTCTCCGCTGTTAAGCTTGACCTCTTTCCGGGCCTTCTCGTAGTGGTCCACTTCGGCTCTGATCTTGCAAGTCTCGGTATCGGAATAGCCTGCTTCCTGCATTTCATTTGCCAGGTTAGCATATGCGCGAAGGTATGCGACCACCAATTTGTAGAACGCGACCCGCTTGGGTTCATTTTCCCTGAGCTGCTCGGCATCGCCGCTTTCCTGTCCACAGAAGTACTTGATATAGGCGGACGTATCACGAGGCGGTTCGACAGGCTCCGTTAGCGCCTTGATTGCTTCCCTTGCTTCCTCCAACCGCTCGCGACCTTGCTGAAGCCGATCCTTTAGCAGACCCTTTACATCTTCGGCATCGTAGCCATCGAAGGCCGCGCCGGTATAATCGTTGATCGACTGTTCCAGCGATCTGAAGAGATCTTTGTAGTCAATAATGTATCCGTATTCCTTGTCCTCGCCGTCAAGACGGTTGACACGGCAGATCGCCTGGAACAGCCCGTGGTCCTGCATATGCTTGTCGATGTAGAGGCAGGTCGCGGGAGGCGCGTCGAATCCGGTCAGCAGCTTGTCCACCACGATCAGGAGTTTCATCTGCCCTGGACTTTCGATGAAACGCTTTTTTGCTTCCTGCTCGAACCGGTCGGCCTTTTGCATGGCCGAGTCTTCAGGTTCGTTGAAGTGATCCGCAAGCATCTTGCGGTAGACTTTGTACTTGAGCAGTTTCTCCGTGACTCCTTCGCCAGTCTCCTCCCCTTTTAAGTCCGCGGTGGCCGGTCGATAGGAGGTGACAATGGCGCATTTCCCCTCCAGGCCATGGTTCTGAAACATCTCATAGATGCGACAGGCCGAGTAGATGCTGTCCGAGACGAGCAAAGCGTTGCCCCGGTCGCTCTTTAGTCGGTCACGCGTCTCCATATCGATCAGGATGTCCGCGACGATCTTTTCCAAACGGTCCTGTGAACTCAACACCCTCCGCATCGTGCCCCAGCGTCGCTTGAGCTGGGCCTTTGCCACATCGCTCAGCCCCTTGGTCTTGACGTCGAACCACAGATCAACCTTATCCTGAGCGGTGATGTTCTGATCTATGTCGCGTGCCTCATATCGAAGGTCCAGCACCACGCCGTCGTTCACCGCTTCGTCGTACTTGTAGGTATGTATGTAGGGTCCAAAGGTCTCGATGCTTCGCCGCTTGTCATCTCTAAGCAACGGGGTACCGGTAAACCCGATCAGCGTGGCTTCCGGTAGCAGCGAGGTCATTGCCGCGTGGAGCTTACCGGACTGCGTACGGTGGCACTCGTCCACGAAGACGAATATTTCGCCTTTAGCATGGAAGTTGTCGGGAAGGTGTTTCCGGATGTCGTCAAAGAACGCCTCGATATCGCCTTCTTCAGACGCGCCGAATTTATGGATCAGTGAGCAAACCAACCACTCGTTGGTGGTGTTCAGTACATGGACCAGATCGGCACCGGAATTGGTCCGGTGGATGTCTTCGCTGACGCCCATGAATACCTTTTCAATCTGTTCGTCCAGTTCCGTGCGATCTGTGATGATAAGGACGCGACCGCCGCTTACGTTCTCGCGTATCCACTTCGCCAGCCAGACCATGGTCAGGCTCTTGCCGCTGCCCTGGGTGTGCCATATGATGCCTCCTTCGCGCCGGTTTACGCGCTCCCGGGCGGCTCGTACGCCGAAGTACTGGTTGTGTCGGCAGGTCTTCTTGTTACCCGTGTCAAAGACGATGAAGTCGTGCACGATCTCCAACAGCCGCTTCTTGTCGCAAAGTTGAGCCAGTTCGCGATGCAGAGGATTGTCACCGACTGTGTTTGAGGGTTCTTGTTCCTTCCAGCGCAACCAGTATTTCTCAGGCGTCTCTATTGCTCCGTATCGAAGCCCCTCTGTCTCGTTGCCCGCCATGACCAGTTGCACGGTGGTGAAGAATGGCTGGATGAACTCCTTCTTCTGGCTGTCGAGGTTCTGCCGGATGCCCTCGCTTACCGACACGGTGGAGCGCTTCAGTTCCAGCACGCCTATGGCGATCCCATTGACGTAAAGGACAAGATCGGGCCTCCGCGTATTCTCGCCGATTATGGTCACCTCCACGGCGATGGCGAAATCGTTATTCGCAGGGTTTTCCCAATCGATCAGCCAGACGGTCTGGATCTGCTCCCCCACGTCGGGCTGGACCCTTACGCCGTAGCGCAGCAGTCCATACAACTCCCGGTTGGCGTCGTAAAGCTTCTTGCTACCGCCGAGTGCCGTTGCCTGGTTTAAAGCAAAAAGCGTCCTGGCGATGATCTTTTCATCATGGCCATTACGTTTCAGCCAGACGGTGACCAGATTCTTTTCTACGTTGCAGTTGTCGGGGCGGTTCTTCCAATCGCCGAGATACTCGTAGTCGAGTACCTCGTCAAAAAATGCCACAACGCGCTGCTGTGTAAGGATCTCCTGTTCGCCGACTTTGCTCATGAGTTTACACTCTCCGACATCAGACTTGCTGAGATGGATAGCATCCCGTTTTTCAGGCGTTGTAATAAGGATATGACAGCCGATTCACTCCGACAATAGTTCATGAAGCAATTAAACGAACCATGGGTTGATTACTTCAATTCCACAATGCTCAAAATCACCGACATTACGTGTTGCTACAGCCGCTCCATGGCATCTTGCGATTGCCGCCAACTGGCAATCAGCGAAGCTGATCGGCATCCCTATAGCTCGTCTACCGGCAGCGATCACTGCGTGCAAACGCGCGGCATCGCTGTCAAAGGGAAGAATGCGTCGCTCGAAATCTTCCCGAAGCATATTCTCGACTTCAGATGCCAGTCTTTCACGCCGAAGACCCGCGGGCAGAATTGCAACGCCGAAGCGCAACTCGGCTTCAGTGACAGCCGAGAGGTATACATCTTCAGTGATTTGCGCATCAAGCCAAGAAATCACGGAGGGATCAGGCGCGGGACGCGTCAGTTCTGATACGACATTAGTATCGAGAAGGATCATTCAGGAGGAACTCAACCTAATTCCGGTGGATCGCGCATCGGCTCACGGGGGGGTATGTCAAGCTCAACACCGCCCAAGGGCTCAAAACGAGCGCGTATGGACTGTGCCAATTTCATACGAGGGTTGTTAATGGCCAGTGCTACTCGAAGGATTACCCGGACTTCCTCCTCCATTGAGTGACCATGCTCGGCTGCTTGGATGCGCAGTCTCTGCTTTATCTCGTCACTAAGATTTCGAATAGTCATACTAGCCATTTGGTATTTCCTTTTCGGTTGTATGCAATATAGCTAATGATATCATTGATGTCAATGAAATCATATTCTACTTGTATCATTAGTTTTGTAAGAACTACCTACTCCATTTCGGTCCTAGGATTCATTTACATTCGATTGGAGTCGGGTATGGATCAAAGCCGATTTCAAGTACGCTGATAAATCAAATTCTACATCTAGACTGCAAGCAGGTGTTTACGCATACCAGGTTGTGACCGACACTTGGTTCATTCATCGGTTTTCGGACTGTTGATCTATGGTTCTAGATAGTTGGGTTTGATTCCATGGCACAACAGGGATCTTGTTGTCTGAGATTGCCTTTGGAATACGATTGGGCGGGGAGTCACCTTTGTGCATTGCTACGACACCTTTCCCCATGGACAGACTCTCACGTATTTCCCAGTCTACCCATTTACTGTTTGCGGTTTTCTCAGTTAGATAAACGACGGTAACTGAGGACTGACGTATACGTTCTCGTATGCCTCGTTTTATATATTGAGCGTCTTTACTATCGAACGGTTTTTTCAACGAGAAGTCGTTGAATTCTAGGTTGCTGTTTTCGTTTTTAGCCTGACCACGAACTAGGTTGACTTCATCTATATCATCGGAATCGAAGGCAATGTAGATGTTACGTTTTCCTTCGCCTTCTTTTAGTGACTGTTTGGCACGTTGCTGAGCTTTTTGATATTCACTATAAGTCATACCACTTCCACCTCCACTGCCCGCCATTACTACCTCCAGTTCTTTGCGTTAGCGATCTCAACGCATGCTATACATTCACCACAAGGTTCATCATTTCCAGAATGACATGAATATGCCTGTGTTATACCTCGTTCACTGGCCATCTCTAGTATATCTTTTTTGGAGAATTCGAAAAGTGGTGTAAGTACACGTATCCGCCTCTGCATCGCCAACTCGATCATTCTCTCACTTTCTTCCACGAATTCCTTGGTCTGATCTGGAAATAGATGATCGACTGGATTCAAAAGTCCAAGTGCTACGCTACCGGCGTGAGTCTGGCAAGCATAGGCTGCTCCAGCAAGCACAAATAAGAGATTACGACCCGGTAAAAAAGCATCTTCGTTTATGCGTAGACTGCTGTCAGTAAGTCCGCTAGAAATTGACTTTCCAAAACCAGACATATCCATATTTGTCACGGAAGGTAAATCGAACTGTTCATGTAATCTTTGACAAGCTGTCCATTCCTTTTTCGCTCCAAGTTGTCCATAATTGACAAAGAGGGGGAACAACTCGACACCTTCCTCGTGTGCCATCAAACTCATCAGTGTTGAGTCTAGTCCACCAGAGACTAGAGTTACTATCCCCATTTATCTGATTCCTCCCTTACTACTTTCATTACAACCCATACAGCTAAATCGAATCGATCTGGCGAGCATCCCAAAGAGTAGGAATGATTGATAAATGACTCTTCCAGTGATTCATACTTTCCCATTGACGATACCGACTTAAGTGGGGATTCCACATAACCGACCCAACTCAGATAAGTTAGAACATGTGTGTCCAATACCGCAATGGATTTGGTAAAACCTATGTTTCGTAGGAATAAGCTAGACTGCTTAGGTCCTAATCCAGCTACCTCAGTTGCTAATAGGCGTCTTGCACTTCGAACATCATTGGTATTGCGTAGATACTCCTTAATAGACCCTTTTGTTTTATATATGTGTTCTGCTGCCATCCTAATCTGATTGGCTTTACCGCGGACAAAAGGATATCCTGTAGAAAGAGCCGCGACTGTTTTTTGTTCAAGTTCATTAAACTCCGAGTCACTACGTGGACTTGAGAGCAAGTTTAGATCATACATTCTTTCTACAGCAGCAAATACAGTTTCAATTCTCACTCGACTTCCAAGAATACAGTAAACAAGTTCGCTCCATAGGTCGTCTTCACTGATATCGTTCCATGGAACGGGCGGAATCCTATCCAGGATATGATACACATCTTTGATCGCATATTCGATAGCTGGAAGAGAATAGCTTTTCTTGGGCACGCTATTTTAGCCCTTCACAGGCTTCAAGTAATAGATCTACATGTTCTTTAGATGCGTATTGTTCCATCAATGATACAGGATCTCCATCGTGTATTGCCAGATGAAGATCTGCCATAAATCCACGATAGAATTCTAGATTGTGTGCCAATACTGACTGCAAATAGGGAAGTACGGGACATCGGCCCCACTCTGTCTGATGCCGAACTAAGTCCCACTGCTGGAAATGAAACAATCTCCCTGATTGATGATCAACAACTGTCTGACACCACTCAAGACCATCGAAGCTATCTGCGCCAGCCAAAGCGTAGGCAATAATCGAAAGCGGATTACCTGTGCCGAGCAGATGAAGAGGGCAATATACCCCCAATGTATCAAGCGCCTCGCGTATTTTCTTTACCGTCCGGGTCCGCTCGACAATGCCGTCTCCTAGCTCACGTTCCGGGACGGCCAAGAGTAGTGGATAAAGTTGCTCCGCTGTCATGCGGGCGGCTTCCGGAAATAGTGCTGAGGCTCCATGGACTATCGGAGCCACGGTACCTAGGGCGTGTTGCTGATCTCGCATGACATCGGCTACAACTTCTGCTGCAATAGAATCTGGCGTACATGACGGCCGACGGTTATCATAACAGAAACAGAGTTGGTATTCGCTAACACCAGCAACCTCGTGGAATCTATCGACAAGCCAGGTTTCGTCATTAAGCCAATAACCTTCGTAATTTCCGCTGTCCATGAGGATTACAGAGCCACTTTTTCTGCATTCGTTTAATGCGGTATCCATGCATACGCGCTGATCGGCGGTACAGTTAGCGATGTCATAGGCGGATACTAAGAAGAGCGGGTGACCCAACGCGTTGAGTAGTTGTACATAGTCAACAGGATGCAGGTTTGTTTTGACGCTGGAGACTGATGGGAAAAAGCAGGGTATCGGAATGTTTGTCTGCGTGACGTAAATCTCGCGGCTTCGGCCTACCGTCATGTTAGATTTCCCAGTGGCGCTACCAGATCCAACGCTATTAGTAAGTGTATAACGTGAATCTTTGATAGCAATGAAGTGAACGACAGAATCTACCACACCATGGTGACCAATAGTTAATCGGGTTAGGTCGTCAGACTACTTCTCGACGTGCGCACCACATGGTATGTTCGCGAGAAATAGTTTCCTCGACCTGTTCCACAAGTGTGAGAAGGTCGTTCTCTGTTGTAACATTTGAGAATATCGCTTCCTGATCCCCTAGTTCTTGAGCAGCAAGTGAGTAGGACTGTGCTAACTCTCCGTAGCGCTTCATCTTGCTCCACGCGATAGCTGAAGCAGCACAGGTCATTAGCACTGGTACGATGTTTACAGGTAAGCTCTTGGAAGCAGCCCAGATGATCGCGAGGACTACAGCGAGAACCTGTAGTATTGTCACCGTAACGAACCAACAATCTTCTTTTCCAGCATTGAATCTGGAGTTTTCTGAATACCAGTTTTTTTGGTCGCGTAATCGTGCTTTTAGATACAGGTCCCGCCTTTCGTCCAACGATTTCTCACGTATTTTATTCATAAAACTGGGAACGACCTGAGCATTTGCATTTAAGCTTTGGGCCAAGTCTTTTGAACTTGAAGGTCTCGCGTCTCGTATTCGTTGAAGTTGCTTAACAAAAGACTGGTTAGCATTACTGTCATCCATGAACGGCGTAGCCTTCATAATATACCGCCACGTAGCCGTCTTTGTGGACTCAGCAATGGCACGGCAGTCAAACCATACCCTGTCGTACCGACGTACACGAGATACCAAATTTAGAATGACACCAATTACAAGAATGATCGCCAAGACAATGTAAATCCACCTGTCAGATACATCGGGAACTATCGTCGCAAGCGCAGCACCAAAACTACCTAAGATAAGACAGGCGATATGAAACTTCTGACAACAGAGATAACGTTGTTGCGCTGAAAGTGAAGCTTGATTGGCGTTCTGGTAAAGAGCTGGAAAGTGCTCGTCCTGAATAGTGGTTGAAACCAGGGGGTTTTGATCTCGCATAGTATTGACCATCGACAGACTCAAAGTCTAATGTTCTGTAAAAAAACTGATTACTCAAAACTGACTTTTACATTCGTATGTCTAAGCTGGGTCGCCTATCCGCACGCAGCGGGTAAATAGAATTTCATCATACGTTGGTCATACGACGTCCTGAGAGGGGCGCTTATTGAATTCTTCGCGCCATGCCTTCAGCGACTCCAAGTCCTCGCGCAGTTCTTTCTCATCAGGCAGAAAGATCGGCGCTTCCTGCGACTGACTGTGCTCGTAGCACGAATACTTGGTCATCAGATCATCTATCAACCTGCAATCTTCTCGATTGATACTTACAAGTGGTTTAAGTCTATTGTCGGTTGTGACGCTTCTTCGGTGGCGCCGTACGATTTGATTCAGGAGGTCATCTTCGACTGTTCGCTCCAGAAGTTTTCGAAAATCAGTGCAAATCGCTTGTGCTTGGATCCGGTAGGCACCGGCGCCATCAGTTTTGCCGGCCTTCTTCGCCTTGTCAAGGCGTGCCAATAGGATATTGTTGCCCGTCTTGGTGTTGACATTCCAGACAGCATCATCCGCTGGGTGGCCTGCGGTCCCGAAAAACGATTCAATACAGCGTTGTTGAAGATTTGTTCTCTTCCATTCTTCGCCAATCTTCTTTGCGACCTCCTCCATCGCACCATAAAGAGAAAGCCGGTGCGTGAACACAAGGACCTGACGATTCTGCGCCATTTGCGCAAGACGAGTCGCCACCTGCCACTCGAAGTCTTGATCCAGCGACGAGATCGGATCGTCGAAAATGAATGGTGCCGCGTGGGGCTTCTCTGCCACATCGGCTAAAAAAGCCGCGAGAGAGACGACGCGACGCTCTCCGTCGCTCAGAATCTTCTCGGGTGCGTTCTCTGTTGTCAGTTTGACTCCCTTCAGGCGAAGCCCATGGAGTGCTTGCCCTTTTATTGTTTGGGTTTTGATTAGCTCGACCTTGATTCGCGATGCACCCAGAAACTTGAGTTCCTGGTTGAAACGATCCACGTACGCCTGTGTGATTACCTTCTCGGCGACACGATTAGCCTCAAGGGATATATTGCGTGAGTTCGCTAATTTCTCCCATTTTTCATACTTTCGTATAATCTTTAGACGAGCAATCTCGCGGTGGATTGCAGTAGCTTGCTGTGCTGTCCAGCGCAGAGCCTCCAGATTCAGCTTTTCTTGAATTGCCCTTTCCCGATCGAAGTTCTTCGTATCCTCATCATTTTGCAGTGCGTCGTGCTCCAACGATTCGGCACGGCATGCTATTTGGGTCAAAAGCTCATCTGGTGCCTTTATAGCGACAGCTTCTGCATCTGCCTCGTCATTTAGGAGATCATTGCGGGTCTTGCCCAATTTGGACCAAAAGGCTCCGATTTTCTCGGTCCAATCCTCCTCGGTCAATCCGGCAGCCTGACACTTTGTGCGGATTTCCTCGTCATTCCATTGTGTAGGCAGGCTCTCCAGCAATCCACTATACGCTTTTTCAGCCGACTTGGCTTCAGTCTCTACTGTACTTTGGACAAAAGCTTCAAATTCCTGCAATCGATGCTGTGCTTCTTGAGCCAATTCCTGATGACACAAAATGCACCGTGCACCGTTCTCTGTAACAGGATACTCCCGTCCTGGATACGCCGTTTGCGAATATATGCGTGCGGCCTCCCATAGAGCGTTCCACGTTCCGGTCCCGATGCCATCCAGTTCGGCACTACCCAATTTAGCGGCATCGGTAGCAATCTTGCGTTTGTGATGTGCATTCCTACGGGCATTCCGAAGAGATTCCACCTGTTGCGGTCCTACAGCGACTGCGGCGTTTTTTAACTGCACTCCGAGTTGGTCGAGTTGGCTCTTTGTTTTACGCTTTAAATGCGCGAGCTTTGCCGGGTCGTCCGCAGTTAGACGTTCAGTCAGTTTCTTGAGTTCTTCTTCTTTATCCTGGTCCCATTGTGTTAGACGCAGGATTTCTTGCTCGTCGAGATCGTGTCTCAATACAGCATACACTTTACCAGCTTTAGTAGTCCGATATTCTGGTGGCAAATTGGGGAGTGTGCTGACCAGACGATTCCGTTCGTCTTGAAGTCTCGCTTTCACTTGGTCGCACACAGTTGCCAACGCCTCGAACAAAGTGACGGTCGGTGGCGTGTAGGAGATTGCTTTCTCTTGGCTGATATAAAAGGTGGCAGCATCAGCGTCGAATACATCTACGGCTTGGAGGTCCTGTATCGGAGTGTCGTTTGCCAGCCATGTAGTCAATTGCTCGCTTCCCGCCAAACGGTAGCGAAACTGACATTGTTGCTTTTCAGGTCGAAATTCGAACACGTTGGCCTTGAGCTCTGTCGCTCGGGGTTTCCCACACGCTCGCTTGAGGATGCGAACGTAACCAGTTTTTCCAGAGCCATTGGGGCCATAGATTACAGAAAGATTTCCAGCTCCGAACTTGAGAGGACTTTGCGGACATAGATTCTCAATGCCGCAGATGTCTCCGATTTCCAAGAGGTGTACCTCGGTCGAAGATGCAGAGGTAGTTCCAATACCTTCGAATGTGCGGTGAGTGGTCACCTTTTGTCCGGATGTGGTCTTGAGACGCTCGGTGATGGCCTGGATGTCGCAATCCTCCAAGCTGCTCGAAGCGAGCAGCTTCTCGACCGCTTCCTGAAGCCAATCCTGTTGTTGGTGAAGCCAGGCACGAATCTCTTGTTCAATGTCAGACATTTGCAGCCCTCTCTGATTCGACCAATCGTACCCGGCCGGTGAGAAGCTGCTGGATCATGCCTTGTTTGATGGCACGCATCTTGTATCGGCGATGTTCCAGCGCGGTGATCTCGTCGTCCATATCGGAGAGTATGGCGGCGATTGCATGCTGTTCCGTATGAGTAGGAATACGTAATGAAAGTGATGCCACATCAGACTTACTGATTTCAAGAAAAGTTGAACCGATGGCCCGCTCTATCAGTTGCGGTTTAAGTGTCAAAAGTAGGTAATATAGAAACTCGTTCGACACATCGGTTTTACAGACGAGCGATTTGAAGCCTTGATTGGTGCATACTGGTGATACAGCGATTTTAATCTCCCCAATGGTTGCACGGCTGCACAGGAGAAGGGAGCCGGCAGGGAGCAGTCGTGCTGAGCAACTTACCAGCCCCTCTTCGGTGACACTCCGTTCTGTCGCGCGAAGGTACTTCCCAGGCATAGCTGTGATGTCGGTCGGCGTGCACCACGGAATCCGTCCGTTCCAATAAGCACTTACCTGAGTATTTGGCGTTGCTCCACTATATATCTCTGCGATATCTCCAAGTGTTGTTGTCTCCCACGCCCCGCTAAATCCCGGCAATCGTGTCATGCCAATGAGGAGTTGCTGCATGGCGGCCCGCTTGATGGCCTGTTTCTTGGCAATCAGGGTCTCCAACGCTGCGTGCAATCCATCTACGTCCGACAAAGCCTCGGCAATGTCGCGTTGTTCGGTTTCAGGTGGAACCGGTGCCGAATAGCGTGTGACTTGAGGGGCTGTTAATTGAGGCACTCCTGTGCTTTCGATTGCAAATTGGACTCCATGATTGATGTAACTGGAGAAATACCTGGCATCCATCCTGATCTTTGGCTTCAACACAAGTAGCCTGCCAATCGCGACGAATGGCGTATCTCTATAAAACGCTACTCCCAAGGTGCCTCTCGCTGTGATAGTGATAGACCCCGTTCGGTTTTCTGCGTAGTCAGAGAATCCATAGAGACCTTCTTGCGAAAGACCGTTCGCAAATATGGGATATGGGTGACTATCGCTCTGTACGTCGCTGGATCTAGTTGAGTCAAAGTCGCCGCCAGCTGTTGACTCAAACAGGTCACCAATTTTCATTACATCCCAATCAGACGGTATCACCCCCACCTCAGTTCGCTTGTAACCTGCCGGTACCTCCGACCTGTCTGCTGGAGTACCGTACGACGGTGCAGATACAGTCTGCGGGTGCGCAAAGGAAGGCAATGCGAGATCTCCTTCACCCAGGGCGTTAATCATTGTCTCTTGTCTCGTGTTCATAACATTCGCCTTGTCTCGAGAGACAGAAACGCGGCTCCGATAGTTGAGCAGGGGAAACCCCATTTTTTGCTCTGCCATCACTGTTCCACCAATGTATAGGCCTTCAGATTGCCAACAAATGGTCGGTGATTCTATCGTGTTTTTTTCTGGATATACAGAAAGCCAACAGTACAAAGACCTCTCTCATAATGACAGCCCCATCCGCTTCAAGTGCCCCTCGACCTTTGCGCCAAACGCCTCCACTTCCCGATCTAACTCCGGTAACGGACAGGAGTAGCGTTCTTCCAGATCTGTCACGCGCATAGTAAGTTGCCGTATCACCCCTTGCACCTCATCCTCGACGGCGGTACGCATGCTCGCAAACCACTTGTCCTCGATCACAAGCGTCTTTATCTCACTATCGGTGAGGGTGGCGTACTTCTGGATCACCGATATAAGTAGGGTGTCCCGGGTCTGCTTGCACATGTCCTTTCGGATCTTCTCAACTTTCATGAGCTGGAGATAGTCGTAAAGAATATCCAGCTCTTTGAATAGTCCTTCTTCGTCTTGGATGTTCTTGGTCCAATCATGAACGCCAAAGGTCGTTTTCTTGATGGACATTGCCTGATTGTGCTCCGGCGTTCCTTCGTAACAAGTCTTTAGAATGGCTTCCTTTAACTCAATGACGCGCTTCTGAAGATTACCTTTGGCGATACCACTCTTCCCTTCAAGACCGTTGAGAGCGCCCTCATCGGCACCATGCTCCTCTTCGAATTCCTCCTTGCGTTCCGCCAATTCAGTAACTTCCGTCTCAAGTCGCTCCAGTTCCTGCTGTTCATTCTTAAAAAAATTCTCAATTACCAAAGAATGCGGGACAAGTTCACCAACATACTTGGTATTCTTCTGGCCCTTCTTGATAGTGAACTCCGGCGTTTCCTTGTCATGGGAGGAGCGAAGGTTGCGCCCTACGTGCCAGCCTTCCCCGGCGATGAGATAAACATCGTCCTGCATCGTCTTGTCCCAATAGTCCATCAACCGCTGGTACACGTCATACGGGTCGAGCAGCGGCAGGCCAGCGAAACGCGTCAGCAGATCCTCTGCAAGAGTACTAATGAGGTTCCTAGGGTTGGCATCTGGACCAATTCCTTTCAATGCCGGCTCGTGTGCCTTGCACCAATCGCCAAAAATTGCTACGACACGGGCTTCGTACGATTTGAACTCCTCGTGATAGCGAATGGCTGCCTGTGCATGTCCGACATCGACGCGACTCTCGCTGTATCCCACGCGGCCGTTACCGATGAATAAGGTCCGGCGCAACGACGGGAAGACCTCCCAGTAGACGTTGAGCGCATCGATATCACGATCGGGAATACCACCGTGCAAGTGGGCGTCGAGGTCGTGCAGATCCTCTAGCTCGCTGGAATCGATATACCGGGGGATGTTGAGGCTATAGTTATTGGCTGTGCTTGCGATCTCGGCGGTCGGTACCAGGCGAGAATAACGCGGCAAATCGGTCTGCTGGTTGAACACGTCGACGATCCGGTGAATGTCCTGAGCACGGAGGCGGTTCTTGTTGGCATCCTTGCGAAAGCCCTTGCTTGCGTCGATCATGAAGATGCCGCTACGGGTGAGGGCATTCTCCTTATCGAGCACCAGGATGCAGGCGGGGATACCGGTACCGTAGAACAGGTTGGACGGCAAACCGATGATACCCTTGATGAACCCTCTTTGGATGAGATTCCTGCGGATGTCTGCTTCCCTGTTGCCCCGGAACAGTACGCCGTGCGGCAGTATGATCGCGCCTTTGCCCCGGCTATTGAGCGACTTAATGAGGTGAAGAAGGAATGCGTAGTCGCCGTTTCTGGCAGGTGGGATGCCGTAGTCGAAACGTCCAAACTCGTCATTAGCCGGATCAAGGCCGTTGGACCAGGCTTTGTCGGAGAAGGGTGGGTTGGCTACTGCGAAGTCGAATGTCTTGAGACCGTGTCGGTCCGTGAAGCACGGAACAGCCAGCGTGTTTTCACGTCTGATGTCTGCCGTTGGATGATCGTGCAGTATCAGGTTCATTCGTGCAAGCGACCATGTGGCGATGTCCTTCTCCTGCCCATAGATTGTAATGCCAATGGGCGCTTCGTCAGCAGCTTTGAGGAGCAGTGATCCGGAACCACAGGTCGGGTCGTAGATGGTCTGATCCTGACGTGTGTCCGGACCGATACCGACCACTTTCGCCATGACTCGTGAAACTTCCGCTGGTGTGTAGAACTGTCCCTTGCTCTTACCGGATTCCGTGGCGAAATGCATCATGAGATACTCATATGCGTCGCCTAACAGGTCATCACCTTCCGCACGGTTGGAACCGAGATCGAGATCACTAAAAATGCCCACCAACTTTGACAGCCGATCCTGCATTTCTTTACCAGCACCGAGTTTCCTATCGTCGTTGAAGTCCACCTGTTCAATGACATCTTCGAGTTTATTTGCTTCGGCCAGTTTCGCGATAACTTTATTGATTTTGTCGCCGATCTCTTTATCGCCGACCAGCTTTACGATATCGGCGAAACTTCCGCCATCAGGCACTACGATAAGCGTATTCGGGTCTTTAGCCGCCTTGTCTGAGACATACTTCATGAACAGCAGCGTCAGGACGTAATCCTTGTACTGGGAAGCGTCCATTCCGCCACGCAATTCATCGCAACTTTGCCACAGCGAGGAGTATAGCTGAGATTTCTTCAGGGCCATTGGTCAATTACAAGTACTGGTTGGACTTGGAGGACGATTGAGCACGTGAATGAGAAGAAGCCAAATCCCGTATCTTCATTGCGGTGACCTTCTTATCTCGATCACGTATTATCACGACTTTGTATGTTCTGTTGTTAGGTCTTGGTGGAGGGAAAACGGGGATAATAGTCTGAGACGGGAAATCCCACTTACGTGCAAATCCAACGGTTACGTTCCACTGTGAGTTGATCTCGTCGTACTCTACCTCTTCTAATCCAATATGCGAGATACCCTCTTCCGAGTATACATCGGCAACATGCTCCATGGCTGTCTTAACTGCTTCCTTGACGTTCATTGGTTACCTCGTGATTCAATGAACCAGAACAACATTTATCCTATTGTCGGAAGACTGACAGCCTACCCGTAAACCTCTTCACTCCATCCGGACCCCGATTCCGCGTCGGCTCCGCTCGCGCTTCCGGTACCTGGCGTTCGGCGCTTCGAGGATCTGAAACTGCTTATCCGTAAGGTCGTCGTACCAGTCCGGGTCATAGTACTGGGCGTACCAGGAGACCGAGTTAGGCGAATACTTGTAGAAAAGGGTGCGGCGCTCGTCGCCGTGCCAGGGCATGGTGCCGTGGGTCAGCGCTTCGGTAAAGATGACGGCGGTGCCCGCCTTGCCGGTCACGGCGCGGATGAAGGGCTGATCGGTCTTGAGGTTGCGCCATTCGTCGGGGAACCGGAAGTTGCTCTTGTGGCTTCCGGGCACGCACCCGAAACCACCGTCGCTCGGGTTCACGTCCTTCAGGTTGTATGCGACCACGGTCAGACCGCACCGGATCTCCTGGTTGACGCAGGTGTAGGAATACAGCGGGTCGAAGGGGATTGCCCCACCGTGGAGGGTCGTGCCGATGGGCCCGTCTCCTTTCCGGATGATGTCGGCGTAGTCGTGATCCAGCCGGTACTTGGGTCCGACCAGTTGCTCCAGGTAAGGATCTATCCGCGGGTTGTCGATCAATGCCCGGTACGCGGGTCCCCAGTCGAGCAGGGTGAAGCCGAAACGGTGGGTGGTGGCGCTGGGTTCCATGGCTTCTTCGACCTTGTCGTCGAGGACGCGGTTCAGCTCGGCGAGTTGCCCGGCGTCGAGAGCGTCCGGGACTTCGATGAAGCCCTGCAGGTCGAAGAGATACAGCTCGTGGGGGGTCATGCGCTCTCCTTTCCTGGCTCAGTGCTCAAGCGTCGGCTGATTCGTCATCCGCCGCGATCTTTCAGTCGTCGTCCACCGCGATCTTTCAGTCGTCGTCCACCGCGTAGTCGTCGCCGTAGTATTTGCTCGTGGTCCGGGTGTGGAACTGGACCGCGGAGATGGGTTCGTACTTGGGCTCGCCCGTGTTGGGCAGCACCTCGAGCATCTCCTCTTCCCAGACGTAGACGGCCATGGGGATGCTGATGCGGGCCCTTTCGAACAGGCTGGTATCGAGCGGCTTGCTGACCCGGTGGGTCGTGGACGGCAGGCGGTCGTTGGTGATCCGCTGCATGTAGTCGCCCGTGTTGATGATGATGCTGCCTTCCGGCGGATTGAGGCGGATCCACTTCATGTTCTCGCGGTTCAGCACCTGCAGGCCGTCCACCCCGTGGGAGGGCAGGATGGTAAACAGGTCGACGTCTTCGTGGCCCAGCATGCGGCCGGCACCGGACTCGTCGTCCTCTTTCGTTATGGGCGGGTAGTAGTTCAGCCGGAAGCCGAAGTTCGTCCGCGTGAGCTTTTCGTCGTAGAGCGATGGGTCACAGCCCAGGTAGGTGAGGATGCTCTGCATGAGGGGCAGGATCAGTTTCTCGTGACGCTGGATGACCTGCCGGAAGAAGGGCTCGTACCCGGCCGCCGGCCAGTAATCCGTCTCGCTGTATTCCGGGTTCTCGCCCAGGTTGAAGGCCCGGCGGCAGAATACCCAGCCCTCGACGAGGTCGGGATGCATCCGGCTGGTCTGCTTGATGGGAAAATAGCCCTGGTTGACCGAACCCTCCCGCTGGGCCTCGTACTTCATCTTGTCCGCCAGAGGCGTGGCCGTGAAGAACTCGGCCACCTTCTGTTCTACCTCGACGTACAGGCCGGGCGGTATTTCGTGGTTCTCGAGGATCACGAAGCCGATGCCCTCCATGGCTTCGCCGATATCCCGGGCGAACTGCGCCTTCCCCTCCGGGCCGCCGTGATAGAACAGGCTCATGTCGCAGGTCCTGATCTGCGTTTCCTCGTCGAATTCCTCTTCCGTCGCGCCTTCGGCCAGGTTGTACGTCTGTTCCTTCTTCACCTGGTCGTACTGCGTGTATTCCTGGTTTACCGCCTTGATGCCGTGTTCCTGGCCAGCCTGATCGGTGCTCATGACCGTACTCCCGGCCCCGCCGGCCGCCGTTCCGCGCCGCCGCGGGCCCTGCTGTTATGGATCGCCTGTCTGACTCGGTTAATACCCCAATATCTCATATCGGCGGCTGGTCTGGCAAGGGTAAAATGGCCCGTCCCGCTGTGTCTGCGCGACCGTCTGCCTTTCCGTCCGACGACCGCCCGGAAGGCCTACAAAACAGTTGACACGGCGGCATCGCGCCCGATACATATGGATCATGGCCAACGCACGCTTCAACCCCCCTCAGCCCTACAACGAACCCGTCCTGGACTACGCCCCCGGATCGGCCGAAAGAGCGGCCGTCAAGGCGACGCTCCGCGAGCTGAAATCCACGCCCGTCGAGGTCCCGCTGATCATCGGCGGACGGGAGGTGAAGACGGGCAATACGGCGCCACTGCGCGCGCCCCACGACCATGGACTCGAACTCGGCATTTACCACAAAGCCGGCGAGGCTGAAATCCATATGGCCATCGACGCGGCCCTTGAAGCCCGCGCGGCATGGGCCGGCATGCCCTGGGAGCACCGGGCGTCGGTACTGATGAAGGCCGCCGACCTGCTGGCCGGGCCCTGGCGCCAGACGGTCAACGCCGCGACGATGCTGGGACAGTCCAAGACGGTCTTCCAGGCCGAGATCGACTCCGCCTGCGAACTGATCGATTTCTGGCGGTTCAACGTCAGCTACCTGGCGCAGCTTATGAGCGACCAGCCCGCCTCCTCTCCGGGCGTGTGGAACCGCCTGGAGTACAGGGCCCTCGAAGGATTCGTATTCGCCGTCACCCCTTTCAACTTCACTGCCATCGGCGGCAACCTGCCGACGGCGCCGGCCCTGACCGGCTGCACGGTCCTCTGGAAACCGGCCTCATCGGCAGTCTACTCGGCCTGGCACGTCATGCAACTGCTGCGGGAAGCCGGCCTGCCGCCCGGCGTGATCAACTTCATCCCGGGGTCCGGGGCCGAGGTGGGCGATCCGGTATTGAACAGCCCTGACCTGGCAGGTATCCACTTCACCGGTTCGACGGCCACGTTCCAGGGCATGTACCGCACCGTGGCCGGAAACCTGGACCGCATGAAACACTACCCCCGCATCGTGGGCGAGACGGGCGGCAAGGACTTCATCTTCGTCCACGCCACGGCGGACGTCGAAGCCCTCGTGGCGGCGACGGTCCGCGGCGCCTTCGAATACCAGGGGCAGAAGTGTTCCGCGGCCTCCCGGATGTATGTGCCCCGCTCCCTGTGGCCGGCGTTCAGGGACCGGTTCACGGTGGAAGTTGCGCGAATCGAGACAGGCGATCCCGAGGATTTTACCAACTTCATGGCGGCAGTGATCGACGAGGCGTCCTTCGACAACATCGCCGGTTACATCGAATACGCCCGGTCGGCGGACGACGCCGAGATCATCACCGGCGGCGGTTACGACCGGGAGCGGGGCTGGTTCGTCGAACCCACGACCATCGTGACGTCGAATCCGAATTTCAGGACCATGGCAGAAGAGATCTTCGGCCCCGTACTGACCATATACGTTTACGAGGACGACCGGCTGGCCGAGACCCTCGCGCTGTGCGACGGCACCTCGCCGTACGCGCTGACGGGATCCGTCTTCGCGCAGGACCGCGAGGCGATCGTGCGCATATCGGACGCGCTGCGCAATGCGGCCGGGAACTTCTACGTCAACGACAAGCCCACCGGCGCCGTCGTCGGGCAGCAGCCCTTCGGCGGAGCGCGGGCGTCGGGGACGAACGACAAGGCGGGCAGCCCGATGAACCTGCTGCGATGGATGAGTGCCCGGACGATCAAGGAAACCATGGTTCCGCCGGCCGACTGGCGCTATCCTTTCATGGACGAGGCGTGAGCAGGACCATGGCCCGGTCTTCGCAAACTGAAGAGCGAGACGTGCGAATCAGGCGTAATGCGACGATTGCGTAATCGCGCGTCGGAAACTAGTGCAGGAGAGCCAGTACGGTTGATTCACTGAAGTTCAACTGGAGGAATAAATGAGCGAGGCAAGACCCTTGAAGGTGCACGTAACGGGCGCGTATGGACTGATCGGCAACCTGACGTACCGCCATCTCAGCGGTAAGGATGACTACGAAGTCTACGGCAGCGGCAGGCGGACGGCTTCGTCAGACCGGATCGACGACGAGGACCTCCTGCGCATCCCTGGTGACCGCTTCTCACTGGCCGACCTGACCGACCGTGACGCCGTATCCCAGGCGCTCTCCGGCATGGATGCGGTGATCCACCTGGGTGCGGTCCCCGATCCCGGCGCGTCCTTCGAGACCATTCTGGAATGCAATATCCGGGGCACGTACAACGTGCTGGAAGTATGCCGGGAGGAGGGCATCAGGCGGCTGATCTACGCGAGCTCCGTCATGGCGAGCTGGGGGTACGGCCAGTTCTCCGAACCTTACGTGTCCCTCCTGAAAGGTCGCCTGGAGGGGCTGCCCGATCCCATGCCCATCGTAAAGGTCACCGACCCGCCCAGGCCCACGGAACCCTATTCGGCCAGCAAGGTCTGGGGAGAGGGTATCTGTCGCACGTATCATGACGCCCACGGGTTTTCAGTCGTCTGCCTGCGCATCGGCTGGGTCAACAAGCAAAACGAGGCCACCGAACCCTTCTTGAGATCGGTGTGGTGCAGCCAGGCGGACATCACGACCATCATCGAACTCGCGCTCAAAGCCACAGAAAAACCAGTATACGAGGTGTGTTACGCCGTGACCGACGGTCCGCACCGGTGGGTGGACCTGGAGCACACGCGGGAGCGGCTGGGACACGTTATTTGAGGGTTTGAAAGCGACGATAGCGCGGGCGGATAGAAGCAGGCAATAACGGAACCGGTGAACAGACTAACGGAACCGGTGAACAGATTATAGGATAGAAGCTGATTCACAGCACCGATCAACCACTTGAAAGGAGCATGCCACCATGCCAAAACTTACCGTGAACGGAGTGGAAAACCAGGTCGAATCGGGACAGCGTCTCGTGCTGGCCATCGAAGGCACCGGCGTGAACATCGGCCACCGCTGCGGCGGCAACGCCAAGTGCACGACGTGCCGGGTCACGATTTCGGAAGGCGAGCCGGACACGATGACTGAGGCCGAGCACGCGGTGCTTTCCGAGAAGGGGCTGGTCGGCGAGGTGCGGCTTTCCTGCCAGATCATCTGCGACCACGATATGTCCGTCGAGCCAGGCTTCCTGCTGGAGAACGAGGAAGAGTGGACCGACACAGGGCCGGCGCCGGAGACGACCATCACACCCGATCCGGTTTGGATCGCCAAACCTTAGTCACCCCTTGAGCGCCCCCACAGTAATGCCCTTGGTCACCTGGCGCTGGAGCAGGGCGTAGACCGCCATCGTGGCAGCATCATGAGCACCAGGCCGGCGAAGGCCATGCCCCAGTCGCTGCGGTACTGGCTGACGATGGTGATGTTGGCCAGGCCGAGGGGAAGGGTGCGCAGGTTTTCGGCGTTTTCGCCCGACAGGAACATGAAGGCCATGAAGAACTCGTTCCAGGTGCCGAGGAAGGCGAAGATGCCGACGGTAACCAGGGCGGGCTTGGCCAGGGGCAGCATGATGTGCCAGAAGGCCCGCAGTTCGCCGGCGCCGTCCATCAGCGCCGATTCGTGCAGCCCCGACGGCAGCGACTTGAAGAAGCCCGCCAGGATGAAGATGGCGAAGGGCATGCCGAAGGCGATGTAGACGAGCAGCAGCCCCAGCCGGGAGTTGAGCAGCATCAGGTCCTTCATCTGGAAGAAGAGGGGTACGATGGCCAGTTGCAGCGGCACCATCAGGCCGGCCAGAAAGAAGAAGAACAGGGGCCGCGCGCCAAAGAAGCGGAACCGCGAGAGGGCATAGGCCGCCATGGCCGCGAAGAGCAGCGACAGGATCACCGTCAGCACCGTCAGCATCGCGCTGTTCAGGAAGTAGTCCCCGAACTGCCCCACCGTCCACGCACGTGAGAAATTGATCCACTGCAGGTCCGTCCAGTCCGGCAGCGTAAACGGCGCCAGGAAGATCTCTCGGTCCGTCTTGAGCGACGTGTACAGCAGCCACGCCATCGGGTAGACCACGACGACCAGGTAACCGAGAAGTACGGGATATACGAGGAGATTCCTCGCCGCGGTCCGGCGCTTCTCACCAGTCCGGCTCGTCGGACCAGCCTGGTCCCTCTCGCTGTTCAGGTTCTTTACCTCAGTCCCACTCATCAGAATTCCACCGTTTCCCTTCGCATGGCCCGCAGCGTGGCGGCCGTGCCGAAGAAGACCATGATGAACAGCAGCACGGCGATGGCCGTGGCCTCGCCGATCTTGAACTCGGTGAACATGTCCTGCACCATGAGCGTGCCTATGACGTGCACCTGCGTGGTGGGCGTCTGGTTAGTCAGGAGCCAGATGGTCTCGAAGGCCTTCATCCCGCCGATGACCATGAACACGATGGAGATGGACAGCACCTCCCAGATCAGCGGCAGGGTGATGGTCCAGAACTGCCGCCACGACGAGGCGCCGTCGATATCCGCCGCTTCGTAGAGACTCTGCGGGATACTCTCCATGGCGGCCAGGAAGAGGATCATGTTGAACCCGCAGGCGCCCCAGATGGACATGGGGATGAGCGCCCAGTACAGGTTGGACTGGGACAGCCACGCGAATCCTTCCATGGCCTGCAGCCAGCTCCCCGCACTGTCGAGACCGGCCGCGGACAGGATCACCCCGAGTCCCACCAGCGCGGTGTTGATCGGACCGCCCTGGGGGTTGTAGAGGTGCATCCAGAGCAGCGTGGCGGCCACGGCACCGAGAGGATGTTGGGGAAGAAGAAGGCGATGCGGAAGAACCGCGAACCCCATATCTCGCGGCTGATGCAGACGGCCAGGAAGAGGGAGAGCGGGATGACGAACATGGGAATGACGAACATGATGAACAGGTTGTTGTTCAGCGCGATCCAGAATCCGTCGCTTTCGAAGAGCAGGCGGCCGAAGTTGAGCAGGCCCGTGAACCGCATGTCGGTCAGCCCGTCCCATTCGTTCAGGCTCCAGAGGAAGGATTTCGCGCTCGGGATGATCACGAATACCGTGTACAGCACCAGGGCCGGCGCGATGAGGATGATCCGGTCGGTCCGGCGCAGGAAGGGACGCCCCTCCGTGGTATTGATTCCCGCGCGGCGCCGGTCCCGGTACCTCCTGTAGGTGGTGGCCGACCAGTAGACCACGGCCAGGGCCATGAGCCCGATCAGCAGGGCGGGCTTCCACACGTGGCGGATGTTGATCTCGTCGGGTGCAATGGTCTGCCGCCGCACCACGGCCGCGTTGGCTTCCAGTTCCGTGGCGGCCGCCGCGGGCGTGGTCTGGCCGGTGATCACCCTGAATCGCGCATCGGTCCAGTACTGCGTCATGGCCGGATAGCCTTCCCCGGGCGGCGTGCCGTAGGTGACGGCCGCGTTCCTCAGCATGGCCGCCAGGTCGGCCATGTCTTCCGACAGATTCTCCTCGGATACACCGATGACGGACACGGGGATATCGCGCATCCGGGCGAAAAGGCCGGCCATGCGCCGGGAGGTCATGAACCGCAGGAACTCGACGCCTTCCCGGGGATAATCGCTATCCTTCAGGACGAAATAGTACCCGGACCCGCCGTAGACGGCCGATGGATCCGCCTTGCCCGTGGGCGCCACCGGCAGATTGAAGGACCCGAGCCGGAAGCCGTCCGGTATCTTGCCCAGCATCTCGCTCTTGAGCCATGAACCGCAGAAGATCATGGCCGTGTGCCCCAGGAAGAACTCGAGCTGGGACTCCGTATGGCTCATGCCCATGGCACCGGGCTGGAAGTAGTTCAGCGCGATCCGCTGGGCAAGTCCTAGAGATTCGGCGAATTCGGGATTGTCGAAACTGCCGGGCACCAGGTTCTTCTGGTCGAAGTATCGCTCCGGACCGGCGAGGTGGTAGTACGCGTGATCGATCACGGCCTGCACGTAGCCCGGGTACCGGCCCTGGAAGGCGAGCGGCCACATGCCGGCGGCCTTGATTTCTTCGCAAAGCGCAAAGAACTCCGCCCAGGTCGTCGCGGGCTGCCAGCCGTGCGCTTCGAAGAGGTTCTTGTTGTACCACACGGCGTAGGCCGAGGCCATCAGGGGAACGCCGTAGGTCTTGCCCTCGTGGGTGTACTGGGACAGGGTCCCGGGCAGAAACGACTCGCGCCAGGTGCGGTCGCCCTCCCAGTTGGGCTGGTCGAGGAACTCGTCCAGGGGCAGCAGGTCGCCGTTGCGGATGAGCGCCCAATAGTTGAGGCGGGCGTTGGTGACCTCGGGGAAGGACCGCTCCAGGATGCGTACCCGCACCTTGTCGTGGATGCGGGGATCGCCGTAAAGGTCGATCACTACGCCCTCATGCTCCTGTTCATAGGTCCGGGCGCACTCGAGGAAGAATTCCAGCCCCTGGCCGCCCTCGAATAGCGGGATTTCAACGCGGACCGGGCGTATGATTTGCGTCTGTGTCGGAGGCGCATCCTGGGCGCGGACGGATGGCTGGACCTGGGCTTCAACAACGTCCGCAAACGTCATGAGGATACTGAAAAGCAGAAGGAATCGGAACGGGGTCATGATTAGAGAACCGATGGATTCGAACTTCAGGGACCGGTAGAGTGAATGTAGAAGGGTCGTGATTACCTGTCAACGGCGCCCACTTTAGCCTGACCCCGGCGCCACTTCATTCCATGGATGGGTTCACAGATTGTGCATAAGCAGTTGACAGGCGTGGCAGGGCCGATCTACATTCCTCGTTTGCATTACCCACACACCATGCGCATGGAGTATCCCAACACCTGGCGTTACCGCCGCCAACAGGAGCAATTCGATGCGTGAGATCAATCTCGGCGCAGGAAGACCCGATCCGCTCTCATTCCCCTCAGATGCCCTGGCCGAGGCAGCCGCCAAGGTTATTTCAAGCCGCGGGGCAGAACTCGTGAATTACCCGGACGGACGGGGTTACGAACCGCTGAGGACCATCGCTTCGGAACGATACAAGCGCGGCACGGGACGGGCGGTGCCCCTGGAGGAGATCGTGCTGACCTCCGGATCCATGCAGGCGCTCCAACTGATCACGGACGCCTTCGCGTCTCCGGGCGACACGATCGTCACGGAGTCCTTTTCCTACGGCGGATCGCTGAGCGTGTTCCGAAGCCGGCAGGTGCGCATTGCGCCAACGCCTATCGATGACCACGGCCTGGTTACGGACGAACTGGAGACGGTGTTGAAGCGGCTTGTCGACGCGGGAACGCCGCCGAAGTTCATCTATACCATTCCCACGCATCACAACCCCACGGGCTCCATCCTCCCACTGGATCGGCGGGAACGCCTGCTCGAACTGGCCCGTGAATTCGATACGCTGGTGGTGGACGACCACTGCTATGGGGACATCGTGTTCCAGACCGAACCGGTGCCACCGAACCTGTATCATTTGGACGAAGACGGACGGGTCGTTTACGTCGGTTCATTCTCCAAGATCCTCGGACCGGGCGTCCGGCAGGGCTACTTCATGGCGCCGGAGGCGCTGCAGCAGCGGATCATGGCGAACAAGATGGACGGGGGAACGAATGCCCTGGCGAGCATGATCGTGGCCGAATACTTCGGCGAACATCTCTGGGACCACATCCGCGAGGTGAACGCCGTCATGAAGGCACGCAAGGACGCGGTGGTCGAATCACTGGCGACCCACTTCAGCGCGTTGGGCGAGGACGTGTGGTGGACGGATCCGCCCGGCGGCATGTTCGTATGGGTCCGGATCCCCGCGGCGACGGACACGCGCAAGGTCCACCAGACAGCGACAAGCCGTGGAGTCTACTACACCCCCGGACAGGGCTTCAGCGCCACGGGCGAGGACGTACCCTACCTGCGCATTGCCTACGGGTTCCCCACGATCGAGGATATCCGCCAAGGTATACCCATCCTCGCGGAATGTGTCAAGGAAGCCCAGGGCAAGGAACTGGCGGCGTAGGCGTTATTCGGATCTGAGCGAATCGCTCAGGCGCCAGCCATTGGATGTCAGTTTGTACAAATGGACGCCAGTAAGCTTGATAAACTGTTTTAGATGCAGCGCTTCCAGTGCGTCTTTCCATTTAGCCGCATCGCGTCCTTTAACAAACCCGGTGTTCCATTCACCGGTCTGTACGAACCACCCTCCAAATGTCTGCCCAGTTAAAATCAGTCCGTCTTCGGTCTGTAAGGCTTTCAAAACAATTGTTTTAGCTTCTTCAGACAATCTACCTGTCACCATTAAATCCCTCCTCGTTACTTCCTGATCTTGAAGCTGGTTTACCTTCAACTCGTCCCAACCTGCCATTAATTTCAAACAGTAAGTTTTTGATTTCATTAATGGAATCACGTACCTCTTTCAACTCGTCCTGATTCCGCTGTGAGAACTTCCATACCGAGTTAGTCGAAATCAAGTCGGCAATCTCGTAACCAATCCTGAATCAGTCAGTAAGAGATGTATACTGGTTCCTGCCATCCATCGAGCTTTACACCATCTTCCTTACCCCATTCTCGTACTGAACCTCGTAATCCCCATCAGGCACCGCCACGGCCCGCATGGCCAGTTCCCCGTCGGTCACGATCGGATCGGTTTTCAGCAGCAGTTCGTCCAGCGATTCCTCCGGCGACTTCTCGGTCGTATCCAGCGTGATAAGGTGGCCGTTGCGCGTCAGGAGCGACCGGTCGACTTCGTCCTCGAAACGTTTCTTGAGATCCGGTATGTCCTTCTCGTCGATGATCTGGTACTCGTGGGGATCGGTGCGCATGCGTTCCCGGATCGCCTCGTCGTCGGCCGTGAGATGGATCAGCACGACATCGGGCAGACGGGCTTCCAGCACCAGCACTTCGTAGTGCCGCTGGTTGTGGTGGACGTAGTTGGGATAATAGGGGTTCCCCGCCACGTTGCCGTAGACGTCGCAGTATATGGCTTCCTCGATGTGCCAGCCGGCGATCAGCGTGTGAGGGTAGTTCCGGATGACCTCCACGTGATAGTGGAGCTGCATCCGCTGCATGCGTTCCTTCACGTCGTCGGGGTAGTGGACGTACTGCGCCCGGGAAACAGGACTCAGGGACGCGTCCGGGATGGTGAAGTGATCGTCGAGATGCGTCCGGCGCCGGCGTTTCTGGTAGTAGGCGTCCAGCAGATCGATCAGGGTGGACTTGCCGGCGTATTCTATGCCGACGAAAATGGACCGCATGGATTGCTCCTTTCCACGATGACAAGCTGTTAAACTCGGATACGGTAATGCGTGGCGGCTCATCGGGTAGCCACGCGACAGCCGGCCCCTTACGTGACGACCGGCCCCTTACTGGCGTATTTTCAATCGATTAACCCTTCAACATCTCGACCCACGCGCTCACGACCTTCTCCACTAACCCTTTAACATCTCGACCCACGCGCTCACGACCGCTTCCACCATGGCATCCCCATGGGCGGCATTGGCGGTCCAGCTGTTCCGGTCTTCCTCCTGCCGGCAGTACCACGGCGCGTTCTCGTCCAGCCGTCCCTGGTCCACCAGTTCGGGACGCGTGGCCAGCAAAAATGACGTCTCGTTATACCCGGCGTGGTCGCCGCCGGCCGGGGGTGAGGCCGCCGGCAGGATCATGGGGTGCACCTGGACACGGCCGAAGCGGTGGGATTCCCGGGACATGGCCGCGTCCGCCCACCAGCCCCGCGGCTTGCCATCGGCCAGGACCATTTCAAAGGACAGTTCCGCGGCGGCCTTCTTGAAGGCCAGCGCCAGGGGCGCCTCCATGCCCTGGTGCATGATCATCACGTAGACACGCCCAAAGCCCATTTCGAGGAAATTACGCAGGATGGACTTCACATACGACCCGAAGGCTTCATAGTCCGGGTCGATGGTGCCGTCCTCGGGGCCGCCGAGGGCGTAACCGGTGGGACCGAAGTCGAAGGGCGGAGAGATGGCCACATCCAGATGCTCCGCCACCCGCGCGCAGATCTCTTCCACGATGATCGTATCGTGGCCGATGGCCATATGCGGTCCGTGGGTCTCGATGCAACCGGCGGGAACCAGCAGCGGATCGCCCCGGTCCACCGCCTCGCGCAGTTGATGGGGAAGCATGTGCTTCAGGTACATGGCATTCTGTCCGGTTTGGGTATGGTTCCGGTCAGTTGGAACTGGTCCATTTGCTAAGCCCGGTTCATCAGGCCGACTGGATCAGGCTTCTATGGCTTCTATGGTATGCACGTCCTGGGCCACGTCCAGCCCGTGGCGCTCGGCCCATTCCCGGATGGGCCAGTCGATGCCGTCCGGCGCCTCGCGTCCCTCGGAGTCCACCGTGGCGCCCAGCAGTTGGCGGCCGATGTCGCCGGTAGCTGCAAGCACATCGGCATCGGGCTGCGTCACATCGTTGTAGAAGCGCATGTAGTGGTCCGGCTTGATCCACCGGTAGTGGTAGCCGTAGATGACGACCTTGGCGGGCTGTTTCGTGAAGTTCAGTCCGGCCGCGTGGTAGGTCCGGTTTTCGAAGAGGAAGGCGTCGCCGGCCCGCAGGGTGGGCTGTACGTATTCGTCCGGATGGATCTGGCCCTTTCGTATCGGCAGCGCCGACTTCATGTTGTTGCTGCCCCGCACGAACAGGGTCGCCCCCGTGTCCGGACCGGGGAAATCCGTCAGGCAATAGCCGATCTTCAGCCCGACCAGGGGCAGCACCACGTGGCCCACGTCCAGGGAGACCCCCACGTCGCGGTGCCAGTTGACCTGGTCGGTATCCCCGGGCGCCTCGGGATGCTTGTGGATGAGCGCCGTGTTCGTTATATGAATGTTGAAGCCCAGGAGGGCCACGATCAGCGGGACCGTGCGCTCGTTCGTGACGAGATCCAGGAAGGGCCGTTCCTGCACGAGACCGGGACGGCGATGGGCGTAGAAACCGGGGTACTCGAAGCCTTCCATGAGCCGGTCGCCCGTCTCCGTCAGCGCTTCGATTTGAGCGGGGTCCAGCGCGTTACGGACGATCAGGTAGCCGTCCTCCTCAAAGGACCGGCGCTGGGATTCGGTCAGGGGCGTGGGATGCATGGGGTGGTCCTGGCGTGTTTCTTGAGACCCGAATCTGGTTCGATCACCTCGGTTGATGTGAATTCAATCCCGCCAGTTGTACAATTGTACAACTTAATGAGCCTGGAAAGTCAGCGTACAAGGTGATCTGGTATCGCGAACTCTAAGATTTCGTAGAATATCCATCATTATAAACCGGCGGAAACGGGACGCAAGGCGGAAATGGCCGTCACAGCGACAGCCGCCAGATCAACTGGGCTTCGTCGGGGCATTCCGGGTAGGCGTGCAAAATGATGGCGCTTAAACGGCATCCCTGGCGCGCGTAGAAACGGCAGGCCGGGACGTTGATATCCTGGGTTTCGATCTTCAGCTCCACGCAGCCGTACCGCCTCGCCCAATCCACGGCGGCGTCGAAGATGCTTCGCCCCAGCCCGGCACCCCTGTGGTCCGGGTGGACGCGCAGGTCCCACAGCACCGCCAGGTCGTCCCGTCCCTCCAGCATGTTCACATTCGGCGAACGCCGGGCCAGCACCGCGCCGCCCACCCGCCGTGAACCTTCGTAGGCCGCGAGCAGTCCCCACGACGACGTGTCCCAATTCCACCGCCTGAGCCACCGGGCCGGACCCTCTTCGGACGTGGCGTCGTAGTCCTTCACGTAGGGTGGATCAACTGCTTCTTCCACCAGCCTTATGCCGCCCAGGCCGCTTTCCGCGGGTACGGGCCTGAACCGTGTGCTCACCTCGAAGGCGATGGGCACGACGCCGTACTCGACCAGCCTGGACAAGGGCTCTTCGACGATCTTAACGCACATGGTATTGAGATTCGCCCCGGATTTCATCCTGTCGTTTCGGCGCGGGACACGATGAGCGTGACGTCTCCCTGGTACTTGGCTACGGCGAGCGTCACGACGGCATGCTCAGAGCTTCGCCACGACGAGGGTCACGTCGTCCAGGAACGGCACGCCCTGGCTGAAGGTTTCCACCGCGTCGATGATCCGCTGCTTCAGGTCCGGCGGCGATTCGTGCCCATGGGACTCCACCAGGTCCTGCAACCGGTCTTCCCCGAATATGTCTCCCGCGGCGTTTTCCGCTTCGACGATCCCGTCCGAAAACAGGACCAGCGTGTCGGCCGGTGTCCAGGACCGCTCGACGACCGGAAAGGGGATATCCGCGTCTACGCCGAGCGGGAGTCCGGTCGATTCCATCGGTTCGACCTTCCCGGTGTCCGCGCGGTAGTGGAAAGGGAAATGGTGGCCGGCGTTGGCGTAGAAAAAGCGGCGGTTCGGCGGATCGATCAGGAGGTAGCACGCCGTCATCAGCCGCCAGTCCGGTCCGGTCGTCTGCACGATCCGGTTGAGGGCGTCCATCACCGGCGCGACGTCCGGGTCTATCCGGGTCTGCGTGGACCGGCAACTGCACGCCACGGCCATGATCAGGCTCGCGTCGAACCCGTGTCCGGTCACGTCGCCGATCAGCAACCCGATCCGGTCGTCGGGCAACAGGAAGTAATCGTAGTAGTCGCCTCCCACGTTCTCGGCCGGACGGCAGTAACCGCTGAAGTGCATGCCGGCGTGATGCAGGTCGCCCGGAGGCAGCAGCGACTGCTGGATCTCGTAGGCGCGCTGCAGGTCCTGCTTGATGCGCTCGTCCGCCTTGATTTGCTCCTGGGCCGCCTCGAGTTGCTTCAGGCGGCGCGTTTCCACCGCCCTGTGGATGGTCGTGATCAGCAGTCCGGTGGTATCGTCGGCGGCGCGGCCCGATTTCTCCACGTAGCTGAAGGCGCCGGCTTCCATGCACTTGACGATGTTGGCGTAAGTGCCGTAGGCCGTCAATACGATGCATTCGGGAGGCGATTCACAGGTCCTGGCGCGCCGGATCGCCTCCAGTCCGCCCTCCCGGTCCGTTTCAAGCCACATGTCGATGACCGCCACTTCCACGGCACCGCGGGCATGACTGATCTTGTCGACGCACTCCTCCACCCCGGTGACGCAGATCACGTCAAAGGCTGTTCCGAGATCGAGCGTGACCGCGTCCAGCATGGCGGTGTCGTCGTCAAGGAGGAGAATAAGGGGTTTCGCCATAGCGTCCGCCGTTCAGTTCGCCACGGGCAGGGCAAAGGTAAAAGTGGCGCCGCCCGGCCCCGTATCCTCGAGCCAGACTTCGCCCTGGTGTTCCGCGGCGATGGTCCGTATGGCGTAGAGCCCAAGCCCCGAACCGCCCGTGGTGGAGACGCCGGGGTTGAATAGCTCCTTGCGCACGGTTTCGGGAATGCCAGGTCCCGTGTCGCGGACGTCGATCAATACGTACCGGCCGTTCTTCCGGCGCATCAGCCGGGGATATTCCGAAGCGAGACCGAGCCGCGTGGAAACGTGGATGCGTCCACTGTACCCCATAACCTTCCAGGCGTTGCCGGTCAGTTCGGTGATCACCTGGTCGATTTCCTCCGCGTTGACCTCCGCGAAGGGCGGCGGGTCCACGAAATCGAATTCCGCCTGGCAGGCATCGCCGATCAGTCCGTCCATGACCGTGCGCCGCACGAGATCGTTGATATCCACCCGCCGCTTCGGCGTAAGGGTCAGCTTGGTAAGGCGCTGCATGTCCTCGGCGATCGCGGCGATACGGTCTACCTGTCCACGGATCTTGTCCATGAGCTGCCCCGCCTGGCCGTCGGGCGCGGTTTCTTTGTCTGGAGGCGTTTTTCCGTCGCGAGGCGTTACTCCGTCGACCGCCTGGTTGAGATGCCTGAGGAAGATCTGCGTGGCCATCGTCGGCGTCTTCAACGCGTGCAGCGTCCGCTGGGCCAGTTCGCTCCGCGCCTCGGCGCGGGTGCGGTCGCGCAGGAGCTCGACCGTCTGCGCGTTGGCGATCACCTGCGCCGCCAGGGCGCCGATGACCGTCATGAATTCCAGGTGGTCCCGGGTGATCTCGCGGCGGGTACGTGCGTTGTCCGCGCCGATCAGACCGTAGAACTGTCCCGCGATGACCAGCGGCACCGCCAGCCAGGGCAGATCGTCGTCCTTGCCAAGCGCCGCCGCGTCCGGAGAGCGGTCACTGATCGCGGGATCGGCGGGGTCGAACCAGCAGGCCGCGGGCTTGGTCCTGGATTGCCGGGCCACGAAGTCCGTGTATGGATTGTCCTTGATGGCGATCGTATAGCCCACGAAGCCGTCAGGATCGTCCATGCCGACCGAATCGATGCCCACCAGCTTTTCTCCCGTTTCGTCGGTTTCGAATATGCGCACCCGGTCGAAGCCGGCCATCTGCACGCCGTGGAGGATGAGACGCAGGTTCTTCTCCCTGGACAACTCCGTCTGCATCAGGGTCAGGATCTCCTGGATGGATTCCAGGACCGTGCTGCGGTGCCGCTCGGTCTCCGACAGCGCGATGTTCGCGGCGGCGAGCCGGGCAAAGGGCTCCATTTCGATCAGATGGCGCTCGCCGGGCGTGACCTGGCCGCTCTGGCTCCAGAGGGTGAATACGCCCACGACCTTCTGGTCGTAGAGCAGCGGCATGACTACGATGGGCACGTTGAATTTCAGTATGCGCAGGGCGCGGGGGCTGATCTGGGGATCCGACTGGGGATCGAGGCAGAGATAGCTCTTCCGTTCCCTGAACGCCTTGGTCGCCAGCGCCTTCTCGTCGAAACGGAAGCTCAGGCGGGAAAGATCGCCGTCGAATCCCTCGCAGCCGATGTAGGACAGGCAGTGGAGCATCCGGTCCGTGTAGTCGACGATGTAGATGATGCCGTCCGTAAACCCGTAGATCGACCGCACGCTGACGAGTATCCGGTTCAGGATCTCGTCGCGGGGCGGTGACTGTTCGACCAGGCGCTGCACGATGCCCCTGAACTGGGCTTCCCGTCCCACGACCTGATAGGCGATTGCGGCGTAATGGGCGAGCCAGTGCAGCATTTCCAGGTCGTGGTCGTCAAAGGCGTCCGCCTCGCAAGATTCGACGCTCAGGATGCCGATCTGCCTGCCTTCGAACTGGAGTTTGACCGCGATCTGACATTTCGTCCGGCCGTCCATGGCGTGGTAATCCGGGTCGGCCGATACGTCCGGGATGAGGACCTCCGTCGACGAAGGATCGTCCCACAGGCGGCGGACGATGCTGGGACTGGGAGCCGGACGGCCGATCGGAAAGGTGGCCGCGCCCAGTTGGGCGGCGATGACCAGATCGCCCAGCGTCTCGTTCCAGGAGACGAAATCGCCCCGATCGGCGCGGACCAGCGCCCGGCTGCGCTCCAGGATCTCGTCGAGCATGGACCCGCGGTCGCGGGTGGTGTGGATGGCGTGTATCAGGTCGCGGTTGACGGAGACCGTCCTCAGGTGTTCCAGGACGATGACGATCTTGTTTGCCAGAATCCGGGCGATGTATTCGTCGGCCTCATCGAAGCCGGTCTCCGAGAGCGCGCCGCCCGGGAGCTTCTTGTTCTCCGCCTTGACGAGACCCAGGACGACGCCTTTATGGTCTTTGAGCGGTATGGCGAGGAGGGACCGCAACCGCTTGCCGGCCAGGTACTCGCGCGCGTTGCCGGTGTGGAAGGGGCTTCCGGTGATCTGCTCCCCGTGCAGGCGGACGACGTCTCCCTGGTCGGCGATATGCCCCGTCATGCCGCCCTTCGGCGTGCTGTGAATCTGCAACCGGACGGGCGGCGGGTCGTCGTGGCCGGACTGGTCCGGGTATTGCGCCGTCAGCGCCAGTTCGTGGGGCGCGTCCTCCGGGACCAGGAAGATGCTGCAGTACTCGGCGTCGAGGAGATCGTGGACGCACCGCGTCACCGTGCGCAGCGTGGCGTCATGGTCCCGGTGGAACACGCTGCGCAACATCTGGTCGCTGGCCCTGGACAGCGCGAGGAGCTGGTCAACCGGTACGCTGGGTACGTTCATACGCCGCGATGTCATCCTCGTATTGCAGGGTCCAGCCGATTTCGTCCAGACCCTTCAGTATAAAGGTCTTGCGAAAGGGATCGACCTCGAACCGGTCGGAGGCGCCGTCCGGCTCGGTGACGACCTGCCGTTCGAGGTCTACCGAAACGGTATAGCGGGGCTGCTCCGCGGCGTTTTCGAGCATACGGCGCACGGTACCGGCGGGCAGCACGACGGGAAGCAGTCCGTTCTTGAAGCAGTTGTTGTAGAAGATGTCCGCGAAGGACGGCGCGATGATGACGCGAAAGCCGTAGTCCTGAAGCGCCCAGGGCGCGTGCTCGCGGGAACTCCCGCAGCCGAAATTGTCCCCGGCGACCAGGATCGTGGCGCCCCGGTAGCGGTCTTCGTTGAGCACGAAACCGGGATCGGGCGAGCCGTCGCCCGTGAAACGCCAGTCGTAGAACAGGAACTGGCCAAAGCCGGTGCGTTCGATCCGCTTCAGGAACTGCTTGGGGATGATCTGGTCCGTATCCACGTTGATCCGGTCCAGGGGGGCGACCAGGCCGGTGTGCCGGGTAAAGGGTTCCGCCATGCTTTGCTCCGTTTTGCTTCGTTTCCGGTGTGCCTTACCAGTTTCTCACGTCGACGAAATGGCCGGCGACGGCCGCCGCCGCGGCCATGGCCGGGCTGACCAGGTGCGTCCTTCCGTTCCGGCCCTGCCGGCCCTCGAAATTGCGATTGGAGGTGCTGGCGCACCGCTCGCCGGGCTGCAGGATATCCGGGTTCATGCCCAGGCACATGCTGCATCCGGCCTCGCGCCATTCGAACCCGGCCTCCGTGAAGACCCGGTCCAGGCCCTCGGCTTCGGCCTGCCGCTTTACCGAATGGGATCCAGGCACCACCAGGGCGGTGACCCGCGGCGATACGCGGCGGCCCTTGATGACGTCCGCGGCCGCGCGCAGGTCGCTGAGGCGGGAATTGGTGCAGCTTCCGATGAATACCCGGTCCACCTCGATATCCGTGATAGACGTGTTCGGTTCCAGCGCCATGTAGGCCAGCGCCTTTTCCGCGGCGCGCCGGTCGTTCTCGCTGGCCATTCCGCCGGGATCGGGCACGACGCCGGTCACGTCCGTCACCATGCCGGGATTGGTGCCCCAGGTCACCTGGGGAACGAGCTCGTCCGCGTGCAGCGTGAGGCGCTCGTCGAATCCGGCTTCGTCGTCGGTCGCCAGTCCGCGCCAGCGGTCCACTGCCCGGTCGAACTCCGCGTCCTTCGGAGCGAACGCCCGGCCGGCCAGGTATTCGAAGGTCGTATCGTCGGGTGCGATGAGGCCGGCCCGCGCGCCCAGTTCGATGGACATGTTGCAGATCGTCATCCGCTCGTCCATGGACAGGCTCCGGACGGTGCTTCCGGTGTATTCTATGACCGTGCCCGTGCCCCCGGCCGTACCCGTGCGCCGGATGATGTTCAGGATGATGTCCTTGGCCGTCACGCCCTCGCTCAATGCCCCGTCGATCCGGATCTCGAAGGTCCTGGAACGCTTCTGAAGCAGGCACTGCGTGGCCATGACGTGCTCGACCTCGCTGGTGCCGATGCCGAAGGCCAACGCGCCGAAGGCGCCGTGGGTGGACGTGTGGCTGTCGCCGCAGACCATGGTCTTGCCCGGCTGGGTGATGCCCAGTTCGGGCCCGATCACGTGCACGATGCCGTTGTGCGGCGAGTCGAGGTCGTACAGGGGTACGCCGAACTCCTCGCAGTTCCGGACCAGCATTTCGATCTGGAGCCGGGCGATATCGTCGGTCATGGGCAGAGACCGGTCGGTGGTGGGCACGTTGTGGTCCATCGTGGCGTAGGTCAGATCGGGACGCCTCAGCTTCCGACCCGCGGACCGCAGTCCCTCGAAGGCCTGTGGAGAGGTCACCTCGTGGATCAGGTGGGCGTCGATGTAGAGTACGGCGAGCCCGTCGGCCGCCTCCCTGACCAGGTGCTGGTCCCAGACCTTCTCGTACATGGTTTTGGCTGGCATAACTGTTCCCCGGCCATCACGAACGGCGATCCGGCGCAACGCCCATCCCCCGCACGCCGGTATGCCTTCAATAGCCTTTTAAGACCTTAAATACAGTAATTTCAAACGCTTACACCCGAAAGGCAATACCTCGGACCATTACATTCAATATAGCCCCGAAAGCGGGCTTCGGGCAAGCAAAAAGTCCGTGGTCCCACGGGTCGATGAACCAGTCGGCAGAACGCCCCGTCAGCGGCCACGGAGACACCCCAATCTCCTTGACAGGAAGGGTCCGATTCTCTATATTGTCAAGGGTCGCAGTTTGTTATTGGAAATACCTAAACGATTGCTTGTGATGACCCTGTTTTTGTGGCAGCAATTTCAAAGTGTTATGTGATATGCGTATCGAACAGGTACTTCCGGACAGCATCGCGGAGCACGTCGGCCTGGTGCCGGGCGACCGGTTGATCCGGATCAATCAGGCCCGGGTCAGGGATTCGCTCGACTACCGGTTCTGGTCCAGTGAGGACGTGCTTGAACTGGACGTGCTCCAGGCGAACGGAAGCCGGGTGCTGATCGACGTCGAAAAGGACCCGGACGAAGACTTGGGGCTGTCCCTGCACGAACCGCCCTACCAATCCTGTGCCAACAAGTGCGTGTTCTGTTTCATCCACCAGAACCCGAAGGGCATGCGCAAGGCCGTCTATTTCCAGGACGAGGACGTCCGCCTCACGTTCCTGTACGGCAACTACGTGACGCTGGCCTTCGCGTCCGACGCCTACCTCGAACGCATCATCGTCCAGCGCCTGAGCCCGATCTACGTGTCGGTCCACGCCACGGACCCGGAGCTGCGGCGGAAGCTGCTGGGCGCGCCAAGGGCGAAGGACGTCATGCCCATCCTCCGGCGGCTGGCCGGGGGCGGCATCCTGATCGAGACGCAGATCGTACTCTGTCCCGGACTCAACGACGGCGCGGCGCTGAGGAAGACCGTGGACGACCTGGCCGAACTGTATCCGGCGGTGGAGTCGATCTCCATCGTGCCCGTCGGCCTGACCGAACACCGCCAGGGACTGTACCACCTCGAACCGGTCACCGTGGACTACGCGCGGCGCATGATCGACACGGTCGGCAACTGGCAGGAGGAACTCCGCGCCCGGCTCGGCCATCCGCTGGTCTACCTGTCCGACGAATGGTACCTGATGTCTTCCACGCCCCTGCCGCCGCCGTCCTTCTACGCGGACTGTCCTGTAGTGGAGAACGGCGTCGGCATGGTCACGCAGTTCGAAACCGATATGGCGGAGCAGACGCGGACGCTGCCCGGCCGGGCGGCCGAGCCGCTTCGGACGACGCTCGTCACGGCCGAACTGGCCCGGGACGTGGTGAGGAAGTCGCTCGTGGAACCGCTGAACCGGGTGGACGACGTCGAAGCGAACCTGGTCGTCGCTTCCAACACCTTCTTCGGACCCGGCATCACCGTGTCGGGACTGCTGACCGGCCAGGACATCGTCCGGGCGCTGGAAGACGAACAGACAGGGGACCGCGTGTACCTGCCGCCAAACGTGCTGAACGACGACGGCCTGTTGCTGGACGACATGACTCTGGCCGGGCTGAGCGAGCGGGTCGGCGTTCCGGTGGAACTGTTCCCGGAGTACGTGGCAGAACTTCCCGGGCTGCAATCCGCGGACGGACCGCGCTGAACCCATGGTCGCAAAAGGACAACAAACCGCCATGTCTTCTGTCATCGCCATCATAGGACGTCCCAACGTGGGCAAGTCGGTGCTGTTCAACCGGATGATCGGCCGCCGCGACGCCATCGTGCACGACGCCCCGGGCATCACGCGGGACCGGCACTACGCCGAGGCCGACTGGTTCGGGAAGAAGTTCACCGTGGTGGACACGGGGGGCCTGGTCCCGGAATCCGACGAGCCCATGGAGGCGGCCATCGAGCAGCAAGCCCGGCTGGCCGTCAGCGAAGCCGACGTGATCCTGCTGGTCACGGACGTCCGCACGGGCATCACGCCCCTGGACCAGAAGGCGGCCGAAGTCGTCCGCAAGGCCGGCAAGCGGGTCGTCGTCGTCGCCAACAAGGTGGACAGCGGCGCGCAGGAGAACCACGCCTACGAATTCGGCGCCCTGGGGCTGGGCGAGCCCATGATGATCTCCGCCCTGAAGGGACGGAATACCGGCGACCTGATGGACATGCTGGCCGAACAGATGCCCGAACCCGAGCCCGTCGTAGAAGAGGAAAACGGCGCGGTCAAGGTGGCGATCGTGGGCAAGCCCAACGTGGGTAAATCGTCCCTGGTCAACGCCATCGTGGGCAGGGACATCGTGATCGTCTCCGCCGTCCCCGGTACGACGCGGGACTCGGTGGACACGCAGATCACCCGGCAGGGCGTGCGGTTCGACCTGATCGATACCGCCGGCCTCCGGCGCCGCGCCCGGATTTCGAGCGATATCGAGTTCTACAGTTTCACGCGGACGATGCGGAGCATCCAGCGTTGCGACGTGGCGGTGCTCCTGGTGGACGCCGTCGACGGCCTGGCCGCGCAGGAGCAGCGGATCGTCTCGCAGGTGGACGAGGCCGGGAAGGGACTGGTCATCGCCTTCAACAAGTGGGACCTGGTGGACCGGACCGAGCATCCGACCGAGGCCTACACCCAGACGGCCAAGGAGTACCTTCGGTTCGCCGACTACGCGCCGATCCTTTTCGTTTCGGCCGAGACCCGCCGCGGGGTGACCCAGATCATGCAGAAGACGCATCAGGTCCACAAGATGCGCTCGCTCCGGGTATCCACCGGCGAGCTGAACCGCGTCGTGGAGCACATCACGGCCTATTATCCGCCTCCGGCCGCGCCGGACGGACGGGCGACCCGGATCCTTTACTGCACGCAGGTACAGAACGCGCCGCCCACCTTCGTGTTTTTCGTGAACCACGCGGACGCGATCCCGGATTCCTATAAGCGCTACCTGTCGAACCGGCTCCGCGAGGCCTTCGTATTCGAGGGTTCGCCCATCCGGGTGCTGATCCGCGGGCGGGAAGGGAACCGATGAGCAAGCTGTATTATTCCAGCAGCGAAGTCTCGGCCATGCTCGACCTGGAGCCGTCCGTACTCCGGTTCTGGGAAGATCAGTTCGGCCAGCTTCGCATCAAGCGGACCCGGGCCGGCAAGCGGATGTACCGGGAGAAGGACATCGCGCTCATCCGCACGATCAAGCAGCTCACCCGGGACGAAGGATACACGATTGCCGGCGCCAGGAAGAAGCTTCAGGAATCCTCGCCGAGCCGTACCGCGGAAAAGGCCGACCGCTCCGCCGAGAAGGTGGATCGGGCTGCAGGGCAGGCTGACCGCGCCATGGAAGTGGCGGCTCCCCCCGATTCCGCCTCCGAATCCGAAATCATACAGTGGATCCGGTCCCGCCTGACCGAGATGCGGGAAGTGATGGACTAGGGATCATGCATTCCGTGTGAGGAAACGGCCATGATCGCCTCTCTGCCCCGTCCGTCATCACCGACGATTCATCCCCTGCTGTTGTTCTTACTGCTCTCAATTCTCTTACTCCTTCAGGTTTTCTTCACCTCGGTTGACGGTGCCCGCGCGGCGGCGGCGCAGGCAATCGGAAGTGCCGCGCTTGAAGACAGCGCGGCCACAGTCCCGGATGTCACCGGCGCCTCAATCGGAGACCGTGCGCTTGAAGACCGTGCGATCGACACTTCCGCCGCCCCCGCCATACCGGGCACGGCCATCGAACGCGCCCTAGAAGAACTTTACGAGTTGCTGAACGACCGGGACATCGGCGATAACCCCCTCGAAGAAATCCTTGCCGAAAGCGCTGCTCCCCTGGCTGAACGATACGGCGACGCCAGGATCAGGCTGAGGAAGCGGCACGCGGTCGACAGTCTCCTCGCGCGCCCCGAAGTGCGCCTCAGCGTTTTCATCGAAGAGAGAGACCGGCTTTCAGCTGAACTGTGGAAGGTCCATTTCCTGCGTGACGGCGATGGCTGGAAGGCCGGGCGGTACGAGTCGCTGCTGGCGGCCCGTCTCGGCTTCCGGTTCTCGCTCCGCGAGGACGAGGTCTACGCCTTCGACCGCCTGACGTTCGAGCGTGCCGGCGGTGTGTTCGAGGTGGAAGACGGCCTGTTGATGCCCGGGTTTTCAGGAGACCGCATCGGACGCGTGGTCCTCATGGGGAAGGGCCGGTTCACCTTCACGCCGCCCGACCGGGTCGAGCGCCAGCAGATGAACAAGTACGCCCGTATCACCGATGCCGTCTACACGACCCGGTTCGACCGGATTGTACTGATCCTTTCTCCCGGGGGTTACGAGCAACTGGTGGATGGTATCGTGCTGTCATCCGTAAAGGGCGGCCGGGCCTTCGACCGGGCGGAAGCCCTGCTGAAGCGCGTCGCCAGAGACTACCTGATGGACATGCGGCCCGCCCGGGAACGCTTCTCGCTGAGCCACTCGCATCCCGCCTTCCTCCAGGCGGAAATCGACCTCGCGGACTCGGACCGGTGGCTGGTCTATACGTACAGTCCCTACGAATCGGAGGCGGTCAGCCTGGTGCAGAAGAGCGGTTTCCCCAGGAACCCGGATATCAGTCCTCCCGTAGTATGGTGCCGATTCAGGGCGGACCAGAAAGGCCACACGCGGAAGGACGAGGGGATCAGCGGGCCGCTGCTTTCCGTGGATCACTACCGGATCGCAGGGACGCTGGAGCACAACGGGAATCGTATGAAGTTGAAGACGACCCTGGACATCACGGCCCGGGCGGACACGCTCACCGCGGCGACGTTCACCCTGAACCCGGCCTTCGACGTCTTGCGCGTGGACTACGCCGACGGCCGGGGCGCCCTTTTCACGCGACAGGGGGCCTATCGCACCATTCCGTTTCTCCATCCTGTCCCGCGGGACAGCACCACCACGCTGACCCTGTGGTATGAAGGGGACGTCTTCCGGGGTGGCGGCGACTTCTTCGGCCTGTTGAACAACCAGCAGTGGCTGCCCGTGCATTCCGACGAAGACCTGTACACCTTCGACCTGGAAATGCGCTACCCGGAAAAACTGGCCGCGGCGACGACGGGCGCGGTCGTGGACGGGCGCGTGGAGGGTGGTACGCGGGTATCCCGGTGGCAGCGGCGGCGTCCCGTGTCGTCGCTGGGAATTACCTTCTCTGAAAATCGTACCCGGTCGGTTTCCGTGGGCGGCATCGCGCTTTCCTTCAACGTGGACGATGACCGACGCGAGGCCGATGCGAGTACGGAGCGGATCATCCGACAGATCGGCCCGGCCCTCGACTTCTTCGGCGGCCTCTTCGGCCCCTATCCCTACCGGAAGCTCGACATCGTGCAGATGCCGGACGACTACGAATTCGGCCGGGCGCTGCCGTCGATGCTGATGCTGTGGGGCCTGTACTTCCAGGATGCCTTCAGCCTGGAGGCGAACCTGCACGCCCACATGTACACGGAGGTGCAGCATATCTTCCGCGGCTTCCTGGCCCATGAACTCGCCCATCAGTGGTGGGGCGGCGCCGTGATCCCGAAGACGTACCGCGACGCCTGGCTTTCAGAGGCCATGGCAACGTATGCGGCGGACCTGTACATAGAAAGGGAGACCGGCGGCGACGGATTCCGCGAGATGCTGAAGCGGCACACGGACCAGGCGCGCTTTGCCGACCGGCACGGCGCCATCGACCTGGGCAGGCGGCTCGGGGAACATTACCAACCCATCGTCTACGAGAAGGGCGCCATGGTGCTGCACATGCTGCGGCGTACCATTGGCGATGAGCGCTTTATGAACGCGCTTTCGAGTTTTTGCCGGGAAAACGCGGGCAGGCTGGTGACCACGGAGGACTTCGAGGCAGCGGTGGAGACGGTCACCGGGCGGGAGATGGACTGGTTCTTCGACCAGTGGATCCGGCGCACGGGTTATCCGGTCTACCGAGCGTACCACACCTCCGTTCCGGGACCGGCGCGGGGCTACACGGTGCGGGGGCAGCTGCTGCAGGAACAGGAAGGGGATGTCTTCCAGGCGGTCGTGCCCCTGGTCTTCGAACTGGAAAACGGGGACCGGATCACGCGGGAAATCTGGAATACGAAAAAACGTCAGACCTTCGAGTACACGGTGCCGGACGAAGTGAAGCGCATCGTCATCGCACCGGATTTCTCCGTGTATTTCAGGCACGCGCAATAAGAACAGCAAGAACGGCCGACGCCCCCACTCAAAAGTAAGGCCGGACCGCCGGGACTGCGCCTGCTACTCGGGCACGGGCCTTTCCACCCGGGCGCGATTCGCTTCCGGCGCGTCGGGATACCGCCTTATCAGACGCTGGTACACGTAACCGGCCTCCACATCGCGTCCCGCCTGCTGCAGGCACTGCCCCGCCTGCCAGAGGACCCTTTCCAGCCCATCTGTTCCGGGGAAATCCTTTTCGTATTTCAGGTACTGACGGGCGGCTTCGATGAGGTCGCCCTGGTCGCGGTAACTGTCCGCTATCGTCAGGCGCGCTGAACGAACGAGCGTAGAATCCGGTTGCGAGGCGAGGAGTTGCTGGAGAACCATGCGAGACAGTTCCGGCCGCCGTGCGGCAAGGAGCGCCCTGCCCTGGAGAAAACGCGTCTCATCCTTCAGTTCCGAATCCGGATAGGCTTTCAGGAGCTGGTTACAGGCGTTGACCGCGTCGTCGTATCGTTCCAGGTCGAACTGGATGCGGGACACCGCCAGCAGCGCGTCATCCGCCAGCATGTGTTCCGGGTCGTGGAGCAGCACCTTCAGGAAATACTGTTCCGCTGCCTCCCTGTCCGGGTCCAGGCGTCCCAGGTGGTACAGGACTATCGGCTCCGTGGGCTGGTCGTCCAGAATACGCAGGAAGGCGCCGCGGGCCCGGTCGTGCTGACCGGCCTCGTAGAAGGCTACCGCTTCGCCAAGGGATATCGCCGGGTTCTGCGGCGGAGGGGTAACAACGGCCGTATCCTGCTGCGCGGCCTGGAAGGGACAAAGGCACATCACCCACCTGAACAGATTTAGACGGGCGAAGGCTGCAAATTTCGACAGGACGGCGGAAGGGTGACAGTCCGCCTTTGTTTCACTCATCGAGGGGGACCCGAAGGGCTTCTTTCAACAGTTTTCCAGGTTTGAAACGGGTCTTCTTCCCGGCCGGGACGTAAACGATGTCGCTCGTGCGGGGATTGCGCGCGGAAGTACGGGCCTTCGTGTCCTTGACCTCGAATACGCCGAACCCACGGATTTCGATTCGATCTCCCTGGACCAGCGAATCCCGCATGGCCACAAACGTCTGGTCGACAACGGGAAAGACCTGTTCTTTCTTCAATCCCAGCCGCTTGCTGATCAGTTCCACCAGTTCCTTCTTGGTGGTGGTCATGAAGGGCCTCCTCGCCGCAACGGAAACGCCGGATGAAACCGGACGCTATCCCTATGCAGTCTTTTAACTTAACAACGCCGCCTCGTATACTATAGATCGTCGGGCAACGTGTCAACGGATTTTGATTTCGTCCATTCCAGGCGCTACGATGCGCCAGGCGCCATGATCTGCCAGGCGCCATGACGCGACTGCGATTGACATTCCGTCAACCATGTATGCGGTATGTATGCCTGACGTGAGCGTTTCCCATCACTTCACGTGCGGTTGTTACGCCAATCACGCGAGGCAGTTACTCCAGTCACGTGCGACAGTTAAGCCAACCACGCGCGGCAGTCATTCCGACGGCCTAGTTCATATCGGCCGGCGCCGTCTTGTAAAAGGGGAAGGAGCCCTTGAAGGGACGGGGACTGGAAACGTACCAGACGCCTTCGTACATCGGGCAGGTCTGGTAATGGCAAACCACGTTGCACCGTTCCATCCCGTCATCCTCCTTGGCGCCCTGATGGGGGATATGGCTCAGGAAGACGACGGCGTCGCCCGCCATGGGGTGCAGCACTTCGTGCTCCTGGGCGTAACACCACTTTTCGAAGGCCACATGGTCGATCCGGGGATACAGGTGGGGCGGTTCTGCCAGGTGGCCTTGCTTGACGAACCTGAGGTTTCCCTGGCCCGGGACGTTGTCCTGGAAGTAGAAGGTCGTGTTCACGCTACTGGGCTGGACCGCCAGCCTGCGCTTTTCCGTCTCGCGCTTTTCATTCCAGTAACCGTAGAAGTCCATGTGCCATTCCTGCGTATAGGGCCCGGGATTGATGTGGGCCCGATAACTTCGCAACTGGCACTGTTTGCCCATCATGGCGTAAAGCAGCGGCGCCACGCTCGGATGGCCCACGAGGGGGCCGAACACATCGGGCTCGCGATCCAGCAGGGTATCGAACCACATGTTGCCGACCGAGTTCAGGCCTTCTTCCCATCCCTTATCCTTGGCATGGAAGATGCGCGAACGAACTTGTTCCGTTTCTTCCGGGGAAAGGGCGCCCTTGATCAGCACGAATCCATCCCGTTCCAGTTGATCGAGTTTTGCGTCGAGATCCTTCACTGCACCGCTCCTTGTCATGCGATATGCGGTCCGATGTGGTGCGTTATGATCGGGCCTGGCGTCTGAGGCGTGTCCGGGAGACCATAACCGGAGGGGTCGTTCCTGTCAAGGGATACGGTCCGGGTGCGCGCATGCCTTAACTGGACGGAGCAAAACGCGCCGCGGACAGAGCAAAACACGCGGCCGGCCTCTGACGATCGCCCGAATCATTCCTCGAAAGGATAGAGGGGCCGCCGCCGGTACCGGTAAGTGAACCGCCGCATGTCCGCCGTCGTGGCGCCGGGCGTGTCCACACGGATCAGGCGCTTGCTCACCGGGGCGTAGGCCGCCGTCGGCGCGTGCACGCCCTTGGCGATCAGCACCTGGAAACCGGCCGGGGCCAGGCCGAGGCTGGTCATCATGCCCAGGCTCACCGGCACGGTCCGCAACGACGTCAGGCTGACCGTCAGCCCTCCGTCCGTGGACACGACCGCCGTTTGGCCCATGTTGAAGGAAGTCCGGCCGCCATGACGCACGGCGGATTCGGCGAAGTGTCCCTCGTGGATGCCCTGCACCCGCACCTCGGCCCGGATGGGCGGACCGTGGCGGTCGTCTGTCTTGCCCCCCATGTCCAGCGTAAGCCGCCCGGCGATCCCCGCGGAAACGGCCTGCTCGACGGACTCGGGGTCGTACAGGCATAGGAAGGTCTTCGCGCCACCCCGGGCCAGCAGCTCATGGGCGATGAGCGTGCCGTCCGCGGCGGAGCCGCCCCCCACGTTGTCCCCCATGTCGAGCAGGCAGACGGGACCCTCGCATCCCAGGGCGGCATCCACGGCGTCGGGGATGGAAACGAACTCGCCGACGAACCGGTCCCGGCGCGCGACCAGGTACCCGGCGAGGTCGTCCGCGATGCGTTGGGCGAGCTCGGGATCGCCGTCCGTCACGGCGATGAAGGCCGAACCCATTTCCGGCACGTCCGCGTAAGGAAACCCGAGGACGACGCTGTCGGACAGGACACCCGGCTCCTTCAGCCACGCATCCGCCTGTTCGTAGAGGGGCAGACAGGGCGGCGAGGACGTGTCCTGGCGCTCGATGCCGATGGCCACCGCCGGAAAGGCCGCCGCCTGCACGGGACGTATTTCTCCCTGCAATGTGCGGTTCATGAGCGACGCGGCCTCCAGGCCCCGCTGCTTCTGGTCCAGGTGCGGGTTGGTGCGGTAGGCGATGGTGGCATCGCAGGCCGAGATCATGCGCGGGGAGAGATTCGCGTGGGGATCGATGGTGCAGATGATCGGGAGGTCCGGACCGGCCTCCTGCCGCAACCGCGACAGCCAGTATCCGTCCAGATCGTGGTAGTCCGCCCCCTCGCCGGCATTGGCGCCGTGAGGAGCGACCAGCAGGCCGTCGAGCGGACCCGCGCCCGCGAGTTGGCCGAACATCATCTCGATCAACGCGTCACAGGTGTCCCGCGTAATCCGGCCGGACGGTGGGGTGGACGCATAGAACAGCGGTACGGCGTCAATGCGGGCGGCGTCCAGACCCTCCAGAAAGCCGCTGATCTCGTGGAATCCGCCCCGGAAGTGGCTGGCTACGGCCTCGCCCGTGAGGATCCCGTCCCGCCGGAAGAGATCCAGGGTGGTCGGCGTGTGGCTGAACGTATTGGATTCGTGAATCAGCGAGAGGATGCCCACGCGCACAGGTCGGCGCTCCTTTTACGTTTGGATCACGACATCATGTGCTGGAAAGACTTCCTGAACTTGTCCACTTTGGGGTCGATGACCATGAAACAGTAAGGCTGCCGGGGGTTGTTGCGATAGTAGTCGTGATGGTACGCTTCGGCCTCGTAAAACACCTCGAGGGGTTCGATCTCCGTGACGATCGCGTCGCTCCAAAGATCCGATGCGTCCGTTTCCGTCTTCGAACCTTCGGCCGCGCGGCGCTGTTCTTCGTCATGGTACAGGATGATCGAACGGTACTGCGTGCCCACATCCCCGCCCTGGCGGTTCAGCGTGGTCGGGTCGTGTATGCGCCAGAAGATGTGCAGCAGATCCGCGTAGCTGAGCACGGCCGGGTCGAAGGTGATTCGCACGACCTCGGCATGGCCCGTCGCGCCGGTGCATACGGACTTGTAATCCGGGTTGACGACGCTGCCGCCGGCATATCCGGACACCACGCTCGAGACACCTTTGACCTGCTGATAAATCGCTTCGAGACACCAGAAGCAACCGCCGCCCAGCGTTGCCGCCTGCGCCTGTCGTGTCATGTCGCCATCCTCCTTCAGCCGCGCGGAGTTCGCGTTACGCGCGTGTAGGCAAAAACGAATATGGGTATCGCGAGGGCCAGGAAAATCCAGATCAGCACCCGGTCGTCCTCGATGAAACCGGTCATGGCCAGCAGCGTACTGACGCCTGCCGCGGGGATAGCCGCCGTGAAGGCGGATATGGCCAGGCAGAACAGTAGATTCTTGATCAAGCGTTTCATGAAACCGGCCGATTCACGTGTTTGCCGTCGACGTAATCCATCAGATCCCGGGTGACCGCGCCGTCCGGTTCCCGGTCGAAGGTCGCCCTGAAGTCACGCATCAGGCCGGTCTGATCGAACCGCCGGCCTTCGCGCACGGTGCACGATACGTTTTCGATATCTTCTATCCGTTCGAGAGGATTCCCCCGGACCGCCACGAAATCGGCCCGCAGCCCCGGCCTGATCGAACCGGCCCTGTCATCGATGCCCAGCACCCGGGCGTTGATCGAAGTAGCCGACCGGAGCGCGTCCACGGCCGGGAGACCGGCGTCCGTGTACATGGCCAATTCGTCGTGCACGCTCATCCCCGGCACGAGATGGGGGAAGGGCGTATCGGTGCCCAGCGCGACAGTCACGCCCCGTTGATGGGCCCTGCGCAGGAAACGCTTCAGGTGCACCATGGCGCCCTGGTACCGCCAGCGATGTTCCGCCGGTCCGAAACGGCTGAGGTACCGCTGCCATATGTCGAGATGGCGGGGGTGTACCCAGGCCCTCCGGGCGTCGTGGTGGAAAGGCCGGTCCAGGATGCGGCCGAGCCGGTCCCAAACCACCAGGGTCGGATCGATGATCACGTCCCGTTCCAGGAGCTGATCGATCATGAGATCGTCTTCCACCTCCGACGCCGCGCGCCAGGCTACGCCGCACCCGGCCAGATGCTCAAATTCATCGAGTCCGAGCCGTGCGGCGTCCTCGGCGGTCGTCGCCTGCAGATGGGCCACCACGAATTTACCCGATTCATGGGCGGCGTCAACGGCCGCTTTCAGCAGGGGAGGATCCACGCCGGCATACAGCTTGATCTGGTCCACGCCGGCTTCCACGTGCCTGCGCACCGACTCGACGATCTCTCCCGGGCTGCCGTGGGCGCGGCCCAACTTTGGCCAGTAGACCCTGGGGCCGTCGAGGAGATGGCCGCAGCACAGGATGGCAGGACCCGCTGCAAAGTCATTCGCGTGGCGCTCCCGTTCGCCGAGGATCCAGGCCAGATCGTTGCCCACGTCGCGGACCGTAGTTACCCCCGCGGCAAGGAAGGCCGGGCCCATGACGGAACTGTAATGGACGTGGGCATCCATCAGGCCCGGCAGGAGCGTGCAGTCCGGCAGGGGTACGGACGCCAGACCGGCGGGGACTTCGGCGACCGGCAGCACCGCGTCGATGAGACGGTCTTTCACCACCACCGCCACACCGGACCGGGGCTCATCGGAAACGCCGTCCCACACCCGTTCCGCGGCCAGGGCGTACGTGCTGTTCCTGTTGTCGTCGTCCATGCCGGATTCCCGGTTGTCTGTCTTCGACAGGGTTGCGAGGAAACGACCTTCCCGGCGATCTCCGTTACGCCATAAATCCCTTGCCCGGACCGCCTTCCGCCTTTTACTTGATCCCATCGGTAATATCTAATGTCACCGTGGGTTCTGTCAAAGGGCTAATGTCCATTCCCCTGTACATCGGCTGGCAACGCATCCTGGACGGCCAGGGCCTCGAGATCGCCTTCACCGGCATGTTCATCGTGTTTCTGGCCCTCGCCGCGATCAGCCTCTGCATTGCCCTGCTGCCGAAGACCGTGGCCGCATTCGGGGGCACGCTCCCGGAAGGGCCGCACACTCCTACCGAACCGGAATCCCCGCACGACGACGAAGCCGTGGCAGCGGCAGTCGGATTCGCGCTCGACGAAAAAAACAACAACCGGTAATCAGGCCATGCGGGCGGATTAAATGACGATACTGTATGACTTTCTGTCGGCCTCCGGCCTGGCCGCGGCGACATGGGGTCACGGCGTGATGATCCTGATCGGCGCGGTCATGATCATGCTTGCGATTACCCGCCGGTACGAGCCATTGCTGTTGGTGCCCATCGGTTTCGGGATCATGCTGGGCAACATCCCCATGATGGAAGGGGACGGCCACGGCGTATACGATGAAGGAAGCGCGCTTTATTACATTTATTCCGGCGTCAGGGAAGGCGTCTTCCCACCCCTGATCTTCCTGGGGATCGGGGCCATGACCGATTTCTCCGCCATGCTGTCCAACCCGCGGCTCGTCCTCCTGGGCGCCGCGGCTCAGATCGGCATTTTCCTGACCCTGCTGGGCGCCATGGCCATCGGATTCACCCCGGCGGAATCGGGCGCCATCGCCATCATCGGCGGCGCGGACGGTCCCACGGCTATTTTCCTGTCATCGAAACTGGCGCCTCACCTGCTGTCCATGATCGCCATCGCGTCCTATTCCTACATGGCCCTGGTTCCCATCATCCAGCCGCCCATCATGCGGCTGTTTACCACGCGGCAGGAGCGGCTCATCCGCATGGCGCCGCCCCGGACGGTTTCGCAGCGGGAGAAGATCATCTTCCCCATCGTCGCCTTTTTCGTCGCGGCGATGATCGCGCCGGATTCCATCGTGCTGGTGGGCATGCTCTTCTTCGGCAACCTGCTCAAGGAATGCGGCGTGACGGAGCGGCTTGCCAACACGGCCCGCACGTCGATGATCGACATCGTCACCATCCTGCTGGGGTTTTCAGTCGGCGCCAGCACGCAGGCGGAGGCCTTTCTCTCGCTGGGATCGCTCTTTATATTTGCCCTGGGCGTGGTCTCCTTCTGCGTCGCGACGGCCGGCGGCGTGCTCTTCGCCAAGGGCATGAACCTGTTCACGAAAGACAAGATCAATCCGCTGATCGGCGCCGCGGGCGTCTCCGCCGTGCCCATGGCAGCCCGGGTGGCCCAGGTGGAAGCGCACCGCGAGGACCCGCAGAACTTCCTGTTGTTTCACGCCATGGCGCCCAACGTGGCGGGCGTCCTCGGATCCGCCATCGCGGCGGGCATACTCTGGTCGGTGCTGGTGGGCGGATAGATGCGGCGATCAAGTTGATGGTTGATGCCGTGACACGAATAAGTTGATACCGTGACACGTAGATACCGCTTAGATTAACCTTAGATTAAGTACGAATAGGGTTGCAGCGAGCACCATGTCCCCCAAACGAAGGAACTGATGTGAAAAAGAAAGTAAATTTCATGTGCACCACGTTCCGGGACGGATTTCAGTCCGTTTACGGCGCACGCGTATTCACCCGGGACTTCCTGCCCGCCGTGGAAGCGGCGCGTGACGCGGGCATCGATTATTTCGAGGCCGGCGGCGGCGCCCTGTTTCAGTCGCCCTATTTCTATTGCAACGAAGACGCCTTCGAACGGATGGACGCCATCCGGGAAGCCGTGGGGCCCGACGCCAACCTGCAGACCCTGTCCCGGGGCGTCAACGTCGTGGGGCTGGATTCGCAGCCCAGCGACATCATCCGCTTGCACGCGGAGTTGTTCAAGAAACACGGCATGACGACCATACGGAACTTCGACGCGCTGAACGACGTGGAGAACCTGGTGCATAGCGGGCGGTGCATCACGGAAGCCGGTCTCAGGCACCAGGTGTGCGTCACGGTCATGGAACTGCCGCCGGGATGTTCGGGCGCCCACGACGCGGCGTTCTACACGGAGACCTTCAGGAAGATCCTCGACGCCGACATCCCCTTCGACTCGGTTTGCTTCAAGGACGCCTCGGGGACGGCCGTACCCTCCAAGGCGTACGAATCCGTCAAGGCCGCCCGGAAGCTGCTGCCCGAGGGGACCTGGATCCATTACCATACCCACGATACGTCCGGCATCGCCGTCGCGGCGTACCAGGCGGCCCTCGAAGCCGGCGCCGACGCCATCGACCTGGCCTTCGCGCCCGTATCGGGCGGCACCTCCCAGCCGGACATCCTCGTCATGTGGCACGCCCTGCGCGGCACGGATTACGACCTGGACATCGATCCCGACGGCGTGCGGGAAGCGGCGGAGATCCTGAAGGAATGCATGGAGGACTACTTCCTGCCCCCGGAGGCCGTGGCCGTCGAACCCCTGCTCCCCTGGAGCCCCATGCCGGGCGGGGCCCTGACCGCCAACACCCAGATGCTTCGGGACAACGGGATCATGGACCGGTATCCCGCCATCATCAAGGCCATGAGCGAGGTCGTGGAGAAAGGCGGGTACGGCACGTCGGTCACGCCGGTGTCCCAGTTCTATTTTCAGCAGGCCTTCAACAACGTGATGATGGGCCCCTGGAAGAAGATCGCGGAAGACTACGGACGCATGGTCCTGGGTTATTTCGGCAGGACACCCGTGCCACCGGATCCGGTGGTCGTGAACATCGCCTCGGAACAGCTTGGCCTGCCGCCCAACAGGCGTCCGGTACTGGAACTCAACGACAACGATCCGAAGAAAGGCGTAGAGGCGGCGCGCAGCGTACTGAAAGAAGCCGGCATCGAGGATACGGACGAGAACATCTTCATCGTCGCGGCATGCGGCGACCGGGGACTGGCTTTTCTGAAAGGCGAGGGGTTCATCGGGGTCCGCAAGAAAACCCCGTCGGACGTGGAGGATCTGCCGGAGGGCGGGCCACCTGCGACGGACGGACCCCGTGGATACCAGGTGACCGTCAACGGCAGGAGTTACGCGCTGCGCATAGAAGGCAAAACGGCGATCGTGAACGGCAAGGCCTATGACGTCGACCTGCAGCCCGATGAGTCCGAAGCCGCGACGGAGGCGGCGGAACGGGCCGGGACCACGCCGGTCATCGCCCCGATCCCCGGAAAAGTGCTCAAGGTGGCGGTCACCCCCGGGCAGACCGTCGAGGAGGGGGACGTCATTGTGGTCCTGGAAGCCATGAAGATGGAAATGCAGGTCACCGCCGACGTCAGCGGGACCGTGACCCATGTCTCCATCAACCCGGGCGTCCAGGTGATCGCCGGTCAGACGCTGGCCTACCTGGGTTGAGGCCTGCCGAGGCGGGTCCAGGGCCGGAGCGTCGAATGGCCGGATTCCCATTACACCGCAACCGGGTTGAAAAGCGCTTTCTGAACGCGGCGCGCATGCTGCGCCGGACGATTGCCTGCAGCCTGTTGTTTTCTGCCCTTCCCGCCTTCTCCCAGACCCCGCACACTGGTCCCTTCATGCAGCGCGACCAGTTCCCCGTAAGGATGCTGTTCCTCGGTCTTCGTCCTGAGGCCGGAGACCTTCTGCCGCGGCGGTCGGTCCAGTGGGCCCTTCGATTGGACTACGCCAATACTTACGCGAGCACCCTTCCCGTGGGCGATACCCTGATCGCCGATGACTATTACAGGGCCGCGCCGGCAGACGAATACCGGCTGTTCGTCGATACGGAAACCCTGCGCGTGTCGGTGGACCTGGACTGGCGGATCTCGTCGCGGCTGCAGATAGGCGCGACTATGCCATTCCTAAAGCACGGAGGCGGCTTTCTGGACGGCGTGGTGGAAGGGTTTCACGGCTTGTTCAACCTGTCCAACGGGGGTCGTGAGTGGGCGCCGCAGAACGACTATGGCGTATTCGTCGTGCGGAACCGCCGTTTCTGGATCAGGAGCGTGGAGTCCGCCGCCTTCCGGCCGGGAGACCTTGTGCTGCGGGCGAAGACGCCGCTGGACCGGGACGGGGAGTTCATTCTGTCCCTTGCCGGCGCCGTGAAGCTGTCCACGGGCGACCTGGAGACGCTGACCGGCAGCGGGGGAACGGATTTTCAGGCATCGATGTTCGCAACCTGGCGGCCGGAGCGGCACCTGGTGTTTCACGCCAACCTGGCTCACAGTCGGCTGGGCATGCCTTCCCGGGGCGAGGGATTTCCGTTGCGGTCCATCACGACGTTCCTGCTGGCTTTCGAATACCGGACCCAGGGCCGGCTGGCCGCGCTGGTCCAGTCACAGGTCAATATCGGTCCCTTTCCCGGAAGCAGGCTGGGGCCGCTGAACCGTACGGCCATCGAGGCGACCGCCGGCGTGCGGTACGCCATGTCGGAGACCCTGTCGATCGATGTAGGGCTGACCGAGAACCTCAGCCAGTACCAGAACACCCCCGATGTCGGCCTCCACGCCGGGATCGTGTGGAGGACGCCCTAGCGCCCGGTTCCTGAACGGCAGAGCATCCGTGAGCGTTTCCACTCAAACGCTCAATACATAACAGGCGCGGTACTCGGGCTGGTTTAAAAACGAAGGAAGAGTTCCCAATGAACGACAGGCGTCCCCGGCTTCTTTTCAACTCCCACGGTCGGCTGGGCGTGACCGAACTGGATAGGGCCGCGGGTGCGGCCGGCGCGCTGGTCTGGTACCCCAGCCTGGACGTCCCGGGCATGTCCAGTTGGGGCTGGGGGCCCGTCTTCGAAGACCGCCGCAGGGTGATTTTATCCAGCTATGAACCCGGCAAGGCCTGGGAAGGCAACGTGCGGGTCCATCTCTGGATTTACGACCTGGAGGAAGACCGCCTGCTCGAGGAGATCGCCCCCAAGAACCGGCCCGCGCCGTTCATGGGGTGCACCCATATCCTGCCGGGTGAGGATCGTCTCGTGACGAACCCCATCATCGATGGGAAGCAGCGCATCTGGACTATGGACCTGGACGGATCCGATCCGCAGGAGATCACAGCCGCCGAGGATGGGTTCGTCTACTGCGTGCAGATCAGTCCGGACGGTCGGAAGTTCGCCTACCACGCCACCTTCCTGGCCGGCCGGGACAGCTACTGCATATTCGTTTCGGACCTGGACGGGGGCAACCGGGTCGAGATCGCGGCGGGTACGGGCCACCTGTATTTCGGACCCATGTGGTCGCCGAACGGGCGGTGGCTCATCTACCAGGACTGCCACTATCCCGATGA
>JAJEHX010000038.1 GCA_022823465.1 Candidatus Latescibacterota bacterium
CACCGGGAAACCTGAACAGCCAGCTGGGTGTCGCCGAGGCGCTGTTTTCTCTGGAGGAAGACCACGGCGCCGCGGTGGTTGAACTGGGTATGAACCGGGCAGGCGAATTGAACCGGCTGGCCCGCATGACCCGTCCGTCCGTGGGGGTAATCACCAACGTGGGGCCCGCGCATATCGAGTTTTTCGAGTCCATCGAAGGCATCGCCCGGGCCAAGGGGGAGATCCTGGACCACCTGCCGGCGGATGGCCACGCGGTATTGAACGCAGATGACCCCCTTGTCATGAAGCAGGCGGGCCGCAGTCTGGCGCCGGTGACCACGTTTGGACGCGGCGCCGGGGCGGACGTCAGGCTGACCCGCTCCAGGTCCGAACTGTCCGGATCGACTTTCGCCTTGTCGGACGGGGCCTCCTTTCGAATAAACCTGATGGGGGAGCACCAGGTCATGAACGCCGCGGCCGCCGTGGCGGTGGGCCGGCTCTTTGGAATCGACGACAGCGGCATCGCCCGCGCGCTGCGGCGCGTCGAGTCCACTCCCATGCGCATGGAATACAGGAAGGTGGGCGCCGTACACCTGATCAACGATACGTACAACGCCAATCCGCCGTCTATGAAGGCGGCCCTGGACGCGCTGGCAGCCACCGCCGGCCGCAAACTGGCCGTCCTCGGGGACATGCTGGAACTGGGTGAACGGGGCAGGGCGGCGCACAGGGAAGTCGGTAAACACGCCGCCGAGGTGGCGGAACGAATCATCACAGCGGGAGAACTGGCCCGCGACATCGCCGAAGCCGCGGTGGACGAAGGCGGCATGCCGCCTTCTCGCGTCGTGGCCTGTTCATCCAGCGACGAGGCCGCCGCCGCGGTGCTGCAGGAGATCCGGGACGGCGACGTGATCCTGGTCAAGGGATCGCGCGGCATGCGAATGGAAGCTGTCGTTGAGTCCATGGCAGCGGCACTTTGTGAGCCTGTAAAGAGGTAATTCCCGTGTTACGTCAGCGCGTTGATCTTCCCTTGCTGGTATCCTCCCTGCTCCTGCTGGGCGTGGGATCGGTCATGGTCTACAGCGCGAGTTCGGCAGTTGCCGAAGAAATGTTTTCCGGCGACAGTGGGTTTTTTGTAAAACGCTACCTGGTCAGGTTGATCCTCGGGATCGTCATCCTGGTCCTGTTCGCCAGCCTGAATTACCAGAAACAGAAAAAGTGGTCTCCGATATTGCTGGCCGTTGGCCTGGTGTTTCTAATGCTCGTGTTCGTTCCCGGTCTCGGACTGACCATCAGGGGGGCGACCCGCACGTTGAATCTGTTCTCCATGACGATTCAGCCTGCCGAAGGGATCAAGGTCGCGCTGGTGATATTCCTGGCCTACTGGCTGGATAAGCGCCGGGACGTGATGGACCGTTTTTTCGTCGGACTGCTGCCCGGACTGGCCGTGGCAGGGGTCACCTGCCTTCTGATCGTGCTGCAGCCGGATTACGGCACCGCGATTGTCCTGGCCGTAACCGCTTTCGCCATGCTCTACGTGGGCCGGGCCCGATTGCTGCACCTCGCATGCGCGGTGGGGATCATGCTTCCGGTCCTTTTCTTCAAGCTGTACGCCTCGACGCACAGCCGGCAGCGTCTCATGACCTATTTCGACCGGTTTTTCGGCAATTCCGTCGAACAAGCCGTCAATCTTCAGGGCGCGGATTACCAGTTGCAACAGGCGCTGATCGGCCTGGGTACGGGAGGCCTCTTCGGCATCGGTCTGGGACAAAGCCGGCAGAAATTCCTGTTTCTTCCCGATCCCCACACTGATTTCGTGTTCGCGGTGATCGGCGAAGAACTCGGGTTTCTCGGGTCGCTGGCGGTCCTGGGCCTCTTTGCCGTTTTCGTCTGGAGGGGGATCCGCATCGCCCGCCACGCGCCCGATGCCTTCGGCTTTTTTCTGGCATCGGGGCTGACCATGCTCATCGCGCTGCACGTACTGGTGAATATCGGGGTGGTGACGGGCATGCTGCCCACTACGGGACTGCCGCTTCCCTTTCTGAGTTACGGAGGTTCCTGGCTGCTGTTCTGCATGATGAGCATAGGGATCCTGCTGAACATATCCAGAATGACCTACCGTCGACAGAGACTTCAGTATGACTGAACGGCATGAACCGGTGATTGAAGGCCGCCACGTGCATTTCATCGGCATAGGCGGTATCGGAATGAGCGGACTGGGTGAACTGATGCTTGGATACGGATACAAAGTAAGCGGATCGGATCTTCGGCGTACGCCGTTGACGGACCGTCTTGGCGGTCTCGGCGCGTCCGTCTTCCACGGCCACGGACCGGACAACGCGGCCGGGGCCGATCTGGTCGTATACTCATCCGCCATACCAGCGGACAATCCCGAACTCGCGGCGGCCCGCCGGCGGGGCCAGCCTGCCGTCACCCGCGCGACTCTGCTCGGTACGCTGATGCGTGGGACACAGGGCATCGCCGTGGCGGGCACCCACGGAAAGACGTCTACGTCGGCCATGATTGTCAAGGTACTGTCTGCCGCGGGTCTGGATCCAACCGCCGCGATAGGCGGGGTGATGATGGAGACCGGGTCCAACGTGCGCCGTGGCAACGGCCACTGGATGGTCGTGGAAGCCGATGAATACGATCGCTCGTTCCATGCCCTGGCCCCGAAGACGGCCGTGATCACTTCGGTGGATGCGGACCACCTGGAATACTACGGTTCACAAGAGGCCATCGACGAAGCCTTCATCGCCTTCGCCCATCTCGTGCCTGTGGACATGCCGGTATTCGTGTGTGCCGACGATCCGGGCATACACAGGATAAGTTCCATGATACGGCGCCGGCTGGTCACCTACGGGCTTTCAAGGCACGCCTGTATCCGTGCCGACCAGGTAGTATCGGAGGGCTGGAGCATTGCCGCCGAGGTACACGTGCGGGACGCTCCGGCCGGCCGGCTGGTATTGCCTCAGCCAGGCGAGTGCAACCTGCTTAACGCCCTGGCGGTCATCGCCGTGGCCGATTATCTCGAAATACCCGTTGGGCGGGCCCTGGCGGCCCTGGCGGAATACCGGGGACTGAAGAGACGTTTCGAAGTGCTGGACGAGGTCCATGGCATCACAGTAGTGGATGACTACGCCCATCATCCCGTGGAAATCGAGGCGGCATTGCTCGCCCTCTCCAACGCGGGCGGGCGGCGCCTCTTCGTGGTATTCCAGCCGCATCTCTACAGCCGGACACAACACCTGTGCCGTGAATTCGGTCGCGTTCTCGGGCAGTCCCCGGCGTACCGGACGATCGTGACGGACGTATACCCTTCCAGGGAAGCGCCGCGGGTGGAGGTTACGGGCGAGGTGATCGTTCAGGCTTCGCGTAAATTCGGCGATGACGTTGCCTATGTCCCCGACAAAGATTGTGTTGCGGCCGCCCTCGTGGACAATCTTGAGGAGGGAGACATGGTGCTGACGCTCGGCGCGGGGGATATCGACGAGGTTGGGCGGCAGATTTGCGATCTGCTGCGGAATCGCGGGGTCTAGTCCCATGGAATTCTTCGATGCGCTCAGTGAGCTGGTCCCCGCGGACCGGCTTCGCCGCAATGAAGCCCTAGACCGCCATACCACCTACCGGGTCGGCGGACCGGCCGACGTGATGTGTCTGCCGGAAACCCGGTCGGAACTATTGGAGGTTGTCTCCTGCGCTCGTGTGCGCGAGATCCCCTGGCTGGTGCTGGGAAACGGAAGCAACGTCCTCTTTTCAGACGAGGGTTTCCGGGGGCTGGTGATCAAGATACGGGGTTCGACCCCGGCGGAGGGGACGCTGTGGCATTTGAAGCAGGAAGATGAATTCATCCGGGCGGGCGCCGGAGTAAGCCTCCCTCGACTCGCCTGGTCGGCGGCGGCGACGGGACTGAGCGGGCTTGAGTTCTGCACGGGGATTCCCGGCGTGGTCGGCGGGTCCATCCGGGGCAACGCCGGAGCGCACGGGAGTGATCTGGGCCAGGTGCTGGAGTCGATCGAATTGATTCGGCCTTCCGGGGACATTGTGACGATCAGGGCTTCCGAGGCCGGTTTTTCCTACCGGAAGAGTGATATTGACCGGGACGGCATCGTGACCGGGGCCGTGTTCAGGCTGACGCCGGATGAACCGGAAAACGTGTATGAACGCATCCGGGACTTTACCGAATACAGAAAGCGTACGCAGCCGTCCTCGGACCAGAGCGCGGGATGCATGTTCAGGAATCCGGAGGGCGACAGGGCCGGAAGGCTGATCGACGCGGCCGGTTGCAAGGGCCTCCAGGTCGGCGGATCAAGGGTGTCCGATCTCCATGGGAATTTCGTTGTCAACCAGGGAGGCGCCACGGCTTCGGACGCGTTGCGGCTGATTGATCTGGTTCGCGAGCGGGTCTTCGAGCGGACAGGCGTGGCCCTTGAGCTTGAGGTGCGCGTGATGAGAACGGGTGTAATATGAATATGAACAGGAATCGGTACATATACCGGTTGATGCGCGGACTTGCCGCCGTCCTGCTCACTGCGGGCATAACGACGGGGCTGGTCCTTGGAAGCCTGGGGATTTCCCGGTGGGCGAACACCTCGCCGGTGTTCAAACTGAACACCATCGTCGTAGCGGGGAACAGGATCATCGAAAAAGAAGACATCATCAAGGTTGCCGGCCTCGAAAGGGGACGGAACATCTGGTCGGCCAACCTCGTGGAGACCGGACGGCGGCTGATGCTGGACCGCCGGTTCGAACACGTCGCGGTGAACAGGAGGTTGCCCGATGCCGTCGTCGTGCGGGTTAAAGAACTGCAGCCCGTCGCCTTCGTACAGCTGGATCGGCTCTACGGCATCTCCGAGCGCGCCGAGTTGATCCCGCTTTCACCGGGAAACGGACTGCCGGACCTCCCCGTGATAACAATCGGGGCGTCAGGCGATCAGATCGTGTCAGGCGCCGCGATCCGGCCGGACCGCCCGGACCACGCTTTCGAAACGCTGAGGGACGCCATGCTGGTCAATCCCGAGGTGGGCCGCGCACTCTACCTGATGCGGGTGCTGAGAACGATTTCTCCGGGGCTGTATGACGAATTGTCCGAGGTGCACGTCTCAAGCCAGAATGATCCGATCGCCTACATGGTCGAAGGTGGATTGGCCATTAGATTCGGGACGGGCCACTACCCCAGGAAGATCGAGATGCTGAAACGAACGGTGGAAGAGTTAGAAGCCGACGCCATCAGGACCCGGCTCATCGACTTGCGGTTCAAGGACCAGGTGATTGTCCGGCCGATCGTGTCCGCCCGGTCCCGGGAGCGGCGTTCCTAGTGGCAAAGGAGTTTCATATGGGCGGTGAATTTGTAGCAGCCCTCGACATAGGCACCACCAAAACCGCCGTACTGATCGGAGAGACTACAGACGACGGCCTCCATATTCTGGGCGAGGGGACCTGTCCTTCACAGGGCATCAGGCGAGGTGTCGTGGTCAACATGGATCAGGTCACGCGTACGATCACGCAGGCCCTCGCCGCGGCGGAACAGGCGTCCGGCGTCAAGGTAAACGAGGTCGTCGCGGGTATTTCCGGCGAACACGTCGAAAGCGGCAACAGCAGGGGCGTCGTGGGCATCGCGTCCGACGGAGACTTCGGCGTGACGCGCGAGGACGTTGCGCGCGCCTACGATTCCGCGACGGCCCTGAAGATTCCGACCGACCGCGAGGTGCTCCACGTGATCGCACAGGACTACATCGTGGACGATCAGCATGGGATCCCCGATCCCTGCGGCATGTCCGGCGTCCGGCTCGAAGTACTGGTGCACATCGTAACCGGAACGACTACCTCCGTTCAGAATGTACGCCGGTGCATCATGCAGTCCGGATTACACGTCAGGGACCTCGTCCTGGATTCGATCGCGGCGAGCCACGCGGTGCTCACAGGCGATGAGAAGGAACTGGGGGTCGTGCTCCTCGACCTGGGAGGCGGAACCACGGACGTCGCCTTGTTCCACGAAGGAAGCATCCGGCATTCGGCTTCAATCCCGGCCGGCGGAGTCAACCTGACGAACGATATCGCCATCGGCCTTCGCACGCCCCACGAGGACGCCGAACGAATAAAACTCCGCTACGCGAGTGCGGTCTATGTCCGGCCGGACAGGGACGACATGATCGACGTGCCCGGAGTCGGCGGCCGAGAGTCCCGGCAGGTCACGCGGGAAGAACTGGCCTTCGTCACGGGACCTCGGATCAGGGAGCTTCTGACCCTTGCCCGGGAGGAGATCAGGAGAAGCGGATACGAACACCTGGTCGGTACCGGTATCGTCGTCACAGGCGGCGGCGCACAGATGCCAGGCATTGCGAAATTCGCGGAACAGATCTTTGGCGTGTCGGCGAAAATCGGTGCGCCGGAGATGGGCCCCGCCCTGGGCGGGGAGGGGGACGCGCCGGTGTATGCTACATGTGCGGGCCTGTTGCGCTACGCCATGGACAATCCGTCGGGAAAGGAGTGGCAAAACGGTACGGAAGGAGGATGGTTGGATCGTGTGAGAAGTCGCATCGTGGCCATGCTGTAGAACCCCAGGATACGTCGTAATCATGCAGGTCTTGCAGGTAGTAGCCAGTAGTGGCTAGAATAGCTTTAACACCAACCAACGGAGGCAATAATGTCTACTTTCGACTTCGATGCGGAACCGGGGCTGTTTGCCCGCATGAAAATCATCGGCGTGGGAGGCGCGGGTAAAAACGCCGTCAACCACATGGTTGAAATCGGTGTTCCGGGTGTGGATTTTCTCGTCGCGAACACGGACGCACAGGACCTGGCAGGTTCTAATGTAAAGTACAAGATTCAACTGGGGCAGGAAATCACCCGTGGTCTGGGCGCAGGCGCCAATCCCGACGTGGGACGTAAATCCGCGGAGGAGAGCCGGGACGTCATCGCGGAACACCTGACTGATATCGACATGGTTTTCATTACCGCGGGCATGGGCGGAGGTACGGGAAGCGGCGCCGCGCCGGTGATCGCGCAGATCGCGAAGGAACTGGGCGTGCTGGCTGTCGGGGTCGTGACCAAGCCCTTTGCCTTCGAGGGCCCCAAGCGGGCGGCGAACGCCGAAACCGGACTGGCGGCATTGAAGGAACATGTGGATACGGTCGTCATTATTCCGAATCAGAAGCTGAAGGAAGCCGTAAGCCGCAACACTTCCTTCAAAGACGCCCTCAAGGTAGCCGACGAGGTTCTTTTGCAGGCCACGCGGGGTATTTCGGACCTGGTGACCCAGCCCGGACTGATCAACGTCGATTTCGCCGATATCAGGACGACCATGGAGAACAAGGGCGAAGCCCTGATGGGGACCGGCGAATCCGAAGGAGACAAGCGGGCGCTCGAGGCGGCGGAACGGGCCATGAAACACCCCCTGCTGGCGGACATGGAAATCGACGGCGCCAAAGACATCCTGCTCAATATATCGGGCGGCCAGGACATGACCCTGTTCGAAGTAGAGGAAGTAATGACCACGGTTCAGGCGGCCGCGGGCCATACCAACATCATCATGGGCACAGTCCAAGACGAAAGCCTCGAGGGCAGGATCCGGGTAACGTTGATCGCCACGGGACTGGACCATGCGGTAGCTTCCCACGACGAGATGCTGACGCGCAACATCCTGAAGTTCCAGTCTGACCGCCCTGACGAACTGGAGACTCCGGCCTTTCAGCGGGTCAAACGCAACGGATACGATACGGAAGAAGTGACCGTTGGCGATCCTTCCGACGACGCGGTCGACAACAACGGACTGGACGTACCGACCTATATGCGTCGCAGGCGGGCCTTCGGTTCGTAGTATGCCGGCTCGTCTCACACGCAGCGGGGTGAATCGGGTATCTATCCGCCCAACCGGGCCGACCTGCCCAACCGGGCCGACTGAACCGACCGGGCCGGCCGGGCAATTTAAATTGACAGGCCCACGCCGGGACGATATTTTGAGGCAGGCGATTCTGAGCATTGCTGGTTTCAAGATATCATCCCGATGGAGGGCGTAGTCTTTCCTGTCCGGCATCCGGTCTGATTACGGTCATTCCATAACCTGTTCTATCCTGTAACGTTCGATGCGGCAGGGAGAAACATCCGATATGGCCGAGGGCTTGCCCCCGCAATACGACCCCGGAACCGTGGAACGGAAGTGGTACGCTTTCTGGGAAGAAAACCAGTTCTTTCACGCCGACCCGGCTTCCGACAAGCCGCCCTACACCATCGTAATACCCCCTCCGAACATTACCGGCATACTTCATCTCGGTCATGTGCTGAACAATACGATCCAGGATATCCTTGTACGCTTCAAGCGCATGCAGGGCTTCGAAACCCTCTGGATGCCCGGTTCGGATCATGCCGGTATCGCCACGCAGGTCGTGGTGGAGAGAATGCTCGCCGAGAAGGGCGTCGACAGAGAACAGATCGGCCGGGAAGCCTTCGTGGAGGAAGTGTGGAAGTGGAGGGAACAGTACGGAGGCACCATCGTCCGGCAGCTGAAGGAACTCGGTTGCTCCTGTGACTGGCGCCGCGAGCGTTTTACCCTGGACGAAGGACTGTCCAGGGCCGTGGCCACGGTGTTTGTCTCGCTTTTCGAAAGAAAGATGATCTACCGGGGCCATCGCATCATCCACTGGTGTCCCCGTTGCAACACCGCCCTGTCCAACGAAGAGGCCGTACCCCGCGACGAGCAGGGAAACCTGTGGCATATCCGATATCCTCTGGAAGGCCGGGACGGATGGATCAGCATCGCCACGACGAGGCCCGAGACCATGCTCGGCGATACGGCCGTGGCCGTCCATCCGGACGACGAACGCCACGCCCACCTGGTGGGCGAACGGGTGAAACTGCCCCTGACGGACCGTACGATCCCGATCGTCGCCGACGGTGAACTGGTCGATCCGGAATTCGGCTCGGGCGCCGTGAAAGTTACGCCGGCCCACGATTTCAATGATTTCATGCTGGGAAACAGGCACGGCCTGGACCAGGTCGTGATCATGGACGAGAACGGCGTGATGAACGAAGCGGCCGGTTCCGCCTACCGGGGCATGGACCGGATGGACTGCAGGCGCGAGGTCGTGAAGGACCTCGAGAACCTCGGCCTGCTTGAGCATGTCGACGGGCACGTCCACGCCGTCCGCCACTGCCAGCGTTGCGACACCGTACTCGAACCCCGCCTGTCCAGGCAGTGGTTTCTCAAAACCCGTCCCATGGCTCAGCGCCTCCTTCGCGCGCTGGAAGAAGACGGATGGCCGCGGTTCACGCCGAAGCACTGGGAAAAAACGTACCGGCACTGGCTCGAGAACATCGAGGACTGGTGCCTGTCGCGTCAACTCTGGTGGGGACACCGCATCCCGGTATGGTACTGCTGCGCGTGCGAACGTGAGCACACGGGTTTCGAATCGCCGCAACAGTGCGCCGCGTGCGGCCACGGTGAACTGCGCCAGGACGAAGACGTGCTGGACACGTGGTTTTCTTCGGCCCTGTGGCCCTTTTCGACCATGGGCTGGCCCGAGCGAACCGCGGAGCTCGGTACTTTCTATCCCACGTCGACGCTGGTTACCGGCCACGATATACTGTTCTTCTGGGTCGTGCGCATGATGATGATGGGCTATACCTTCATGGACGACCGCCCCTTTGACGAGGTGTATCTCAACAGCCTGGTGAGGGATATCGGGGGGCGCAAGCTGAGCAAGTCGCTGGGTAACTCTCCCGATCCGCTAGAGGTCATGGATACCTATGGCACCGACGCGCTGAGATACGCATTGATGCTCATTGCGCCTCACGGCCAGGACCTGCTTTATTCCAACGAGAAAGTCGAGTCAGGACGGAATTTCGCAAACAAGCTTTGGAACGCCGCGCGGCTCGTCTTCATGCACCAGAAGCAGTCCGAATCCGAGCCGCTGAATCCTGTAAACCTCTGGGACCGTTGGATATTATCCAGGCTCTCCCAGGTTGTCGAACAGGTGACGCATTCCCTGGAACAGTTTGCTTTTCACGAAACGGCGCTGCTGCTCTACGACTTCTTCTGGCACGACTACTGCGACTGGTATCTGGAAGTGATCAAGCAGCGGCTGTATAACGAAGACGACGTCGATTCAGGGGATCAGGCCCGGCGTACGGCCCTGTTTGTGCTGGAGCGGACACTGCGCCTGTTCCATCCTTTCATGCCCTTTATTACCGAAGAGATCTGGCAGCAACTGAACCGTTTGAAACCGGAAGAAGGCAGGTCGCCGGACAGTATCGTCGTCGCACCCTGGCCCGAGGCGGAACCCGGCCGGATCCAGGAAGACGCGATGCGGGATGTGCTTTCCGTCCAGGAACTTGTCGGGGCCCTGCGGGGCGTGCGCGCCGACTTCCGGGTCCATCCCAACCAGGAAATGACGGTTTTCTGCCGGGTCGGCGATGCCGGCCTCGAGCAGGTCCTTGCGGATCAGGCGGAGACGGTCCGGTCCCTGTGCAGGAGCGTCCTTGTACTTGGCGACGACGAAGCGGCACGGCCTGCCGGCTGTGCGTCCGGCGTGCTCCGGGACATGGAGTTCCACGTTCCCCTCAGCGGCTTGATCGACCTGGAAATCGAAACGGAACGTCTGTCCAGGGAGCGGAACCGGGTCGAGCAGGAATTGCAAAAAGTCCGCAAGCGCCTCTCGAATGGCCAGTTCCTTGAAAAAGCCCCGGCAGAAGTCGTCGAGAAAGAAAAGCAAAAGCAGCATGACTACGAGGACATGGTCGGCAGACTGAATCGCAATCTCGAAATGATTTGTGCTGGATAAGCGTCTTGTACTATATTGACTTACACGCCCACACCGACTGTTCGGACGGCGTCGATTCCCCGGAAGAACTCGTGTCGCAAGCCTGCGGCGCCGGCTTGCGCGCCCTGGCAATCACGGACCACGACGCGGTGGACGGGATCGAGCGGGCCCGGCGTGTTTCTCCCCGGGAACTGGAGATCGTACCCGGCGTGGAACTCAGTGCGCGGGAAGGCGCTTCCGACGTGCACATCCTGGGTTACTGCTTCGATCCTGCAAACGAGGATTTGCTTGCGTACCTGGAATCCTTCAGGTCGCACCGGCTGAGCCGGGCGAAGGATATCGTGAAGAAGCTCAACGACCTGGGAGTGGCCCTTGAGCTGGAGTCGGTTATCGCATATGCGCAAGACGGACGAACCAGCATAGGCAGACCGCATATCGCCCGCGCATTGCTGGAAAACAACCAGGTCGAATCGATACAGGACGCCTTTACCCGGTACCTCGGCAATCACGCACCCGCTTACGTGCCCAAGGCCTTTTTCGCCGTAGCGGACGCGATTGAGATCATACACAGAGCCGGCGGTGCGGCGGTGCTGGCCCATCCGGGATCCCTTCGGCGGGACGAGTTGATCCCTGAGTTTGTCGAATGTGGCTTAGATGGCCTGGAGGTCATCCATCCGGACCACAGTGAGACCGTCCGTCGCAGCTACGGGCAACTGGCGTCGAAGTACGGATTGATTACAACCGGAGGCTCGGACTATCACGGACCGATGCAGAACCGGTGCGGCCTGGGCGGAATGAAGGTGCCTCATCGCCACCTGGCCGATTTGAAGCGAAAACTGGCTTAGGTTCAGCCGGTATTTATGCGTCAGGTCCTCTGTTTTCGAAGGGATTAAGGAGAAGTAAAATGCGTTTATCCCTGCCGAATTTCTTTTCCAACGACATCGGCATCGATCTGGGTACGGCCAATACGCTCGTCTATGTGCGCGGCAGAGGCATCGTAATCAACGAACCTTCCGTGGTGGCCGTCAACACCAAGACGGGGAAAGTCGTCGCAGTCGGGGCCGAGGCCAAAGTCATGCTCGGCAGAGAGCCGCCCGATCTCAAGGCGCACCGCCCGTTACGCGACGGCGTGATCGCCGATTTCGAGTACACGGAAGCCATGATTCGGTACTTCATCCGCAAGGTACTCAAGAGTTCGTTCTTCATAAGGCCCCGCGTCGTCGCGTGTATTCCTTCCGGGGTGACCGACGTCGAAATGAGGGCGGTCCGGGATTCGGCGGAACGAGCCGGCGCCAAGGAAGTGATGTTGATCTCCGAGCCCATGGCGGCGGCGATCGGCTGTTCATTGCCCGTGGAGGAGCCGATAGGGAGCATGATCATCGATATCGGCGGCGGGACTTCGGAGATCGCCGTGATCTCCCTGGGCGGAATCGTGACGGCAAAGTCGATACGCATCGGCGGCGATGAAATGGACGAGGCCATCATCAACCACATGAAAAACGACTGTAACCTGCAGATCGGTTTCAATATGGCGGAACAGATCAAGTGGAAGCTCGGATCGGCCTATCCCGTATTTGACAAGGAGCTGGAAATGACGGTCAAGGGGCTTGATCTGATTGACCGGATACCCCGTTCCGTCATGGTCGATTCCCTGGCGATCCGAAGGGTATTGTCGCAGCCGCTCGACGGGGTGATCATGGCAGTGCGGCAGACCCTGGAATCGACGCCCGCGGAACTGGCGGCCGATATTATCGATCGCGGCATCGTCATCAGCGGCGGCGGGTCCCGGCTTCCCGGCCTGGACAGGCAGATCACCAAGGAGACCAAGCTGCCGGTAAGGCTTGATGACGAGCCAATGACCTCGGTAGTTCGAGGCGCGGGAAAGATCATAGAGAACTTCGCCGCCTTCGAAAACAAGCTGAGCGTCCTAAAAGATTAGCATGTTCAGGTTTTTTTACGTCCTGTACCACTACAGGCAGTACACGGCATTCTGCCTCGCCATGGTCATCTCGATCCTGCTTCTGACGGCGTCCCCTCCGAGGCAGGTCAGTATTACACGCATGGTCTGGCTGGTGGTGCTGACGCCGATTCAGGAAGCCTTCGCCTTCATTCCCTCGTATTTCAACCTGAAATCCGAAAACCAGCTTCTGCGCCAGAAACTCGTCCAGATGCAATTGCAGGCGGCCGATCTCGAGGAACGCAGATTCGAAAACCAGCGGCTGCGCGGACTGCTCAGTCTGAAAGACAGAAGGCAGTACACCTATGTTCCGGCCGAAGTCACGGGCTGGAACACCGACCAGGGGCTGAACACCATGGTCATCGACGTCGGCCGTTCCGATCAGATCCGTAAGTACATGGCCGTGGTCATGGAAGACGGCGTCCTTGGAAGAATCATCGAAGTCGGCCTTACGTCGTCCTTCGTCCAACTGCTGACCGACAGAAACTGCCGTATCAGCGGTTTGGTCCAGCGGAGCCGGGAACAGGGGATCATACGCTACCAGAACAACGAATTATACATGCAGTTGCCGTTACGGTCCGATGTCCGTCTCGGAGACCGCGTGGTGACTTCCGGCCTGGGAGAGACCTTTCCATCCGGATTACCCGTGGGCAGGGTCAGCCAGATCGCGCTGGGGAGCAGGAACCTGTTCAAACAGGTATCCATCGTACCGGCGGTGGATCTGAATCGTCTGGAAGAAGTATTTGTCATCGTGGGAGAAGAGACGCCTGTCGCGGCCGATTCGCTCCTGGTCCAGTAAACGCGGGTTATCGGGCCGGGCTCCGGGGGTTTATGGTCCAGCTATTCCATGCATATAAAATACGTTATCCTACTATTTCTGGCGTTTGTGATCGACAGTACCTGGGGGCACGAAATCGCCATTCGGGGCGTTATCAGACCCGATTTCGTACTGATGATCCTGATCTACGGCGCGATGGGATCGGGGGCTTTTACGGGAACCATCCTGGGATTCAGCGTTGGCCTATTGGAGGATTTAAACGGCACCCCGGACAATCTGGGACTCAACGCCATGTGCAACACGCTGATCGCATATGGTGTGGGTATTGCCGGAAACACGCTCTACAGGGACAGCCTCTCCACCCTGCTCCTCACGCTGCTGACCGCCAGCCTGGTCCATGCCGCCATTTACTGGCTCGTATTTACCCGGTTCCAGTTGACTGAATCGGTGTTCATGCTGGCTACGGTTTCATTGCCCTCGATGCTATATACCATCGCCGTGGCCGTAATACTCATACTCGGTTTGACCTTTCGACAGGGACAGATCAATGTCCGGTGGCTATTCCCAGAGTGACAACCCCGCGCACAGGGGCCAGTTGTATCTGTTTATCGGCATTGTTACCGCGCTGTTTCTGCTGCTGGCCGTTCGCCTGTTTTATTTTCAAATCATTTCCGGCGAGGAGTTCCGGGCCCATTCGGAACGGAACCGGATCCGGCCCGTCGTACTCGAGGCGCTGCGGGGACTGATTCTGGACCGTAACGGCGTCGTCCTGGCTGAAAACAGGCCATCCTATACCATCGCCGCCGCTCCTTTCGAGACTTCCGATGAAACCGTGGACTATCTGGGAGAACTGACTGGACGGGACGTCTCGGCCATACGAAACCGTATTCGCGATCCATCCGTGAATCGTTTCAATCCCATACCCGTCCAACGGGACGTGCCTTTTGAAATCGCGTCCCGTGTAGAAGAACACCTGCTGGAACTGCCCGGTGTCATCGTTCAGATTACCCCCGGCCGGATGTACGGCAAGGGTACGCTGGCGAGCCATATGCTCGGTTACGTTTCCGAGATCAGCCGGCCGGAGCTCGAGGCACGGGCCGAAGAGGGGTATCGATCCGGCGACATTATAGGAAAATTGGGTGTGGAGAAGGCCTTTGAACGCCACCTTCGCGGCCAGAACGGCATGGAATTCATGGAGGTCAACGCCCGGGGCGAAGAGCTCGGGCCGCTTCCCGGCATGCCGGTCCTTCTGCCGGAAACAGGAAAAAACGTGTATCTGACCCTGGATACCAGGATTCAGTCGGTGGCTGAGGAGGCGATCCCCGACAGCCTGGCAGGAGCGCTGGTCGCCATCGATCCCGCGACCGGCGCGGTGATTGCGATCGTAAGCAGGCCTGGATACGACCCAAATCTGTTTACAGAGCGGATCCCTCAGGAGACATGGGATGCGCTTCGCGACCATGCACTCAGGCCTCTGCTGGACCGGACGCGGGACGGGCAGTATCCGCCGGCGTCGACGATGAAAATCGTAACGGCTTCCGCTGCGCTGGAAGAAAGAATGGTAACGCCGACCAGGATTTTCCGATCCTGTAATCGCGGATACCTTTTCGGCAATCGCTGGGCGGGGTGCTGGACCTCCGGTCACGGCGCGATGTCATTCAGAGATGCCATGACCCACTCATGCGATGTCTATTTCTACCAGGTGGGACACCTGCTCGGGTTGGACCGCTGGGGAGAGTATGCCCGTGGATTCGGCTTCGGAACCTCGACCGGCTTTGACGCGGGCGACGAACAGCACGGCCTGGTGCCTGACGCCGACTTCTACGATCCGGCGAAGAACCGCCCCTGGACGCCCGGGAAGATCCTGAACCTGGCGATCGGCCAGGGCGAATTGCTCGTCACGCCCTTGCAGATGGCGACGATGACCGCTGCGGTGGCGAATGGCGGCTCGCTATACAGACCCTATATACTGGACCGGGTGGAGTCGGCCGAAGGGGAGATACTGGAAACCGGTGAGCCGGAGATCAGGGACCGGCTTCCCATTTCCCCGGAAACAATGGGCTTGATTCAAGACGCCATGATTGCCGTGGTAAATGAAGGGACCGCGAGGCGGGCGCGTCTGCCCTACGCGCAAGTGGCCGGAAAGACGGGCACGGCGGAGAATCCGCACGGCCTGGATCATTCCTGGTTTATCGGGTACGCGCCGGCTGATTCGCCGCGAATCGCCGTGGCGGCGGTCATGGAGAATGCGCCTTCCGGTTCCGCCGTGCCCGTCGTAAGGCGTGTTATCGACGCCTACCTTTCCCTCGACGGGCAAAAACCCGTTGCGGGTCGCGCCGGCTCCGGGTCCGGAGCATATGCCTTACCCTGACGAATTCAGTGAGACCCCATGGAAATCCAGCTAAACCGCACCCTCGTCATTGTATCCGTCCTGTTGTCCTTGTTCGGCATCGTGGTGATCTACAGCGCCACGCAGGATGAAACCGGCATCGGCATGTCGCGGTACATGCTGCAGTCCATGTGGTTCCTCTTCGGGTTAGGCGTCATGTACGTGACTTCGATGTTGCCCATCCGGTTCCTGCAAGCCATCACCATACCTGTTTTCGTGCTGACGCTGGTCCTGCTGGCCGTCGTGCTGGCCACGGGGACCGTCAAGGGGGCCAGCCGCTGGATAAGACTGGGTTTTATCGGCATACAGCCTTCCGAGCTGGCGAAGATTGCCGTCATTCTTGCGCTCGCCCAGTATCTTTCCCAGGTCAGAACCGACTTCCGCCGGCCCTCGGTACTGGCCGTCTGCGGCGTGATCGCGGCCCTGCCCGTTTTCCTCATTTTATCTCAGCCCGATCTGGGCACATCCATCGTTTTCGGCGCGATCTTCTGCGGCATACTGCTCTGGGCGGGATTGAGCGTCCTCGAGCTGTTGCTCATGGTTTCTCCTCTGATTGGCGTTGTAATCGGTGTAGTAAGTGGGTTCAATTGGATCATCTGGTCGGTTTTCATTCTGGTTGTGGCCGGCGTCATGTATCTGAAATGGCCGCCGCGATTCGTCACCGTATTCCTGATCGTTACCCATCTGGGCGTAGGTCTTGGCGCGGAACCGCTCTGGGACTCGCTGCACGACTATCAGCAGCGACGCGTCGAAACCTTTCTGAACCCTCAGGTCGATCCGAAAGGCGCGGGTTACCAGATCATCCAGTCCAAGATCGCCATAGGATCGGGTGGACTGCTGGGACGCGGTTTCCTGCAGGGATCCCAGACCAACCTGGCCTTCCTCCCCGAGCAGCACACCGATTTCATCTTCTCCGTCATCGCCGAGGAATTCGGATTCGTCGGTTCGATGGGCGTCCTAGCGCTGTATTTCATCTTCATACTCATCGGCATCTATATCGCGATGAATGTCAAGAGCCGGTACCAGAGCCTGCTGGCGGCCGGTTGCGTTTCCGTTTTCACCTTTCATGTTATCATGAACGTGGGGATGGCCGTCGGAGTGCTGCCCATCGCCGGCATTCCCCTGCCCTTTCTCAGCTACGGCGGTTCCTTTCTGATGACCAGCCTGATACTGTGCGGCCTGCTGCTTAATGTCTGGCGTCATCGATTCGACTACTGATTTCCGACTCCCGTCGAGAACAAGGAAAGCAAATGCATCCCATACTGTTTGAACTTGGTCCGTTGAGCGTACGAACTTACGGCCTTCTGCTGGCCGTTTCTTTTCTGGTGGGCATTATTCTGGCGTTGAGACGATCCAGGGCACGCGGCCTGGACCAGAACAAGATGATAAACATGAGTCTGCTCATCATGCTCGCCGGCATTGTCGGGGCAAGGATCATGTACGTCATACCGCACTGGAACGAGTTCAGCGCGAATCCCCTGGATATTGTCAGTCCCTTTCAAAGCTCCGGTTCGATCGGCCTGACCGGACTGACCATGTACGGCGGGTTCATAGCGGCCGTCCTGGTATCCATACTCTACCTTCGCGTGAACCGATTGTCCGTCTGGAAGGCCTGCGACGCCTTTGCGCCGAGTATCGCCCTCGGTATCGGGATCAGCCGCGTCGGTTGTTTTATGAACGGTTGCTGTTTCGGACTGCCCACCGAGTCCGCCCTGGGTGTGGTCTTCCCGGCGTTCAGCGCGGCGGGCTCTTTCTATCCGGACGTAGCCCTGCACCCCGCCCAGCTTTACAATGCGGTGCTGGGATTCGGACTTTTCGGCCTGCTGCTCTGGCTGGACCGCAAGCCGCGATTCGACGGATTCATCTTCGCCGTGCTGCTCATCAGCGAACCTGTCACAAGGTTTTTCGTCGATCTGTTCAGGTATTATGAATCCAGCATGACGCTGGGTAGCCTGGGCGGTTCGGTCCTGTCCGTCAACCAGGGTATCAGTATCGTGCTGTGCGGCATGGGGTTTCTCCTCCTTGGATGGCTCAGAAACCGCGCGCGGCAGCGGTCGGGGCGAAATCGACCCCGTCGCGGGTGACAATTACAGGCGCGATGGTCCCGCACCCTCCATGATTCTTCTTCGCCGCCGGCCTCGCGAGCAGGCGCCGATCACGCGCTGAGTGCACATGACCGTTTTTCTCGACCCGTTACGTACTGCAGGCCGCACGGCGCTGGACCTGGTCTATCCGCCATGCTGCGTACTATGCAGGGGCCGGATTTCCCATGATCGGATGGTCATATGCGATGACTGCCGGTCCGGACTGCTGCCAATCGATGCGCCGTACTGCGAACGATGCGGCCAGCCGCTGGACGCTCCGGTGGCGTCGTGTCCGGCCTGCCCGGGCCGTACCTTTTACTTTGACGGCGCGCTTTCCGGTTTCCAGTTCAACAGGCCGCTCCAGGATCTCATCCATCAGCTCAAGTACCGGAACCGTCCCGGCATCGGGCGGTTCCTGGGTTCCCTGCTGGCGAAAAGGGTTGAAGGGGAACCGGGGTTTCCGCATATTACGGCCGTTGTGCCCGTGCCCCTGCATCCCCTGAGAAAGCGGGAAAGGGGGTACAATCAGAGCGCGCACATCGCACGGGGCATATCGGACGCGACAGGCATTCCGGTCCTGGAGAACGTCCTTGTGCGGAACCGGAACACGCCGACGCAGACTTCTTTGAGTCCCGACGCGCGTATGTCCAATGTCGAGGGCGTGTTCGAGGCCGGCCGGGTCGAGGCGGTGCGTGACGCCACGGTCTCGCTGGTGGACGACATATTCACGACGGGGGCGACGATGAACAGTTGCGCCCGGGTCCTGCTTAAGGCTGGCGCCAAAAGAGTATTTGCCCTGACTATAGCGCGCGCCTGAGCAGTTGCGTGCCTGAGCAGTTGCGTGCGCGGCTAAGCGGCGTCCGTATCACCCCAGGCAGTTGGAGAGAAGGTTCCAGATGCATATCGGCATATTGACGGGCGGCGGCGATTGCCCGGGATTGAACGCCGCGATCCGCGCGGTGACACGCCGGTCGATAAAAACCTACGGTTCGACGGTCGTCGGAATACGCAATGGATGGGCCGGGTTGATCAACAATGATACCAGTCCCCTCAGCCTGGCCTCCGTGTCCGGCATCCTGCACCGGGGCGGCACCATCCTGGGTACTTCCAGGACCAACCCGATGAAGGATGAAGCCGACATCGAACGGATCACGAGAAACGTCAAGGACCTGGGCCTGGAGGCGGTGGTCGCCATAGGCGGCGAAGATACCCTGGGCGCCGCCGCGGCCCTGAACGAAGCCGGCATCCCCATGGTCGGTCTTCCGAAGACAATCGACAACGACATTGTCGGGACGGATATGACGTTCGGCTTCGACACGGCGGTGACCATCGCCACCGACGCCATAGACCGTCTGCATACCACCGCGGAGTCCCATCACCGGGTCATGGTCATCGAGGTGATGGGCAGGCATACGGGCTGGATCGCGATCAAGTCGGGTATCGCCGGTGGAGCGGACTGCATCCTGATACCGGAGGTGCCGATGGACCTGGACGATGTCTGCGCCCTCGTCAAACAGCGCATCGACCGGGGCAAGACGTTCAGCCTCGTCGTGGTCGCGGAGGGCTTCACGATGAAGGACGCCCCGGGCCAGGTGACCCAGGACGATCAGGTCGACGAGTTCGGACACGTGCGCCTGGGCGGCATCGGCGAGGTGGTCGGGGCCGAGATCGAACGCCGGGCGCAGATAGAGACCCGGGTGACGATCCTGGGTTACATTCAGCGCGGTGGATCTCCCACGCCCTACGACCGGGTGTTGGCGACGAGGTACGGTGTTACCGCGGCCGACCTGGTGCACAGCGGGGATTTCGGAAAGATGGTGGCGCTTAAGGGCGCGAAGATCGGAACCGTGCCGCTCTCCGAAGTGACCGGCCGGATTCGCACGGTGGACATGGAACTGTATGAAATCGCCCAGGTGTTTTTCGGATAACATTCCCCCGGAGTGAATTTGAAAACGGCGGCGCGCCGGTTGATCATCGCCGGCAACTGGAAAATGCATACCGACGTGGTCGACGGCGCCTCGCTGGTCGCCGGAGTGATCGAACGCACGGAATCGCTCGCCCTGGCCGCGGACCTGGTGTTGTGTCCGCCATTCACCCATTTGACCGTCGCGGCCACGCAGTTGTCCGGCAGCTCCATCTCGCTGGGCGCCCAGAACATGCACCCGGCTCCTGAAGGCGCGTTTACGGGGGAAGTGTCCGCCAGAATGCTGTTGACTTCGGGGTGCAGGTACGTTATATTGGGGCACTCTGAAAGGCGGACGTATTTCGATGAAACGAATGAGTCCGTCAACGGGAAAGTGAGATCCGCGGTTTCCGCGGGCCTTACCCCCATCCTCTGCGTCGGAGAGACGCTGGAGGAGCGGGAAGCCGGCCGTACCGAGACGGTGGTGGACGAACAGGTCCGCCGGGGTCTCGCCGGTACGGAACCCGAGACGGCAGACGATCTCGTCCTGGCTTACGAACCGGTCTGGGCGATCGGAACCGGAAGGGTGGCCACTCCGGATCAGGCGGACCAGGTGCACGGTCACCTGAGAGCGATCGTCGCGGATATGTTCGACGACGACTTCGCCGGCCGGGTTCGAATACAGTACGGGGGAAGCGTAAAGCCGGAAAACGCGGGCGCCTTGATGGCCCGGCCGAACATCGATGGAGCGCTCGTGGGTGGAGCCAGCCTGGACGCCTCGTCTTTCGAGGGGATCGTCCGGGCCGGAATCGAAGGCCCCTGATGTAAGCCGGCGGATTGCAGGCGTTCGCCAATCGAAGGATACACACCGTGTTTACCTCTGTGGTTACGATCCATGTGCTGGTCTGTCTGGTTTTAATCCTGTCTGTCCTGTTGCAGTCGGGCAAGGGCGGTGGCCTGTCCAGCGCCTTTGGTACGGGAGGGCCTTCCGGCGGCATGGCCGGCCAGATGTTTGGTGGCCGGGGCGCCGCGACTTTCCTGGGTAAGGTGACGACCGTGCTCGCGACGCTTTACATGCTGATCGTCATCGGTCTGAACCTGTTGCCCGACGAGGCGCAGGGCACGCGAAGCATTATCCAGGAAGAAGCCCTGAGAAACCAGCAGACGTCCCCTGCCCAGGGATTGCCCGAGGCGGAACCGGGCCTGCCCGCCGCTCCCGGAGATCCAGGGTCCACGCCTTAGTCCGCGGACTGTCGCGCGACGGCTCCTTCCGCCGCCGGACCGTCCTGACGCCGAAGTGGTGGAATTGGTAGACACGCTGTCTTGAGGGGGCAGTGGGAGAAATCCCGTCGCGGTTCGAATCCGCGCTTCGGCACTTCCGACCTCTATCTAAGCGCTACATACCCGTCTACGTAGATCCGGAGGCGTCCCATGCGTCCGGCGCGTCTTTTTGTCCCCGTGGTCGCTACCTTGGCGATCTTGGCGATCGTCTCCTGGTCTTCCGGCCAAAGCCCGCAGACGAATTCGGTGGGCAAGATCATGCCGCCGGATGCCGCTCCCCTGTCCCGACAGATCATCCGCGTGATGAACATGGAGCCGCGAAGCATCGATTCCGGCATCCATCCCTACGATGACGAAGGACTGGTCCTGCGGCCCTTCGAAATGCTGATGTGGCGCGACGAGTTCATGCAGCCCGTTCCGGGCGCTGCGGAGCGCTACGAACGATCCGAGGATGGCCTGTCCTGGACCTTTCACCTGCGGCCCGGAGCCAGGTGGAGCGACGGCCGGCCGGTTACCGCCCACGATTTCGTATACACGTTCCGGCGGAACATCGATCCCGCGTCTGCCAACATCTATGCCAATTTCTACTACGACTTCAAAAATGCCCGGGCGATCAACCAAGGCCAGATCGAGGACGTCGAACAACTGGGCGTACGTGCGCTGGACGACCTGACGCTGGTCATCGAGACCGAACAACCGACCCCCTACCTGTTGCATATCATATCCTTCCCGGATACGTTCCCCGCGCCCCGCTGGGCGATTGAAAAGCACGGCAGAAAGTGGACCGAGCAGGGCAACATCGTTACCAACAGCGGGTTCAAGATGGCCGAATGGGTCCCGGGCAGCCATTTAAAATACGTACCGGATCCGATGTACAACGGCCCGCACAAGCCCTTTCTGGAACAGGTCGTCCAGCTGTTCCGGGAGCCCGCGGCGGCCAACATCCTGCCCTACGAAAACGACGAAGTGGACATGGAGGCGGTCGACCTGGCGGAACTCCACCGCATCGAGAACGACCCCCGCCTCGGCAGGGAGATCGTCCGTTCGCCGAGTTACCAGACCTGGTACTTTATTTTCAGGACCCGGGAACCGCCCTTCGACGACGTAAGGGTCAGGGAGGCCTTTACCCGGGTCATCGACCGGGAGTCGATCTGCCGCGTGATTCTCGGTGGAGCGGGCATCCCTGCGTATTCCATGATTCCACCCGGATTCGATGCCTACGCGGGGACGGAATATGAGGCGGTACAGGGTTACGATCCGGACCGGGCCAGGCAGCTCATGGCGGAGACCGGCTACCCGCGTGGACGTGGATTTCCGACGGTCGAAACGTGGCTGAGGGCGCCGAATCCCATCACCCGGAGAATCGCCGAGGCGATCCAGGGCATGCTGCGGAATCACCTCGGGGTGAACATCACCTTCCGCAGCGCCGATATGGGTTCCTACATGAGCGCCCTTTTCGACTGGCAGATTCCTCTCGGTTTCATCGCCTGGGGAGCGGATTACCTGGACCCGAGGAACATGCTGGACATGACCTGGCATTCACGCCCGCGCGGGGCGCAGCGCCAGGACTGGATCCATCCCGCATTCGACGATCTCGTGGACCGGGCGATCGCGGAGAGGGATCCCGCCCGGCGCACGGAGATGTACAGGCAGGCCGAAACGATCCTGGTGTCCGACTACGGCGGGGCCTTCGTCTATCATCCGATCGGTTACGGTTTGCGCAAGCCCTGGTTGAAGGGATATTCCCGGCGGCCCGACGGCACGGTCGGAAGCCTGATGTGGACCGAAGTCTACATTGGCGCGCACTGAGAACAGGCAGGGAGGCGCGAGATGACTGGTGAACCAACCGCCGTTCCGGCGAAACAGCGTATCAACATGAGTTGCGGGCAGACGCCGCTTTCACCTTCCTGTCTCGCGGCGATCGGACAGCAGCTAGCAGAACCGGTTTATTTTTCCCATTACCCCGAGGTGGAAAAAGAGACCTGTCTCATGCTCAAGGAGTTGATGCATACTCGAAACGGCCCCATGCTCATACCTGGTTCCGCCGTCTACGGCCTGGAAGCGGCCATGCTAAGCACCGTAGAGTCCGGGGACCGCGTGCTGACGGTCCAGACCGGCGTGTTCGGCCGTCTGTTGACGGCGCTGGCCAGGTTCGCGGGAGGCGATACGACCGAGATCGGCCTAGAGGAAGGGCGGTCGGTCAAGCCCGAAACGATCCGCAGTCACCTGCTCGCCAATCCGGAAACGAAACTGGTCGCGCTGGTGCACTGCGAAACCACGACCGGCACGCTGAATCCCATCGAGCAAGTCGGGCGGATGCTCAAGAACGAGTTTCCCCACGTGATCTACATGGTGGACTGCGTCTCTTCCTTCGGGGGCATCGAGGTATGGGTCGACGACTGGGGCGTCGACCTGATGGTCACCACGACCCAGAAGTGCCTGAACGCGCCGCAGGGCCTGGCGATTGTCGTGGCCAGCGAAAAGGCTTGGGATACGATCGAGAACCTGCGGAACGCGCCGCGCGCCATATGTCTCGATCTCCACTCTTGGCGCCGATACGGCATGGATGGCGGCGCCGCGCTGGGATACGGCCTGTCTGAAGAGGGAGACGTTCCGCGGGCGCTTAAACCCCATCCACGGGACTGGCCCGCCCACGGGCCCCATGCGTCATACACCCTGGTCGTGGGACTGCACGCGTCGCTGAAGGCCATCATGGACGAGGGACCGGACCGGGTATACCGTCGCCAGTTTGTCGCGTCCAGGGCGGTACACGCCGCACTCGGTGCGATGGGACTGGGTATTGTAGCCGAGTGCGCGGAAACGGCCGCTCCCGTTGCGACTCGCATAGCATGGTCCGCATTGCCGGATCATCTCGATATGGACGAGTTGCAGCGCATCCTGTTCGAAGACCACGGCATCGCCATCAGCAGTCTTGCCCGCATCGGGACAATGGGCTTTATGGCCGTTCCGGAACACGTGCTGCGGACGATCTCGGCGTTGGAGCAGGCCATGAACAAGATGGGATGGGAAGTGGACGAAGGGGCGGGGGTGGCCGCTGCCCGGGAGGTTTTCGAGCATTCGGGGGTCTTTACGGGGCAAACAGACGGCACTCAGGACGCGGCCCTGTGACCGCTTCAGGCCAATACAACCGCGGATGGGCCGGCCCGGGCCCGGTCAACCCGGCCAGAAGACCCCGGGTTCCCGTGGTTGTCCCGAACTCTACCGTTTGTCCCTTTGGCCGGATCCGAACAGCCAGTCCCAGAATCCCTCGCTTCGATCCTCGACAGCCCGGTCCTTCACGACCTCCTTCGTGACATACAGCGTCGTCGACAGGTTGAGATGCTTGTCGACGCGTATGGCGTATCCGCCCCGGTCGTTACGCTCGAGCGCCTCGGTGCGCAGGTAGGGCTTCCATAACTCGTTGTACTGCCCGTGCCACAGGAACACGCCTGCCACGTCCTCGACCAGTATGCGTTCGGCCTCCCGGTAAAGCGCAATACGGCGCGCCGGATCGCCGATCAGGTGATTGGCGACTGACATGATGGACTCGAAGCGTTCGTCGTACCAGGCATGGCGACCCGTCGAGCGCCAGATGCCGAGCAGGTTGCTGGGATCCATGTAATCGTATCCGTAGGGGATCATGGCGAAGGCGATGCCGCCCTGGTACATGGTTTCCATGAACAGTTTGGCTTCGGTGTTCTGCACGCCGATATCGATGTTCAGGTTGTGTTTCAGCATGGCCTGTACCGCCTGCGGCGCCTGTCCCCCCTGCAGGTTGGCCCCCCTGATCCACATCACGGTCCGCGGAAACCCTCTGCCGTCCGGATAGCCGGCCTCCGCGAGCAGCTTCCTCGCCAGGTCCGGGTCGTACCGCTGTATCGGCGCGAGTTCCCGGGTATTGGCTGCGGGAAAACCCTCGGGCAGCATGGACACGGCGGGAACGGCGATCCCCTGGAGGGTGGACTCGACCAGCGCTTCGGTGTCGACAGCGTGACTGAAGGCCTGTCGCACCCGCAGATCGTTGAAGGGCGGTTTGAACGTGTCCATCATCAGGTAGGTGGTCCCAAAGGCCATATAGGTGTCCAACTGGTCCCTGAGCCTGGTATCGGTCTTCACACGGTTGATTTCCGCCTGGTTCGCCAGCGAAACGTGATCCGCCGCGCCTGCCGCGTAGGACGACAGCATCGGCGGGGGAACCGCGGCGTTGAAGAGCTTTGAGACCACCTTTTCCAGGTAGGGTTTGTGGGGTCCCCGGTAGTGGGGGTTCGGTTCCAGCACGATCCGGTCCAGCTTGGACCATTCCACCAGCCTGAAGGGGCCGCTGCCCAGCAGCGTTTCCGGCCGGGTCGACCAGCCTGATCCGTATTTCTCGAACAGGTGCGAGGGCGTTACCCAGCTGAAGGTCAGGATCAAAGGCAGGTAAGGGGTAGGATCTTCAGTGGAAAAGGCGATGGTGTGATCGTCCAGCGCCCCGACACCCAGGGAATCGAGAGGCAGTTTGGCGGCAACGACCCCACCCCAGTTCCTGATCGACCGGTAGAACCATTCGAGGTCGAACCCCGTGGCGGGATCCGCCCACCGTTTGAAGGTGTCCTCGAAGTCGTAGGCTGTAAGCGGATGGCCGTCGGCGAAGATCAGGTCGGGTTGCAGGTGGAAAGTCCAGGTGAGCCCGTCATCGGACACGTCCCACCGGGTCGCGGCGGCTGGCAGCAGGTTGTAGTTCCGGTCCATGCGCACCAGCGGTTCGTTGACCAGGGCGTAATCGTGACCGATCACCTGGTAGTGTGAGGTGGCCATGTCCAGGTAGCGGTTCTCGGCCTTGAAGCTGGTAAAGACCTGGTACCCGGGGGGCGCCGCGTCGGGAGGAAGCGGAACGCCGATGGAGTTGACGTAGGGAACGGGCGGCTCCGTGTCCGGCCAGGCCAACGCCGCCGTGCAGGCCACGCATGCCGCGGAAAAGACCGCAATGGCGAATCGAACCTTCACGATAAAGCCCCTTCCTCCACGACAGGTGCTACAGGTCACCCCAGGTACAGGATCACCTTGCCGTCTTCAATCTCCACCCGGTAGGTCTTGACCCGCATGCGGGGATCGTAGAGCGCCTGCCCGGTCGCGAGATCGAACTCCCACTGGTGCCAGGCGCACTTCAGGACCTGTTTCTCGTGATGATCGACCGAGTATACTTCGTCCGCCGTTACATGGGGCCTCAGGCGGCCGAGGCAGAGCGGACCGCCTTTGTGCGGACACCGGTTCCTCAGGGCGTAGAACCGGCCGTTGATGTTGAACACGCCGATCCCGCCCCGTCCGCCCACGGGGACGATTCTGCGTTCACCCGGCGGCAGATCCTTCACGGCGGAAACCTCGTAGCGCTTGCTCATCCGATTGGGTTTCCCTGCATGTCCAGGTTGTAGAGTTCTCTCGCGGTTTCCACGAATACCCGCCGCTTCAGCCCGGCATCCACGCCGGGCAGCACCGAATCCGGTGATTCCCAGTCCCAGTGTGGGTAGTCGCTGGCGTAGACAAGGATTTCGTCCGCGTGCAGCCAGTCCAGGAAGGTCCCGAGGTCCTTGCGGGTCGGCGGCTGTTCCATGGGCTGGCATCCGAACCGGATGTGTTCTCGTATGTACTCGCTCGGAGGCCGTTTAACCCAGGGCGTGTAGTCGCGGACCGCCTTCCAGTCCGCGTCCATATGCCACATCAGGCCCGGTACCCAGAAGGTGTCGTGTTCGATGAAGAGGAATTTGAGATCGGGGAATTTCTCGAACGTTCCTTCGCAGATCAGGCTCGAGACGTGCGCCATGGCGATCTGGGGCCGGGCCATGCGCATTTCCAGGTAGTAGGAAGGATATCCGGCGGCCGTGGGGGCATTGGCGAAGCCGGCGCCCTCCACGCCGAAGTGCACGCACATGGGAAGCCGGCACTCCTGCGCCGCTTCGTAGATAGGGTCGTAGAACCGGTTCCCGAAGGGCATGCGCCCCCCGGCGGGCATGATGACCTGGAGCACCTCGGGCCTGTCGCCGATCCGCCGGATCTCCGCGGCCGCCTGCTTGGGATCGGACGGCGCGAGCGCAACCGATGCGCGGAACCGTCCGTCCGCCTTGATCCAGGTCTCCAGGGTCCAGTCGTTGAATGCCCGGCACATGGCGGCGCCGAAGTCGGCGTCCGGATGCACCGCGGCTCCGTATACCGTTACCCCCGTCAACAGGGCGACATCGATACCGTATTCATCGAGATGGTGCGTGCGGGCCAGCTCGATGTTGCTGCTGGGATGGGTCTCGGTGTGTTCCCAGAGTTCGGCCCGGCAGCCGCCCTTAGGGAGATTGGTATATACGAGGCCGGGCATCATGGACCCGAAGTCCTTCACGTATTCCACGTAATGAGCCGGCAGATAGGGAAAAAGATCTTCAATTTCCACGACGCCGTGGTGCAGGTCGCAGTCGATGAGGTTTATCTTCGGCACGGACTTCGGTACGACTTCAGCCATGATCTCGGACAAACTTCCTGGAACTCGACGGAATTATTCGGAAAGGCGTTTCTGCCATAAACACGCTATACAGCCGTACTGTCAAGCTGATTCATGGTTTCCGCGCCTAGGCATGGCACCGTCTGGTTGATACGCGAATGCCGGCGTGCCCGGTGCGCGGATGCCGGCGTGCCGGCACGCGGATGCCGGCTCAAATGTGACGTCCGGCCCGGCTCGAAGAGCCCGCGGGACCGGCTATGTCGGTGAACTGGACGACCCGGATGAATTTCTGCTTTTCATTTGCAGACGAGACGCTAAATTTCCATACCGTTTCATACTTGCGACTTAAATCGACCGCGCAGCCTGATCTGCATTGGACGCCTATGTTATCCTGGATTAACGATCCCGAGGCCTGGATAGCCCTCGTCACGCTCACGACCCTGGAGATCGTCCTGGGCATCGACAACATTGTCGTGCTCTCGATTCTCGTGGGGCGTCTGCCGGTCCACCGCCGGCAACGGGCCCGCATTATAGGACTCGGGCTGGCCATGATCATGCGGCTGGGGCTGCTGCTGACGCTGGCCTGGATAATGACGCTGCAGGCGACGCTGTTCACGCTGTTCGGCGAGGCTTTTTCGGGCCGGGACCTCATTCTGATATTCGGAGGACTGTTTCTCCTCGTGAAGAGCACGACAGAGATACATGGAACATTCGAGGAACACAAAGCGACCCAGCATACCCCCAAAGTAAGCTCCTACGCCGGCGTCTTGGTACAGATCGCGCTGATCGACATCATCTTTTCGCTGGATTCCGTCATTACGGCGGTCGGCATGGCGGAACACGTCCCCGTGATGATGCTGGCGATCATCATCGCCGTACTCTTCATGATGCTGGCCGCCCGATCGATCGGGGAATTCGTCGACGCCAACCCTACGGTGAAGATGCTGGCGTTGAGTTTTCTCGTGCTGATCGGCGTAGCGCTCATCGCCGACGGATTCGATCTTCATATTCCCAAAGGATACATCTACTTCGCCATGGCTTTTTCGGTCGGCGTGGAAATCCTGAACATGAAACTGCGGCGCAGCCAGGACGGTAACGGCCAATAGCCGTGTGCGAAACCGGAGAGGGTCACATGGAATACCGGCAGCTCGGACGGTACGGCGTGCGCGTGTCTCCCATCTGTCTCGGCACGGCGTTCCGGGGCTTCTGGGCCGGCCAGACGGACGAGAAGACCTGCATCCGCACGATTGAGACGGCGGTGGACCTCGGGATCAACTTCATCGACTGCGCCAACTTCTACTTCGGCGGCAGGTGCGAGGAAGTGCTGGGCAAGGCCCTCGTCGGCATGAAGGACAAGCGGGATAACCTGGTAATCACCAGCAAGGTCTGGAGCGAGATCGGGCCGGGACCGAACGACAGGGGCACATCGCGCTACCATATCATGCGGGAGATCGACCGCTCATTGAAACGCCTGGGGCTGGACCACATCGACCTCTACCTGCTCCATAACTGGGATGCGGACACGCCGCTGGACGAGACGCTGGACGCCATGAACGACGTGGTCAGACAGGGCAAGGCCCGGTATGTCGGCATGTGCAATTACACGGCCGCGCAGGTCGTCGAGGCGCTGTGGGTGGCCGACAAGCACGGTTTCGCGACGCCGGTCTGCCTGCAGAACCACTACAACCTGATCCATCGTTCCGGCGTGGAAGATGAGCTCCTCGACCGGTGTCGCCAACATGGCCTGGGGATGATGACGTACAGTCCCATCGCCGTCGGCCTGCTTTCGGGCCGGTGCCGGCGGGGCGAAGATCCTCCCGCGGACTCGATCTGGGCAAAAGATATCGAGCGGTTCAGGAAAACCATGACTCCGGCCGTCGACCAGGTCATAGCCACGTTGATCGACGCGGCCGCTGAGCTTGGCAAGACCCCCGCGCAGGTCGCTTTCGCGTGGATCCTGGATCATCCCGAAGTGACAGCCGCCATGACCGGCCCGGACCAGCCGGAACACGTGGAGGAGGTCTGCGGAGGCGCGGGCTGGACGCTGCCCGGCGAGATCCGAAGCAAACTTGACGAGGCTTCCGCCCCGGATCGCCTCGGACCGGTTGGGTAGCGCAGTCCCCCACAGCCAGAATCCCTGCCGGCATGTGGGACGGTGTGACGGCGCTCCCTCTTAATCGTCTTCTAACCGACTCCGGTATCCTTCTTCATCCATCCCGGCCATCCGATCGATCCTGAGCCGCTGAACGCGGGTAGGCTCCACGCGCAGCGCCGTCATCAGGTGCGCGCCGGCACGGACCTGTTCCCCTTGCCTGGGAATGTGACCCAGCAACTCGATCATGACTCCGCCCGTGGTGTCCGAGGTCAGTTCGTCGGGAAGTTGCAGCCCGCAGGCCCTGGTGACCTGGTCGACGGGACAACTGGCTTCGACCTCGAAGCGGTGGGGCCCCGTCCGCACGATGAGCGGCGCTTCGCTGTCGAATTCGTCCTGTATGGGGCCTACCAGTTCCTCCAGGACGTTTTCCAAAGTGATCATCCCGGAAACCGTTCCAAACTCGTCCACCAGGACGGCCAGCATGGTATTGCGGCGCTGGAATTCCAGGAGCAGCGCGTCCAGCCTGATGGTCTCGGGCAGGAACAGCGGGTCCCGTGCGATCTCTTCCAGGCTGGAGGAGCCCTGTTCGTCGAACAGGTTCCGGAACAGGTCCTTGACATGAACAATACCGACGATCTGGTCCAGGTCCTCGTTGCATAGCGGGAAGCGCGTATGCCCCGACTCGGCCACCACACGCAGTTTCGTTTCCCTGTCATCGTGCTGGTTCAGGTAGACGATCTGGTTGCGGGGCAGCATGTACCGGCGCGCGACTTTCTCTTCCAGATCGAGCACGTTTTCCATGATCCGCCGTTCCCGCCGGGAAACGTGGCCGCCCGCCACCATGGTCACCAAAGTCATCCGCAATTCAGGTTCCGTGATGGATCCAAGCTGCTCGTTCGAGATGCGTATACCCAAGCACCTCAGCATGAGGTTGGCGCTGACGTTCAGCAACCAGATGAATGGCCGGAACACCTTGTAGAAGACGACGAGCGGAATCCCGATGGCCAGGGCCACCTGCCGGTACTTCTGCAGCGCGACGAATTTAGGGACAAGCTCTCCCGCGGTGATCAGCAGGAAAGTCATGATCGCAAAGGCGACCGGGATCGCAATAAGGTGGGAGGTCTCGGCGGAGAAACCCAGGGAAAGAACAAGCGGTTCGAGAAGCGCGGCCACGGTCCGTTCGCTGAACCAGCCGAGTCCCAGGCTGCCGAGTGTAACACCCAGTTGACACGAAGAAAGGTAGGTGTCAAGGCTGTGCAGGATGTTACGAACGATCTGTGCCGTCTTGCTGCCGTCCTTCGCCAGCACCTCGATTTCAGACAGACGTATCTTTACCAGCGCGAATTCCGCTGCCACGAAGAAGCCGTTGAACGCGACCAGCAGAAGGACGATGATTAAGTCGGTCATGGTCAGGGGAAGATCGGGGCGTACCTGTGGTGGATGCAGTCAGGACCAGGGGCTATCGGCGAACGGGACCACCGAATCTATCGGCCAGCACCTCGCGGCGGTAGTCGAAAATCGCGTTCAGTTTATTTTTGACGATCGCTGCATGTACCATACGGCCCAGAAATCCAAATGGCAAGGCATAATGGATAAGGTCGGTCATTTCTACCCCGTGCGTTGTGGACTGCAATCGGTGTTCGTGGTGCCAGAACCTGTAAGGCCCGGATCTCTGCTCGTCAATGAAATAACTAAGTGGTTCTGCCTGAGTGATTTCCGTGATCCAGTCAAAGCAGAACATCCTGTAAAGCGTGAGCCTGTACGTGATGAGGAGACCCGGATATACGCGGTCCGGGAGTTCGGAAGTAACGGTCAGTCCGAGCCCTGGCGGGGTCAGGTCGCGCAGGTGCTCGGGACGGCACAGAAAGTCCCACGCGGAGTCCAGGGATAAGGGCAGAATCTGTTTTCGTCGCAACCTGTAGACATGCATGGGATGTAGGCTCTCCAGTTCGCGTTTTCGTCAAGTCGTGGCGCGGCCGGCTGTGATGCCCGACGGACGGGAAAATCCTGTACGAAGCGGCTCCATCTGAATATTACGGGAATCCTCTGGGCGGGTCAATCCCCATAACCCAGGCGGGGCATTGCGCGGTCTTGCCGACCTTGACACCGCGCCGGCCCGGTTTTACCTTCGCCACACTATGGTCATACTCGTTACCGGCGGATCGGGGTTGATCGGCCGCCGGTTGATCCCATACCTCGAAGCGCAGGATCACCGCGTCATTCGCCTGGTCAGATCCAGGGACCTGGCCAGCGAGAAGGCGGCCTTCTGGTCTACCTCGGAAGGCCGTGTTTACTGGGACGAACCCGGGGGGATAGACGCCGTCGTGCACCTGGCGGGCGAGTCGATCCTGGGCCGGTGGACCAAGGCCAAGAAGGCCCGGATACGCGACAGCCGCGTTGCCCCCACCCGCAACCTATGCACGTTTCTCGCGGCGATGGAGGCACCGCCCAGAGTCCTGGTGGCCGCGTCGGCCACGGGTTTCTACGGACACCGGGGCGAAGAGTTGCTGGGGGAAGCGTCCCCGTCGGGAGACGGTTATCTGCCCGAGGTATGCAGGCAGTGGGAAGCGGCTACGGAACCGGCTCGCTCGGCCGGGATTCGGGTCGTGAATCTGCGCATCGGCATGGTGCTGACTTCGGAAGGTGGTGCGCTGGCCGCCATGCGCACGCCCTTCCGGCTGGCGCTGGGCGGAAAGGTCGGGGACGGGCGGCAGTACATGAGCTGGATTTCCCGGGACGACCTGGTCGCTGCAATACGTTTCATCCTGGAATCGGACGATCTGGACGGGTCCGTCAACGCCGTTGCCCCCCAACCCGTTACCAACGCGGAGTTTACCCGGATACTGGGCCTTGCGCTGCATCGTCCGACCCCTTTTTCGGTACCTGCCTTCGTTATCCGTTTGTTGTTCGGCCAAATGGGCAGGGACCTGCTCCTGGCGAGCGCACGCGTCGAACCCAGACGTCTCCGGGAAGCGGGTTTCCAGTTCGAGCATGCGGAGCTGGAGGCCGCGCTGCTCGCCCTGTTGCGGACGAAGCCTTCGAAACTTGCGCACTGAGCAGGCCGGACCGAATCTCTACGACGGCGGTGCCTCCCGCGATGGCGGTGCCTCCCGCGATGGCGATGCCTCCCGTCACTAGAAACACTTAGGAAGGGCCATGAGTACCGACAGTCGGAAACAGCAACAACCCGCGCAGGATCAACCGGCACCCGCGGGCGCAGCGGCTTCAAGCGGATTCCTGGACGCCATCGAGCGGGTCGGGAACCGCCTTCCGGATCCGGCGACGCTCTTCCTGATCGGCGCGCTGTTCATCATCGTCCTCTCCGATATCGCGGCCCGCGGCCAGTGGACCGTGGTCCAGCGCCTGCCGGAACAGGTGGTCCTGCAGGATGGTACGACCGGCGTGGAATGGCGCGAGACCGGGAAGACCTTCACGTCCACCAGCCTGCTTTCCCGGGACGGCCTCTTCTGGGTCGTGGCCAACATGGTGGAGAACTTCATGCGATTCCCGCCGCTCGGCGTCGTGCTGGTCGGGATGCTGGGCATTGGCGTGGCGGAGCGGACCGGCATGATCGGCGCTCTGCTCAAGGCGTTCATGCTGGCGGTACCGGGCCGGTTGCTGACCCCGGCCATGGTCTTTATCGGCATCATGTCGTCCATGACGCTCGACGCCGGATACGTCATTCTTCCTCCCCTCGCGGCGGCGCTGTACAAGGCGGTCGGCCGGTCACCGCTGGCCGGCCTTGCCGCCGTATTCGCGGGCGTATCCGCGGGATTCAACGCCAACCTCTTCGTGACGGGCCTGGATCCCCTGCTGGCCGGCCTTTCCACGGCCGGAGCGCAGACGATCGACGCGGCCTACCAGGTCGCCGCCACGTGCAACTGGTACTTCATGATCGCATCGACGGTGGTCATGACCCTGGCGGGGTGGGTCGTCACGGCCTGGTTCGTCGAACGCCGCCTTGCGGGCAAGTCCCCCGAGGAAGGCGGACCGGCGCCCGCTTCGTCGCCGGACCCAGACGAACACGGGCTGACCGAAGTGGAGAAGCGGGGTATGGCCCGCGCGTCGCTGGCGTTCTGCGTGGTGTTCTTCGGCATCGTGTTCATGATCCTGTGGCCCGGCGCTCCGCTGCACGGCACAGGCAATCTGTTCGACCGGTGGGTGGAGGCCATCGTGCCCCTGCTGCTTTTCTGTTTCATCCTGCCCGGCATCGTGTACGGGATCTCGGTGGGCGCCGTCAAGAGCGACAAGGACGCGGCCCGGCTGCTCATCGAAACGATCGCCACCATGGCCCCGATCATCGTCCTGGCCTTCTTCGCCGCCCAGTTCATCGCCTACTTCCAGTATTCGGGACTCGGCCAGATGCTGGCGATGGCCGGCGGCCAGGCCCTCGGCCAAGCGCAGATGCCGGCGTGGATGCTGATGATCGCCTTCATCCTCGTCACGCTGGTGTTCAACCTGCTGATCGGTTCCATGTCCGCCAAGTACGCCCTCTTCGCGCCGATCTTCATCCCCATGTTCATGATGGTGGGCATCAGTCCCGAGCTGACCCAGGCGGCCTACCGGATCGGCGACTCCGTCAGCAACACCATTACGCCGCTGAACCCCTACCTGGTGATCATCCTGGTCTTCATGCGCCAGTTCGTGCCCAAAGGAGGCATGGGCACGCTGATCTCCACGATGCTTCCCTATACCGTGGTATTCGCCGTCATCTGGACGATTCTCCTCGTGGCCTGGATGGCGATGGGCATTCCCCTCGGCCCCGCGGGCGGACTGGTCTACGTACCCTGAATACCCGAACTAACGCACTAACTTGGCCAGAAGAGGGGAATGAAGATAGTGGCGGTGACGAGCAGGATGAGATTGAGCAGGCCGCCGACTTTCACGAAGTCCATGAAGCGGTATCCACCCGGTCCGTATATGATGACGTTGGTCTGATAGCCGAAGGGTGTAACGAAGGAGGCCGACGCGCCGAACATGACGGCGATCAGGAGCGCGTACGGATTCACACCGCCTTGTGTAGCCGCGAAGACCGCGACCGGGGTGAGCATCACGGCCGTTGCCGTGTTGGACACTACGGCGGTCATCAGGGCGGTCAAAAGATAGAAGGCCGCGATGAGTCCGATCTCTCCCAGCGGCGCCGTCAGGCTCACCACCCATACCGCGAGCAATTCCGCGGCCCCGGTAGTCTCGAGCGCCAGGCCGAGCGGAATGAGCCCGGCCAGCACGAAGACGACCAGCCATTCCACCTCCCTGTAGATCTCTTCGAAGTGCACGCAGCGCGTAAACACCATCAGGACCACCCCCGTGAGCGCGGCCGTCATGATGTCGAGGACACCAAAACTGGCAATGAGCACGACACCGGCCATGATCGACGCGGCCACACCGGCCGGCGGCCGGTTCCCGGTATGCGTTTTGACTTCCGAAAGGGGGACGAAATCCGGGTCCTCGGCGAGGACCTGGAGCGCGTCTGGGGTTCCGTGTAAGAGGAGCAGATCGCCGACGCGCAGAGTGATCTCGGCCAGTTTCTCATGTAGAGTGGCATGGTGGTGCTGTATGGCGATGACCGTCGCGTCGTAGCGTTGCGCGAAGTTCAGATCATGGAGCGTCCGGCCAGCGAGACTCGAGCCGGGCGCTACGATTACCTCGACCAGCCGCCCTTGCCCGCCCGTCAGATCGAGGTCGTGGTTTCCTCCTTCTCCGGCGGTCTTGAGTCGCTGCCGGCTTGCGATCTCCACGAGAGATTCCGCAGAGCCCTGCACAACAAGGATGTCGCCCGTTCGTATGTGGCGTTCTCCGTGCGGCGCGGTGATCTCCTCCTCGCCTCTTTCGATGTCCAGTACCGTGACGCCAAAGCGTTCGCCCCACTTAAGCTGGGAAAGCGACTGTCCATTCGCCGGAGAATCGTCCGGGACGTAAAGTTTCGTGACGAAACGTCGGACATCGTACCTGGCTGACAGGTCAGGAGTCAGCATCCGCCGCGGCAGCAGTATCCTGCCTGCAGTGAATAGATACAGCAGACCCACGGCGAGGCAGATCAAGCCCAGTGGTGTGATTGAAAAAATGCCGAGGTCGCCAAACCCTCGTCTCATCGCTTCGCCATGCACGACCAGGTTGGCGGTGGTGCCCATCAGCGTGACCGTGCCCCCGAGAATCGAGACGAAGGAGAGCGGCATGAGATAACGCGAAGCCGGTTCATCCGCCTGCTCCGCCAGCGCGACGAATACGGGCAGGAAGACCAGCACGACGGCAGTGGTCATGAGAAAGGGAGAGAGGGCCGCACAAATGAGGCAGAGCGCAAACATGCGCATGTACTTGCCGCCCAGGGGCGCGGTTCGCGCCCAGGCCCCGATGGCGGACACGAGGCCGGTCTTGCGGAGTCCCAGGCCGAGCACGAGCATGGAACCGACCGTCACGGTCGCGCGACTCGACAGCCCCGATACCGCTTCGGCCGGCGTGAGCAAGCCGCTTAGAAGGAGGATGACCGGGACGGCCAGCGCGACCTGGTCCACCCGCAGTTTGTCGAGGGAGAACAGGACGAGCGCCGCTAAGGTCAGACCGAACACGAAAGCTATATCGAACGTCATCAGGCGTCCTTATCTCGCGGATCCACAATCGGCGTGGCGACCACGAGGTTAACGGGACTACGAATCTTCATCGCACGCAGGCAGTTCATGCCGTCCCGGTTCGAGTTACGCGATGCCCTGCCGTGACTCCCGCCTGCCGTTTTCCGCCTGCCCACGTCTAATGTCCTTTCGCCGGGCGCCTGCGCAGATACAAGTAGGCGGGGATACCCAGGGCGGTCAGCGCGAGACCCGCGATGGATTCGACGGGCGTCTCGAAGAGCATGTTGGCGAGAATCCCGGCGGAACCCGCGATGAACAGCAGGGGGACGACCGGGTAGCCCCAGGCACGGTAGGGCCTGGGCAGGTCGGGCCGTTTCCTTCGAAGCGTAAACACCGCTGCGGCGCCGGCGATCCACAGCATGAGATTGGCAAAAGTAACAAAAGTGATCAGGTCTTCGAAGGTGCCGCTGAGGGTGAGCACGCAGGCCCAGGCCGCCTGAAACACCACCGCCGGCCCCGGTGTGCGGAACCTGGGATGTACCGATCCCGCCCGCCTGAAGAACAGCCCGTCCCTCGCCATGGCGAAATAAACACGGGGTCCCACCAGGATGCTGGCGTTCAGCGCGCCCACAATGGACACGACAACGGCGGCCGACAGCAGGACGGCGCCGGTTTCACCGAACAGCACGTTGGCGGCCGCTTCCCCGACCCGTACGATCCCGGCCATTTCCCCCACCGGTAACGCTTTCAGATAGATGAAATTCACCAGCAGGTAGACCACGGTGACGCATGCCGTGCCCATGAAAAGGGCGCGCGGCAGGTTCCGGCCTGGGTCCCTGACCTCTCCGGCGACGAAGGTAACCTCCTCCCAGCCGGCAAAGGCCCAGGACACGGCGATCAGGGCGACGCCGAAGGCGACCACCAGTTGCCCGAAGTCTATCCCCTGCGCGTTGATACGGAAGTCGATCGGCTGCGTGGACCCGGTCCAGAGCCCGAACAGGATGAACAGCCCGAGCGCGGCGATCTTGATCACCGAGGAGACGTTGGTGATGTACTTGCTGAAGGTTACGCCGCGGTAGTTCACCACTGTGAGCAGGAGGACCAGGACGAGCGCGGTGAGGTGCCCGGCGGAGAGCGCATACGGGAAGGTCCGGCCGGGCAGGGCGATTTCGGTTTCGTAGAACACGTTGGTCATCCCGAGCGCAGGGATGAAGTACCCCGCGTACTCGGCGAATCCCACGCCGAGGGCGGCGATGATGCCGGTCAGGTACATGGTGAAGGACACCCAGCCGAACAGGAACCCGCAGAACGGTCCGTAGGCTTCCCGGAGGTAGACGTACTGGCCCCCTGCCCGCGGCATGGCGGCGCCGAGTTCACCGTAGGTCAGCGCGCCGGCGAGGGCGTGCAGGCCGCCGAACAGCCAGGCCAGGAGAATCAGCGTCGCGGACGGTATGCCCCGGGCCATCAGACCGGTGGTGAGGAAGATCCCCGATCCGATCACGATGCCGATGATGATCATCGTCGTGTCGAAAAGGCCAAGCTGGCGGACCAGGCCAGTCTTTTCTTTTTGATCGATTGAAATTGCCATATATTGAGGGTAGAGGTCGTTACGCCGGGCAGCTGAATCCGGCAAGTGCGTTGGCCGCCTCATTCGGCAAGTGCGTTGGCAGCCGCATTCGGCAGGCGCGGTGGCAGCCGCATTCGGCAGGCGCGGTGGCAGCCGGTGCGGGCGTAAAGAAGTCGAAAACGAAAGACCATTTTACCGGAACGGCCCGCCAATGTCAAGGCGGGACCAGGCGGATCAGGCAAGGCCGGCGGGACCAAGCGGATCAGGCAAGGCCGGCGGACCGGACCAGGCGGGCCGCAGGCAAAGCGGAAAGGAACCCCGAGGTGAACGATTCGGCGCTGGATCTCATCGACGCGACGACCTATCCCATTCACCGGCCCGGATCGACCGCATACCGCGCACTGGTCGCCAGGTGCAGGGACGACCTGGCGGCGCAGAGCGCCTGCCTGTTGACCGGCTTCGTCACGGAGGAGGCGAGGGTTCGCATGGTGGCGGATGTGGACCGCGCCGCCCCGGACGCCTTTTCGTGCCGGAAACCCCATAATGTCTACCTGGAAGAGCACGACGACGCCTTTCCGCCCGACCACCCGCGGCGAAGGCCCCAGGCCACGGAACTGGATTCGGTCGCCTTCGACCAGTTCCGCCCAACTGACGGCCTGCACCGGCTGTACGTCTGGGATCCGCTCCTGTCTTTTGTCGCCGATGTGCTCGACAAGGAACACTACTACCGGATGGCGGACCCGCTGGCCGCGCTGACCGTAAACGTGATGCGCGAGGGACAGAATCACGGCTGGCACTTCGACGAATCCGAGGCGACGACCACTCTGATGCTTCAGGCGCCCGAAGCGGGCGGCGTTTTCGAATATGCCCCGGACGTGCGTCCCGCGGACGGAGAAAGCTACGAGGTCGTCGACCAGGTGCTGCGTGGCTGCTATCCCGACATACGCACGCTCGCGGTGGAACCCGGCACGCTCATTCTCTTCGTCGGCTACCGGTCCATGCACCGGGTGACCCCCGTCGAAGGTCCGGTGACCCGGTACGTCGCCGCGTTCTGCTATAAGGACCGACCCAATGTCCGCAACAGCCGGGAGGTACAGAAGCTGTTCTACGGGCGAACAGCATGACGGCGGCTGGCCGTAGACAGCGGCAGGCCGGAAACGGCAGCCGGCCTCATTTGAGACCGCTTCAGGAGGTGGACCATTGCACACCGTGATCGTTGGGAACGGCGTAACCGGCGTAACGGCCGCCACGCGGCTCAGGCAGCTTCAGCCGGACTGGAAGATCACCCTGGTATCGGGTGAATCGGCCTACCACTATTCCCGCCCCGCCCTGATGTACATATTCATGGGGCACATGACCTACGAGGCGACGAAGCCCTTCGAGGACCGTTTCTGGCGCGACCAGCGGCTTGACCTGGTCAGGGACTGGGTCACCGGAATCGATATCGAGGACAAGCAGCTGGTTTTGCACCGCAGCGGACGGCTGCCCTACGACAGGCTGCTGATCGCCACCGGCGCCAAGTCGAACAAGTTCGGCTGGCCCGGACAGGATCTCGAGGGCGTTCAGGGCCTGTACAACCTGAAAGACCTGCGCCAGTTGTACGAGAACGCCGAGCGGACCAGCCACGCGGTCATCGTCGGCGGCGGGCTAATCGGCATCGAACTGGCCGAGATGCTGCATTCAAGGCATATCCACGTCACCTTTCTTATACGCGAGGCGTCCTATTGGTGCAACATCCTGCCTATAGAGGAATCGGGCATGATCAACCGCCTGATCGAGGAGCAGGGCATCGGCCTGATCAGGGAGACTAATCTGAAGGAGATCGTGGACGACGGTTCGGGGAGGGTCGAGGCGGTCGTCACCGAGTTCGACGACCGGATCGACTGCCAGTTGGTCGGGCTGACGCCGGGCGTTTCGCCCAACACGGACCTGGTCAAGTCGACCCCCATTGAAACGGGCCGGGGCGTCCTCGTCGATAACTCATTTCGCACGAACATACCCGATATCTACGCTGCCGGGGACTGCGCGGAAATCGTCAGCCGGAACGGGGGACGAAACCTGATCCAGCAGGTCTGGTACACCGGCAAGAAGCAGGGTAAAGTCGCCGGCGAGGTGCTGGCCGGGGAAGATACGGCATACAACCCGGGGATCTGGTACAATTCGGCCAAGTTCTTCGATCTGGAATACCAGACCTACGGCATGATCCTGAGCACGCCCCAGCCTGGCGAACACCACCTTTACTGGGAACATCCGTCCCACCGGCACGCCGTCCGCGTCGTCGGAACGGACGGGTGCATCAAGGCCTTCAATTTCATGGGAATACGCGCGCGCCACGAAGTGTGCGAACGCTGGATCGCCGAGCGGCGCAGCGTGGAGTACGTCCTGGGCCACCTGGAAGAGGCCAACTTCGATCCGGAGTTTTTCGTCCGCCACGAGACGGAGATCGTTCGCTCGTTAAAGGAGCAACTCGCATGAGCACACCTCCCGCTGGAACGACGTTGATAGACCCGGAAACCATTTCGTACTTCTACGATGAAGAAGCTGATGGGTTCGGCGAGCCGGCGTCCGCGGCAGAGGCGCCGAGGAAGCCGGGCATGATGGTTTCCGCCGGCGTGATCGGACTGGGTTTCCTCGTGCTTGTCGTTTCCTTGCTCGGTATGCCGCTCTCCGGCGCCTGGACACCCTTCCTGCTGTCCTTCGGCCTGTTGTCGGCCGGAACGATCAGTTACGTCTGGTTCACCTACAAGGACACGGTGCCCGGCATCAAGCACGACGGCGTCATGTTCGGAAACACCACGCACCGGGGCGCCATAGCCTGGGCGCTGGGCATCGCGCTCACGGGGTTCTACGTCGTGCTGTACTGGTGGCCCGAATACCTGGCGCGCACGATCATGCTGGTCGAGCCGCTGTCGCAGGCCCTGGCGGGCCAGCCGGCGAACCAGTGGTTCCTGTACGGCTTCCTCTACACGATGGCCGTGGTCCTATTCGGTTTCCGCATGTTCATGCGGTACCGCCACAACCGCTATCATATCATTCGGACCATTTCGGTCATGTTCTTCCAACTGGTCCTGGCCTTCGTCCTTCCCCAGTTCCTCCGCGCGCTCAACGAACCGGAGTTCTATTTCAGCTATTTCTGGCCGCTGAAATACGATTACCTGTTCCCCGGCACTGTGGATTACCTCGTCAACAGCCCTGGCGCCCTGGGTTCCTTTATGGTCTTCTGGGGCGTGATCTGTTCCTTCATCGCCACGCCCGTGCTGACCTATTTCTACGGCAAGCGCTGGTACTGCTCCTGGGTATGCGGCTGCGGCGGGCTCGCCGAGACCCTGGGCGATCCCTGGCGGCATCTCACCCCCAAGTCGACCGTGTCCTGGAAGATCGAACGGGCGATCATATACGCCGTGCTCCTGCTGATCATCCTGACGACGGCCGTGCTCTGGGTGAGCAGCACGTCCCAGGGCGCGCTGAGCGCCATTTCCGCTCCGCTGAAGCAGTGGTACGGGTTTTACATCGGCGCCGTATTCGCGGGGGTCATTGGCGTGGGGTTCTATCCCGTCCTCGGCAACCGGGTCTGGTGCCGCTTCGGATGCCCGATGGCCGCGGTGCTGGGCATCATCCAGCGCTTCTTCTCCCGCTTCCGCATCACCACCAACGGCGGCCAGTGCATGTCCTGCGGCAACTGCACCACCTATTGCGAAATGGGGATCGACGTGCGGGCCTACGCCGAGCGCGGCGAGAACATCGTCCGGTCATCCTGCGTGGGATGCGGGGTCTGTTCGGCCGTGTGTCCCCGCGGCGTGCTCAAGCTCGAGAACGGCAGGTCCCACGGCGACCGCTACCCGGGGTCCGACAAACCGCTGGGCGCTTTCTCCACGGCCATCAGCAAGGGCGCCAGGGTATACGGCGACCGGGACGGTTACGTGTAAGGACGCTCGGAAACACCCGGATGGCGGCGCGTGGAAACTCCGGACGGCCGCCCGGCACTCACCTGACCAGGAAAATAACCACCGCGACGGTGACGATGCTGCAGACGGTGGACAGGAAAACGGCATTGGCCGCGAAGTCCTCCCTGCTGCCGAATTCCATAGCGATCAGCACGGTGTTGATCGCGGTGGGATAACTGGTGGACACCACCAGGATCGGGGCGATCCGCGGATCGATGTCCAGCAGGAGCACGAGTCCGTAACCGATCAGGGGAGAAACCACGAGGCGGCAGACCAGGGACGCCACACTGGCCTTCCACGCCTGGGTGATGCGGGTCCTGGCCAGTTGCATGCCCAGGGTGACCAGGGCCATGGGAACGAGGGCTTCGGCCAGATACTCGATCGGCAGCCAGATAAAGCCGGGGAGTTGCAGGCCGTAGTTCCGGATCGCGAAGGCCAGGATCAGCGCGTAGACGAAGGGCATCTTGAAAGACTGCAGGAACGCCCTCCGGGCCGAAATGCGGCCGACCGAGACGAAGAACAGGCCCAGGGTGAACACGAGAAAGTTCTGGACGGCCAGGACGATGGACTGTACGGCCAGGCCGAGAGACGGAAAGGCCAGTTCGCTGGCCGGAAAGCCGTAATTCCCGCTGTTGTAGTACATGACGGACAGGCTGAAGGCCTGTTTCATGTCCTTCCGGTACCGCATGATCAGGGCGCCGACCATACTGAGCCCATAAAGCGCGACCAGCATGAGCAGGCAGAACACGCTGGTGTCCCAGACGAAGTCGGCGGAGAGCTCGGACTGGGTCAGGGACACGACGAGGGTCGCGGGCATGACCAGGTACAGCAGGACCCGGGTCAGGGCCTGCAGATCGAAACGCCACTTTTTCTGAAACAGGTACCCGAGGGAGATGAGGACGAAAATCGGGGCGATGATGTCGATCAGGATGTTCAGAAATGGCATCGGATCGCAGAGGAGTGGGTCCGGGCAGGTTGAAGTGCAGTTCCGAGGCCGACGCTGCCAGAGGCAGCCAGCTATCCGGCAAAGGGGTCGAAGCGCCCGTCCGCCGCCGTCCAGCCGCCGTCGACGAACATAACGGAACCCGTGGTGTATGAGCTGGCGTCCGAGGCCAGGTAGAGGACGGCCCCCGCGATTTCTTCGGGCCTGGCCCACCGTCGCAGCATGGTCTTGTCGGCGTATGCGCCGTACCAGTCCGGTTGTTGCTTGATCTGGGCAGTCAGCGGCGTGTCCACGACGCCGGGCGCGATGGCGTTGGCCCGCACGCCCCTGTCGGCGAGTTCGGCCGCCAGGGCGCGGATCATGAGGATCACGCCGGACTTGGTCGCGGCGTAGACGCCCTGTCCCGGCTCCACCACCTGGGAACGGATGCTCGAGAAGACGATGATGCTTCCGCCGCTGTTCTCGGACATGGACCGGGCGACTTCGCGTACCAGGCGGAAGGTGCCCTTCAGGTTGAGATCGACGACGCGGTCGTATTCCTCGTCCGTGTACTCGATGAGCGGCTTTCGTACATTTACGCCGGGTGTGCTGACTAGCACGTCGGGGGGACGGATTCGGCCGAGCACGCCCCGGACCTGGTCCGTTTCACGCATGTCGAGCGGCACCGCTTCCGCCGCGCCGCCGTCCGCACGTATCTCTTCTGAGACGGATTCCGCCGCCTTCTGTTGCACATCCGCGCAGACCACGTGGGCGCCGAACTGGGCGAGGCACATGGCCGAGCTCCGGCCGATGCCGCTCCCGGCGCCGACGACCAGCGCGGTGCGGTCCGTCAAATCGAAGAGGTTTCTGTAGTCGGCCATGGGCGCGTCCCGGTCATAGAGCCTGCATGCAATCCTGGTTCTTCAGGGCCGGCTTTGACTTGAAGAGAGGCCGACCGGCCCACTATCTTAGATTGGCGGACCGTCCCTGTCAAGTTGTTCGGATCTGGACCGGATCGGCGCACGAGGGTTGCGGGAGCACTTCATTACAGTCATAAAACAAGCATTAGCGGCGTTCCTGGAAGGAAGGACTTGACCGTGAAAACGCTCATTGTCGTGAATCCGAAATCGGGCAGCGGACGGAGTATGAAACACGCGGAGCGGGTGCGGGCGCAGTTGACGGCGGACGATGTACCGGTCGAGATCCGTCATACCACCGCCCGGGGCGACGCGGAGGCTATCGCGTCGGAAGCCGCCGGCAGCGGGTATACCTGCGTCGCCGCCTGCGGGGGCGACGGTACGGTGCACGAAGTGGTGAACGCACTGGCGGGCACGGATGCCGCCCTCGGCATCCTTCCCTGCGGCCGCGGAAACGATTTCGCCCGGGCGGTTGGCATACCTCGGTCACCCGAGGAAGCGGCGTCCATCCTGTCGCGGGGTCATATCAACACCTTTGATCTGGGAAAAGTGAACGACCGGTACTTCGCGACGGTGGTGACGCTGGGATTCGATTCGGAGGTGGCGAGGCTGGTGTACGACGGCGCGGTCCCTTTGAAGGGGACGGCGGCCTATCTCTGGGGCGTGGCGCGTATGCTGCGTATCTATCGCGGCGTGGGACTGCGCATGACCGGCGACTTCGGTACCATCAATCAGACCGTCCTGCTTGCGGCCACCGGGAATACCACGACGTACGGCGGCGGGATCAAGATCGTGCCGAACGCCAGTCCGACGGACGGAGCGCTCGATATCTGTCTCGTGCGCATGATGGGCACTGGCCGTATTCTGCGCGTGTTTCCGAGGGTTTACTGGGGCGGCCACCTGAATCACCCCAGCGTATTCTCGTACAGAACGAGCCGCCTGAAACTGGAAACGGAGCAGCCGGTGGTGCTCTTCGCCGACGGCGAGCCCGTGGGCGAGACACCGGCGGAAATCATCGCGATGCCCGGTGCGTTGCGGGTGATCTGTCCGGACCGTTTCGACCGTCCTGACCATGCGGACCATGCGGTCTGAACGGTGTACCGCATCCTTCTTTGCTAATCCCTGCTTTTATACAGCCGTGAATACATGAGTCCGCCCACGGTACCGTCAGGATACCGGGTGTATCCCTTGAGGTTCGACTTTCGAAGCTGCATCGTCAGGGGGTGGAACACGAAGGCGGCGGCGTAGTCCCCTACCAGGATCTCCTCTGCCTGCCGATAGAGACTCGTGCGCCGTTCCGGGTCCAGTTCGGCGCCTGCTCTTTCCACCAGCGCGTCGAATTCGGTACTGGCCCAGTCGTGCCGTCCCGCGCCTTTCGGCTGGGAGTGCCAGGTCATATCGAGCATGTTCCGCGGATCCATGTAATCGGCGACGAACCGCAGAAACCCGAAATCCATTTCCCAGTTGTACAGTTTGCTCATGTAGGCCGTCCTGTCCAGCGTACGGATGGTCACTTTGACTCCGAGGTGTTCCAGTAGCATGCTTTGTATGGCCACGCCCGCCATTTGCATCGAAGGCGTCGGAGCGCGAATCCACATTTCCTGCCTGGGAAACCCCCGGCCGTTCGGGTATCCGGCCTCCCGCATCAACGCTTCAGCCCGCTGGGGATCGAAGGCCTGGTACGGCTTCATCGCCGCTCCGTTGTACTCCTTGAAATCGGGGGGCATCATGGAATAGGCCGGCGCCGCTGCGCCGCGCAGGACTACCCGGCAGATGGCGTCCCGGTCCATCGCCCGCGCGAAAGCCTCACGCACCCGTATGTCGTTGAATGGGGGTTCCGAAACGTTGAAGAAGAGATACCAGGTCGTTCTTCCGGGGGATCTGACGAGTTCCCCGCCGAGCACCGGATGGCGTTCAATACGGTCCAGGTCGTTGATATCCACCGTCTCCACGTCCACCTCGTTGTTTTCGTAGGCCAGGACGGTCTGCGCCGCGGCGTAGCGGAAGGGATGGATCACTTTTTCCAGCAAGGGCTTGTGGGGACCGTTGTACATGGGATCGGGCACGAAAGTCATATGGCTGCCCGTAGCCCACTCCGCCATCCTGAAACCCGAGTTCGACACAATGTTGTCGACTTCAGTCCATTTGCGCCCGTGTTTCTCGACGGCCCAGCGCGGGGTTGGGTAGGCCAGGCCGAAAGACACGACGTGGGGGAAATGGGGCGCTCCGCGCTCCAGGAGCACCTGCAGCGTGAGATCGTCCACTGCCCGGACGCCCAGTTGCTCGAGGTCCTTGATCTCTCCGAGGCTGATGGCCCTGGCGTTCTTTATGTCGTAGTAGAAGAAGGCGTAGGGATTGGCATTCGCGGGATCGAGCATCCGCCGGAACGCGTAGACGAAATCGTGGGCAGTAACGGGCCTTCCGTCGCTCCACCGGGCGCCCCGGCGCAGGTGGAACGTCCAATCCCTGGCGTCATCGGACACGTCGTAACCGGTGGCGGCGGCCGGTATGGGCTGCCACAACTCGTCCCGGATGAGCAGGGTCTCGAAGGGCAGCAGTGTGGATTCGCCGTCGTACAGGTTGATCTGGATGTCGAGGCTTCGAGGTTCGGGGCTCATCACGCGGAAGACCTGCCGGTCCAGTGGCGCCGCGTCATCGGGCAGGACGACACCGACCGAATTGGTCAGCTGGGCGTTGGAAGTGCCGGCCGGCGCCGAAACCGCCAGGACAAGAAGAAAAAGAGATGTGATTCTGAGCAAATCCAACCCCTGGTGCAGGTTACGATTGATATGAAAAGGACACGGGTTTAAAGATTAAATATAGGCCGTATTCCGAGCCGTGGTCAAGAGATAGTCCGTCGCCCCATATTTGCTTGACATCGCCCTGTCTGACGCCTACTTGATTACACTGCGATTTGTGCCGAACAGCGTATCGTTCCGGGTCATACCTATGCCGTCCGACAGCCCCTTTACTTTCGACCGGGTAGTCCGCATCGCCATCGCCGTGGGGGTGATCTGGCTGTTGATTACCCTTGTCGCCTACCTGAGCGACGTGCTCATTCCCTTCGCCGTCGCTTTGCTGCTCGCCTATCTAATCAATCCGTTCACCTCCTGGTTGCAGCGAAAAATGCCAGTAAAGGCCCGGATCGTGTCCGTGCTGCTGAGCCTGACGATCATTCTCGGCGCCGTGGTACTGTTCCTTTCGATCCTGATTCCCATGATCGCGACCGAGATCGCGCAGATGCAGAAACTGTTGACCGGGCTGGTGGACGCGGATCAATGGCAGGCGAGGCTGCAGGCCTATGTTCCCGAGGAAATCAGGATCTATATCGCGGACCTCGTGAGTATCGAAGAGCTCGTTCAGTTGCTCAACTTCGAAAATATCCGGGTGTTCATCCAGCAGATTCTGCCCGGTGTATGGGGCGTGTTTTCGGGTACCATCAGCTTCGTGATCGGACTCGCGGTCGTGATCGTCATCATGCTGTACCTGGTCTTCATCCTGTTGGATTTCGACGAGATCTCCGAAGGATGGAAGAACCTGATTCCCGAACAGTACAAGCCGGTGGTGCTTGACGTGATTTCGGACTTCACGACGGCCATGCGTATCTACTTCCGTGCCCAGGCCCTGATCGCCTTCATCGTCGGCCTGCTCTTCGCGCTGGGGTTCTGGCTGATCGGACTGCCGATGGGGATTCTGCTGGGGCTTTTTATCGGACTGCTCAACATGGTGCCCTACCTGCAGGTCGTGGGGCTCATCCCGGCCGTGCTGTTCGCAATCACCGGGTCCCTGGGCGCGGGTGAGAGTATCTGGATCATGCTGGGCCTCGTACTCGTCGTTTTCATCGTCGTTCAGATCATCCAGGACGCCATACTGGTTCCCAGGATCATGGGCAAGGCGACCGGGTTCAACCCGGCCGTGATACTCCTGTCCCTGTCCATTTGGGGCAAGCTGCTTGGCATGCTGGGATTGCTGATCGCCCTGCCGGTTACGTTTTTGATCCATTCGTACTACAAGCGGTTCCTGAAGGGCTCTCTTCTGGCGAAGAAGCCGGCCGAGCCGTGAATTGGTCGTGGCGGCTAAAAACCGGACCTGTCCGTCAATGGCCTGACACTACCTGTAAACAGAAGACGCACACTCAGAAGACGCACAAGGAGCGGTTAATGGAAAGAATTTCCTGGGACGAGTACTTCCTCCGCATCGCTTACGCCGTTTCCGCCCGTTCGAACTGTATTCGCAGGCATATCGGCGCCGTGATCGTGAACGACAAGATCATCACCAGCACAGGATACAACGGCACTCCCATGGGCATTCCCAACTGCGCCGATGGCGGATGCAAACGATGCAATTCGGACGGGCCGTCCGGGGCAAATCTCGACGAATGCGTCTGCATACACGCCGAGGAAAACGCCATCGTCTTCGCCGCGCGGCACGGTTCGTCCACGAGCGGCGCGACGCTTTACACGACGAACAAACCCTGCCTGGGCTGTCTTAAAAAGTCCATCCAGGCGGGCATTCGCCGGGTTGTATACGCGGAGCAGTACGCCTATACCAGGTCTGTAGAAGAAGTGTACAACTGGCTGGTGGAGGAATCCGGTATCGAGATGGTCGAACTGAGGTTGGACGAGCTTCCGGAATCCGTTGCGCATACCGCCTGAAGCGGGTGAGATTCTGCTTGACGCGTGATCCGAAAGCCCGGAAATTACGCGGCGAATCCGCTTATCTGTATTGTACCCCGGCTACGGGTGCCGCATTGCATACCAGCGACCGCATAACGCAATCGGACTTCGTGTATCTCAGGCTGCAGGGCCCGGGGCAGGTGGGCATGTCGTTTTCCGATGCGTATCCCGACTATCATCCACAGGATCGCGTGGGGTTTGTTTCCCCCCGGCTGGAAGACGGAATTTACGGGTTGAGCGCCGCCGTTCTGGGTCTGGCGACCGGGTTCTATGACCGTCTCCGGTCGAAAGGCGACGTATTCTTCGACTATCCCCTGCATCATGCTTTCATAGGGGCGCAGGGGGCGCGGGTACACACACGAAGCGGGGACCTGCAACTGTCCATCGGGGAGATGGGAGGCGCCTGGGGCTGGTTGGACGTCTGGCCGGAGACCAATTGGCATCTCTGCCCTGCGACTCCAGTAAGCATGCTCGAAGCAGTATTTCGTCACCAGGTCAACCGGGTATTCTGGCCAGCCTCGTTCATGCCGGACAAGGTGGATGCGCCGCTTTCGCATTATGCCCGGCAATTGCTAGACGCCCGGCTGAAATCCGTCTGGTATTACGACGGTGAGGATGGGGACGTGGAAGTCCGGGCCGCCGGGGCCGCGGCAGACGTGATCAGGGAGAGCCTGGAACGTCTGCCCTCAGGCGGCACAGGAAACCGCCACGCGTTGGACCGCACGGCCGGACAACGGATCGATAACCGATTTAAAGCAGTGGAACCTGAAGCGTTTCTTGAAGATATGTCGGCCTGCTTCACTGATGGATGAAAGGTGAAGCCTGGTCGTAATAGCGTTCGAACGAACCACGAAAGGCCTGCCATGTTGTCCTGCACGGCCGGCCGAGATGCAAGAAAGGAGCAGTGACTCATGGTGGACAAATCCTTCCTGTTCGACGATGACGCCATGCGCGACTTCATCGTAAACGGCTACCATGTGATCAAGGTGGATAAGCCGGTCGCGCTGCACGATGACATTTATGAGAAAACGAAGACGATCATCGACGAAGACGGGAATCCGGGAAACAACCTGTTGCCTCGCGTGCCCGAGATCCAACAGGTCTACGACGATCCCTCGGTTCAAGGCGCGCTGACGAGTCTGCTCGGACCGGACTACGTCATGCACGCCCACCGCCACCCGCACGTGAATCCGGCGAACAGCCGGGGAGGCAACTGGCACAAGGACAGCTACTGGGGTTACACCAAGGTGCGGGATCACCATCCGCGCTGGATCATGGCAATGTACTATCCCCAGGACACCCCGGTTGAAATCGGACCGACGGGGGTAATACCGGGCAGCCATTATATCGAGTCCCGAGAAGAGACCGTCGGCGGGAACGGGTCGGTCCCCGATGGTTTTCCCGCAAGCGGCGAGGCCGGCACTGTTACGATTATACATTTCGACCTGTGGCACCGGGCGTTTCCCAATCAGACGGACAAGGTCCGTTACATGATGAAGTTCCAGTTCACGAGAATGACGGAACCAGACCGGCCCTACTGGAACAGGCAGCGCGACGATATCGACCTCGGCGACCTGTCGGATCATCCCCGGAGCGCCATGTGGCGAAACACGTGGCACTGGCTCGCCGGAAACGGGTCGGCCGGGAGCGGGCAGGCAGACGCGGAACACGTCGAGGCGCTCGCCGGAGACCTGACCCATGCACTCGAAGAGAAGCGCCTGCACGCGGCCTATACCCTGGCGGAGTGCGGAGAATCCGCCCTTTCCCATCTCCTTGAAGCGCTCCAGCACGAAAATGACGAAGTCCGGCGCGATGCGTGTTACGGGATCAGCGCGCTGGGTCCCGCGGCCGTCGAACCGCTGGTTTCCCTGCTCGGACACGGGAACGAACGCGTCCGGGGATACGCGGTCTACGCCCTTGGAGACATCCGGCACCACAGCCCGTCGGTAGCAGAGCACCTGGCGGGTCTTACGGACGACCCGTCGCCCTTCGTCCGTCAGAACGCGGCCGATGCCCTGGGCCAGATCAAGCTGGCCGCGGATTCGACCGTCCCCGCGCTGATCGGTTTGATGAAGGACGAGGATGAGCAGGTGCGGTCCAGGACCGCCTACGCGCTGGCCCGGTTCGGAGACGAGGCCCAGGCGGCCATCCAGGATCTCGCGGACGCGTGTTACGATGAAAACAGGTACGTGCAGGGCCATGCCGCCGTCGCCCTCGAACAGATCGGCACGCCGGAAGCCCTGCGCACGCTGCTGCACTGGCTGCAGGCCTCGCGGTGGTGCCCCCTGACGACGGCGAAGAGCACGTATTAGCGGACGGTTGCCCGACCAGCTTCATGTTGGGCCGGTGCATGATCGCGCGGTCGGTCTGGGTCGACCCGCGGTTCCTGCTACCAGTCGTGCATCATGTGACCCTGCCCAGGATAGAACAGGGCATCCGCGATGAAGGACAACACGATGCCGGTCGTATATCCAAGCAGCATGCCCAGGAAGAACCGCTGGCCCGTTCGGTAGGCGCCGGTCCCGATCTTCAGCAGGATGTATTTGGCGAGCCAGGCGAGGAAGACGGACAGGATCGAGTCTCGGATATTGCTGGCGAAGCAGATGGCGAACCCCACCGGGGCCAGGGGCCACCAGACCAGCCAGTGTCTGAGTTTGAGCAGGATCAGGAAGATCACCGCGCCCGCCGCCATGAACCAGGGCTCGTTCTGCCCCAGGGAAAGCGGGTTCTTCATCCAGGTTACGATTTCTTCGTAGTAGAAAGTGTTGAGGTTGGTGAACGCGCCCCCGCCGAAATTGTACGCTCCGATCTCATATCCCGCCTGTATCGTATAGGCAACAGCCGTGACCATGCTGACCAGGAAGGTGACGGCAAGCACGAGCAGCAGCCCCTTCTTCCGCGGCCAGAACCCATCCGTCAGGCGATCGGCCAGCACGACCGATCCCATCCCCAGTCCGCGCCAGTTCCGCGCGTAGGCGCTCGCCAGGCCCAGCGACGTCAGACTCGACCTGGAAATGTTGCCGGATCCAATGGTAAGAACGGAGATCTGGTGCGCGTTCACGGGCAGGTCGAGGAATACCACCCCTGTTTCCGCGATGACCTTCGTCGTGCCGAAGTAAAGGATGAACAGGAAGGCCAGGAACACCGCCATCACCGGAAGCGACAGGCCGGACTGGTACAGCCAGGCGCAGATGAAGGCGGATCCCAACAGAAACCCGATCACGGCGGTCCTGTAGGAAATGAGTTCCCTGGAATCGTCCAGACCGGCATCCCGCCCCGCCGCTTTCCTCAATACCCCCGCCAGGTGCCGCCTGGCCGCCCAGAGACTGTAGCCCACATACACGAGGAACCCGCCGAAAAACTGTGCGTTGACACCGCCGCTGCCGCCCGGGCCTCCACCTTCCGTGTTAAGGCCGATAAGAGTTAATGTTCCTACTTCGAGAATACCCAGCATGAAGAAGACCCAGATGCTCAGCAGGATGTCGACGTTGATGAAGTAGCCGAAGCAGAGCATGTAGGGGCTGATGCGCAGGGGGATGGAGGGGAACATGGGGCTCAACTGAAGAGGCGTTTCAAAGAAGGTGCCGACGGGCAGTTGCGGCACGATATGGGCGAAGGACACGATATTCCAGAGTGCGACGGCCAGCGCGAGGCCGAACCCGATCTGGAAGAGGCGGTCGTAGACCAGCTTCGGCCAGCGTCCAGGCGACTGGTCGCCGGCGATGAGCTCGAGGGGGACCTGTACCAGGGGAAAGGTCAACCGCTCGTACTCCACCCACTGCTTCCTGAATATCGTCGCCACGCAGGCGCCGACGACGAAAATGGCCACAAAGAAGCTCATCCACCAGGCGACAGGGATGATCCAGGGAGACCAGGGTATGGTCCCGCCCGGGGGAAGGCCTTCGTAAAACCAGCCCATGGCGTTGTTCTGGTTGCTCGCCACGAGCCATTCCGGCAGAAAAGGATGGAAGAGCTCCACCCACTGGTTTTCCGGCTGGGCGAAGTAGAAGGGCGTCGATATGATGGTCAGGAAGTACGATATGAAGGCCTTGCCCGGAATGAGGCTCGAAATGAGCAGTATGCAGAAGATCAGCGCCAGTTCCCTGCCTGTGAAGGCGGCGCGCTGAGAGATACCTCGGGCAAAGGGGTTGTACACGAAGGTTACGAGCAGGAACAGGGCCAGTGCGGATATGGGCAGGTGGGCCACCGACATGCGGGACGTGTGCAGGATATAGGTCCCGTAGGTCACCCAGATATTGAGGATGATGGCCAGGACCAGGGCCGTGGCCAGGGACCGCGACGTAATCACCGAGGTCGGCGTGGGTGCCTTCTGCGGCGTATGCGTGGTTGTGTCAGTCAAGCAGGACTCGCATCGGTTTCAGGGTACCGGGTCGCCGTGGTATGCGCGATGTGAGCACTTGCATCGCCGGGCCGGCGCGGCGTATGCTGCATCAGGAAGACTGCCGTTCCTGCCATTCGACCTCCATGGGATCGGGTATGGCATAGGGTTTGACGCGTTGTTCGTGCAGCCATTCCGACAGGTAATGATCCATTCTGTGCAGGTTTTCCGGCTGATCTTCCGCCAGGTTCCTCGTCTGGTACGGATCGTTTCGCATATCGTACAGGGCCACCGGGTCGAACCGGTAGCCGAAGTCGTCGTAAGTCCTGATCATGAGATGATCGGCCGTCCGCACCGCCCGCTGCAGCGTGTACAGGCCGTGACCCCAGACCAGGTAGTCGTGCAGGCGGCAGTTCCCCGTGGCGAGTCCCTCCGCGAAGGAACGGCCGTCGTAGTATTCGGGCACTTCGTCGCCCGCCAGGTCGATCAGGGTGGCGCTGAAGTCCACGTTGTACAGCAGATCGCCGCAGGAGGATCCGGGCTTCGTAACCCCCGGCCACTTGATGACCAGCGGAATCCGGTGTATGCATTCGTCGGCGCAGACGTGGTCGCCGTAGATGCCGTGCTCCCCCATGGCTTCACCGTGATCGGCCGAAATGATGACCGCCGTGTCGTCCAGGTCGCCCAGGGCGTCCAGTACCTGCTGCACGTGGTGGTCGGTGTACCGGATTTCCGCGTCATAACCGGTCACCATGTGATGCAGATCGTGGGTATCCCGGATGGCGTCGGGCATGTTCGGCGTGGGGCTGGACCGGTCCTGGGGAAAGAGATGGGACGCGGTAAACCACCCGCTTATGTCCTGGTGGCCGCCTATCGCATCGTTGTCCGGCCAGTCTGCCGCCGCCGGATGGACCGCCATGCGGTCGAACCAGTCGCGGGGCGCTTCGTAAACCCGGTGCGGGTCCCAGTAGTTGATGTACAGGAAGTAATCGTCGCGATCGCCGTTCGCGGCGATCCAGCGCAGTACGGCCTCGTTGACTTCGTCCGCCGTCTCCGATCCCGTCTTCAGATTGGGCGAATGGAACTCCGACCAGCCCAGGCCGAACCAGGTCGCGCAGTGCCGGGCAGGAAAATTGGAGAAGCAGACGGTATCGTAGCCATGCTGGCGCAGCCTTCGCTGGACCAACTGGTTCCGCTCGTCGGGACCGCCGTATCGCTGTTCGAGGATCTGCAGCTTCGAAGCGGGGCCGCCGTGGGTCACCACTCCGTTGTTGATCCCGAAACGGCCTGTGATCCAGCCGTGCCTGGAGGGCATGCAGGGGGAGTCCGCGCAGTAGTACCGGTCGAACCGCATCCCCTGCGCGGCGATTTCATCTATGGCGGGCGAGGTGGGTCGGCCATATCCATAGCAACCCAGGTGGTCGGGCCTCAGACTGTCGATGTCGAAATAGACGATGCGCAAGGAGGAATACCGGTATCCTGGGTATAAAGACAACCGCTACGCTGCGACGGCCTTGTCGATGATGACCTTCATCTTGTCGCCGTGCTTGTGACGGCTCGCGGCTTCGACGAGGGCTTCGATGGGCAGGAACCCGTTGTCCTGGAGCCAGTACGCGATGGCGGCCAGGGCCGCGCCTTTCAACCCGCCCGTCTTCCTGAAGTCCCGGGTCAGCAGGTCGGTCGGACCGGGCGGACCGGCTAGTCCCTCCAGTTCGGGGCCGAGTTTCGTGTCCGCGATGACCAGGGTGTGTTCACCGATGCGGGACCGCACCTTGTCCAGTCCGTCCTGCGAGATGACGATCATGATGTCGGGGCAGTCGATCCCGGTGTAATGGATGGGCGGTCTGGACAGGATGACCTCCGCGACGGAGAAGCCGGTGCCGATCGTGATGGGATAGTCGCCCTTCTTGGTGGCGGACAGGCCGGCCGTGATGCCCGCCGTGGAGAGCAGGTCACCGGCGGACTGGATGGCCTCGCCGGCCGAACCCGCTATGATGATTTCCAGGCGGCCGTCCAGGGGCGCTTCGCAGGTGTGTTCGATCGGTTTCAGGGCATCCAGCAGGGACCGGCCCTCCGCGCGATGGGGACCGCCCGTCGGGCGCTGGTTTTTCGATATTACACTCTCATAGTCAGACACGTCGTGCAGTTCCTGGACCTTCCTCAGACCGTAGGCCGGGCACATCTCGACGATTTCTATGAGTGAGAACCCCGGTGTGGACAGGGCCTCTTTCCATAGCTCGGCCGTATCCTTACCGATAAACGTCCGCGCAGTATACGCCGCGCCGGCATTGTGGGCAAGTGCGCAAATGTCGTATCCAGGTACCGCCGACTCCGGCCGGTCCGGTTCCTTGAATTCGGTGGAGGAAAGCCCGCTGGTCTGGCCGCCCGTCATCCCGTAGACCATGTTGTTCTGCACCACGAGGGTGAGGTCCAGATTGTGCCGCGCCGCCTCGAGCAGGTGCTGCAGGCCGATCGTGGCGCCGCCGTCGCCCTGCAGGGCGATGATCTTCTTGTCCGGATGTTCAAGGCCCATGCGGATGCCCATGGCCAGGGCGACCGCCCGGCCGTGCAGGCCGTGAATGGTATGGCAGGTCAGCAGGGGGTCCACGAGCCCCGTACAGCCGATGTCGCTCACCACGATGACATCGAGGGGATGCACGTCCATATCCACGAGGGCCTTGCTCATGGACTTGTTGGCGACGGTATGGCCACAGCCCGGGCAGTAGGGCATTTTCAGGTCATTCAGGATGGCTTCCTGCATTGCCTTACTCCTTCTGCGATCTCCTGCGGGGTGATCATGTGGCCTATTTTGTTGACGCCGTGAATGCGATCGTGCTGATGGTTCCCGTAGAGCAGTTCCCGCAGCAGGCCGGCGATATTCTCCTCCACGACGACGATGTGATCGTATGCCTCAAGCATCTCGTAGATACGGGGCGGTACCGGCAGCAGCGTCTTCATGACCAGGAGCGATACCGATTCGCCGTTCGCCCGCAGCAGGCCCAACGCCTCCCTGGAGGCCTCCGCGGAGATGCCGTAGGTCAGAATGACCGTATCGGCGCCCTCGTCCGGATCGTGGTCGAAATAGGTGTAATCATCGATACTTTGTTCGATCTTGTTCTTGAGCCGTTCGGTATTGCCGAGGGCCTCGGGGCTGTTCTTCTGGGTGATGCCCTCCATGTCATGGGTCGATGAGTTCAGCCGGACCTGGTGCAGGTCGTTGCCCAGGGGCAGGAAGGGCGGCGCCAGGTTTCCATTGACCCCGTAGGTCTTGTATGCCCCGTTCCCCTCGTGCAGGTGGCGTTCCGCCAACTGTACATCCTTCAGGCCGGAAACGTCCATGTTTTGATTGGTCATGACCATTTCTTTCGAGGTCAGCAATACCACCGGAGTGCGGAGGTTGACCGCCGTGTGCACGCTGGCGGCCGCCATGTCCCAGCAGTCGTTCAGGTTCGAGGGACAGAACACCGGAAGCGAATACCCCCCGGATATGCATCCCCTGAGCAGGAGCAGGTCTCCCTGGCCGCCCGTCGTGGCCGATCCGGTACTCGGTCCGAGACGCTGGGCGAGGATGATGACCATGGGCAGTTCCATCATGAAGGACATGTTGATCGATTCGATCATCAGGGCGAAACCAGGAAACGCGGAGGCGGTAACGGGAAACACGCCCGCCGAGGAGAAGCCGGCGGACCATTGCAGCGCGGTAATCTCGTCCGGGGCCTCCAGGGCGATGGGAATGCGTTGCTTGGCGCCCGCGAAGAGCCAGTTGACCGGCGTGATGGGATATCCGATGTAGGCGCTCGCACCGGCCCGGGCCATCGCCTCGATGATCAGCCTGGATCCGTCCAGGAAGACCATGCGTTCCCTAGTCGTCGTCATTGTCCCATGCTCCAGTCATGCTTTCATGGATTCCGCCACGATCTCGGCGATGTCCCGGACCCGCATGGGTTCGCCGGCCCGCTTGTTGGCGTCGTTCATCATCCTGGCGCAGAAGGGGCAGCCCACGGCCAGGGTGTCGGCCCCGGTTTCCCTGGCTTCCCGGAAGCGATTGTCACTGACCGCTTCCCTGCCTTTCTCTTCTTCTTTCCAGACCTGCGCCCCGCCCGCTCCACAGCAGAAGGACCGGTTCCTGCTCCGGGCCATCTCCACCAGGGAGGGCCGGGCGGCGGCGAGCGCTTCCCGGGGCGCTTCGTACTCCCCGCCGTGGCGTCCAAGGTAACACGGGTCGTGATAGGTGGCCCGCGTCCCTTCCTCTTCCTTTACCTCAATCTTGCCGTCGTTCCTGAGATCGCCTATGAGCTGCGTGTGGTGCATGACCTCGTAACGCCCGCCCAGCGTGCCGTACTCGTTCTTCAGGGTATGCAGGCAGTGGGGGCAACCCGTGACGATGCGCTTGCGGTCGGCGCCTGACGCGTTCAACGTTTCGATGTTCCCTTCGGCAGCTATACTGTAAAGATACTCGTTCCCGGCCCTTCGCGCCAGATCTCCCGTACAGGATTCGTCGTTGCCGAGCACGGCGAAGTCCACACCGGACCGGTGCAGGACCGTGGCGATGGCCCGCGCCGTATCCTTTGCGCCGGGATCGAAGGCGCCGGCGCAGCCGACCCAGTACAGCACGTCGTAGTCCGGATTCTCCGCGACAGTCGGCACCTTGAAGTCCAGGGTTTCGGTCCATTCCATCCGGTCGCCGGCCATCTGCCAGGGATTGCCGTTCCGCTCGATACCGGTAAAGGCGCCTTTCAGTTCATTCGGAAAGGCGCTTTCCATCAGCACCTGGTTCTGACGCATGGCGAGGATATCGAACATGGGTTCGTTGCCGACGGGACATGCTTCCGTGCAGGCCCCGCAGGTCGTACACGCCCAGAGGGCGCTTTCGCTCATGGCGTAGGCGAGCAGCGGTTCCGAGTCGTCCCCGTCCTTTGCCAGGGATTTCATGTGATCGCGGAGGTGATACCGCTTGTTCACCTCCAGGGCCGCGGGAGACAGCTCCTTACCCGTGGCATAGGCCGGGCAGGCGTCCTGGCACCGGTTGCACATGATGCATGCGAAGGCATCCGTGATGTGGGTCCGGTCCAGGTCGGTGATCCGGCCCGCGCCGAACTGCTCGACGGTCTCGTCCTCGAAATCCAGGTCGTCCATCGCGCCGGGACTGCTTCGGTCCCGGGACGTCATCAGGTTGAACGGCCCCATGAAAAGGTGGGCGTGTTTCGAATAGGGGAACCAGGGCAGGAAGACCAGTACCAGCCCGATGGCCATCCACCAGCTGGCGTGCAGGCCGAAAGTCAGGTATGACGGTTCCATGCCTGTCCAAAGCCCCGCGGCCAGCGCCGCGACGGGTTGCCAGGGGTCCGGTCCGTCTATCGCGATGTCGAAGGAGGCGCCCAAGAGCCGGAAGCCGACGTGGCCGAGGATGAAGAACCCCACGATCAGGGAATCCCGCCTGATGCCATCCGCCGCCCCCGGGTGCAGCTGGACCTGCGGCGCGATGTCGAGGGCCGGGGATTTCACGATGAATCTGCGGATGAGCAGGGCTGCCATCCCCGCCAGCGCGGCCGCGGTCATGAGATCGACGATCAGACGATAGGCCTGGCCGGCGGCGCCCTCGCCCGGGAAAGCGAAACCGGGTATCATGCCTTCCAGCACGTCCACCAGATTCACCGCCATGTAGAGGATGAATCCCCATGCAATCGCGGTGTGCGCCAGGGAGACGAAGGGCCGGTTGCGGATCATGTTGTTCTGGCTTGCCAGGGCCTTGATCCCCGTCATCACCCGGCCGGGCAGGCCGTCCCGGAACAGGCGTCCCTGTCCTCGCATTATCGTGCGGATCATGCGCCGGAAGGTGACGGACGCCAGGTACAGCGAGACCGCCGCGACGACTGCGAAAAGGATTTTCTCGTAGGGAGTAAGCATCGGCGTCCTGCGATCTCGATGTGCCGCCGGGGGAAGACGCGATGCACGGTGCGCCGGGTTATCGGCCCAGCCGTTTTTTCACTTCTTCCGCGATGGCGGGCAGGTAACTGAACAGGTCGCCGGCGATACCGTAATGGGCGTACTGGTAAAGCGGCACGTCGGCGTCCTTGTTGATCGCCACGATCACGCGGGCGTTTTTCATGCCCGCCAGGTGCTGTATCGCACCGGAAATGCCACAGGCGATGTACAGATCGGGCTGTACTGTTTTTCCCGTCTGGCCGACCTGGTGGGCATAGGGTATCCAACCGGCGTCCACCGCGGCCCGGCTGGCGCCGAGCGCGCCGCCAAGGGCGTCCGCGAGTTCACGTACGGGCTGGAACCCCTCCGGCCCGCCCACGCCGCGTCCTCCGGAAACAATGATGTTCGCTTCGGTCAGGCTGACCGCGCCGTCCGAGGTCTCCACGGACTCCACGCGGGTCGGGATTTCGTCTTCGGCCAGGACGGCAGCCACTTCGATCACCTCTCCGGTCCGGGATTCGTCCGGGTCGGCCGGCTGGAAGATGTTCCGTCGCACCGAGAGAAACCGATGCCCCGTCCCCTTGAACGTAACGGTGGAAACCAGGTTGCCAACCAGCGCCGGACGGACCGCGACCAGTTGGCCGCCTTCGACGCGCAGGTCCGTACAGTCGGGCGCCAGGCCGGCGCCGGTGAGAGCGGATACGTAGGCCGAAAGCTCCAGGCCGGCCGTACTGGCCCCCATCAGGATCAGGGAAGGCGGTTCGGTCTCCAGGATCCGGGAGAGGAGTTTCGCGTAGGGTTCCACGCGGTAGCGGCCCAGCGAGGGATCATCCGAGACGTACACGCGGTCCGCCCCGACCTGGACTGCCTGCCTGGCGACATCGCCGACCCCGTCGCCGAATACGACGGCGTTCAGGGAACCGCCGAGATCACCGGCGATGTTCCGCGCCGCCGCCATCGCCTGCCATGCGACGGCGTCCGCCTGCCCGTCCTCCTGCTCGATCCATACGAATAGATTACTGGCCATCCGTCCGCTTTCGCCTGACGCCTAAATCACCTTTTCTTCCATCAGCCGGTCCACCAGGGTCCTGGCCGCGTCCTCGGGGCCGCCATCGATCATTTCCACGTTCGCTTCCCTGGTCGTAGGAAGTTCCGTCTTCCAGTCGACCCCCGAGGCGCCGGCGCCCACAGTGGACGCGTCGAGTTCGAGGTCGTTGCATCCCCAAACGGGAATGCTTGCCCGGGCCGCCTTGCGTATGCCGATGAGACTCGGATACCGGGGCTCGTTGATCTCCTTGACGACGGTGATCAGGGCCGGCAGCCGGCTGGTGACCGTTTCCCGGGCTTTCTCCAGCAGACGTACCGCGGAGATCGTCCGGTGCTCGGGATCGAGGCTTCCGATGTCCGCCACGTAGGAGATGAGCGGTACGCCCAGCAGGGCCGCGACCTGCACGGCCGTCGCCGCGGTATTCCCGTCTATCGCCGCCCTGCCGCCCACGATCAGGTCGAAACGACCGATCTTCCGGATGGCCGCGACCAGAATGCGCGCCGAGGTAAGGCTGTCGCTGTCCGCCATGGCCGGGTCCGACACCAGGATGGCTTCGTCCACGCCCATGGCCAGGGCGGTCTTCAAGGCATCGGCGGCTTCAGGAGGTCCCAGGCAAAGGGCGGTCACCTTGCCGCCGTGCTCCTCCCGGGCCTGAATGGCGGTTTCCAGGGTGTATTCATCCCAGGGATTCACGATCCGGGGACCGCCCTCGGCGGACAGCCTGAGGCCGTCCATGGAGGCGGACAACTGGGCCGTATCGGGAGTCTGCTTAACCAGGGCGATGATGTTCAAGGGTCGGTTGTCTCGTCAATACAGGCGTAACGTGCCTGGTCAGTTCTGCCAGTAATCGGGATCGTAGGCGGGCATTTCACATCGCAGCGGGCGGTCGACCCGGTTGCCGAACACGTAATCCGCCTGCATGAGTTGGTGGATCTGCGACGTGCCTTCGTAGATTACCGCGCTCTTGCTGTTGCGCAGATGGCGTTCGACGTCGTATTCGTCGGAGTATCCGTACGCGCCGTGTACCTGGACCGCGTCGCTGGCCGTGGCAAAGGCCGACTCGGTGCAGTACCACTTGGCCATGCTCGTCTCCCGGGTGTTGCGCCTTCCCTGGTTCTTGAGCCATCCGACCTTGCGCACGGCCAATTCACCCAGGTCGACGCGCTGCTTCATCTGGGCAATCAGCTGTTTCACGAGCTGATGGTCGCCGATCGCCTGGCCGAAGGTCCGGCGCTGCCGGGCGTAAGACACGGATGCTTCCAGGCAGTATTTCATCAGGCCGACGGCGCCCGCCGCGACAGTGTAGCGGGCATTGTCCAGGCAGGACATGGCGATTTTGAATCCTTCGCCCTCTTCTCCAAGGCGGTGGGTTTCGGGGACGGGCACCCCGTCCATGTTGATCCAGCCCGTGTTGCTGGCCCGCACCCCCATCTTGCCCTTGATGGTGCCGGTGGTCAGTCCCTCCCAGCCGCGCTCCAGCAGGAAGGCCGTGATACCCCGCGTACCTTCCTCCTGGCTCGTCTTGGCGAAAACGAGAAAGCGGTCGGCCACGTCCGACAGCGTGATCCACATCTTCTCCCCACTGACCACGTAGGTGTCGCCTTCTTTCCTGGCCCGGCTGGTCATGGCAGCCACGTCCGAACCCGCGCCGGGTTCGGTCAGGCCGAAACAGGCGATGTTTTCGCCGGTGGCCAGGGGCGGCAGGAAGCGTTCCTTCTGTTCCTCCGTGCCCCATTGAAAGATGGGCAGGGCGTGGAGCCCCAGGTGGACGGCGATCGTCTCCCGTACAGAAGAGTCGGCCCACTCGAGCCCTTCAGAAAGCAGCCCAAGGGAGATGAAGTCCATGCCGGCCCCGTCGTACTTCGCCGGGAGGCAGATCCCCATGAATCCCTGGGCAGCCATCTTCGGCAGTAATTCGTGGGGGAAGGTACCGTTTCGGTCGTGCTCCCTGATGGACGGCAGGATCTCGTTGCGGGCGAAATCGTAGACCATCCGCTCCACCATCTGGTGTTCTTCGCTTAACTCGAAATCCATAGGGTATGCTTCGCTGTTCCTTGGGGTGTGCTTCGCTGTACCGTAAGTAGTTAATTCCCGGCCACTCCGGCCGCTTTGCTGAAGTCTCTGCCCGGCTGGGTCGCCGGCCGTGTCACGGGGATGTCCCGCATGACTTCGAGGAACCGGTCCACGTCCTGGTCCGTGTTGTAAAAATGGGTGGACACCCTGGCCCGGCCCACGCCGCCGTAAGCTCCGAAGATCAGTACGTTCCGGTCTTCCAGCGCGTGGGTGACCGCGTTCACATCCTCTGCGGTGAAGCAGACATTTCCCGCCCGTTCCGCCGGCGCCCGGGGCGTGATGACTTCCCAACCCATGTCCGCCAGGCCATCCCACACCCGGGTGCTCAATCGCAGCACGTGTTCCTCGATCCGGTCAATGCCGATGCCCAGCAGGCAGTCCAGGGCGTTGTCCAGGATGTAGACCCCGATCCAGGTCTCGTTGCCTGGCGTAAACCGGCTGGCATCCTCCCGGGGAATGTAAGCGGAGGGATCCTTCCAGTCGGGCAGGTATGCCGGGGTGTGCCAGCCTACGAAGGGTGGATTCAGTTCGGGTACACGCTCGCGGTTCCAGTAGAAGATACCTACCCCATGCACTGCCATGAGCCACTTGTAGCAGCTCGACACGACGAAGTCCGCGTACTTCGCTTCGACTGGAACGGCGCCTGCGGAGTGGGTGACGTCGAGACAGAGCAGGGCATTCTTGCGGTGCACGAGTTCGGACAGTTCCGGCAGGGGAAGACGCTGGCCCGTGAAGTAGCTGACATGGCTCACGTTGACCACCCTGGTGTTTTCATCTATCGCTTTATCAAGATCTTCCAAGTCTGTGCGCCAGTTGTTGTTTTCAACGATGCGAAGCTCCACGCCCCGGTCCTTCAACAGGGTCCATGGCAGCACGTCCGAGGGAAACTCCACGTCGGCGACCACCACGTTGTCGCCGGGTTGCCAGTCGAGGGCATAGACGAGCAGGTTGATCCCCTCGGAAGTCGAGGTCAGGAAACCGATGTCGTCCGGCTGCACGCCGAACAGGCGGCCGACCTTCTCCTTGCATTCCCCGGATACCACTTCCAGCCGCCTGCGTCCCTCTTCACCCAGAAGCTTGTCTTCGAAGAACCGGTGGACGGCGTCGCCATGGGTTTTCAGCATGGGCGACTCGCCGCCCGTACACAGGTGGGTTATGCCCTGGGTTCCAATGAACTCGGAAGGATCGATCAACATCGGTGGCTCCATTTTTAAAATACGGTTACGATCAGTCATGAACTCACGGCCCAAGATACCTGGTGTGGTTCTGCTTGTACAGAGATTTCGACTTCGTTTTCCAGCCCTTCGGGCATTGCGTTTGAATGGCAACGGCCTATATTGAATGAACCCCTTATCTGGCCGTATTGCAGGCCGCATGCGCAACAGCGCATCAGCCTTGAAAACCGACAACCGGATTCGCCCGGGCCGTGTATATTCGTTGGATGCACGCCTGACAGCGTGGCAGGACGTTGGAGCGTCCCTTGATCGTAGATTTCCACACCCATTTCTATACCTCCGCTTACTTCGACGAGATTGAAAAGGGAGGATACCAGGCGGAACTGGTCAGGGATGCCGACGGCAATCGCCTGCTGAAGCTGGATGGCGATTACAGCATGATCGCGCCGGGTCATTTCGATGCGGACCGGGTAATCGAGCACATGGACCGGCATGGTGTGGACCGGCAGCTGCTCAGCTTTTCCATTCCGGGACTGCACGTCGAGGATCCGAATGCCGGCCGTCGCCTCGCCCGGGTCGTGAACGAAAGTCTGGCTGCCACCGTCGACCGCTACCCCGATCGTCTGTCTGCCCTGGCGGTACTTCCCCTGCAGGACCCGGCCGCATCGGCCGTCGAATTGATGCGTTCCGTGTCCGAACTGAATCTCCGGGGCGGACTGCTGTTTTCCAATGTCAACGGCAAGTCCCCGGGTGACGAGGGTTTTCACGCCCTCTATGCCGCCGCGGTCTCCCTGGACGTACCGCTCTTTCTTCACCCCACCAGTCCGCCTTCGATCGAACCGTTTCAACAGTACAGGCTGGTGCCTATCGCGGGATTCCCCTTTGACACAACGCTGGCCGCCATACAACTGGTGATGAGCGGGACGATGGCGGCGTTCCCCGATTTGAGGATCGTACTCGGCAACCTGGGCGGGACCGTCCCTTATCTTGCGGCCCGCATTGACCAGGGGTATATTTCGTATCCTGAGGCACAGGGGAAACTCGACAGGCCGCCGTCAGAATACCTGAAGAACATGTACTATGAAACAGCGGGCATGCCAGGTGCTGGCGCGCTTCGTTTGGCGATCGACTTTGCCGGCGTCGACCGCATAATGTTCGGTTCCGACTTCCCCCAGCAAATCGCCGATGTCGACCTGGGCCTTCGAATTATCGATGAACTGGGATTGAGTGAGGCGGAGAGACAGCGCATCGTCGGCCTGAACGCGGCAGGACTTTTGAAGATTTAAAGCCATTCACTGGTAAGATTGAATTATAGCGATACTTCGCAATACCTCTGGACACACACGCAAATCCGATACGGATCCCGGATCGAACGGGATACGCCCGGCACGGGCGGGTTTCCCGTGCAGCCGGAGTTAAACATCTATGACTGAGTCGCAGAAGACCCTGTTCCTGCTGGATGGCATGGCGCTCGCGTATCGCGGTCATTTCGGATTGATCCGCAATCCCAGGATGACCTCGACGGGCATGAATGTTTCCATGGTATTCGCCATTGCCAATACCATTCTCGGTATCCTGAACAAGAACAAGCCGACCCACATCGCCGCGGTATTCGACACGCCTGAACCCACCCACCGTCACGAGCAGTACGCCGAGTACAAGGCGCAGCGGGACGCCATGCCCGAGGACCTCAGCATCGCCCTGCCCTACCTGTTCCGGATGATCGAAGGGTTCAACATCCCGGTGATCCGCGTTCCCGGCTGGGAGGCCGATGATGTGATCGGCACCCTCGCAAAACAGGCGGACGAGGCGGGATTTACCACCTACATGGTCACGCCGGACAAAGACTATGCGCAACTCGTCTCCGGGCAGTCCTTCATCTGCAAGCCCGGGAACACCGGCGACAATTTCGAAACCATGGGTGTGGAGGACGTGCTGGAGAAGTGGGGGATCGAACGGATCGATCAGGTGATCGACATGCTCGGACTGATGGGCGACGCCAGCGACAACGTGCCCGGCGTTCCGGGTGTGGGCGAGAAGACCGCGCAGAAGCTCATCGCCCAGTTCGGGACCGTGGAGAACCTGCTGGAAAACACGGACCAGTTGAAGGGCAAGCAGAAAGAGCGAATCGAAGAAAACCGGGATATGGCCCTGCTTTCCAAAAGCCTCGTCACCATCGAGCGGAACGTCCCTCTCGAGGTTACGCCTGATTCGCTGACCGTCAAGGAACGGCGGGACGAAGAACTCAAGAAGTTGTTCGCCGAACTGGAGTTCAACACCCTGGGCAAGCGGCTCTTCGGCGACGATTTCTCCGCGGCCCCCCGGTTGACGGTCGCCACAAGCCAGGGCGATCTGTTCGAGGACGACCAGCTCAAGACGATCACGGACGTGGAGCACGATTACCACTGCGTCGACACGCCTGAAACACGTGCCGCCCTGATTGAGAAGTTGACCGAGTCGTCTTCATTCTGTTTCGACATGGAAACGACGAGCCTGGATCCCAAGACCTGCGAAATCCTGGGTTTCGCCTTCGCGATCGAGCCCCATACGGGATATTACGTTCCCATGCCGGACGGACGGGAGGAGGTGCTTCGGATCGCCGACGAGTTCCTTCCCCTGTTTAACGACACCGGCAAGGAACTCATCGGGCACAACATCAAGTTTGATCTTTCCGTGCTGCGGTGGTACGGGATTACCGTGTCCTGCCGCATCTTCGACACCATGCTCGCGGCCTATGTGACCGTGCCGGACCTGCGGCGGACCATGGATTATCTGTCCCAGGCCCTCCTCGGGTATACGCCCATATCCATCACCACCCTCATCGGCGAAAAGGGCGAAGAGCAGGGCACGCTCAAGGACACGCCGCTGGAGAAGGTCGTCGAATACGCGGCGGAAGACGCGGATATCACGTTGCAGCTGGCGGAACTGCTGCGGCCCCGTATCGGCGAGATGAATCAGGATACGGTCTTCGCGGACATCGAATGCCCACTGGTACCCGCCCTTGTTGAAATGGAACACGAAGGCGTGCGGATGGACGTAAGCCAGTTGGAGCACCTGTCCAGCCTCCTGGACGAGGAGATTCAGCGGTCCTCGGACCGGATTACCGAGCTGGCCGGCGAGCCCGTCGATTTCAATTCGGCCAAACAACTCGGCCATATCCTCTTCGACAAGCTGCAGATCGATCCGAACGCCAAGCGCACCGCCAAGACGGGACAGTACTCGACGGCAGAAGCCGTGCTCCGCAGATTGGCGCCCAGGCACGAGATCGTGGAACAGATCCTCCACTACCGGATGTGTACCAAGCTGAATTCGGTGTACGTCAGCCAGTTGCCCCATACCGTGTTCCCGGAGACGGGGCGGGTGCACACGTCCTACGAGCAGGCCGTGATCGCCACAGGCCGGATTCAGTCCCACGGTCCCAACCTCCAGACCATCCCGGTCCGCACGGAGATGGGCCGCCAGATCCGAAAGGCCTTCGTGCCACGGGACGACGACTACCTCCTGATGGCCGCCGACTACTCCCAGATCGAACTGCGCATCGCGGCGGAACTCAGCCGGGACGAAGGCATGATGGAGACCTTCATCCGGAACGAGGACATCCACTCGGCGACGGCCATGAAGATCTACGACGTGGACTATGACGGGGTGACCGATGAAATGCGCAGGCGCGCCAAGACCGTCAATTTCGGTATCATTTACGGCATCTCGGCCTTCGGACTGGCCGAACGGCTCAACATACCGCGGGGACAGGGCCAGGAGTTGATCGATCAGTACTTCGCGAAGTATCCGGGCACACGCAAGTACATGGATGATACGGTCAAGTTTGCGGAGGAGAACGGCTTCGTCGAGACCATGACGGGCCGCCGGCGTTACCTGCGGGACATCAATTCCCGGAACAACACCACGAAGCGCGCCGAGGAGCGCGTCGCCATCAATTCCCGCATCCAGGGCACGGCGGCCGACCTGATCAAGCTCGCCATGACCCGGATCCATAACGAACTGAAAGAGCGGGAATGCCGGTCGCGGATGCTGCTGCAGGTCCATGACGAACTCGTATTCGATCTGCATAAGTCGGAAGAAGACACCCTCCCCGGCCTGATCGAAGAATGCATGCGAGGCGCGCTGCCCTTGACCGTCCCCATCGAAGTGGAGATCGGCATCGGCGCGAACTGGCTGGAAGCGCATTAGAAGAAAGGAAAGGTACCAAATGAGCTCAGGAAACGGCTGGATCCGCGTAGGATCCCCCGCAGACGTGCCAGCCGGGGAATCCCGCGCCGTTAAAATCGGCGAGGGCCGGAGCATCGCCCTCTTCAACGTCGGCGGACGGATCCACGCCACCGACAACCAGTGTCCCCACATGGGGTTCCCGCTGACCCGCGGCGTGGTGAAGGACGGCATACTGACCTGCGATTGGCACGGCCGCAGCTTTGATCTCGACGGCGGCGGATGCTTCAACTACGAATGCGACGACCTGGAGACCTTTCCCGTCGATATCCGCGGGGATGAACTGTGGGTCCAGGCCGGAGACGCGACCTACAAGCGTCGGGACCAGCACCTGCAGCTGCTCTGGGAGGGACTGCTGAGCGGAGATTCCTGGACGGTCTCCAAGGCCTCCGCCCTGCTGCTCTCCGGAGGCGTATCTGAACACGACATCGTGCAGCTGGTCCTGCGGCACCTGGGCCGGCACGTCGCGTCAGAGCAAGGCGCGGGCGGCGGAGGCGATATCGTTTCGCTCCTGGTATCCGGGCTCGAAGTCGGCCGAAGATACGACGGCGAGGACCGGCTGATGGCGCTGTCGCTGGCCGGACGGGCGGCGTCGGGGCGGGCATCGGAAAGGCTCGAGGTCATTCCGCTGCCCCCTCCGGTGAGCTGGGAACAGATCGACGGCTGGGTGCGCATGTTCTCCCGAAACATGCAGGATTTCCGGATCGAACGATGCCTGCACACGGCCTGCGAAAACGGCCATGAAGACCATATCTTCAAACTGTTGTTCGAATGCGCCGTGGCGCCGTACTTCCTCGGTTTTTCACGCAACGTGGCCAGCCTGGGCGACCTCGCCCGGGTGGTGGATACATTCGGTTGGGGGGAGGCGTCCGAACTGGTCTGCAACCTGGGCGCCAAGATGGTCGGACGGGGACGGGACGAGCCGGAGCGGTTTCATCGCGACGCCGTCCGCCTGCTGGAGGAGATCGCCCCCACCCTTGAATCCCACGACTACGCGACGAACATCCGTACGGAATATGACGAGAACACCCTCGTGGACGCCCTGCTGAGTGTCGACGTCGAACGGTCCTTCGGGGCCGTGGCCCAAGCCTTGAGGGACGGCGTGGCCATCGAGCGTCTCATCACGACCTTCGTGCTGCTCGCGGCGGACCGCATGGCAAGGACGCCCGTGAACGTGGACGCCGGCTGGAGTTCGTTGTCCGCCGAGTTCAACCTGGCGGCTTCCCTGCGTCACGTCCACGCTTACGGCGGGCCTGCTGCCGCGGCGAAGGGCCTGTTCCACGCGGCCTGGCAGATCTTCGACAACCGGTGGATCAATATCCCGGCCCGGTCCCTCGACGAACCGCTGCCCGGCCACCCTTCGAAAGCGCCGGACGTGGCCGCCGCGTCGGATCAAATCGTCCGCTCCATCAAGTCGCTGGATATCCACGGCGTGGGCGACCAGGTAGTGGGATACCTGAACAGCGGCTTCGACGGATCCGAGTTGCTCAAGGAAGTGGGACGGGCGATACTTTGGGACGATACCAACATGGAACTGCTTCCCACGCTCCGCGTCGCGTTCAACGAATGGGAAGGCGTCGCGGGTGGCGACGCCGCCAGTGGATCGGGGCATCCGTCCCGGTATCAGCTCCTGGTGGGACTGGTGCGTTACGCCACGGACGTGCGGTTGAACAAGAACAGCATGGCGTCCATCAACACGGCCATGCGGTTTTCGGAAGGGCGGACGACCGTCGAGGTATTTGACGAATAGCGGTGATCAGATGGATAGCGGAGACCAATCGTGGTGGCGAATAGCGATATAACGGATAGCAATGACTGATGAATGGAGAGGCAACCTGCTATGGCGACAGAACAGAACGGATTCGTAAGGGTAGCGGCTACCGCCGAGGTGGAGGACGGCAAGCCGAAGGCCGTGAAGGTTGAGGGAAGAAGCATCGCCCTCTTCAAGCACAACGGCACGGTCTTCGCCACGGACAACCAGTGCCCCCACATGGGCTACCCGCTCACGAGGGGCCGCGTGCGGAACGGAGTGCTGACCTGCGACTGGCACGGCTGGAGCTACGATCTCGGCGGCGGCGGTTGTTTTACCGGAGGGTGCGACGACCTGGAGACCTTTCCGGTCGAAGTGCGAAACGGCGACGTGTTCGTGAGTGTGAGCGAAGGCGGATCGAAACGGTCCGACGCCCACTTCCTGCTCTTGAAGGAGGGGCTTTATTCCACGGATCAGTGGACCATATCCAAGGCCGTGGCCATCATGCTCGCCCGGGGCGTGTCCGAAGAGGAAACGCTGAACCTCATCATCCGGCACGGCGGCCGCCACGTCGCAACGGAACGGGGGGCCAACGACGGTGGAGGAGAGGTTTCGGACTTCATCAACGGAATCAAGGTGGCCCGTCAATACGAGAGCGACGATCGCATCATCCCGCTCACCTTCGCCGCCCACGGCCTGTCGGGGCGTGCGGGAGACCGTCCCCGCATCCAGCAACTGCCCGATCCGATTACCTGGGAAAAGCTCGAGGCCTGGATCCGGGTGTTCTCCAAAGACAAGAAATGGGAAGGTATCGAGAAATGTCTGATCACCGCGCGGCGGCTGGGCGGCCACGACGACGAGATCCTGCCCCTGCTCTACGAATGCGCCGTGGCGCCCCACTTCCTCGGCAATTCGAACAACCTGCTGAACATCGGTTACATCGCGGAAGTGCTCGAGGAATTCGGGTGGGACGAGGCCGAGGAACTGGTCTGCAACCTGTCGGCCAAGATCCTGGGACAGGAACGGGGGCTGCCCGATGAGATCCGGCAGTCTGCCATCGACCGATTCATCGCCGACACGGAGACGCTGGATTCCATTGGCGACGGACCGTCTGACGATTCCGGGGTGGCGTTCGACGAAGACGCTTTCGCGGAAGGTCTGGTCAGCGGCGAAATCGGGCCGACCTTCGGTGTGGTCACCCAGGCACTCAAAGACGGCGTATCGATCGAGCGGATCGTGACGACCATGGTGGTACTCGCAGCGGACCGCATGGCGCGCACGCCGGTGAACATGAACCCGGGCTGGGGGGGACTGGTCCGGGAGATGATGATGGCCTCCGCGGTCCGCAAGGCCTTGCGGTTCGGCGGCCGCCGGGTCGCGGCTCAGAGCCTTTATCACGTTGCATGGCAGTTTTACGGCGACCGGTGGCTGAACATCACCCATCGGCCGTTGTCCGAGTCCCGTGGAAGTCTGCAGCCGGGAAGCGTGGACGAAGCCGAAGCGATCGAAGGCGTCCTTTCTTCCATAGAGCAGATCCAGATCAGGGAGATCGGCAGACAGACCCGGGACTACCTGCGTTCCGGCTACTCGGGTGACGCGTTGCTCCGCGAACTCGGCCTGGTGATCCTCAAGGACGACAACGGCCGGAACATCCTCTCCACGTTGCGCACGATCTTCGACGAGTGGACCCTGTGCGAAGATCACCCGTCCCGCAACCAGTTGCTGGTCGGCCTCGCACGCTGGGCCACCGACATTCGGCGCGCTACGGGAAGCCAGTCCGCCGCGGCGACCGCCCTGCGTTTCGCCAAGGGACAGACCGCGGTGGACCTGTACGAGGCGTAATCACGGGTGGTAATACGGTTTGAGTCAGTTACGAGGTGCACCGGCATGGGCGATGGTGTTTCTGACACGCGTCTTTACGAACGCTACAACCAAGACCCCGACGAAGCCGATCATCTGCTTTTCGGTCGCCGCACCCACGCGGACCGGCGTGGTTTCCTTAAAAATGCGGGCCTGGCGGCCATGGGTGCGCTGGTCGGGGCCGCGATCCCTTTCCATAGAAACATACCAGCCCACTTTATTCCCGTGGCGCTCGCTTCCGAGCCGGTAATTCGTGGCAAGGACGGCCTCACGGTACTTAACGACCGGCCCATGTGCGCGGAAACCCCGCCGCACCTCCTCGATGACGCCATCACACCCACCGAAAGGCATTTCGTCCGCAACAACGGGCTGATGCCGGAGGATCTGGACGCATCGCACTGGGAACTGAGGATCAACGGCCTGGTCGACACCCCGGTGACACTCGGTCTCGAAGATCTTGAAAACCGCTTCGAGGTCGTTACCCGGGCGCTGGCCCTGGAATGCGCGGGCAATGGACGCGCGTTCTTCGATCCGAAGACGAAGGGCGAACAGTGGACCTACGGCGCGGTGGCCTGCTCGGAATGGACGGGGGTGCGATTGTCCGACGTCCTGCAGGCCGCCGGGATCCAGCGCGGGGCCGTCTACACCGCCCACTACAGCGCGGATACCCATGTCTCCGGAGAAGAGGGCCGACTGCCCCTGTCCCGTGGGGTGCCGATCGACAAGGCCATGGACGAGCATAACCTCATCGCTTTCGCCCAGAATGGGCGCCCGATTCACCCGTTGAACGGCGGACCGCTGCGGCTGATCATACCGGGATGGCCCGGGTCGTGTTCCCAGAAGTGGCTGACTCGTGTGGAGATACGGAACCAGGTGCATGACGGGCCCAAGATGACCGGTACTTCTTATCGCTTGCCGAATCGGGGCATCGAACCCGGCGAGGCCGTGGACGAGGAAATCTTCCGCATCATCGAAAGCATGCCGGTGAAGTCGCTGATCACTCACCCCGCAACGGGGTACAGGACAGCGGACGGCGAGATCGAGGTGCGGGGTCATGCGTGGACGGGTGAGGGACGCGTCGACGTGGTTGATCTTTCGATCGACTTCGGAGCGACCTGGATGCGTGCATCACTGGATGAGCCGGTCAACCCCTACGCCTGGCAGAACTGGCGCGCTTCGGTCTCGTTGCGTCAGCGTGGCTATTACGAGATATGGGCAAAAGCAACGGATTCTCGTGGCATCAGCCAGCCCCACGCCATCGCGTGGAATCCCGGCGGCTACCTGAACAACGCCATGCACCGGGTCGCGGTTTACGTTGAGTAGACCTGACCTGCTGGTGCTCTTTTCCGTTTTTTCAAATTGTATTCGATAAGTTCTAATCGAATCCTACTAATTCGGTAACACCTTTGTGTGTTCGACTAATCCGAAAGGGTTTGGTTAGAAATAGGCTTTCTATTGACAACGTATCAAAATTGATACAGATTATGTAATGTCATTTATATGTTGCGTGTCGTTTTCTACAAGACTGAAACGGGTCGCGAGCCAGTGCGTGACTGGTTGGTAACGCTAACCCGTGATGAAAAGAAGATTATAGGGGTGGATCTAAAAACAGTCCAGTTTGGCTGGCCTTTGGGCATGCCGCTGGGCGGGCTGCAACGCTGGGGAGAGACGAATAGATGACTACAGATACCCAACATGTCGGTGGCGACTTCGATGAATATCTGAAGGAAGAAGGACTGCTTGAAGAATCAGAACGGGTCGCGATAAAGCGAGTTATTGCATATCAGGTAGACCAATTCATGCTGAATCAAGGTCTGAGCAAGACAGAAATGGCCCGGCGGATGCACACAAGTCGCGCCTCACTGGATCGTCTTCTGGATCCCGATAATGGTTCGGTAACGTTGCAAACTTTGGAACGGGCGGCCCGTGCACTAGGAAGACGCTTACGTATCGCGCTGGTCTGAACCCGGTCCTCAGGCTACACGTTATCCACCTCGGGTCTCGGCAGGTTCGCCCAGTGACCCGTGGGATCGGATCCCTTGACGATCACGCCTTCCTTGTTCCAGTTGAGCTCGGCGCGGACGGAGGCGGCGCAGAACCTGAGCGTCAGGCCGCAGCGGCGGCGGTCCGACGTGTTGAGGCCCGACCCGTGCAGCAGCAGGTCGCTGTGCAGCGATATCTCACCCGCCTTGAGTTCGATATCCACCTCGGTGCCGTACACCCCGATATCTTTCACCGTCTGGTTGAGCACGTTGTTCTCAACTTCCTCGCTCATGTGGTAGGTCAGGTGTCCGTAGTGGTGCGATCCGGCCACGAAACGCATGCAGGCGTTGTCCGTGTCCGCGTCGTCGATGGCCAGCCAGGCGGTGACCGTCTTCGACGGCGAGAGTGGCCAGAAGCTGGCGTCCTGGTGCCAGTTGACGATCTTGCCGTCCCCGGGCAGCTTGCAGAAGAAATGGGCGCCCCATCCCACGACGTCTTCGCCCAGCAGGTCGCTGATATACGCGACGATCCGCGGTTCGTTGATGATATCGTGGACCATGCCCGATTTCAGGTGGGCCGAAATGATGGAGTAGTTGTGGTCGCCCCGCGCCATGACCTGCTCGATCATGCCGTCGAATTCGTCACGAATGGCGCCGATCTCCGCATCCGAGTAGATCCTGAAGGGTTTCAGGTAGCCCTGCTCGTTGAACGTGTCGATCTGAGCGCCCGTGAGCACGGACGGATGCTCGTTGTGTACCGGGTGGTACCGCAGGTCCCGGGACATGCGGATCAGGTCCTCCGGGGTCGGCATCTGCTTGAATCGGGTGTCCTGCAGGGTCGTCTGCGCCATTGGAGCGCTCCTTGTGGTGGCTGCTGGTCTGGTTGCGTGCCATTGACTGTTGGCCAGATTGCGGGCTGTTCGCTGCTGTCCAGAAAGCCGGCCTCAGTTTTCGTTCTTTGTTCTCAAAATAACGTTCTCGGATTCTTTTTCCCAGGTTTCATTGTAGACCAGGGGCCTCGGCCTGCGCGGCGGATAATCCGGCGGAGGATTCTCCGGGTCGTTCAACTCCAGACGGTCACGCCCCCGGGGCGCTTCGTACCAGTGCTTCTCCCGTTCGGCCGCCTCGATCTCCCTGCGGAGGATGAATTCCGCGTGGTCGAAGCCGGAGATCGCCGCGTCGGCCAGGAACACGCGATGCACCTCGCCGCCGTCCCAGGTTTCCAGGTCTGGGAGGACCACGGGGCCCGTGCAGACCTGAAACTCGGCGTCTTCCTCGTTAATATTGATCAGATCCACGGGAAACTCAAGGGTAACCTTCAGATTCCGGGCCCTTTCGCCGTAGGCGATCCTGCCGTTCATGAGATCCCGGTTTAAAGTCGCGTCGACCACGTCGCGGGTATCCGACAGGATCTCCTCCGATCCGTATTGCCTGATGTCGATCTCGTGGGCCTGGAACTGCTTCTCTAGCGGCGTACCCTTGAATCCGGCGGGCTCTGTGCTCGGTCTCCTCGAAATAGGGATGCTCATGCTCCGGCTGAAGGCCATGCGCCATTCATCGCTGGGAACCTGGAACAGGTTGCGGCGGGCGATCGTGTATTCCGTGCGGCACGGCGCGCCCAGGTACATTTCGGTCTTGCGTCCCGTTTCCAGGTCTTCCACGATGCATGCAGCCTCGAGGTGGAACCGCACCTGGTAGGCCTGTCCCGGCACGCCGACGAACCCGCCCGTGTATTTGTAGACCGGATCGGGCTTCCAGGGCCAGGACCTCCAGTGGAACGAAGAACGATGAAAGGCGATCATGGGCGTGGGCCGTTTTGCGTAGGCGTACTGGTTCGCTCGGGGGATTGAGTTGCGTGTCGTTTGCACTTTGTCGTTTGCACGTTCCGGTCTGCCGCGACAATGTCCCCAAAATGACCCATTTGCGGTGCGCGGGCAACACAAAACTACATGCCCGCCTAATGCGCCGTCACCTTGATTTTAGTTGCGAGCGAAGGGTTGGAAGGCTACATTGGAAGTACATTTCAAGAGGTTTGGATCGGCGCGCGGGCCTATCGGACATCGGCCTACGGACTACCTATGACACAGGATTCCTCCCGCTCGGAGTATGAAATTGACCTGGACCGCGTAGAGTCACTGGAATGGCTCGAATCGCTGGATTACGTGCTCCAGCATTCCGGTCCGGGCAGAGTGCGCCAGTTGATCGCCCAGCTCCAGGCCCATGCCCGCGGCAAGGGCGTCCGGCTCCCCTTCGCCGAGAACACGCCCTACATCAACACCATTCCACCCGAACAGCAGCCGCCCTATCCCGGGAGCCACGAGCTCGAGCACCGGATCCGCAACATCATCCGGTGGAACGCCATGGCCATGGTGGTCCGCGCCAACACGGCGGACAAGTCCCTCGGCGGCCACATCGCCACCTACGCCTCGGTCTGCAACCTCTACGAGGTCGGCTTCAACCACTTCTTTCGGGGGCCGAGCGACGGCTATGACGGCGACCAGATCTTCTTCCAGCCCCACTCCTCGCCCGGTATCTACGCACGGGCCTATATCGAAGGGCGGTTCAACGAGCAGCACCTCGACAACTTCCGCCGCGAATTGCGGCCGGGCGGCGGGCTGTCCTCCTACCCCCATCCCTGGCTCATGCCCGATTTCTGGGTCTTCCCCACGGCATCCATGGGCTTGAGCGCTATCATGTCCATCTACCAGGCCCGGTTCAACCGGTACCTGGAAGACCGGGGACTCAAACAGGCCAACGGCCGCAAAGTCTGGGCGTTTCTCGGGGACGGGGAAACGGACGAGCCCGAAGCGCTAGGGGCCATCACGCTTGCCGCCCGCGAAAAGCTGGACAACCTGGTATTCGTGGTCAACTGCAACCTGCAGCGCCTGGACGGCCCGGTCCGGGGCAACGGCAAGATCATCCAGGAACTGGAGGCCGCCTTCCACGGTGCCGGATGGAACGTCGTCAAGGTGATCTGGGGGAGCGGATGGGACCCCCTGCTCGCCCAGGACGACGAAGGGCTGCTCGTGAAGCGCATGGGCGAGATCGTGGACGGACAATACCAGAAGTACACTGTTTCCGACGGCAAGTACCAGCGGGACCACTTTTTCGGCGTGCATCCCAGGCTCATGGAGATGTCCAAGCTGCTCACCGACGAGCACGTGCGGACCATCATGCGCGGCGGTCACGACCAGGAAAAGATCTATGCGGCGTACAAAGCCGCGGTGGAACACCCGGGCGCACCGACCGTCATCCTCGCCAAGACGATCAAGGGCTACGGCCTGGGCGAATGGGGCGAGGGCAAGAACACCGCCCACCAGCAGAAGATGATAGACGAGGACGGCCTGCGACACCTGCGCACCGAACTGGGCATCCCCCTTTCTGATGACGAGGTCCGCGAAGCGCCGTATTTCAGGCCGTCGGCGGACAGCGCCGAAATGGAGTACATCCGGGAACGCCGGGAGAGCCTCGGCGGCTACATCCCCAGGCGTAACGTCGTGAACCCCGGCCTGCCCGCGGCTCCGCCCGACGAGGTATTCGACGAGTTCAGAGAAGGGACAGACGGCCGAGAAGTCTCGACGACCATGGTGTTCACCCGGATGCTCTCGCGTCTGCTGCGCGAACCCGAGATCGGCAGGCTGATCGTCCCCATCGTGCCCGACGAGGCCCGTACTTTCGGCATGGAAGCCCTCTTCCGCCAGTGCGGGATCTACTCCCACGCCGGCCAGCTTTACGAACCGGTGGACATCGATACCCTGCTCTACTACAAGGAAGCGCAGGACGGCCAGATCCTCGAGGAAGGTATCACGGAGGCGGGTTCCCTGTCCTCCTTCGTGGCCGCCGGCACGGCCTACTCGACCCACGGCGTCAATACGATCCCCTTCTTCATCTTCTATTCCATGTTCGGCCTGCAGCGCGTCGGCGACCTGATCTGGGCCGCCGCGGAAATGCGTACGCGGGGATTCCTGCTGGGCGGTACGGCGGGCCGGACGACGCTGAACGGCGAGGGCCTGCAGCACCAGGACGGCCAGAGCCACCTGCTGGCCGATCCGGTACCCAACCTGCGGACCTACGATCCGGCCTACGCCTACGAACTGGCGACCATCATCAAGGACGGCATCCGGCGGATGTACGTGGACCAGGAGGACCTGTTCTATTACATCACCGTGCAGAATGAGAACTATGCCATGCCGTCCATGCCGGAGGGGGTGGAAGAAGGCATCCTGAAGGGCATGTACCGTTTGCGTTCGCTCAACGGGGGCGCGGCGAAGGCCCACCTCTTCGGAAGCGGCTCCATCATCAATGAATCACTGAAGGCCCAGGAGATGCTGGCCGAAGACTTCGGGGTCGAGGCGGACGTGTGGAGCGTGACGAGCTACAAACAGCTGCGGCGCGACGCCATGGATGCCGAGCGCTGGAACCTGCTGCACCCGTCGGAAGCGCCCCGGGCGCCGTATATCGCACAATGTCTGGAGGATACGGAAGGGGTGTACGTCATGGCCTCCGACTACGTCAGGACGCTGCCGGACTCCATCGCGCGCTGGGTGCCGGGCCCCGTGGTCTCGCTGGGGACGGACGGGTTCGGACGGAGCGACAGCCGGCCGGCGCTGCGGAACTTCTTCGAAATGGACGCCCGCTTCATCACCCTTGGCACCCTCAATGCCCTCGCTCGGAAAGGGAACCTCTCCCCCGACGTGCCTGAGCGGGCCATGCGCAAGCTGGAAATCGATCCCGAGAAGGCCAACCCCCTGGACGCGTGACACACGTGACGCGCGTCTCACCGGCGCTCCCCTTCCGCGTCTCGAGTCCCACGATCTTACTGAATCAGGCGTACAACGCCTTGTTGAAGGCGCGGCGATAGATCCTTGGCTTGCCGTGTGTCGATTGCGGTGCGCGGATCAGACGTACAACGCGTTACTGAAGGCGCGGCGATACTGGCGTGTCGTCGGGTGGCTCTCGCCGAGCATGCCGAAGATAGCCACGCAACTCCGCCGGGCGCCGTCGTCGTCGTAGGCCCGGTTCTTTTCAAGCACCTCAATGAAACGCTGCAGGGCAAGATCATATGCGCCCGACCTGAGATGCTCGATCGCCTGGACATAGACCGGCTTGATCGGATCTTCCTCGAGACTTTCCGGCGCGCCGAGGTAAAGGAACAGGCCCGCGATGGTCCGCAGGACTTCCGCCGAGTCATGATATTCCGTACCCGGTTCGATCGGCTTCAACAGGTCCAGGCTCCGGCCGGGATCCTCGTCCAGGTATGTGCGCGCCAGGCAGACCGCCGCCTGCTCGTTGTCCGGCTCGGCGGCGAGCACGGTTTCTAGCGATGTCCGGGCCGCGCCGGTCTGGCCTGCCTCGAAGAGTCGCAGCGCTTCTGCCATCTGTGCCGCCATGGGACTCGGCAGAGCCTTTTTGAGCCACTGCTCGATCATAGGTTCCGGCAGCGCCCCAGTGAACTCGTCCCTCACCTCGCCGTCGACGAACATCTTGACGTTGGGAATGCCCTGTATCCCATACTGGCGGGCGATATCCTGGTGTACTTCCGTGTTCACCTTCACGAGTTTCCACCGATCCCGGTGGCGCTCGGCGAGGGACTCGATCACGGGGCCCAGCATCTTGCAGGGCCCGCACCATTCCGCCCAGAAATCGACCAGCACGGGGACCGTGTGGCTTCTTTTCACTACCTCTTCATTGAAGTCCGAAACCTCGTAGTTCATCGCCTTTCCTCACCGGTTTGCGGCACGCGCGGTGACAAGCCGTTAGTTGACATATCTGTTGGCCGGGGTTATCTTTCGATGCGGTTTATCCGGGTGAACAGGCTTCATCCGTCGTCCCCAAAGAGCCTGCGATGGGTGTCGATCACGATGTCGGCCATGTTCTCCCACGACGTGCGGGACGTATTGAACACCACGTGGTAGAGGGTCGCGTCCGCCCAGTCGCATTGGTAGTTGTGCTGCAGGTAAAGCGCACGCTGGCGGTCCTTTTCCTTGATGAGCTCGGCGGCCCGGTCCCGCGAGAGGTTCATTTCGTCCATGATCACGTCGACCCGGTAATCGAAGGGCGCGATGAACCGGGTGTGAAAGACGGTCCTGCTGTCTGAAAGGATGCACTGGCTGCCGCGCCCGACGATGATCACGTTCTTTCTGCCGGCCAGCGAACGGATGGTGTCCTGAAGGATCTGGAGATACTCTCCCCGGTCCAGAAAGGTGTTTTTGAGGGAGGTGGGATCCTTCGTCCCTTCGTCGTCGCCCGGCACATAGGGCCAGATGAGGGGCGGGTATTCCGGGGACAGGGAGTAGACGGTCGAAGGAGTGAACAGCTCGCCGAGGAATCGCCTTATGGCTGATTCGCCCACTTCGTCCAACTGTTCGACGACATCTTCCGAAACGCCGGCGGCATGGGCGATTTCGGCGATGAGTTCCTTGTCCACGCAATCATAGCCGAGGCGGTCCGCGATGATCTTCGCGATATCCTTCCCGCCGCTGCCGTATTCTCTGGCAACCGTTATGATGCTCATGATGGACTCCTTAGTTGCGTGCAGCTGTCAAAGGAGACGAGAAACCGATTGAAGGCGCCTCGCCATGCCCCGTCATGAACTGCTGAGCGAGACCACGGACTTCCTGATTACGCGGGGGTTTTCAACCGCCCGGTTCGGCTTGATCCTGGGCACCGGGTTCGGGGCGTGCGCACAGGCTGTCGAACAGAAATCTGTTGTACCTTATCGTTTCATCCCCCATTTTCCGTCGTCGACCGTCAAAGGCCACGAGGGCAACCTGATCTACGGCGGCCGGGACGAAGCATCCGTGATCGTGATGCAAGGCCGGGTCCACCTCTACGAAGGATATGACATCCGGCAAATCGCTTATCCGCTCGAGGTGATGCGCAGGTTCGGCGTCGAAGTGCTGATCGTTACCAACGCCGCGGGCGGACTGAATCCCCGATTCGAGACGGGAGACCTCATGGCCACACGGCATCATATCCATCCCATCGGCCTAAAACTGATGGGAGACCTGGCTGCGGGCACGGACGGCGACCCCTGTTACGATGACGCTTTGAGGGAGTCGTTCCTACAGATAAGTATACAAGAAAACAAGCCTGTTCAACAGGGAATTCTGGCGTGGATGCCCGGCCCGTCCTTCGAGACCCGCGCCGAAATCTCCTTGCTGAAATCACTGGGAGCGGACGCGGTGACCATGTCTACCGTTCCCGAAGTGCTGGCCGGCCGCCGTCTCGGCATGCGGACCGCCGCCTTGTCGTGCATATCCAATGTCTGGACCGGTCGAAAAGAGGAAACCGTCGATACGGAAGACGTGGTGTCGACGGTCGAGTCTTCGGCCGGGCGTTGCTCCGATCTGCTGGTCCGCCTGATCCGCCTGGTTCACCAGGGAAACGCCTGTACGTAGACCACTACCGGATTTAAAAGGTAAGCGAGAAAACATGGCCTGGTTTGAAAGAAGACAGCGGGGACTGAATCCCCAGAAGCGCAAGGAAATCCCGAAGGGGCTGTGGGTAAAGTGCGACAAGTGCGACGCCATGCTCTACAAGGCGGAACTCGAACGGGACTTCAATATGTGCACGCAGTGCGGGTTTCATTTCAAGATCGGCCACCAGGGGTATATCTCCCTGATCATGGATCCCGACACCTTCAGCGAAACCGATACCGACTTGCGCACCGTCGACCCGCTCCAGTTCAAGGAGAAGGAAAACTACCCTGACTACATGAAGCGGTACCAGAAGCGAACGGGCATGCAGGAGGCCGTGGTGTCGGGTACCGGCCGTATCGACGGCCGGCTGGTTTCCCTGTCCCTCCACGACGGTTCTTTTCTGGCCGGCAGCATGGGTTCCGTGGTCGGCGAGAAGGTAACCCGGTCCATCAGGCGGTCCCTCGACCTGAAAGTACCTCTGCTGGTGGTCGCCACCTCGGGGGGGGCGCGCATGCAGGAGGGTATCCTCTCCCTCATGCAGATGGCGAAGACTTCACTGTGGCTGAATCGCCTGTCGGAGGAGAAGATCCCCTTCATCGTCCTGATTACGAATCCGACCATGGCCGGCGTAATGGCGAGTTACGCTTCGCTGGGAGACTTTACCCTGGCCGAGCCGGGCGCCATGATGGGTTTCGCCGGCGGAAGAGTGATCGAGCAGACCATCGGATCGAGTCTGCCGGAGGGATTCCAGACCGCGGAGTTTTTCCTGACCAAGGGTTTCGTGGACCAGGTCGTGCCCAGGACCAGGCTGCGGGAAACCCTGATCACGATCCTGAGTTATTTCCCCGACCGGGAGAAGAAGCAAGAGGCGGAATCGGAAGCGTTATGATGCGACTGGCGCGCGTAGGATTGGCACCGTAAAGCGCCGGCACCGCGGCCCTCACGATTCCAGCATGAGCTTGTTGAGTGAATCCTCCGGGACCACGGGGTAGTCTCCGCTGAAGCAGGCCGTACAGTAACCCGCGCCGGATTTTCCGTATTCCTTCGCGATCTTCACCATGCCTTCGATGGACAGGTAGCCCAGGCTGTCCGCCCCCAGGTAATTGCGGATCTCTTCCACCTGGGTCTGCGAGGCGATGAGCTCGCCCCGGCTCTGCATGTCGATCCCGTAGTAGCAGGGGTGGCGGATGGGGGGACTGCTGATCCGCACGTGCACCTCGGAAGCGCCCGCACCGCGGATGAGCCTGACCAATTGATTCAGGGTCGTACCCCGCACGATGGAATCGTCCACGAGGACCACGCGCCGGTTCCGCAGCACGCCCTGGACCGGGTTGTACTTCAGCCTCACCGTGAATTCGCGCATCGACTGGTCCGGGTCTATGAAGGACCGCCCCACGTAGTGGTTCCTGATGAGGCCGATCTCGAACCGGATTCCCGAGTGCTCGGAGTAACCCAGCGCGGCGGTCGTGGCCGAATCCGGCACGGCGATGACGATATCGGCGTCCACGGGGTGTTCCTCCGCCAGTCGACGGCCGAACCGCCGGCGGAACTTGTCGCTGTTTTCCCCGAAGACTTTGCTGTCGGGCCTGGCGAAATAGATGTACTCGAAGATGCAGGCGGCGGGTTCCGCGTTTTCGAAGGGGAAATAGGACTGAATGCCGTTTTCGTCGATGACGACCATTTCCCCCGGTTTCACTTCCCTGATGTACTCCGCGTTCATGATGTCGAAGGCGCAGGTTTCCGAAGCGAGCACGTGGGCGTCCCCGATGCGTCCCAGGCACAGGGGCCGGAAACCGCGGGGGTCCCTGACGCCGACCAGTTGCGTTTCGGACAGGAATACGATGGAATAGGCGCCTTCGACGTGGCGCAGGGCGTCCGAGATCATGCCGGGCAGATCGGATTCGTTCGATCGCGCGATGAGATGGAGGACGATCTCGCTGTCGGAGGAGGTGCGGAAAATGGAGCCGGTCTCTTCCATCGACAGGCGAAGCGCGCCGGTGTTGGTGAGATTGCCGTTATGGGCGGTGGCCAACTGTCCGCGCTTATAGTTGACCATGAAAGGCTGTGCGTTGTAGACGTTGGACGTGCCGGTGGTGGAGTACCGGTTGTGGCCGATGGCGATGTGGCCTTCGAGGTCGTTCACCCGTTCGCCGTGGTCGTAGGCTTCGCTGACCAGCCCCATGGCCCGGTGGGACTCGATGTGACTGCCGTCGGAGACGGCCATGCCGGAGCTTTCCTGGCCGCGGTGCTGGAGGGCGTACAACCCCAGGAAGGTCAGCCTCGCGGCGGCGGGGTCGCCGTAGATGCCGAAGACACCGCACTCCTCGCGTATTTCGTCATCGCCCCACATGGACTCGCCCCGGATATGTGATCAGGAAACCCACGGACATTATACGCGCCGGCTACCCGAATGTCCACCGCAATTTTGCGGAATCGGCGGACTTTATACCAGGGCCATTTTCGTTGACACTCCGGACGGCCGAATCTACATTGCACGGGGTTGAAATTCATTGATTCAATACATATTCCAAAGGAGAATCAGTCTGTGGAACGAACGCTTGTTCTCATCAAGCCGGACGCCGTGCAGCGCGGTATGATCGGCCGCGTCACCGGCCGTTTCGAAAGCAAGGGGCTCAAGGTGGCGGGGCTCAAGTTGATGCAGCTGACCGACGGGATCCTGAACGAACACTACGGGCACCTGTCCGACAAGCCCTTTTTCCCGCGCATAAAGTCCTTCATGCAGGAAACGCCGGTGGTGGCCCTGTGCCTTGAAGGCGTCGATGCCGTGGACGTCGTGCGGGGCCTGTGCGGCGTGACGAACGCGCGCCAGGCCGCGCCGGGTACGATCCGCGGCGATTTCGGCATGAGCGTGCAGTGCAACCTGGTGCACGCTTCCGACTCCCTGGAGACGGCGCGGGCGGAAGTGCCCCGTTTCTTTTCCGACGACGAACTGTTCACCTATGCGAAGGCGGAAGACGCCGTCGTCTACGCCAGCGACGAGCGGTAAGCGGCCTTCTCCGGCCAGGCATGGACATTCTCACCGGTACGATCGAACGCATCACATATCAGAGCGAGGAGACCGGCTATACGGTCGCGCGGCTGCGTCCCGAACCGGACGCCTGCAGGACCGCGGAAAACCTGTCCCGGGCATCCACGCGGGACGGCCTGCTGACCATCACGGGCGAACTTGCGAAGATCGCGCCGGGCGAACAGGTCGAAGTGGGCGGGTACTGGGTAACCCACAAGCAGTACGGCAAGCAGTTCAAGATCGTCGAATCCAGGCCGATCCGGCCCACGACCACGGACGGCATTCGTAAGTACCTGGGATCGGGGCTCATCAAGGGACTGGGGCCGGCCAAGGCCGCCATGATCGTCGACCACTTCGGCGAAGACACCCTGCAGGTCATCGAGAAGACGCCGAACCGGCTGTCGGAAGTGAGAGGCATCGCGCGGAAGACCATCAACGTCATCCGGTCCGGCTGGGAAGAGCAGAAGCACATCCAGGAGGTCATGCAGTTCCTGCTCGGCCATGACGTCAGCATGGCCTACGCTGTTAAAATCTACAAGACCTACGGCAACGAAGCCATCAGGCAGGTGACCGAGAATCCGTACCGCCTGTCCACGGACATCTGGGGCATCGGTTTCAAGACCGCCGACAAGATCGCCATGAACCTGGGGGTCGATCCAGGCGATCCGGCGCGGGTGCAGGCCGGCATCCGGTACGTGCTGGAGACCCGGGCCGAGGACGGCCACGTCTACGTGCCCCGCGAGGCGCTCGTGGAAGAATGCACCGGTGTGCTGGATGTCGATCCCGCCGCCATTCCCGCCGGTCTTGAAGCGCTGATCCGGGCCGAGGTCGTCGTACGCAGCAATGACTGGATTTACCTGCAGCCTCTTTATTACGCGGAGCAGGGCATCGCGCGGCACATCGCCCGCCTGGTCGATCATCCGCGCACTCCGCCGTCCGGCGAGCGTATCGACGAACATATCCGGCACATAGAAAAGGACCGGGACATCGTCTTCAACGCGGAGCAGCGCGAGGCGATACACACTTCCGCGTCCCAGAGCGTCATGGCGATCACCGGCGGGCCCGGAACCGGCAAGACCACCTGCGTCCAGGGAATCGTCTACCTGTTTCACCGCGTGGGCGGGAAGGTGGTGCTGGCCGCGCCCACCGGCCGGGCCGCGAAGCGGATGTCCGAGGTGACCGGCGCCGAAGCGAAGACCATACACCGGCTGCTCGAGTTCAATCCGGGCGTCATGGAATTCGGCCGCAACGCGGACAACCGGCTGGAAGCCGATCTGGTCATCCTCGACGAATCCTCCATGGTAGATACCGCCATGATGAACGCCCTGCTGCGCGCCGTGAAGACCTCCGCCCGTTTCGTCATGGTCGGCGACGTCGACCAGCTGCCTTCCGTAGGCGCGGGAAACGTCCTCAGGGACATAATCGACGCGGGGCACGTACCCGTCGTCCGCCTGACCGAGATCTTCCGGCAGGCGCGGGAAAGCAGCATCGTGATGAACGCCCACCGGGTGAACCGGGGCGAGATGCCGGACACGAAGAACAGGAACCAGGGTGATTTCTTTTTTATCAACGAACCCGATCCGTCTGCCGGTGCGGACACGATCGCCGAACTGTGCACGGACCGTCTGCCGCGTACGTACGGACTCGATCCCTTCAACGACATCCAGGTGCTCACCCCCATGTACCGCGGCGACATCGGCGTGGATCAACTCAACCAGAAGCTTCAGCAGGTGCTGAATCCCGCGGGCTCCTCGTTGAAGCGGGGCGACCGGGAACTGCGCGAAGGCGACAAGGTATTGCAGACGCGGAACAACTACGGCAAGATGATCTTCAACGGCGATATCGGCCGCGTAACCCGTATCGACCCGGACGCACAGACGGTGGACATCTCCTTCCACGAGACCGTTCAGTATGATTACGGGGAACTGGACGAACTGATCCCGGCCTATGCCATCAGCGTCCACAAGAGCCAGGGATCGGAGTACCCGGCGATCATTCTGCCGCTCTACAGCACCCATTACATCATGCTGCAGCGGAACCTGTTGTATACCGCCCTGACCAGGGCGCGCGCGCTGGCCGTCCTCGTCGGCACGCCCAAGGCCCTGGCCATAGCGGTGAAGAACAACCAGGTCGTCGAGCGGTACACGGGTCTCCGGGAAGCGCTGGGCGAAATGATCGGCGCCCGGCCCGGCGTTCTTCCCGGCCTGGCGACATGAGCATCAGGAAACGAAATACACCTTGACATGGATATGGCGGGTCCTATCTTGTCTGACTTGATATCCCACATGGGGAAACGCAGGTTTCCCACGCGATTTACAGAAAATGTATACACATTGTAACTTAATGGCGCATGGGGTGTTATAGGATTTAATTGCGGTAACGCTTCAGGAGGCAAGCGGTGTCCGTCCGTGAAGACGAACTGAAGGAAGACAGTCCGGAGCAATACCAGAATCCCGATACCGCGTTGTTCGGGGAAGCGGACGAACCGTACCTTCCGGGATTCAACCTGAAGACGATCTGGGCCTGTCTGTTCGTCGGTTTCGTCATGCTGCCGGGATCGATCTACCTGAGCCTGGTAACAGGCGGGCAGACCGGCGCGGCGGACTGGGTCACCGTCATCCTGTTCCTCGAGATCGCCAAGCGCTCCCTGGTCAAGATGACCCGGCAGGAGATCATGATCCTGTACTGGGCGGCAGCCGGGCTGGCCGCCGCGGGGAACGCCATGAACACCGGGATTACCGGCGGCCCCTTTGCCCACCTGATCTGGGAGCAGTACTACAAGCAATCGCCGGAAGCCACGGGAATCGCCACGCTGATCCCCACCTGGGTCGTGCCGACCCTGGATTCCACCGCGATGGCGAGCCGGACTTTCTTCCATATGGACTGGTTCGTCCCCGTCCTCGTCCTCACCGCGGTGACGGTCCTCTTCGCCATCAATTCCTACTCCATGGGGTACATCCTCTTCCGGGTCACCAATGACGTGGAGCGGCTGACCTTCCCCCTGGCGCGGGTACACGCGGGAGGCGCCACGGCCCTGGCGGAGACGTCCCAGAACCGGGAAGGCTGGCGATGGCGGGCCTTCAGCATCGGATCCGTGATCGGCGTATCGTGGGGGCTGCTGTACGTGATGATCCCCATCCTTTCCAGCACGTTCCTGGTCACGCCCATCACCATACTGCCGATCCCCTTCATCGATTTCACCACCAGTCTCAAGGAAGTGCTGCCGGCGACCATGGTGGGCATAGGGACCGATCTGGGCACCCTCGTAGCCGGATTCGTCCTGCCCTTCTGGGTCGTGATCGGCACCTTCGTGTCCTCGGCCCTGATCGCCCTCATCGCCAACCCGGTGCTCTACCACAACGGCATCCTGACGACCTGGGAGCCCGGGATGTCGCTTATTCCGACCCAGATATCCAATAACATCGATTTCTGGCTCAGCTTCACCATCGGCGCTTCTCTCGTCATCGGTATCGTGGGATTCACCGCGACCATCCGGGCCCTTCTGAAATCCAACCGGGAAAAGAACAACGATCCCAATCGGGACACGGAAGTGCGCCAGACGCCAAAGGGCCGGGGCGACCTGCCGATCTGGATCGTCTTCATCTTCTGGTTCCTCAGCACGACGGGCTTCGTGGTCATTCTCTACATCCTGATCCCCGACTTCCCCTGGTGGATCAGCGCCATCTTCGGATTCCTCTGGTCGCCGGTGTTTTCCTATATCGGGGCCCGCATGATCGGCATCACCGGCTCGCCCTACGGTTCCTCCTTCCCCTTCGTCAAGGAGGCCTCCTTCCTGCTGTCCGGGTACAAGGGAGTCGCCGTGTGGTTTGCGCCGATACCCATCTTCGAGCACGGGAAGGTGGCGGAAACCTTCAAGCAACTGGATCTCACCAAGACGACCTTCGGGAGCGTGGTCAAGCTGACCGCGGTAACCACCGTCCTGATGTTCGTATGCAGCTTCATCTTCTATTCGCTGGTGTGGAAACTCAACCCGATTCCTTCGGCGGCCTATCCTTACGTGCAGAAGATGTGGCCTCTCAACGCGGCCATGCGGACCATCTGGGTGAAGTCCACCCTGCCCGGCGGTCTCACCTTCATCTTCGATATCATCAAGATCGAATACATCATCGCCGGCCTGGGTGTTACAGGAGGGCTCTTCGGCCTGCTGACGCTGGTGGGCGCCTCGCCCCTCTTCTTCTACGGCCTGGTCGGCGGCCTGGCCATGCCGCTCTGGCAGACCCTGCCGACTTTCTTCGGCGCGATCCTGGGGCGCTACTACTTCTCCAAGCGCTTCGGTGAAGAGAAATGGATGGCCTATGTGCCCATTGTCCTGGCCGGCTACGGGGCCGGCATTGGACTCATAGGCATGATCGCCATCGCCATCGCGCTGATCTCCAAGGCGATTTCGCAGATTGTGTATTGAGGGAAGCCGGAACCGGTCGCTTAGTGGTAGGCTCGCAGCGGTTCCACCGCGTCGGCCACGCGGGTGGCTATGTCCCGCGGCACCCGCGGATTGAAGGGGCCGCCCTCGCCCGCCGCGACATCTTCCCACCCCCCGATGATCATCGCCTCGATCACCGCCGAGTAGTTGAATTGCCGGCCGTTCATGAACCGCAGGTGTTCGAGGTCTGATATGCAGGCTTCCACGCGGGCCGATTCCGCGAAGTCGCCCCGGCGCTGGGCGTTGTTGATCTCGTCCGCCGCGCGGGCGGCGACGACGGCGATGCCGGAGGTGTGTCCCCTGGCGCCCAGTTCGGCGGCCCGGGTGCTCCGGTCGCCGATCCCCCACATGACGATGCCTTCATCGCCGATGCCTTCGATGAGCGGGGCGACCTCGTCCTCGCTCGTGCCCACCTTTACGCCGACAATGTGCGGGGAGTCCTTGACCAGCCGGATGATCGGGTTCACGTAGTCCACGGAGCGCATGTACAGCAGGAAGCGGGCCCCGCAGGCATCGCCGAGCCCTTCGGCGAAGGCCATGTAATCGTCGTAGGTCGCTTCGTGATCGGCCACGCCGGTGAGCGGCATGATGAGGTACACGTCCGGTGGCCGGGGAAGGGACGACTGCCCGCGCACGAGTTCCTCGGCCTGTGAAATCGGATTCGGCACGATACCGGACATCAGGAACCCGGCCCCTCCCATCTCTTCTCCGGTCGCCTCGATGACGCGCATCTGGTCCTCGAAGGAGAAGTGGTGGATCAGGCTCGTGCCCGCGATTCCGATCACCCGCTTCCGGTTCCCGTCGAGATGGTTGTTTTCCATGAGGTACCGAATATTCCTGCGGTGGCCGTCCAAATCGATGGCGCCGCCGCGGAAGGGCACGACGGGAATCGCGGTTACGGAGTTGAGCGTGTCGTACAGTGCTGCGGTCTGCATTGATGTCCATTCCTTTCGTTGGCCGGCTGTGGATCAGACAAGCTTTTCATTGAGCTGGCCGCCATTCATTGCACTTATGGGTCCGCGCGATGCGCTGCAACGATGTCGGGTGCTAGGTTCAGGCCGCCATCTAGTGAGCTGATGGGTCCCCACGATGCGCTGCAGCCTTGCCGGAGTCCAGGCTCAAGCAACCATCGGGTCGACGCGATATGCCTCCACGACCCCGGGCGCCAGACTCAGGCCGAGCCCCGGCCGGTCGGATATATCCATGCGGCCGTCAACCACCCGTTCCGCGGGCGATACGAGTCCTTCGCGCCAGGGCACCTGGCCCCAGGCGTATTCTAGAACAAGAAATCCCGGATGGGAGGCCATGATCTGTACGTGCGCCGCGACCGTGACCGGTCCGAAGGGGCCATGCGGCGCAGTCAGCTGTCCCCTGCTTTCGGCGATCGACGAGATCTTCTTCAGTTCGCCGATTCCGCCCGCGATCGTGACGTCGGGCATGATGACGTCCATGGCTTCGGCGTCGAAGAGGGGCCAGAATCCCTCGATGAGCATGGCCCGTTCCCCGCCGGCGATTCGCCACCCGGTCTCTCTTCTGATCTGGCGGTATCCGTCCAGGTCCCGTTCCCCCACGGGTTCTTCCAGCCAGTACAGGTCGACGCCCCGCAGACCGTCCACGAGCCGCCGGGCATCGTCCAGCGAGAAACGGCCGTAGCAGTCGAGGAGCAGATCGATATCCGGCCCGATGGCCTCCCGCACGGCGTGCACGCACCGCAGTCCGTGCTCGATCAGGGTCGTTCCCGTGCCGAAGCGGCCGTCGAAAGGCGCGATCTTCACTGCGGTATGGCCATCCCTGACGGCGCCCGTGGCCTGGCGGACGAAGTCGTCCGGCGTGCCTTCCAGCGCGGCCCGGGTCACGTTGGCGTAAACGGGGATACGGTCCCGGCATCGTCCCCCGAGCAGGGCGTGGACCGGGGCGTCGAGCCACTTGCCGAGGATATCCCACAGGCCCTGTTCAAAGGCGCACAGGGCATGCACGGCGGGCCGGTCTTCGGGACGGGGTTTCAACCGGGCGGTCAACCGTTCAATCTGGCGGGGATCCTGCCCCAGTACCTCGCGCTCGATCCCCTTCAGCGCGGACAGGACCGCGCTTCTCGGGGCCGATGGGTTGAGTTCGCCCAGCCCGTCCACCCTTTCGTCAGTACGGACGTGCACGAAAACCCAGTGATGCTGTGCGTTCACGTCCACCGCGTCGAGATCGATACCCGTTATGCGCATGATGCTACCATTGCGGCCCATCGCTGCCGATGCAGCCCGCCGCGGTCTGCTGCGGGCCCACCATGATCCGATGCGACCCGCCGCAGTCCAGTGTGACCCGCCGCGGTCTGTTGCGGACTATCACGGTCTGATGCGATAACCCGCGTTCGCTACGATCCGCCGCCTTGCCGCGATCCGACGCCGCCCCGTGAGTACCGGTCTCAGGGGCTGTAGACGGCGGACTGGTTGTACGGAATGATCAGGGGTTCCGGGCCGTCTTCCGGCAGATGAGAAGCCCATTCCCCCGGATCGTAGTCGCGCGCCACGAAACAGGCGTAGTGGGCGGGCACAGCGGCTTTCAGTCCAAGGGAGCCGGCGATGCGGGCCGATCCGTCGAAGAAGGGGAACTCCCCCTCGTTCGGGTGATTGGTCAGAAACCCAATCTGTGGCCGCAGGGCCCTGACCGGCGCGAGGAGAGATTCGTGATTGCCGAAGGTATTCACCGGATCGCCGGAGATGTATATGCGGACCGGGCCCATTTCGACGACGTACCCCAGGTGCTGCACGTCGGGCGGGTCGATGCCGTCGCCGGGAAGGCCTTCAGGCGGCTTGGCCCACACCGTGTGCGCTTTCGACGATCCCATCTCGGCGGTGTCTCCCGCAGTAACGACCGTCATGTTCCCGTCGTCGAATCCCGCTTCAGTGAGCGCGTTTATGCTCTCGCTCGGTCCCACGTAGCGGACCCCAGGAAAGGCGGCCGAAAGGCGCTCCAGCGATTCCAGGCAGGTGTGATCGCCGTGGTTGTGGGTCAGGAGCACGTAGTCGGTCTTCAGCGTCCCTTCGTCCAGGGGTGGCCGGGCATGGACGAAGCGGTCCGCGGGCCGTTCGCGCGGGAAGTAGGGATCGACCTGGATTACCGTGCCGTCTGGATGCTTCAGTCCGAAAGAGCTCTGTCCGAACCAGTGAATGCCCACGCTCCCGGAGGGCACGGTCAGGTCTTCGAAGGGATGCATGCGGGATGTCCTTTCTGATCTGTTGGGGCTGAAGTTTCAAAACACCTCGGGTAAATCGGGCACGGAGAACTTAGCGTCCCGGGCCCTGCGTGTCAAGCCGGGTGAGCGTCCGCGCAACCGTGGTCTGACGGGAAGTTTCGATTCGGTCCGCCATGGTTCCGGGGTATTGGAGCGTCCTGATTTACCTTGCTCCGGCCAAATGGTCTCCTTAGACTGAGCGGACCATGCTGCTATCCCGCTTTTTCAAGAAAAAAGGACCGGATGCCGACCCCGTTTCGCCTCAGGAACGGATGATTGAGGAGCAAATCGTCAGGCGCGGCATCGACGAACCCCGGCTCATCGAGGCCATGCGTGCCGTGCCGAGGCACCAGTTCATTCCCGCGGCGTACCGGTCGCACGCCTACGACGACTGCGCCGTGTCCCTCGACCTGGGACAAACCGTGTCCCAACCCTACATCGTGGGGCTCATGACCCGGTTGCTCGATCCAGTTGAATCGGACCGGATCCTTGAGATCGGCACGGGGTCGGGTTACCAGACGGCCATCCTTGCCCGGCTTGCCCGGTCCGTCTACACGGTGGAACGGCTGGCCGTCCTGGGTCAGCGGGCCAGGGAGACCCTGCAATCCCTGGGATACGACAACATCCACTTTAGGATCGGAGATGGCCACAGCGGGTGGCCCGAGGAAGCGCCCTTCGACGGCATCATGGTGACGGCGGCGCCGAGTGCCCTGCCCGAGGCGCTGCTTCGCCAGTTGAAATCCGGCGGACGGATGGTCATCCCCATCGGTGAAGAGCTGTACACCGTGACGCGGTCGGGAGAAGAGACGGTCAAGGTACACCACGGCGGTGTGAGATTCGTGCCCATGGTGGAGGACGGGGCGTAGCAGACTTGTAAAGACGATTCAGGCGGCGCCGAGAACTTCGCGGGCGGCCAGCGTGGTCTCGCGGACCTGGTCCAGGGTGCCCATACCAAACATCGAAGCCGATACGCCAATCTCATTAAAAACGTAATCGAACGCCTTGTGCCCGAGGTAGCGGCCGCCGGCCATGGGCTTGATGGCGATGACGGGCTTGCTGGCCTGCCTGATGGCGTCGATGGCCACTTCGCGGGTAGGGAACATGAAAGTGCCAGGCGCGTTGACGGTGGTCAGGTAGCCGTCGACGGGGATGTTCTCGGCCTCGAGGAGCGGCAGGGTGACCCCGGCGTGGTGGACGCTGGTGATCACGGTGTCGAAGCGTTCACGCAGGAAGCCCAGGTATTCCCGGATCAGGTCGAAGCGCCCGGTCATGGCGAGTAAGTCGATTTCGGCGCCCGGGTCGGCGACCAGGATATCGCACCCGGCGAAGAAACCCAGGTACTGCTCGAGGATGCCGTAGTCGATCTCGAAACGGGCGGCCTCCGCTTCCGAGTATGGCGGTACGGTCTCCGGCGTGACGATGCCGTCGAAGGTGTCGCCGAGGTTGTAGCGGATGATGTCGTCGTGGTGGAAGTGATCGCGGAAGGCCTGGCCGGCAAGAGTTTCGTTTCGGCCGTAGAAGGTCGAATGGGCGCGGTCGGAATAGGAGACGATTTCGCCGTCCAGCGTTACCGGGATCAGGATATAGGCAACTATACCCATCTGCGTTTCGGTCTGTTGCTCGGTCTCCCAGATGGCCTGAAGATGCAGCCGGTCGAGCCTGGGCAGCATGTGGTCCACCTGGACGGCCGTGATGCCGCCTTCCTCGACGGCGTATCGCAGCACGTCGGCCACGGACTGGACGCGGCTGAACACCCGGAAATTCGCGGCATCCCGCTCCTTGTTCTGGTAGGAGCAGCCGTCGTAGGGATGGATCCCCATGATCAGGCGGGGCACCTCGGCCTGGCCGATACGCGTCGTGGGTACACCGCACCCTTCCAGGTAGGTTTTCATAGCGGAACGCTCACGGAGTCGATAGAAAGAACAGTTATTTTGCGTTGGCGCATGAAAATGAGGTCACGACAACCATGAATCAGGCTGTTCGCCTGTAAATATAGTCCTTTCACCACCCCTTGCGCAAGTCCCCGGGCGCCCAAGCCAATCCTCCGTACATTTCACCCATGTCCCGCCTTGACCCATGCCGCCTTTTGGTATATATACTTGAATTCCGTCGATACGTCCTTCCTCGGCGGTACTGCGTGTACATCAGATGTATATAATATAATAGCGACCCAGTCGTTTCTGGTATCGGGACTGTTCAACCGGAGCAAGCCATGATGGCGACCATTGAGAAGATCGCGGAAGTCGAGGCGATGGTGGGTGAGGGACCGGTCTGGGATCCGGACAGCAACACGCTGATGTGGACCGATATCCGGACCGGCCGGTTTTTCCATTATGACCCGGCGACGAATCAGAACCGCCAGGTACATGACGGTTTCAACGTCGGCGGGTTCGCCTTCAACGAATACGGCGGCCTTCTGGCGTGTATCTGGGACGGTATCGTGCTGTGGAATTCGGATGACGAGTGGGTACGCATTTTCGACGAGACCCACGACGGCGAACCGCTTCGCTTCAACGACGTGACGGCCGATCCCGGCGGTCGGATGTTCGCCGGCTCTTTGATCGACGGCGGTGTAGGAAAACTGTACCGCTTCGATCCGGACGGCGGCGTGGAAATCATCGAGGAGGGGATCGGCTGCAGCAACGGCATGGGATACTCACCGGACGAATCCATCATGTACTACACCGATTCCGCCGTGCGGACGATCTATCAATACGATTACGACCGCGCGACCGGTTCCGTCACCAACCGCCGCGATTTCGTCAAACTGCCCGATACGGCCGGGGTGCCGGACGGCATGACGGTCGACGCCGAAGGCTTCGTGTGGACGGCCGTCTGGTTCGACGGATGCATCATCCGGTTCGACCCCGACGGCGTGGAGGAGCGGCGCATCGCGCTGCCGGCCATCCAGACTTCCAGCGTCATGTTCGGCGGGGCGGACCTGACGGACATTTACGTGACGACCGCGGGCACTTCGCTGGACCCCGGATCGCCCCTTGATCCGAAGGACTACGACTGGGAGGCCTACGGACAGGGTTACCGGGGCGGCGGCCTGTTCCGCGTGCGGCAGGACATACAGGGCAAACCCGAGTACAAGGCCCGTTTCCCGTGGCCGGAAAAACCAGGACAGGAGGAATGAATGTCCTTCGACGTCGTCATTCGCGGCGGTGAGGTAATCGATGGTACCGGGAAGACCGATCGGTACCTGGCGGACGTGGGATTGCGGGACGGCCGCGTGGCGGTGATCGGAGACCTCTCGGACGCTGAGGCGGCTCGGACGATAGACGCCAGCGGTCATATCGTCTGCCCCGGCTTTATCGACGTGCACGTTCATTCCGAGAATTCCCTGCTCGGCGGCCGGGACCAGATGGGCGGCCTTCGCCAGGGCGTCACGACCCACCTGCTCGCGCCGGACGGATTCGGCTGGGCGGGATTGTCCCCCGAAGAAGCCCTGCCCCTCTGGCATTACACGCAGTTCGCCTACGGCGAGCCCCTGGAACCGGTCAACTGGCCCACTATCGAGTCCTACCTGGATCTCTTTCCGGGCCGCTCACCCGCCAACGTGTATCCTCAGGTGCCGCACTGCGCCGTGCGCGTCAAGGCCATGGGGTGGGACCCCGGAGCGCCCACTCCGGACCAGTTGAAAGTCATGGAGGCGGAGACCCGGGCCTGGATGGAAGCCGGCGCCGGGTGCCTCTGCCTGGGACTGGACTACCAACCTAGCGCCAACGCGCCCTTCGAGGAGCTGGTGGCCCTGTGCAAGGTGGCCCTGGAATACGACGGGATATACGCCGCCCACCTGCGGTACCAGATCCTGGGGAGGGACCGGGCCTGGCAGGAGATCATCGACCTGCACCGCGCCAGCGGCATACCCGTTCACGTTTCCCATGAGCGCGTCGACGGCATGACGGGGCCGATCCTGGAACAGGCAATGCAGGACGGGGTGGACATCACCTTCGAATCGTACCTCTACCCGGCCGGCATGACCCATATCACGATGCAGCTGCCCATGTGGGTACAGACGGGCAGTCCCGATGAAGTCCTCGAAAGGATGCGCCAGCCGGAAACGCGCCGTAAGGCCCTCGAGCACCTGAAATCGACGAACCTGGCCGACCGCCAGTACATCGGCTATACACGATCCGGCAGATTCGCGGGGATGACCCTGGGCGAGGCCGCGCGGAGCGTGCACAAAACCAACGAGGAGTTTGCCTACGACCTCGTGCTCGATGAAGACGGCATCCAGGCGTTTATCATGTTCTGGCCGGTCCCGCAGGAAGAAATTGACGCCGTACTTAACCGGACGGCGCCCCATCCCCTCATGATGGTAGCCAGCGACGGCGTGTACGACTGCACCCATCCCCACCCGAGGGGCATGGGATGTTTCGCCCAGATGCTCAGGAAGTTCGTGCGGGAGCGCGGCCTGATCTCCCTGGAAGAAGCCGTCTACAAGATGAGCGGCTTCCCGGCGGAACGCTATCGGCTGAAAGACCGGGGCGTGCTGCGCGAAGGCGCACCCGCGGACGTGGTCGTCTTCGATCCGCAGGCCGTGGCCGACCGGGCCACCTTCGAAGCGCCGATTCAGCCTCCCGACGGAATTCCCCATGTTTTCGTCAATGGCATTCCGGTCATCGAAAACCACGAGCCCACCGAGCACCGCCCGGGCCAGGTCCTGAGCAGAGGATAGGAAGGGACGCGTTGTAGATACATGGATTGGGATCTAGCTTCTTATTTCCCTGCTTACGACGGTCCGGAGATGCGCCGTTTCAAGGCCGATCTGCAGGCCGACCTGGACGCTTTGCTGTCCGAAGCCTCGGACATGGCGGCTCTGGACCACGGTAACCAGGAAGCGTGGGAGTGTATTGTCCTCTCCTTCGAAAACGTCGTCACCCGGCTGCGGCACCTGGGCTCTTATGTTTCCTGCATTACCTCCGCGGACGCGAACAACGAGGACTTCGCCGCCGAGGAAGGCGCGCTGAGCCTGCTGGACGCCCGGATGTCCAAGATCCTCGTGGCACTGCAGCGGGGGTTCAAGTCCCCTTCCGACGAGGTTTTCGATGCCTTCACTTCCCGTCCCGCCCTTCGGGACGCCCGGTATCGCATTTCGCGGGTCCGGGAGCAGTCCCGGCACACCATGTCCACGGAGGAAGAGCACCTGGCGTCGGACCTGGGCGTAGACGGTATCGAGGCCTGGGGACGTCTATACGACCGGGTTTCGGGCAAGCTGACTTTCGATATGGCCTATCCGGACGGACGGCGGGAACAGGTGCCCATATCGCAGCGACGCGCCTTGATGGAACATCCCGACCGCCGTGTGCGCCGCGCCGCCTTCGAGGGAGGCAACGAGGCCTGGGCATCCATCGAGACCGTGCCCGCGGCCGCGCTGAACGCCATCGGCGGCACGCGGTTGACCCTGTACCGTCATCGCGACGTGGACCACTATCTCGACCGGGCCCTCTTCCAGGCGGCGATTTCGCGCGAGACGCTGGACGCCATGTTCGAAGCGGTATTTTCGGAAATCGACGTCGCCCGAAGCATCCTGGAATACAAGGCGCGCCTCATGGGCGGCGATACCCTGGGATGGTACGATCTCTCGGCGCCCCTGACGGTGCAGGACCAAGACGAACCTTCCTGGGAAGATGCCACGGCCCTGGTGCATCGGGCTTTTGCGGCCGGTTATCCGGCCCTGGCGGACTACACGGCCAAGGCCTATGAGAAGAAGTGGATCGACTGGTCGCCTCGCCCCGGCAAGCGTCCCGGCGCCTTCTGCACAGGATCTCCCCTGACGAAAGAGTCCCGGGTCTACATGACCTACAACGACAACATGGGCGACGTGCTGACGCTCGCCCACGAGCTGGGACACGCCTTTCACGGCCACCTGATGCGCAAGGAACGCACGCTGAACCGCGCCTATCCCATGACCCTGGCCGAGTCGGCTTCCACCTTCGGCGAGATGCTGCTCATGCGCGGGTTGATGGAGGAACCGGGGATCAGCGCCGAAACCAGGGCCTTTTTGCTGAACCTGGAGGCCAGCGACGGCGCCACCTACCTGCTGGATATCCCGGTGCGTTTCGAATTCGAAAAGGCCTTTCATGAAGAACGGGCGGCTGGGGAAGTCGGCGTGGGCCGGCTGAAGGAACTGATGATCGAAACGCAGTGCCGCGTGCTGGGGGACGTGCTGGACCCCGAGGGCGGCGATCCCTATTTCTGGGCGTCCAAGCTCCATTTCTACATCACGGACACCACGTTCTACAATTTTCCCTATACCTTTGGCTACCTGCTCAGCCGGGGCCTCTTCGCACAGTACGAGAAGGAAGGCCCGGACTTCCTGCCGAGATACGAGCAGTACCTGAAGCTGACCGGCAGCGATACGGCGGAGAACGTAGTCAGGCAAAGTACAGGTCTCGAGCTCACCGAGCCCGGGTTCTGGTCCGGCGCCATACGCGGACTGGATAGGGTTCTGGACCAGTTCAAGACCAGCGTGTCCGAGAGCAATGCCGTGTTGAACTAGCTCGTGACCAGCCCGGCGGTGAGCAAGGCCGAGATGAACTAGCCGGATCACCGGAGCGAAAGGACCAGAGCATATGGCGAAGGCGATAGAGGGCGAGCGTAACCGTTTTCACGGCGTGGAAGTCGGTCCGGAAGCCCTGCCGGACGCGCCGGACGGATTCAAGGAGCGTCTCGATGATTCGATCCGGGCGTGGAAGGATGATGGACTGCAGGTCGCCTGGTTCAATGTTCCCCTGTCCCGCGCCTTTCTCATTCCCGCGCTGGTGGACGCGGGCGGCGTCTTTCATCACAGTACCACCGACTACCTGATGCTGACGCTCCGCCTGGTCGAAGACGCCTTCGTGCCGCTCTACGCGACCCATTACATCGGCGCCGGCGGCGTGGTGATCAACGAGAAGAACGAACTACTCGTGGTATGTGAGCGTTTTCGAGGTGGGCGCGCGCCGTACTACAAGCTGCCCGGCGGGGCGTTACAGCCGGAAGAACACCTGGCCGAGGGCGTCGTCCGGGAAGTGTTCGAGGAGACGGGCGTGCCGACCAGCTTCGACGGCCTGGTGTGTTTTCGGCACTGGCACGGATACCGGTACGACAAGTCGGACATCTACTTCGTCTGCCGGTTGAAGCCGCTCCACCAGATCATCAAAATGCAGGCCACGGAGATCGAAGAGTGTTTCTGGATGCCGGTGGATACCTACATGGGATCGGACAACGTCAGCCAGTTCAACAAGCTCATCGTCAAGGCCGCCGTGGAGAACGAGGGCCTGAAGGAAACCTGGGTCGACGGCTACGGAGACCCGGACCGGTATGAGTTCTTCATGCCGGAGTAGAGTTTTCATAACAACATTTATTTCAGCGAGTTAACTTGCATATGCGAGGACCAACCCATGGCTAAAACCCGCCGGCGAAGAAAAAAGCTTCCCAATATCGTACTATTGGGCGTGGATTCCCTGCTGGCCGATCACATGAGCTGTTACGGCTACCATCGCCAGACCACGCCCCACATCGACCGGTTCGCCGAGGGCGGCGCGCTGTTCGAGAAGACGTACAGTGCCCATATCCCCACGACCAGCGCCTACGCGTCCATGCTGACCGGCCTGGATGCCTTCGGTACCCAGGTGGTGGCCTTGCGGCACAAGGGCGGCCTCCGGGAGGATGTGCAGACGCTTCCCGAGATCCTGCGGGAGCACGGATACGCGACCACCTGCGTCGGCTTTACCGGGAACCCGTCGTCCCGGGGTTTCGACAAGTACGTCGAGTATCCGAGCTGGGGCAGCTGGAACGAAGGACGCAGCCCCAAGGCGCAAAATCTGAACGACGTGGCGATCCCCGAACTGGACCGGCTGGCGAAACGGCGTGGCCCTTTCTTCCTGTTTCTGCGCCACATGGATCCCCACGCGCCGTACCTGCCGCCGGCGCCCTACGAACGCATGTTCTATCACGGCGACGAGTGCGACCCGAAGAACAGGTCCATGGACCCGGTCATGGCCTTCAAGCCCTTCTGTGATTTCTTCAAGTCCTGGATGCCGCCGGGCATTACCGACAAGGACTACGTGATCGCCCAGTACGACGGCGCCGTGGCGTACATGGACGCCTGCATCCAGACGATCTTCAACGCCCTCGAAGCCCACGGCATCATGGACGAGACGATCGTGATCCTCAACGGGGACCACGGCGAGACGCTTTACGACCACGAATGCTGGTTCGACCACCACGGTCTCTACGACGTGACGCTCCACGTGCCGCTCATCATTCGGTACCCGGGCAGGATACCCGCGGGCAGCCGCGTCAGCGGGTACAACCAGCACAAGGACCTCGTCCCCACCATCATGGACCTGGCCGAAATCGAAACTGAGATCGACTTCGATGGCGACAGCCTGATGTCGCTGGTCGACGGCACGGTTCCGTCCTTCGACAGCGAGTTCTACATCACCGAGTGCACGTGGATGCGCAAGCATGGCTGGCGCACGCCGCAGTGGAAGCTGATGGTCGCCCTGGAACCGGATTTCCATTTCAAGCCTCCGGTCGAGCTCTACAACCTGGTGGAGGACCCGGACGAGAACAACAATCTGGCCGAAGAGTTACCGGAAGTGGTAAACCTGCTCAAGCGCCGGATGAACGGCTGGATTCGAAAGCGGGTACGGGAGACCGGAAAGCGCAATCCCATGCTCACCCAGGGAGACTGGCACGGTCACGAGGGGGTAGGCGCTTTCAAGTCATCGCAGCAGGCCTACGGCACGATGCACATCGGAGACCCAAACCAAGCCGCCAGTCTGCAGGCGCGCAGCAGATAGTGGACACCGCGCCGCGCGGCATTGAAGGCGTTGCCGGGTGAATGAACCTGGTTGTATCATCTACGCAAGTAATTGATAAAAAACAGGTTAAATCGCATAACACTAAAGGCGAAGTACCTTAAAAGGAGCGTTTGAAGATGGGCCTGAACATCGCCGTGGTAGGCATGGGCGGCATCGGCAACAATCATGCCCGGAACTACCAGGCACATGAAGCGTGTACAATCGTGGCCGTTTGCGACGCGTTGAAGGACAAGGCAGACGAAGCCGCGCAGACTTACGGCTGTCAGGCGTTTTACAGCGTCGGCGACCTGCTGAACAGCGGACTGAAGGTGGACGTGGCCAGCGTCTGCACGGCCGGCGTGGAGAACGGCGGGGACCATTACGAACCGACGATGGAACTGCTGGGCGGCGGCATCGCCGTACTGGGCGAGAAACCCATATCCAACGAGATCCCGAAGGCCAGGGAGATGGTCGCGCTGGCGCGAGAACGGGGCCTTCGCTACGGGATAAACCTCAACCACCGGTTCACCCCGGCCGCGCTGCGGGCAAAGGAATGGGTCGAGGCCGGCCGGCTGGGCGAGTTGAACATCATCAACATGACGATGTGGATCAACAACCCCAACGAGAGTTCGCCCCATTTCCACATGCGGGCGCTTCATCCCCATTCCATCGACGTGATGCGGTATTTCTGCGGCGACGTGGAGAAGGTCCAGGCCTTTTTCAAGAAGGGCCGGGGACGGAAGATCTGGTCCAACGTCCAGGTCAACATGCTGTTCGAAAACGGCGTCGTGGGCCATCTGACAGGGAGCTACGACGCCGGGGGAAGCTATGGCCTGGAGACCTGCGAGGTCGTGGGATCGGACGCCCGGTTCGTCATACGCGAAGCCTGCGAGCAGTTGGAATTCTACCCCAGGCATTCCAGGGAAGTGGAAACCTATCAATACCTGGGCGGCATGTTGGGGTTTTCCGAAACTTTCGAGTCCCGGATCACCCGCTGGGTCGAACAGAACCTGGAAGGCGTTGCGCCGCAGGAGATCGATGCCAAGGCCGAGGATGCCTTGCGCGCCCAGTTGATCATTGAGAGCGCCATTGAATCATGGGATACGGATACCGTGGTTACCGTTCGATACTGATCGTAATAACCGTTTTGTATTGAATGATCGGAAATGGCCGGCATAGCCGTTCCAATAGATTTTGATCACACTTAAGGAGAAACCATGAAGCTTGGCGCCAACTCGGTTCTATTCGGTGGATACGACATGGAGACGGCCTTCAAGTACCTGGCCATGGCCGGTTATGACGGCATAGAAGTGTCGGCAATCGGCGGCATGAGCGAGCATCTCGTCCTGTCGGACTGGCGGGCCATTGTACCGGAAATCAAGCGGTTGTCGCGGGAGTATGGCCTGGAGCTGCTGGCCATGGAGCAGCCGTCGCAGGACGAGGAAGTCATGGAGTCTGCTTTTCAGGCCGCGGTCGAGACCGGCATCCCGATCATCAACTGCGGACCCGGCGGCACGTCCGGTGACGAAGAGAGCCTCCAGGCGTCCATCGACTCCCTCGGCAGGCTGGCGGACAGGGCGGAACAATACGGCGTCGTGCTGTGCGTCAAGGCCCACGTGGGCGCCAGCATCGACAATACCCCGACGACGCTGCGGGCCATGGAAGCCATTTCATCGCCCGCCTTCGGGATCGACATGGATCCCTCCCACATCCACCGCGCGGACGAGAACCCCGTGGACGCCATCAAGGCCGTGCTCCCGCGCGTTCGGCACGTCCACATCCGCGACTGCAAGGGACGCCAGGCCGGTCCCGGCGCGCCCGAGGATCAGGCGAATGGCCGGGGAGACATCGACCTTGTAGGTTATGTGCGTGCCCTGCACGAGGGTGGATACGACGGTCCGCTGAATCTCGAGGTCATCGGGGCCAGGGAGTATTCACTGGAGCAGTGCTGCGTCATCGCCGCGGAGACCCGGGGCCACATGCAGGCCTGCCTGCAGGCGTGCGGAGCACGGTAACGCTGGTTCACAACCCGGAGAGACGTAACATGAAAATCACCAAGCTGGAAACATTCCTCGTCAAGCCCCGCTGGCTCTTTCTCAAGATCCACACCGACGAGGGTTTGGTGGGACTCGGGGAGCCCATCCTGGAGGGCCGGGCAAAGACCTGCGCGCAGGCCGTGGCGGAACTGGAACCTTATCTGATCGGCAAGGACCCGACCCGGGTGGTCCATCACTGGCAGGCCATGTACCGCCACGCCTTCTACCGGGGCGGCCCCATTCTGACCAGCGCGCTCAGCGGGGTGGAGCAGGCGCTGTGGGACCTTTCGGGCAAGGCCTTGGGCGTGCCGGTGTACAAGCTGTTGGGCGGTCCCACGCGGGACCGGATCCGCATCTACAAGGGCGGCGGCGATCCGGCAACGATCAAGGACTGGATCGCGAAGGGGTTCACCTGCTTCAAGACAGGACCGTACTCGGAACGTCCGTCCCGGATCATCGAGAACAAGGCCTTCGTGGACACGGCCGCAAACCGTTTCGCCGAACTGCGGGAAGCCGCCGGTCCGGAGATCGACCTGGCCATCGATTTCCACGGGGCCATCAGTCCCCAGACGGCCAAGGTGCTCATCAAGGAACTCGAACCCTACCAGCCCTTCTTCGTAGAAGAACCCGTGCAGTGCCAGAACGTCGACGTGCTCGCTGAAATCGCCAGGGGCACTCACCTGCCCATCGCCACGGGCGAACGCGTATTCACCAAGTGGGGGTTCCGGGAGATCCTGGAGAAGCAGGCCGCGTCTATTCTGCAGCCGGATCTGTGCCACGCCGGCGGCATCTTCGAAGTGCGGCTTATCGCGGGTATGGCCGAAGCCTACTACGGCGGCATCGCGCCCCATAACCCCCTGGGGCCCATATCTCTGGCCGCCTGCCTGCAGCTGGACGCCTCGATTCCGAATTTCGTCGCCCAGGAGCACACCACGCTGGGCGAGGGATACCTCAAAAAGCCCTTCGTCTTCAAGGATGGGTTCGTGGAATTGCCCACGGAGCCGGGGCTTGGGATCGAGCTGGACGACGACGCCATGGAGGACAAGATCGACCACGACTGGCGGAACGGCGAGAGTTACCTGGCCGACGACGGATCCGTGGTGGACTGGTAGCGCGGTCCGCGCGTCGACACGAGACGAGCGATTATGCCGACGACGGATCCGTGGTGGACTGGTAGGAACGAACCAGCCGGAAACCGTCCTTTATGGCAGCCAGTGGATCGGGGAGTCCCGGGTTCATTTCCAGGCTGACCGGACCGTCGTATCCGATTTTGTCGAGGGTAGCTAGCGTATTCCTCAGTACGTCCTCGGTGAGAACCCCGTCGAACAGGGCCCAGTGGAGATCGGACCGGCCGTCGTTGTCGTCGAGGTGGAAGTAGCCCAGCCGGTCGCCCGCCTTCGCAACGGCCTCGGCAGGGTCTTCCTTTGAAATCTGTGCGTGGCCGATGTCGAACAGCAGGTACAGGTTGTCGAGCCCCAGTTTCGCGATATAGTCGAGGGTGCCTCGCACCGTCGGCAGGGCCTTTCCCGGAAAATGCTCGATGCACAGTATTATGCCGTACCCTGCCGCCACGTCGGCGAGGCCGGATACGGACTCCCCGTACCGGTTCAGCGCCGCTGCGTCCCCATCTTCTCCCGGCAATAGATAGGCCCGTCGGATCCCGGTCTCATGGGCGTATTCTAGAGCTCGCCTGGTGTGCTCGACGGCCGCCTTACGGGCTTCCGCGTCGTCCGCGTCGAGGGCGGCGCCATCCGGCATCCCGAAGCCCGTTGCCATGCACGCGGGCGTGAGTTCCAGGTCCGAGATCAGGCGGCGGGATTCGGCGGACCTGAAATCGACGGGGCGATGATCGATATGGCGCAGGCCCGCCTGGGCGATCCCCGTCAGCACGTCCGCTTCCGTGCCCCCCAGGGCCCAGGTGCAGCAGGAAATCGTCATGAACCGGTTCCTCCTTGCTCGTACATCTCGTGATTGAATCGCTGTCCCAGTTGCAGCATGCCCGTCTCCGGATCGCGGGGACCGGTGTCGAAGGGATCGCCGGTTTCCGCCATCCAGCGCTGAAGGCGCGCCTCGCAGTCATCCTGAATCTGCCGGTACGCGGGATCGCCGGCCAGGTTCTTCACCTCGAAGGGATCGTCCCGCCGGTCGAAGAGCAGGGTGTCCCGCTGATGCGCGTGCCAGCGCGCAAAGACCCAGCGGTCGGTCCTGACCCCGCGCCAGTAGCCGACCCATTCGCCCCGGTGCGGCCATCCGGGGCCGAGAATCTGCAGGTAGACCGAATCGTTCCGCGGGCCGGGCCTCCCCGTGAGCACGTGCGACTGGTCCATGCCCTGCACCTCGTCGGGCACGGGCACGTCCGCCATCCCCAGCAAGGTGGGCATCATGTCGACGCTGCTCACCAGGGCGTCGCTTCTCGTTCCCGGCGCGATCCGTCCCGGCAGCCGGGCGATGAAGGGGACATGGATGGATTCCTCGTAAGGCGTCGCCTTCGAGGCGCGGAAGGAAGGGTGCATCCAGCGGTCCATGGGCTTTCCATAGCCGTGGCTGCTTAGGTGGTCGCCGTGATCGGAGGTGAAGACGACGAGGGTATCGTTCCGGATGCCCAGCCGTTCCAGCGCGTCATCCAGCCGGCCGAACTGGTCGTCGAGCGCGGTTACGTTTCCGTAGTAGTGGGCTATCTCCCTCCGTGCGAAGGCAGCGAACTGTTCCGGGATGTTGGGCGGCAGATCCACCTTTTCGGGGTCGTAGATATCGTACTCGGAAGGATACTCGTCGTAGGGCCAGTGGGGCGGTCCCCAGCTCAGCGCGAGGGCGAAGGGCCGGTCTGCGTGTTCCCGTACATGGTCCTCCATGAACCGGATCGCCAGCGAGGTTTCTGTTTCAGGCGCCCATCCGTCCATTTCGATCGGACCCTGCTCGTTCTCGTAGTAGGAGACGTCGTAGTAGTCATGGTTGCAGTCGTAGGCCGCCATGTAATCGAAGCCGTAGCGATCGTGCTCTCCATAGGGGCCGTAGCCCAGGTGCCACTTGCCGATGTAGGCCGTGCGGTAGTCATGGCCCCCAAGTACCTCGGGAAGGAAGGCCTGGTCCCGGTGCAGCAGGTACTCGTTGTCCATGACGCCGTTGACGTGGGAATAGCGCCCGGTCAGGAGCTGGCCGCGGTAGGGCGAGCAGATGGGGCAACAGGAAAACACCTGGTCCAGCACCATGCCTTCGGCGGCGAGCCGGTCCAGGTTGGGGGTCTTTACGACGGGATTTCCGCTGGTACCCATGGCGGAGTACCGGTGCTGGTCGTCGAATACGAAGAGGATGTTGGGGCGGGACATGAATGGTCCTGGTGGGAGGAGGCATGTATGGGCCCTGATGGGTCGGAGCCTAGGCGCCGTCCAGCGCCTTGCGCATTTCGTCTCCTTCCTGCCGCCAGTAGCCGTGCAGAATGTGCACGTCCGTCCCGATACAGAAATGGCGCACGCCCAGATCCAGGTAATACCGGGCATCGTCCGCCGTGTTGATTTCCGCGCGGGGGTTCCTGCCCGCGGCGAGGGACTTCTCGATCACCACGCGTTCGACCTCTTTCACCGCTTCTCTTTGACCGATTTTGCCCACGTTCACGGAATAATCGGCCGGCCCCCACTGGATCATGTCGATCCCATCGATCTCGAGGATTTCGTCCAGGTGATCCACCGCGGGTCCCTTTTCGATCATGGCCGCCACGACAATCTCATCCAGGGCGTTTACATATTCCTGGCCGCCACCGTATCCCATGTAGGAAAACCTTCGGGTGGCTACGCCGTAGGTACCCTGGGATTCGGGCGTATCCGGCCGCGCGATATCCACGCAGGCACGGAAATCGTCCGGGGTCTTGCAGTCGGCGAAGAGCACGCTCTGGAATCCGGAACCGATGGCCCGCTGCGCCAGGAATCCCCGCGGCTCCTGGTCGACCTTGATCATCAGGCCGAGATCGTGCAGCTCGGCGGCGCGGCCCAGGTTGTCCAGGTCATGCAGGTCATAGGGTCCGTATTCTCCCACGAATTCGACGTAATCGTACCGGCCGGTGTGTCCCACAAGCTCGACCACGGAGGGCCAGACGGTGTGAATATGAGTGGCCAGGGAGGGCTGGCCGTCCTTGAGGATTTGCCTGAGCTTGTTCGGTCGCATGTGATGATCTTGCCTTTCCCGGGTTCGTGTTGCCGTGTCTGGAATCGCGTTGAAACCCTACGCTACGACTCTTGCGCCTTCATTTCTTCAAAGGTTTCTATAGCCTGCCCCGCCCATTCGATGTGCATTTTGACCATGGCGATTTCTCGCTGCAAAGACAGGGCGAGATGGGGTGAAGACTCGGCCTGCACCCTGGTCTGCGCGTTGAGGATGCTGGCATAGGTCTTTGCCTTGCGCCTGAAGTCCGCAAGAAACCGCAGGGTTTCCTCGTTACTTGCCGTGTCCTCCATGAAGCGGAACCTGAGCATCAGTTCGGCAAGGTTGTCCCGCAGGTCGGATACGGCGAGTCGCTTGCGCAGCCAGGCCCTGAGGGCCTTTTTCCCTTTCTCGGTCACGTGAAACACTTCCCTTGGCTTCAAACGGGAGCGATGGACTACTTCGCTGTCGATAAACCCGTTTTTTTTAAGCTGTTGAAGCGCGGGGTAGATCGAGCCGGGGCTGCTGCTGAACTGGCCCACGGGGGCCGTTTCAATCTCGATGCGGACGTCATAGCCCGATCGGGGAAGCTGATTCAACATCCCCAGCAGCACGTATCCAAGCAGGGTGGGTGTATACTGTCTGGCCATAATATGATATGATGAATAATAGTACGATTCGATCTAATCTACATGTTCCAGGCTGGCCTGCCAAGCATAGAATGACGGGCGGGCGCGGATTTCCTGGTCACTTCCGTCCCTTCGTGGGTATCGAACTGTCATTAGTACTTACTGGTGTAACGATGACGTTTACTGGCCATCCGCGGCCTGTTGCTGTCGCCAGACCTCGAATTCAGCCGTCATTTCGGGTGTCCATTCGCGGTCGATCTCGCCGGGCGTGTAGGTGCCCTCGCGAAGCTGCTGGTGTCCCCACGCATCCCGCATCCGGGTTTCTTCCGATTCGATGACGACCTGTTCCGCCAGGTGCGGCGGAATGAAGATGACCCCTTCCCGCGTTCCGAGTACGATATCGCCGGGTACGCAGGTAGCCTCGAGACCAATACGAACGGGCACGTTTATGCCAAGCAGGGTTACGTCGGCGATGGCCGTGGGATCGACCCCCCGGATATAAGACATCATCGGGATCTCGTAGAGCCTCTGCAGGTCCCGGATCCCTCCGTCTATGACCATGCCGGTACCGGTCTTGGCATAGATGGAATTGCCGAGATTGTCACCGGCGAAAGTACCGAACTTGACCTTTCCAAAGAGGTCGATGACGATCACGTCATTGGGTTCGAGTGTATCGATTACCCAGGAGTTCTGGCCGCCTATGCAACCCTGTTTCTCGCCGTCGGCCTGGATGGCCGTTTCCAGGTCCGGCCGGGTGGGCACATACACGCCGGTTACCGCGCGGCCGACCAGTGTGCGATCGGGATGGAGGATCTGCCAGTCCCCCGCGAACTGGTAGTTGTATCCCTTGCCGCCGATGACGCCCCAGGCTTCCTCGATGGTTACCTTCTTCATCCGTTCCAGAATGCTATCAGGCACGACGGGGCGTCCGTCCGGACCCCGTTCGCCGTCCCACTGCGAGGTGACGGCTCGCGTGAAATCCGGACTGTTCAAGCCGATCATGTAAGGCTCCTGTCTCCTTGTCGCGTACGCGGATCTCCCGTTCCGCACACGAGGGATAATCCCCGGCGCGCATGGAGATCGTTTCGCGTCGCGGTTTCGAGGGAAAAACCGGTCAACCTACCTGGTCTGCGGCCCCAGCGTCTTCAGATCGATGAAGGGCATGGCCTGGCCGATGACCTGGGGGAAATGGCCGTCCCATTTCTCGATCGCTCGAAGTTGAAGCAGGGTCGGTGTGATCGTGGCACGCTGCAGGCGCTGGGCCTCGGCTTCCGCCTCGGCCTGGGCGATCTTCTGCTCGGCTTCGATCCGGATGCGCTCCAGGTCGCGCTGGGCCTTCAGGGCCTGCTGCTCGGCCGTCTGCTTGGCCTCGATCGCCAGGTTGAAGGTCTGCGAAAAGGAAAAGTCGACGATATTGAACTCGTCCACGATCATGTTGAAGGTTATCAGCCGTTCCGTGAGGGACTCCTTGATCTCATCCTTGACATCGGCTCGGCGCGTGATCAGCTCTTCCGCCGTGTACTGGGCGGATACCGCCTTGACGGCTTCCTGCACCGCCGGATCGATGACCCGCTCCTTGAAGAAGATCCCGATTTCCTGGTAGACCGTGTTCACTGCGCCGGGATCCACGTGATAGTTCAGCGCAATCGTCGAAGAGACGGTCTGCAGATCCTTGGTGGAAGCCGTGGCGGCCGTTTCCGATTTCTTGATCTTGACGTCGACGGGGATCACATCTTCGATGAAGGGCAGTTTGAACTGCAGGCCTTCGGACAGGACGCGTTCCTGGACGCCACCGAACTTGCTGAACACCACGCCGCGCTCCCCGGCGCCTATTACGGCGTAAGAGTTGTACAACACCAGGAGCACAACGATGCCGATGGCGATCTTGAGATAGGGTATGTTGCTGCCGGGAAGCTGCTCCCGGATATCATATTCAGACATTTCTACTCCTCCTTCTACTTAATGAACCAACGAGAACATGCGTTGAAGCGGTTTTCACGCGTTGATTTGTAGCAACACTTTCAGCGAATCCCGGGCGGCGGCGGTGACCTCCATGCCCCGCCGCGTCTCCGATAATGGAAATCGATGGGTGACGACCTCGTCGGAAGTCACCACACCTGCCTCGATCAGGTCCAGCGCCATGCGGGTGTCGTGGGGACCGCAGGAATAACTGCACACGATCGATACGTCGTTAAAGTACAGGTCGAAGGGCCTGAAGGCAAGCACATCCTCCTCCGGCGAGGACATGAAAAGAAGCACGATTCCGCCTTTGCCGACGCAGGTCAGTCCGGCCTCCATCGCGGGGATGCTGCCGGGGCCGACGATCACCGCGTCGGCCATGACTCCGCCGGTGAGTTCATGCACGGACTCGGCCAGGTCATGGTCCCGCACGTCCACGACGTGGTCCATGCCGAGTTCGAGCGCCTTATTCAGCCGATAGTCCACCCTGTCGGCCCCGATGACCGTCTTCGCGCCGTAGTGCCGGGCCACGATCCCGTTCAACATCCCCATGAGTCCCAGTCCGATGACGAGCACGATGTCACCGGGTCGGACTCGGGCGCGTTCGATCGCCTTCACAGAACAGGCCACGGGCTCGATCAGTGCGCCGTCGTCGAAGGAAACCGAATCCGGCAGGACCAGGGTATCGTAGCGGAGGTTGATTTCGGGCACACGGACATACTCTGCCGCACCGCCCGGATCGAGCCGGGTCTGCTTCCAGGTGACGCACATGGTGAAATTGCCACGGCGGCAGTGGCGGCAGCGGTAGCAGGGCGCGTGGTGATGTATGAACACCCGGTCGCCCACCGACAACCCCTCCACTTCTTCGCCCAGCGCTTCGATGACCCCGGTGGGCTCGTGCCCGATGACGAGAGGCGCTTTCCGGCGGATGTACCAGGGCGTAACGTCTCCACTGCATATGCCGCAGCTGCGCATCTTCACCAGGGCGTCTCGCGCCGTGATGACCGGCGTGGCCATCTCCTCGATCCGGATGTCGTCGACGTCGTAAACCTTGGCCGCTTTCATGGGCTATGCCTCGGGATCAGGGAATGATCGCATACTTCATTGTACTATTCCCCAGGAAATTCCGAAAAGTCTCCGGCACTTCTTCCAGCGTGCGATCGCCCGTGATCAGGGGGGTGACGTCGAGTCGTCCGTCCGCGAGCAGATGGTAGGCGTTCCGGACTGCTTCCGGCGTAAAGTGAAAAACGCCCTTCAGGGTGATCTGGTCGTAGTGGAGCCTGGCGGTGTCGTAGGTAACCGTCGTGCCGCCGGGGCAGCCTCCGAAAAGGACGACGCAGCCGCCCCTGTCGACCATGGTGACGGCTTCCTCCCAGACGGCCGGCAGCCCGGTGCACTCGAAGACGACGGGCGACCCGTGGCCCCCGGTGGCTTCCAGCACCGCTTCGGTGGCATGCTCCCGGTCGCTGTCGATGACGAGATCCGCGCCGACCCTCGCGGCGGTCTCGAGACGGTAGTCGTGGCGCCCCGATACGATAACCCGCTTTACGCCCATTTCCTTCAGCACCATGACGTGCAGCAGCCCGATGGCGCCGGCGCCGATGACGACCGCCGATTCGGAAGATCCGACGGGCGCCTGGCTGATGCCGTAGGCCACGCAGGACAGCGGCTCCAGCATGGCTGCCTCGCGATGGTCGAGGTCATCGGGCTTGGGATACATGTTCGCGTCGACCACCGGGGCGGGAACCTTCAGATATTCGGCGTAGGCGCCCAGGGCCATTGTTTTCGTCAGGTGCGGGCACAGGTTCTGAAGCGATCGCCTGCAGTAAAGGCATTTCCCGCAGGGCGCCGTGTGTACGGACATGACGGGCTGCCCGACGGAAAACCGTTCCACCCTCTTCCCTTTGTCGACGATCACCCCTGAAAACTCGTGGCCGAAGAGGGTCGGGGGCGGCATAAGATGATGCCCTCTCCGGTACGCTTTCAAATCCGTACCGCAGGTGAGGGCGGATTTTACCTGTACGACAACGTCGTCCGGTCCCGCGACGGGCATGTCGACATCGTCGCGGGTCTCGATCCGTCCGGGTTCAACAAGTACACATGCGCGCATCGGTGTGTATCCGAGATGGCCGGTTCGATCAAAAGGAACGGTCTGTCTTACCGATTTGACGACCGGATTACGATCCTGGTTTCACGGACGCCTTTCACGGACGCCTATTATACGCCCATGGCCGCGCGAGCGCAAGGACAGGCAGCGGCCGGCACCAAAAAGGGATGTGCGGGTTAATTGTATTGACACCCCGCCAACCGCCCGGTATCGTTTTTCCATGCTCATCTTCGACGGCGACTATCCCATGGCGTATGGCGGCATCGAACTCAACCGGGACGTCACGTGTTCCCTGGCCGATATGCGCGCGGCCGATGAACATCCGGACAACGTCGCCTTCGCCTGCCTGCCCGAGATGCGCCGCGGTGGAGTCGCTGCCGCCCTGATGAAGTTCACCGTGCGCCGCAAGCGTGAGAACAGCATATTGTCGGGCCTGGTGGGGACCGCGGCCGTCTACGGGGCCGCCCGCGGACAGCTCGCCTACTACCACGTGTTGGCGGAACAGGGGGAAGGCGTCGTTCTTACCGACGGGCAGGCCCTGGAAAAGCATGTGGGTATTTGGGAAAAAGCGGAAGATACGGATGCGTTGCCCGTGGGTTTCGTCCTCGGCATGGAAGGCGCGGATCCGATCCTCTGGCCCGGCCAGGTCCATGAATGGTTCGAAGCGGGCGTCCGTGTAGTGAGCCTTACCCACTACGGCCCGAGCACCTACGCTCACGGCACGGGTTCCGTGGGCGGGCTGTTTGCTCCCGCCAGGGAGTTGCTGCGCGAGATGTCCTCCTGCGGCATGCTACTCGATATGACGCACATATCGGACGAGAGCTTCTTCGAAGCCGTGGATCTGTACGATGGTCCGATCCTGGCCAGTCATCAGAACTGCCGGGCCCTCGTCCCCGGCCAGCGTCAGTTCTCCGACGAACAGCTCAGGATCGTGATCGAAAGGGGCGGTGTCGTCGGCGCGTCCATGGACACCTGGATGCTCTGTCCATGGTATATCCTCGACTGGTCGAACACCGAAGGATACAAACGCCGGGACTATTTCCGCCGCGAGGATATTTCACTGAGCCACGTGGCCGATCATATCGATCACGTGTGCCAGCTGGCCGGCAACGCCGATCATGCGGCGATCGGCGGAGATACCGACGGCCAGGGCGGCATTGACGGAGCGCCCTCCGATGTCGATTCCATCGCCGATTACCAGTTGCTGGCCCCCATCCTCGAAGAGCGGGGCTATGCCCGGGAAGACATCGAGAAGATCATGTACCGGAACTGGGTACGATTCTATACGGAGCATCTGCCGAAAGACGGCTGATAGTTCAGACAAGGAATCTGTTGTATGGGCACCTTCTTCAAAGGCGCGGGTCTCCCTGGCACTCAAGGGGCGGGGCTTACTGGCACTCAGGGCGCGGGGCTTGCTGGATACGCCTGCCTTGCGGTAGCCGTCCTTTTTCTGAACGGATGCGGCGCCGATCAGGATACTCAGCAGGACGCCAGTGAGACTTGGGTCAATTCCATCGGCCGCCAGTTGCCGGAGGACGCGGCTCCGCCGGACCAGCAGCGGTTCCGCTACATGTTCCGTGAGCCATCCACACTGGACATCAGCGTGGCGGCCTACGAAGCCGACGGCACGTACTTCGCCTTCGAGCGACTGGTCCTGCTGGACGAAAACAACGAACTGGTGCCCGCCGCGGCGGACCGCTGGGAATCTTCGGAAGACGGCCGGACGTGGACCTTCCACCTCCGCGAAGGCGCGCGGTGGAGCGACGGCAGGGACGTCACGGCCCAGGATTTCGAGTACTCCTTTCGCCGCATGCTGGATCCGGCCAGCGGGAACATCTACGCCTTTCTCTACTACGTGATCAAGAACGGCCGGGCCTTCAACCAGGGCGAACTGACGGACGTGGAGCAGGTGGGTATCCGCGCGGTGGACGATCTCACCTTCGAGATCGAGACGGAGGGGCCCTGTCCGTACCTGCCCTACATCGTCTCCTTTATCACATCCTCGCCCGTACCACGGTGGCAGGTGGAGAAATTCGGCGCGAAATGGACCGAACCGGGGCATTGCGTGTCCAATTTCACCTACAGGCTGGCGGAATGGAACACGGGTTCCGACATGACGTTCACGCTGGACCCGAACTACAACGGTCCCCACAAGGCGTTGCTCGAGGAGATCATTGTCAAGTTCATCGGCGCCCAGCGGCCGGGCACGCTGCCCTATGAAAACGGTGAGGTCGACGCCTATCGCCTGGATCCCATCGACTACGAGCGGGTGCTTCAGGACAGTGAACTCGTGCGGGAGATTCACCGGATGCCGGAGTTCACCACGTGGTACCTGTTCTTCCAGACCCGGCAGCCTCCCTTCGACGACACCCGGGTCAGGAGGGCCATCGCGCACGCCGTCGACCGGTCGGTGCTGAGCAGCACGGTCCTCAACGATCTCGCCATCCCGGCCTACTCCATGCTCCCGCCGGGCTTCCCCGGTTATTCGGCGGATCGGTTCAAGGCGTCCCAGACCTACGATCCCGATGAGGCGCGGCGGCTGATGGCGGAAGCGGGCTATCCGGATGGACGGGGCTTCCCGAAGACGGAACTCTGGCTGCGGGTGGCCGATACGGGGATCAACCGCATCGCGGGTGAGGCCGTGCAGGCCATGCTGAAGGAGACGCTGGGCATTGAACTCGAAATCAGGTACCAGCAGCGCAACATCTTCAACGAGAACCTGTTCCAGTGGCAGATCCCCATGGGCATGCTGGTCTTCGTCTACGACTACCCGGATCCCTCCAACATGCTTGGCCTCCTGTGGCGGTCCCAGCCCAGGGGATATGCCCGCCATGACTGGCTGCACGCGGAATTCGACGGCCTGCTCGACCGGGCCAATACCCATATGGACCCCGCGGTCCGCTACGACCTGTACGCCCGGGCCGAGCGCATCCTGGCGGAGGAGGCGGGGGCCGTCTTTCTCTTCCATCCGGTGATCACCGAACTGCGAAAACCCTATCTCCGGGGCGTCAAGCAGGACCGGGACGGCCGCGTAGTGCCGATCATATCTATCCAGACCGTGAATTTCACAGAAATGTACATCGCCCGCCACTGAATCGCCGCGAATTGCATGGAATCAACCGGCGTATTGCATGTAGCACGCCGCTGATTTGCTGTGGCCGGTCGCCGCCCTGACCATCCGATATCTTCATGGATAAAACAGACGTATTGATTATCGGAGGCGGCGCGGTGGGCGTCTGCGCCGCGTACTACCTGCGCGAAGCGGGTTTCCGGGTCGTGCTCGTGGACCGCGGGGAGATCGGGTCCGGCGCTTCCCACGGGAACATGGGACTCGTCGTGCCCAGCCACAGCGTGCCGCTCGCGGCGCCGGGCGTCGTGTCGCAGGGCCTGAAATGGATGTTCAGGCCGGACAGCCCCTTCTACATCAAGCCGCGGCTGGACCCGTCGCTGATCCGCTGGCTCTGGGCGTTCTGGAAGGCGAGCAGTGAAGACAGGATGCGCCGAGCTATTCCGCTGATCCGGGACCTGAGTTTGAAAAGCCTGTCGCTCTTCGACGGGCTTGATAAGCTGGAGGGGGTGGAGTTCGACTACCATCGGCGCGGCGTGCTGGCCCTGTATCGAACACCGGAGGGTATGGAGGAAGGCGAAGAGGAATATCGCCTCCTTTCTTCCTACGGTCTTGAAATCGACGAGCTTACACCGGATGGGCTGGCCGAAGCGCTTCCGGGGCTGGAACTGAATGCCGTGGGCGGCCTGCACTTCAGGCAGGACGCCCATTTGACGCCCGGAAAATTCGTGCGGAGCCTGGCGTCATACCTGGAGCGGCAGGGGGTTGACGTCCGACCCGGGGCGGAAGTAACGGGCTTCACGAAAGAAGAGGGGCGCATAACGGCAGTTCACACGACCCGGGGGGACGTCGCGGCGGGAGAGGTGGTGCTCACGGCGGGTTCCTGGTCGGCCGCGCTCGGCACGCTCGCCGGAGTCCGGCTGCCCATCCAGCCGGCCAAGGGGTACAGCGTTACCCTGAGACGGCCGTCCAACTGGCCGGAACAGCCCTTCATGCTGAGCGAGTCCCGGGTGGCCGTCACGCCCATGGGCGACACGCTGCGTATCGGAGGCACCCTGGAACTGGCCGGCATGGACCGGTCCATCAACCGCCGCCGCGTCGCCGCCATACTCAATGCCGTGTCCGGATACCTGCCGTCCTTCGATATCGGGTCTCACGAGATCGTCGAGACCTGGTGCGGATTGCGTCCCTGTACGCCCGACGGCCTGCCCTTTCTGGGCCGGGCCCCGGGCATTCCCAATCTGACCGTGGCCGCCGGCCATGCCATGATCGGGGTCTCCCTCGGACCGGTGACCGGGAAGCTGGTCCGCCAGATCCTGAGCGGCGAGCAGACCGATATCGACCTCGATCTCCTCGCGGTGGACCGGTTCGCCGGTTAAGTGAACATGCGCGATTCAAAGCCCGCGGGCACTTCGTCCGACCATCCTTTTTCGAACAGGCCCCACGTCACGCTCGTGCGTCTGTCCTTCCCCGTTCTGCTCTCGCTCATCGCGGAACCGCTTACCGGTCTCGTGGACACGGCCTTCATCAAACGACTGGGCGCGGAGTCCCTGGCCGCTCTCGGGGTCGGCGCGGTAGCTTTATCGGGACTCTTCTGGGTATTCAACTTCCTCGGCATCAGCACCCAGACCGAAGTGGCCCAGGCCGAAGGCGACAACGACCGGCCCCGGTCCGTTTCCATGAGCAGCCTGGGTATCATCATGAGCATGGCTTTCGGGCTGCTGGTCGTCCTCCTCGGTGTCCCGCTCACCTCGTACCTGGCCACGTTGCTCGGTGCGTCGGGCGCAATACACGATGGGGCAGCGGACTATATCTTCTGGCGCTGGTACGGCGCGCCGGCCATCCTGATCACGCTGACAGCCAGCGGCGCACTGCGGGGCCTTCAGGACATGCGCTCGCCGCTCTGGATCGCCCTCGGCATCAACGGCATCAACATCGTACTGGACCCGATCCTCATTTTCGGCGCCGGCCCAGTGCCCGCACTGGGCATCGCCGGCGCGGCAGTGGCCAGCGTCGTCGCCTACTGGATCGGTGCGGTCTGGTCGATCTGGATCGTCAGGCGCAAACTCGGCTGGTCCTTCCAGGTGGATTTCAGCGCGGTCCGCCGATTGATGCGCGCGGGTACCAATCTCTTCATACGCACCGGCGTACTGAACCTGTTTCTCCTGCTTACTACCCGCGAAGCTACGCATGGGGGAGCAGATATCGGGGCCGCCCACCAGGCGATCAGACAGGTGTGGATGTTCGGCACCTTCGTGCTGGACGCCCTTGCCGTCACGGGCCAGAGCCTGGTCGCCTACTTTCTCGGCGGCGAAAGGATCGGCAGCGCAAGGAAAGTGGCCCGGATCGTCTGCCATTGGAGCGTGTGGTCGGGTTGCGTGCTGGGATTCGTCCTGTGGCTGGGCAGCGGACTTGTGGTCGATCTGCTGGTGCCTCCCAGCGCCGTTCCCTATTTCTATTCGGCCTGGATCATCGCCATTGCCGTACAACCGCTCAACGCGCTGGCCTTCGCCACCGACGGACTGCACTGGGGCTCGGGGGACTACCGGTACCTGAGGAACGCCGTGATCCTTGCGACGGGCGTGGGTGCGGCCGGACTGCTCGCCGGTCCCCACGCCCTGGACTGGATCTGGATGATGACGGCGGCCTGGATCGGCGTCCGGGCCACGTTGGGCGTGATACGGGTCTGGCCGGGGGTGGGGAATAGTCCGTTCAGGACGGTGGAGTGACGGGCGGTTTTACTGAAGTTGCTTGTTACGCTACTTAACACGCTCGGATGAACAGGACCGTCGCTTTCCCGGGCGTACCCGGATCTACCAGGGGAAATCAAGTGTGGGTTGATTCGTGTAACGCTCGTGTGTGATCACGAGCCGGGCGCCGGAACCGGGCGCGAGTTGAAGTTTGAGATAGTCGCCGGCTATCTCCACCTTCACGTTGTCCACCGATGCCGATTTCAACGCGTGCTCCCGGTACGCTCCGCCCTGGATAATCACTTCCGCGGGATGTACCGGGTTCAGGTTGACCAGGGTTACCGCGGATCGCTCCTCGCCGATCGAATCCACGAGCGCGGCCACGTCATCCGGGAGACCCGGCCGGCGCTCCAGCGGATCGAAGTACCGGAACATGCAGTGGACCGCCTGGGCGCGCTTCGGCGCGGGCCCGCCCATGGTCTGCTGAAAGAGCGTTTCGGGGATCGCCGGGTTGAAGCCGTTGGTATTATCGGACAGGCGCGTGTCCGGCGTCATTGGGTCGTTGCGCACACATTCCACCTTCTCACGGACGGTCGCCAGGTCGGCGCGCAAAGCCTCATCGGGGTAATCCGGGTTCTCCCCGGCCAGGAAGCGCAGCCACGGGTTATCCGGGCAGCGCACCCTCGCCTCCTCCGCCAATGACCAGTACCAGGTCTCCATCGCACCGACGCTGTAGGGTCCCGGGGTAAAGTTGTACCAGCCGTCATCCCCATGTTTATTTGGGTACACCATCTGACCGTCCTCTTCCCGGCCGTTTTCGTTGATCAGGTCGATCATCTCGCTCCACGGCGCCGCGTAGGACCGGTCCCCGGTCAGCAGCAACGCGTGGCTGAAGCCCGACAGGCCCAGGTGTATCGTGTCTCGGTGAACGATCCGGCCGTCCTGGGGCGCGGCGGTCGTGAATCCCCACCCGTAGCATCCCCCGTACCACTTGCCGTCGCAGGCGCCGCCGATGGTTCCGTCCAGCCCGATATTCGTTGGGATGATGCCGCCGTTTGCCCGGGTGCGTTCGACCCAGGCGTCCACGTATTCCAGTATCCAGTTCCGGTACTTGTCCTCGCCCGTCAGCGCGTACGCGTTGAAGGCAAGCCCCGTCGCCAGCATGTTGGAGGGATGGTCGCCGATCACGTCGGTGTAGTCCTTGAAATGGCCCAGCATCTCCTCGAAGTTGCGTTCGCCGTGGGCCAGGACGAAGCGGCCCTCCTCGATGGGATCGCCCGCCCAGTCTATAGCCTCTGCCTTGCGCAGCATGGGGCCGCGGCTCCCGTTGAACAGGCTGCGGATGATCCGGTGTTCCGGGTCGTAGTTCCGCGCCCCGGGGTCCTCGTCCATGTAGAAGCCCGACCACAACCGTACCCGGCGTTCGAATTCCTCCGCCTTCGGGTCGCAGAGGCCCAGGTCGCCGAAGACCGACATGCTTTCTCCGTTGTGGAGCCAGTCGAACATGACGGGAAACTCCTTGTAGTACATCCCGTCCCGGCAGAAGGGCACGTCCACCGTCTTCGCCTCGGTGTACTGCAGGATATGACCGTCCTGCGCCAGGTTGCACAGGTCGAGCAGCTTCTCCGGACCGCCCATCATGTACAGAATGGGCCATCCGGTCAGGTTCTCGATGGCGTCGTCGGGTCCGTCGTCGCCGCCCCACCGGGGCACGCAGCGCATGTAGCCCCGTTCATCAAAGTAACGGTCGTAGAAGTATTCGCAGGCCCGGGCCTGGGCTTTCAGGGATTCCTTCTGCAGGAGCGCCCAGGCCGGGGGCGGCATGGGGGTGGTGATGGTCAGGGTGGCCATGGTGTTCGCTTTCTTTAGAAAGGTAAATGTCATGCCGCCTCGGCATGACGCATCCAGAAACTGCCGTGCACCAGGTTCTCCTCATGCATCAACGCTTGACCGATCCTCTTCTTGTCGCGAACTCGTAAGTCGGTACCGAGTCCTATGCCTGGCGCTTCCTGAACTCCCATGGTGGCAAATCGACGTATAACCCACAGTGCTTTGTCCACCGAAGGAAAGCCGGAGTGTTTGGGGCGCTCCAACAGGTGGGACCGAATCAGCGTTCCCCAGTGCTGGACCAGCAGGTGTGGGGCGCCGAACAGTTCCACCGTCGTAATCCAGGGACCGTGGGATACCGCGATTCCGCATTGCCCGGGTAACGGTCCGAGGACGGTAAGCTCTTTAGCGGCAGCGGCGCGCTTCGCATCGCGCTGATAGATCTGCCGATGGTTTTCGGCGGCAGCCCCCGTTTCGGAGTAGGCCTGATTGATTTGCAACTCGTCCTGGATTTCGGACCAGACGTTGGCCTGGTTGCTTGAGCGAGACTGTTCCTGAGCCATCGAGTCATAAACACCTTCCTGAATCATCCTGCGGATCCGCGGTGACGCATGCACTTCGTCGCGCTGGTATGCCTGGACCTCTCCCCACCTCCCCTCTTCCAGGCATGAGACCGGAAGGGTACGTTCAGACCGGGCTGGAATCAGTGCAGTGGCATTTATGGCTCGGTTCTGCTTGCCACCCAGAAAGTGTTCGCCATCAACAACCAGCACTGGCGTATCGGTCGGGTTGACGGCCAGCAAAGCGCTCACCTGTGCTTCTTCGAGCTCACGTACAACGAGTTTCGAATGGATTCCTGTGGTTATCTCCGGCAGTATGTTGCCTGGGAGATAGACCGGGAAGAAAGAAACGCCGAGTCGAGTAATGGGTGCACCGATCGCTGCGGTCGACAGGTTTGGCATCATTTTGGAATTCTCCTTTGAATTACATACCGACGCCATAATGACAGATCAGCCAATCTCCATTCCAACATATATCGCATTTCAGTAGACGACAACGAGATCGTAACCATGCCACATCGATTCCGCGATAGCGTATTACAAGCAAGCCCCTCCTATGACCAATATACCTTGACACCATCTGACGGTGCACCGAATCTTGTGAGTTCATGTAGTAGAATTCAACAGTACACAGGTTAACGCGTTCCCATCTCCGCACTACCGTTCCGAAAGGATCCAGCATGCGAACGAGCAAGGTCCTCTCCAAGCTCCGTTTCTCCGGCTTCGTCCGGATGGCGGGACTCGGCCATTACCTGCCGTTTTACATCCGTTACGCCGCCCATTTCAAGTTCGACGGCCTGTGGTTCGACCTGGAGCACCGGGCCATGGATTCCAGGGAGGTGCAGTCGATCCTGGCCATGTGCAGGCAGCACGACATCGATTGCATGGTGCGTCCGCCGACCCTGGAAAGGACCCGGCTGTACCGGTACCTTGAAGACGGCGCGACCGGATTCATGATACCATTCATGTCGACGGCGGACGTAGCGCGCCACGTCGTCGACTGCACGAAGTTCCCGCCCCTGGGCAACCGGGGCATCGACGGCGCGGGTATTGACGGAGATTTCGGTATCGAAGTGTGGAATGAGGGTTCGACCTATTTCGAGGACGCCAACCGGGAGACCTTCATCGTGGGCCAGATCGAGACCGTGGAAGGCCTGCGGAACGTGGACGCCATCGCGGCTGTCGAAGGCATCGACGTGGTCTTCATCGGTCCGGCCGACCTGACGCGGCGCCTGGAAACCGACCCCAACGTCAACTGGACGCTGGACGACGCGATATCGCGGATCTCGGACGCCGCCGAACGGCACGGCAAGGCGTGGGGCATTACCGCGGGTACCCCTGAGCAGGTGGCCCAGTACCGCAGCCTGGGTGCCAGTCTCGTACCCTGGGGCGGAGACTTCAACCTGATGAAGGTGCTTGAACAGTGCAGCAAGGACCTGGACGAGATTCCTGGCGCTTGATCAGTAGGGCAGTGATCCGAAATTGAGCTTTCAGTGGAGACAGGTGACTGCCCGCGCGCCCTTCGCGCCGCGCGACGGAGCCGGTGCGCTGGTATTCGATGAGGCCATGTGGCTGATCGGAGGCTGGAATCCGCGCCACAAGGTTCATTTCCCCCGAATCTGCAGCAACGACGTCTGGCGGTCTTCCGACGGACGCGACTGGTCGCTGGTCAAACCAAACACATATCTAGGCGGCCCATTCGACGCAAAGAAAGACTGGGCGGGAAGGCATACGGGCGGATACGCCGTGCACGACGGCGCCATGTGGCTGGTCGGCGGTGATGCGAACCAGGGGTATCACCAGGGCGACGTCTGGGTGTCCGCTGACGGTCTGGACTGGCGCTGTGTTCTCGAGGAGGCGCCCTGGGCTCCCCGCGTGTTGCACGGTACGGCTACCTACGAAGGGAAGCTTTGGGTCTGGGGCGGTCAGGCCATGCCCGGGTTCGCCGGCGGGACGGACCGTTTCTACGATGATGCGTGGGTTTCGTCGGACGGAATCGCGTGGACGCCGTTAGAGCCGAAGGAACCCCGGTGGGCGTCTAGGGGGATGGTGGGCGGCAGCGTGGTCCACGACGGCCGCCTCTGGATCCTCGGCGGCGGAACGTATGATACGCCGGACACGCCAGAACGCACGTTCCGGAACGACGCATGGAGTACCGCCGATGGCGTCCACTGGATATGTCACACCCGTAACGCGCCCTGGTCGCCGCGACAGTATCATGCTACGGCGGTATTCGACGGAAGGATGTGGGTGCTGGGTGGATGGAATCGCCGGGACCTGAATGACGTGTGGTATTCGTCGGACGGCATGGCCTGGTTCGAAGTGCCCGACACGCCCTGGCCGGCCCGCCATGCGGCCAGTGTTTACGTATACGACGATGCAATCTGGATTGTTGCGGGCAGTCACATGGTCTCGGACGTGTGGAAGCTGGAGCGGGGCTGAAGGGCAACGGCATGGTGAAGCCACAGGGACAGGGAGGAGGCATGGCCGAACAGAAAGAGCCGTCTTTGCTGACGCCCGAAGAGAAGTGGCACTTCGAACTGCAGGGATACCTGCTGCTGACCGGTGTCGTCCCGGAAACCGACCTGGCCGTGATGCGGCCGGTCCTGGACGGCTGGCTGGCCGCGGACGAGGCAGCCCTGCCCGCGCCGCTCAAGCGCGGGCGGCAGGAGCCGAACAAGACCCATATCGGCCATATCCATTACGGACACGAGATATTCCAGTGGCTCAACATGAACCCGGAGATCATCCGCGTGGTGGCCGGGCTGACCTGGGGTTGCCCCCGGTTGATGCACTGCGTCTTCACGCACATGGTCAAGGGCGCAGAGGACCTGCGCTTTCATCGGGATGACGACGGGGTCAAGGTATCCCACGGGTTCCGCAATCCGAACAACGATTTCCAGGTGGCCGACGGCGAGATCTACTGCAGCCACCTGGCCACGTGGATCGCCCTGGCCGACGTGCCGCCTGGCACGGGATTCTGCCTTGTGCCAGGCAGCCACAAATCCACGGTCCCCGAGCCGGAAGGCCTGGCCGTCGAACACAACCCGCCCGTATCGATCACGATACCCATGGAAGCGGGAGACGTGATCATCTTCTCCACGCGGCTCCTGCACAACGCCAGTCCGTGGACCGAGGACTATCCCCGCCTGAACATATTCCAGCGGTACGTCTTCAGCTGGTTCTTCGACTTGCCCCACCTGTATCCGCTGGAAGATCACCGAGACAAGCTTTCGGACGACATGTACGAACTGGAGAAGATGACGCGCGACGAAAAGCAGGTCGTCAAGCGGGTCCGGGAGATGCTGGCCGGCTCGAACCAGTCTGCCTGATTCAGGCCTCGTGCACGATCGTGTTGACGCGATGCGCCTCAATGTAGTCCCGGTCGATCTCGGCGCCCAGGCCCGGACCCTGGGGTACCGGAACACATCCGTGCGCATCGATGTTTTCCAGCTCGTCCGTGAATTCGGGCGCGTAAACGGGCGGCTTGGTTTGCTTGATTCCGGGGTGTACGAGCCCCAGTTCGTAGTAGTTGCTGTTTCGGACGGATGCCATGATGTGGCGGTGGGCGAGTCCGCCGCCGTGGAGTTCCACGTCCAGACCGAGTCCCTCGGCCGCGTGGGCGATCTTCATCACGCCGGTGATGCCGCCGTCCTCGTAGACCCCGGACCGCACGAAATCCGTTCCCCCGTTGACGACGAAATCGACATGCTGTTCCAACCCGAAGATATGCTCCGTCTGCAGGATCGGCGTGGTGATGTGTTCCCGCAGTTTCTTGTGGCCGAATATGGACACGCCGCCGTCCTTGTAGGGATCCTCCAGCCAGAAGAACCCGGCTTCGTCGCAGGCCCGGCCCACCTTCAGCGCGTCCGCCCAGGTATTGTATTCGCAGGCGGGGTCGATCATGAGGTCCATGTCGTCTCCCACGCGTTTTCCCATGACTTTCACGTTGGCGACCTCGCGCTCGATGGGGGCGTTGCCCCAGCCGTGGATCTTGAAGGCGCGATATCCCAGGTCCCGGCACTGTTCGGCGAAGTCCGCGAAGGCCTCGGGCGTGTGCAGACCGCCGTTTTCGTCGCCGTGGTAAGTGCTGGCATAGGCGGGCAGGGAGGTCCTGTAACCCCCCAGTAACTGATAGACTGGCGCGTTGTAATACTTGCCGGCGAAATCCCACAGCGCCACGTCCACCGCGCCGATCTGGGTCCGGTCGGTGTGCCGCAGGCCGCGCTTCAGATCGTTGTAGATCTTCTCCCGCTCGAAGGGATTGCTGCCCAGCAGATACTGGACCGCGGCCCCGGAGGGCGAAGGACCACCCACGTATTCACCGACAACGCCCAGGCTAGTGTGGATCCGCAGCAACCCGCCGCCGAGCTTGCGCTTGCCGCCTTTTTCGTACACCAGGTTGAAGCCATTGTAATCCACGCCCATGTTTTCAACCGTGTATTCGAAGACGACGGTTTCTATTTTGGTGATTCGGGGATTCGCGCTGTTTTCTCCCATTTTCTCATCCTCGCTTTCATCGCCGATCCATTTGAATTTATTGATACGTTTCGTACTAAATCGATTACGTTGGTCTGCCGTGATCCCTCGACAGCACGTTCACTTCCGGATCCCCAATCCCGTTTTCCCGTGCAGTTTTTGTCCATTTCACCTGTTTTTTCTTCTCTGTCGGTCTACTCGAAATCAATGATACGTTTCGTACTAAATCGATTACGTTGATGCCGCGTGGTACTTTCGCAGGCACGTTCATTTCCAGATGTTCAATCCCGTTTTCTCATGCCATTTGTTCGGTTCGCTTCGTTCAGTCTGCCTTGCTTTCTTTCAATGCTGCCTCCTGGTGCGTAATATAATAGTACTAAACGTAATAAAACAAATAGAATTAATTTGTCACTCCAATTTTCCCGCAATCTCAAGTGAGTGATCGGCGGTTTAAGGGAGGTGCAGAATGGTCCTTTCACCGCACCTTCCTGATGTCCCTTATGGCGCCGTAGGGCACCCCCGTTATCCCCACCATTTCCTCGGCCCGGCTCAACGTTTCCGCGACCTCGTCTTTCAGGTCGTCGGGATAATACACCTGTCCCTCCCGCACGGTCAGGTGTGGAGTGATCATCCGCTCGCCGGCTTCCTGCCGGCCGTGGGCGTCGGTAAAGATAAACCGGCCCTCTTCCAGGCCGAATACGGCGATATCGGCGACACTTCCGGTCCTGAGTGTGCCGATGTCGTTCGACCGGTTCAATACGCCTGCGGGACTGACGGTCGTCTGCCGGACGATCTCCTCGAGATCCAGCCCCATGTTCAGCAGCTTCGAAGCTGTTTCAGGAAGGCTGTACACCGGCGACTTCAGGCTGTATACGTGTAGGTCCGTACTGATCACGTCGGACAGAAACCCCAGTTCGACCGCCCGTTTCGCGATCCCGTAATGAAAGCTCCCGGCGCCGTGGCCCAGGTCGAAGAACACGCCGCGATCTCTGGCTTCATATACCTCCGGGATCACCCGGTCGTCGTCGCCGAGAATATGATCGCCCTTGCCCTGGTAGCAGTGGGTTACGATATCGCCCGGGCGAAGCAGTTCCAGAATACTCGGCAGGGCGACCCCTTTGTCGATATGCACCATGACCCGGGTGTCTACCATCTCGGCGGCTTCGATGGCCCGCCTGAGCGGTTCCACGCCGTGGCTTCCCACCTGGAAGACGCCCTGCCGGACCTTCACGCCGACGCAATGTTGCGGCCACATCGAAATGACCCGTGCCGTGTGCTCGGGATCGGCGTTCTTGATGTCCTCCATTTCACCGCGCATGGCGTTCAGGAGTCCGATGCTGCTGATATGGACGAAGGTGAGCACTTCGGTGCGGGACGGTTCGATGATGTACTCGAGAAATCCGCGCAGGTTGGTCCATCCCGGGCTCCCGGCGTCTACGATGGTCGTTACCCCGGTGGCCAGGCAGAGGGCGTCGGCCTTGATGCCGAAGGTCGTGGCGCCTGCGTAGACATGGGCGTGCAGGTCGATCCAGCCTGGAGTCAGGTACTTACCCGTTACGTCGATCGTCCTATGGGCCCCGGCTTCGAGATGATCGGAAATCTCGGCAATTCTGCCGTTTCTGATCGCGACGTCGCCTTTTTCGTTCTTCTGCTGGGACGGATCGACGATCGTCGCCCCCGACAGAACCAGGTCGAAAGCCATGGAAATCCTCCGAAATCGGTACTAATTGGACGCTTCGGCCTTGATGCTCTTCTCAGCGCGTGTTTATTGACATTTGCAGAGTATAACCATATCGTTTTCGCGTATCAATGGCCTTAACCGAGCATCATGGACTCTATCTGGTCCAGCCACCTCAAGACCTGGCCCAATCACCTCAAGGACTCGCGTCATGGCGACCGGTTTGACCGAACACCAGATCAGCCAGTATCTTGAAGACGGTTTCCTTCCCGTCGAAAGGCTCTTCGAGCCCGCTTCGCTTGATCCCCTGATCGCGGAATTGAACGAGGTCGTCGACGCATGGGCGGAGCGCTACTACGCAGACGGCAAACTGGCAGACCGGTTCACGAACGAGCCATTTGAGCGCAGACTGTACCTGATTCACGAAGCGATGGACGGGCGTTGCAAAGAACTGCTGGAAGCCGTACTGGGCAAGCGGAAGACCGCCGGCATGTTTCACGTCATGACCCTGCCCGGGATTCTCGACGTCGTCGAATCCCTCATTGGTCCGGAGATCCTCGTCCATCCCCAGTTCAATTCCCGGGCCAAACTGCCAGACAAGACTTCCATCGTGGACTGGCACCAGGACATCGGTTTTCTGGACCCGGACGTGATGCAGACCTTCATGGTGAATTTCTGGCTGCCGCTGGTAGATACAGACGAGTACAACGGCTGCCTGGAAGTGATTCGCGGCAGTCACCGCAGCGATCGCCTGCCCTTCGAGGATTCACCCGAGAATATCGATCCGGCAGCCCTGCCCGCCGGCGAGCGGGTATCCTGCCCCATTCCCAGGGGCGGCGTGCTCCTGCTGCAGCACACCACGGTACACCGATCCGCGCCAAATTTCTCGGATCATATACGGTGGAGCCTGGATATCCGGTACAGCGACTGGCGAAAGCCCACGGGCAGGGACGACGTCCCGGGTTTTGTCGCCCGCAGCCGGTCGCATCCCGAGAAAGTCGCGGCCGGACACGAGGAATGGCAGCGGTTGTTCGAATTGGCGTGATTCATGGACAAAGATACCGCGAACCATCAGTCAGGCGTTCGTTACGAAGCGGACGAAAGACCTCCGTTCCTCCTGGCCGTCGGCCTCGGACTCCAGTTCGCCCTGCTTACCGTTGGAGGCGTTTTCCTGAAGGTGGCCATCGTGAGCCGCGCCGGAGGCGCGTCGGAAGACTACCTGGCGTGGGCGGTGTTCGCTGCCGCGGTCATCACCGGAATCACCACGATCATCCAGGTCCTGCGCGTCGGCCGTGTGGGAGCCGGCTACGTACTCCTGATGGGTACATCGGGCAGCTTCATCGCGATCTGCATCGGAGCGCTTCTAGAAGGTGGCCCCGCGCTGATGGCCACGCTCATCATCGTCTCATCGCTCTTCCAATTCCTGCTGTCCGCCCGCCTGTCCCTGTTTCGCAGAATCCTGACGCCGGTCGTTACAGGCACGGTCATCATGCTGATTCCCGTCTCGATTATGCCCGTGGCATTCAACATGCTGGGGGATGTTCCCGACGGGCTCCCGGCGTCAGCCGCTCCGGTCACGGTGTTGACGACCCTGCTGGTCACCATCGTCATTGCATTGAAGTCCAGGTCATCGCTGCGGCTGTGGGCGCCCGTGATCGGCATGGTCGCGGGATCCATAGTAAGCGGGTTTTTCGGCCTGTACGACACGAGTAGCGTGGCCGCAGCTCCCTGGCTCGGGTTTCCGGAGGGTAGCTGGCCGGGTGTCGATCTCTCGTTCAGCCCCGCATTCTGGGTGTTGCTTCCCGCCTTCATGTTCGTAACGCTGGTGGATGCGGTGGATACGATCGGCGATTCGGTCGCGATCCAGCGCATATCGTGGCGCCGGCCCCGGGCGGTGGATTACCGGGCCGTGCAAGGCGCGCTCGCCGCGGACGGCACGGGCAATCTCCTTTCCGGACTGTTGGGCACATTGCCCAACACCACCTATTCGTCGAGTATCGCGGTGACCGAATTGACCGGCGTAGCCTCCCGCATGGTCGGGCTGATCGTGGGGTTGCTCTATATTTCCATCGCGTTTGTTCCCAAGGTTCCCGCGGTGGTCCTCGCCATACCGAATCCCGTGGCCGGAAGTTTCCTGATCGTCCTGCTCGCCATACTATTCCTCATCGGCATGAAACTGGTCGTTCAGGATGGGATCGACTATCGCAACGGGCTTGTCGCCGGAGTAGGTTTCTGGATTGGCGTGGGTTTTCAGAACGGCGCAATCTTTCCGACGCTGGTCGCCGACTTCGCCGGTGGCTTCCTGGCAAACGGAATGACGGCCGGAGGGCTGGCGGCGATGCTCATGACGTTGTTCATGGAGTTGGCCGCTCCGCGCCGTTATCGCATGGAGACGGACTTCGAACTCACCGCGCTGCCGAAGATCCGGAAGTTCCTGGAAGTATTCGCCGCTCGACAGGGATGGGACGGGGCCATGGCAGACCGGCTCTTCGCCGCCAGCGAAGAAACGATGCTGACGCTGGATCCGGGACGGGTTGAGTCCGGCCAGGTCCGGAGGCTGCTTCTGGTGGCGTACCGGGAAGGCGCCGGCGCGGTCCTCGAACTGATCGTCGCTACGGGGGAAGGCAATCTACAGGACAGGATCGAGCTGCTCGGCGATGAACGGGCCGTGGAGACCCCGGAAGAGCTGCAGGTCTCGCTGCGCCTCTTGAGGCACTTCGCGAGTTCGGTGCGACACCAGCAGTACCACGATACCGATATTATCACCCTCCGGGTAAATGTCGGGCCGGTCGATCCCGTTGGAACCCCTTGACCCGTAGCGTCGTTCCGTTATTTTGTTTTTTATGTTTTTTTCTGAATAATCACTGCTGCCGGTCATTTCGATACTCAAATCTGCATGGCGAATCCATGACCAGTAATGCGATGGCCAACCAATCCGGGGTCCGGTACGAGGCGGACGAAAGACCGCCGATCCCGCTGACGATTGGTCTCGGCCTGCAGATCGCGCTGCTCACGGTGGGCGGGGTGGTGCTGACCGTCGCAATCGTGAGCCGTGCCGGCGGCGCCAGCGAATCCTACCTGACCTGGGGCGTTTTCGCCGCCGCGGCGATCTGTGGCATCACCACGGCCATCCAGGCGCTCCGCGTCGGCAGGATCGGCGCCGGCTACGTGCTCATGATGGGTACGTCCGGAAGTTTCATCGCGGTGTGCATTACGGCGCTCGTACAGGGCGGGCCGCCGTTGATGGCCACGCTCATCATCATTTCCTCCCTGTTTCAGTTTCTGCTGTCGACGCGCCTGTCGCTGCTTCGCAGGATACTGACGCCCGTGGTGTCCGGTACGGTAATCATGTTGATTTCGGTTACCGTGATGCCCATCGCCTTCGATATGATCGGAGACGTGCCCGAAGGCGAACCCGTGTCCACGGGCCTGGTCATCGTGGCCGTCACCATGCTGGTCTCCATCGGCATCGCGTTGAAGGCGACCTCCTCGCTGCGCCTCTGGGCGCCCGTGATCGGGATTGCGGCCGGGTCCATCGTCAGCGCCTACTTCGGGTTTTACGATACCGCCCGGGTGGCGGCCGCCCCGTGGGTGGGTTTACCGGAAGGCACGTGGCCGGGGATCGATCTTGCATTCGGACCGGCATTCTGGGGGTTGCTGCCGGCCTTCATGTTCGTGACGCTGGTGGGCGCCGTGGAAACGATCGGTGACTCCGTGGCCATACAAAGGGTTTCCTGGCGCCGTCCCAGGGCGGTGGACTACCGGGCCGTCCAGGGCGCGGTGGCGGCGGACGGCCTGGGCAACCTGCTTTCCGGTCTCCTGGGGACGGTACCCAATACGACCTATTCCACGAGCATCGCCGTGACCGAATTGACCGGCGTGGCGGCCCGAAGGGTGGGCGTCGTCGTAGGCGCGGCCTTCATCGCGGTCGCGTTCATTCCGAAGTTCCTCGCCGTGGTGCTGGCTATACCGAATCCCGTGGCAGGCGGATTCCTCATCGTACTGCTGTCACTGCTCTTCGTGATTGGGATGAAACTGGTCGTCCAGGATGGCATCGACTACCGGAAGGGCCTGGTCGTAGGCGTGAGTTTCTGGATCGGCGTGGGATTTCAGAACGACGCCATTTTTCCCGAGCTTGTCTCGGGTTTCGCCGGAGGACTCTTGCAGAACGGCATGACGGCCGGCGGCCTTACGGCCATGATCATGACGCTGTTCATGGAATTGACCTCTCCCCGGAGATACCGGCTCGAATCCGATCTGACCCCGGCGGCCTTACCCAAAATCAAGGTTTTTCTGGAGGACTTCGCGTCGCGAAACGGATGGGATTCCGCCATGTCCGACCGACTGGTGGCGGCGAGCGAGGAGACCTTGCTCTCACTGGGCCGCGATGCAGACGATGGCAGCGCGCGTAAACGCCTGCTTCTGGTCGCGCACCGGGAGGAAGGCGGCGCCGTTATCGAACTGGTGGCTGCCACGGGCGAGGGAAACCTGCAGGACCGGATCGAATTACTCGGCGACGAAAGGGCGGTGGAGACGCCGGAGGAGATGGAGGTTTCCCTTCGTCTCCTGAGACACTTCGCTTCGTCGGTGCACCATCAGCAGTACCACGATACCGATATAATCACGCTTAAGGTGGATGTTCGCCCGAACCACGCCGGTGAGTCGTCCTGAGCGTTCGTCCCGGCTGTGCGTACTACCCGGCAGCCGGCAACTCGTCCTGAGCGTTCGCCCCGGCTATGCGTACTACCCGGCAGCCGGTGCTTCAGCCCCAACCCCCGCCACGATCACTTCGGGCTTAGTGGACTTGAACGGGCTGTCCTTCGAAGACCGGCAGTGCGTCGAAGCGTAGTGGTACTGCAGTGCCCTTCGGCGCCGGTCGGTCGTATTCGGCGGCGTGTAGTGGTAGGTCTCGCCGTGAAACACTAGGGCGTCCCCTGATTTCATGACACAGGCTACCGCGTCATCCGCCGTGGGCGCTGAAGACAACCCGTAGTCGTCCGCCACGCCTCCGTGTTCCCCGATGCCTTCGCGGTGCGAGCCCGGAATGACGTGCATGCATCCGTTCTCCACGTCGGCGTCGTCCAGCGCGATCCAGAACCCGAAGACGTCGTTCGGTTCCAGGCGGAAGTAGGCGTTGTCCTGGTGCCAGACCTTCTGTCCGCCGAACCTGGGCGGTTTCATCAGGAGCATGCTTTGAAACAGGGCGACGTCCGGCCCGAGCAGTTCGACGGCCATACCCACCATTTGAGGATGGTGGGCCAGGGACCGGAACAGTGCGTTGTGGCGGGTCATCCTGAAGAGTTTCCTCACGCCGAGTTCCACGCGTTCGGGCTTTACCGCTCCCCGCCGCACGGCGGGTTCGATCTGCACCAGTTCTTCCGGAACGTCCGGGTAACGGTCCACGATCGCGCTGATCTCGTTCCGTATGGACTCGACCTCACCGGCTGACAGGAACGCCTCCGCGATGAAGTAGCCGTCCCGGTCGAAGGCGGTTTTCTGTGCTGCGGACAACAGGGTCCCGGTGGCCATGTTTCAGTCCTTCCAGTTGAACACGACGCCCATCATGTTCTTTTCGCGCCGGAATATCATCTCGTAGGCTTCGTTGATCTGAGCATAGTGCATCCGGTGCGTGATGAGGCGCTTTGGTTCCAGCTTGCCTTCCCGCATCAGGTCCAGCGTGAAGCGGCACATGGCGTTCCAGTCCCTCCGGTCGCCTCGCTCGGAGGGAAACAGATAGCCGGACCGCCCGTTGACGGCGATCAGGGAAATCCCTTTGAAATAGAACCATTCCATGTCCAGCGGGTTGAAGTCGAGGGGCGGTTCTCCCCGGCCGGGCAGGGCCACGATGCCGACCCGTCCGTTGTCGCGCACGATCTGGCACGAGGTGCGGAGGGCGGGCCAGGGATTGGCCGTGAGGATGACCAGGTCGACGCCCTCGCCGTGAGTGAAGTCGTCCAGCTTTGCGTCCAGGGCCGGATCGTTGTACATGAAAGTCGCGTCGGCACCCATACGCTCGGCCATTTCCATGCGCACCGGGCTATTCGCGATGCCGATCGTCCGGGCGCCGAGACAGGGTCCGAGCCCTACGGCGCCGAGGCCGAGTACGCCAAGGCCGACGACGGCCACGTTCTCGCCCGGCTGGAACTGCGACTTGTAGTAGCACATGGCGCTCAGCGTGTACAGGTGGCCGTAAACCGCATCTTCGTCGTGCACGCCGTCGGGGACTTTTACGAGTACCTCGTCGTCTCGGGCGATGAACTCGGACTGGTGGGGGTACCGCGAAATGACCCGGTCGCCCACCGCATAGTCGGTTACCGCCGCTCCCACGCCCCGGACGACGCCGAGGTTGCTGTCGCCGACCCAGCGCGGGAAATCGGGCGCTCCGGGGACCTGCTCGGCCCCCTCGTAATTCCCCCGGTCCGTGCCGATCTTGAGGGCGGATATGATCGTTTCGACCCAGAGGTCATGGGGACCCAGGTTATTCGTGTCCAGGGGATGGTCTTCGATGCGCAGGTCTCTTGGGCCGTACAGCACGGCGATTTTCATGGATTCAGCTCCGATCCTGTGGTCGTGTCAGTGCTTGAAATCTCCTCATACGGCCGCGTCCGGGCGCATCGGCTCGTCGCCGAGATCGTGTCCCGTCGTTTCGTCCGGTTCAGGCCGACAGGGCGGAAAGGCAGCGGTCGTACACCTCGAATCGTTCGCCCTCGGTTTCCTCCGGGTCGACCAGCTTCAGCCAGAGTGCGCTGCCGGGCTTGCCCGAACTGTAGGACCGATGGCTTCCGATCACGGAGGGATCTTCGCCGTGCCAGGCGACTTCCCCCTCCTGCATGTAGATGAACTGCCCCCGGTACCGGTCCACGATATGCTTGCGATGGTCGCGGTAGAACAGGCCCTGTTCGCAGGCCGTGCGCCGCAGCGTATGGATCAGCTCGGGCGCTTCGTCGAAGTCGGAGTCGAAGTGCGCCACCGGCGAGTCTACCTCGCTCTCGAAATCGATTTCTTCCAGGTCGACCGTGCCGAAACCCCGCTGCGCGGCCACCAGGAGATGGTTCCGGTCGCGGCGAAAGGGCGGCGTCGGCCAGTCGGAGGCCGGATCGTGTCCCATCAGGTACGCGCCGCAGGCATCGGTGGCCGTGATCTGGTCGCCGGCGATCAGCACGTCGCCCACGCGCCCTTCACCGCCCCATTCCCTTCCCTTCTGGCCCACGAGTCCATCGATAATATTCAGGCAGGGATTCGTGATCATCGCGAGGTCGGGGAGGACGTAGGACAGCCTTATGGCGTGGTGAAAGTAGGTGCGGACCCGTCCCCCGGGCGGAACGATGGGCGGAAGTCCGAAGAGGTTCTTCATGCACAGGGTGATGCCCATGAACGAGTGATTCTTCATCTTCGCCACGGATATCACCTCGTCCGCGTCCTCGAACACGCCGCTCAGGATGTAGCGGTCGAACATGTTTCCGCCGCCCGGGACCTCGTATACCGACCAGGGCGGACGGTTGGAATCATCGTATTTGACGTCGAAATCGCGGAGGTGATGGACGTAGTTGAACTCCTCCGGCGTGAGTTTGTCCTGCGCGTAGGGATTGGTGTCCGTTGCGTAGATCTCCGCGTCGGTGTGTTCCCTGAGCAACTGCAGCACGGCCCGGCAGACCGCGTCGTCGACCAGTTCCTGGCGTCGTCCCCTGAACCGGACGACGTTGTCCATGGGTTTCATCATGTTGAACTTGATGACGATCTTCCGGGCTTTCTCGATGCGCGCCCAGGACTCCGTAAGCGGTTCGGTGATACGTCTCAGCGTCTCGTAAACGCCTTGATAATCCGTTCGATGGTCGCAGGCCGCCGCCCGGACGGTATAACGCTTTTCCGGCATGTCTTGGTCTCCGGAGTGGTTCAGCAGGCAAAGGGTTAGCGGATATTGACTGCAATATATAAACGGTGCGCGCGATCACAAGGGTAATCACCGGCTTGACGCCTCCGCGGAATCGAGGTCGGCCTTCAAAATTAAAGGTTCATGCGTTTTGGGTTGTATTATTCCTTCCGAGGTGTCATATTGAAGACCCCTTTATCTTTTGATTCCCTCTCGGCGAATCCGAAACGCCACCGGCAACGCGATGCGCCCGCAGTCGAATGACGGGCCCGGCCGAGCGCCGCGGCTATCAGGAAGGTGAACGCGGAATCGGGCTGCCAGGAAGGTGAACGCGGAATTGAATATACTCAGGAAATTCGTACGGTTCGTGGACGGGTTGAACGAACGCATCGGCACAGCCGTTTCCTGGTTCACGACCCTGCTCGTCCTGACCGTCTGTCTCGACGTATTCACGCGGTATTTCCTGCGCAGAAGCAGTGTGGCGGTGCAGGAACTGGAGTGGCATTTCTTTGCCGTGATCTTCCTGCTCGCCTCGGCCTGGGCCCTTAAACACAACAAGCACGTCCGCGTAGACGTGCTGTACATGAACTTCAAGCCCCGGCACCAGGCCCTGGTAAATCTCATCGGCAGCCTGCTGTTTCTGCTTCCCTTCGCCGTGATCGCCATCTGGAGTTCCCAGAATTTCGTCCTGAATTCCTTCCGGATCGGTGAGGTTTCACCCGATCCCGGGGGACTGCCCGCCCGTTACATCCTGAAATCCATGATCCCCATAGGATTTACGCTGATTCTCCTGCAGGGACTGGCCATGGCGGCACGCTCCCTGGACAGGTTCATCCATGGAGGAGAAGACCCCTTGGGCGATGAGGACGAGCCGCCCCCGAGGGGGCTTTCGGCCAGGGAGGACGCGGTTTGATCGAAGCGATGCCGCTTATCCTGTTCGCGGTCCTGTTCATTCTGCTCCTGATGGGGTACCCGGTCGCCTTCACCCTCGGCGGCGTGTCCGTACTGCTCGGACTGATGACCTTCGGCGCGGATTTCTTCAACCTGCTGCCCCTGCGAATCTGGGGCGTCATGACGAATTACGTCCTTCTCGCCGTGCCCCTCTTCGTCTACATGGGCGTCATGCTGGAGAAATCCGGCCTGGCAGAGGACATGCTGGAGACCATGGCCCTGCTCTTCGGCCGCCTGCGGGGCGGGCTCGCGGTGGCGGTCGTGATCGTGGGCGCCCTGCTGGGCGCGTCTACGGGCATCGTGGGGGCGACGGTCGTGACCATGGGCCTGCTCAGCCTGCCTACGATGCTGAGGCGGGGCTACAGTCCCCAGGTGGCGACGGGAACGATCGCCGCGTCGGGTACGCTCGGACAGATCATCCCGCCCAGCGTGGTGCTCGTGCTGCTCGGGAGCATCCTCAACGTGTCGGTCGGGGACATGTTCATCGGCGCCGTCATCCCCGGCGCCATCCTCGTGGGCATGTATCTAGTCTGGATCTCCATCGTGGCCATGTTCAAACCCGCCGAGGCCCCGGCCATGCCCGCCGAGGAACTGGCCGCGTTCCGGGAGAGCGGCATGTTCAGGAAGATCATCCGCGCCTTCCTGCTTCCCATCGGCCTCATGACCGTCGTGCTGGGCTCCATCTTCGCGGGCATCACCTCGCCGACGGAAGCGGCGGCCGTGGGCGCGCTGGGCGCGACCCTGCTCACCGTCTTCCAGGGCAAGTTTTCCTATGAAACCCTGAAGGCGGTCATGAAGGAGTGCACGCATATCACGTGCATGGTCTTCTTCGTGCTGGTGGGCGCCGAGGCCTTCGGACTGTCTTCCGGGGCATGAAGGGCGACGCGTACATGACCAGCCTGATCATGGATGCCAACCTGAGTACCTACGCCTTCCTGGCGCTGGTCCTCGTCATGATCTTCATCGCCGGGTTCTTTATCGACTTCATCCAGATCACCTACATCATCGTGCCGGTCGTCACGCCTATTTTCATCGCCTTCGGAGTCGATCTGCTGTGGCTCGGCATCCTGATCGCGGTAAACCTGCAGACATCCTTCCTCACGCCGCCCTTTGGGTTTTCCCTGTTCTATCTTAAGGGGGTCGCGCCGCCCGAAGTGCAGACCCGGCATATCTACCGGGGTATTCTGCCTTTTATCGTCATACAGCTCATCTGCCTGAGCCTGCTGGTATACACGCCTTACCTCGCAACGTGGCTGCCGAGCTTGCGATAGATGAGGCTTGCGAGCCTGCCGCGGTACGTGGATCTAAGGGATTAGTTGATCCGGCGATGTGGAGGAGCGGCAGCCGGGCTGCCCGGGCTGCCCGCTCCGGCCGAATCAGGCTGGTTCTGACTTCCGCGATTACAATCTTCTAATACCCGATCGCGCATCCGTCCTTGCGTGGCTCCGACGCGCCGTGCAGCATGCCCGTATCCGTGTCTATGCGTATGGCCTGGTAGCCGCCGTATCCGTGGGAAGACCGGGTGATCCGGTGGCCCTTCTCCTCGAGACGACGGAAGGTATCTTCGCTGACGCCGTCTTCCACGTCGACTCTGCCCCCGCCGGCCTCCATAGGTGCTCCGGTGGGCTCGGCCGAGCCGAAGTGCTGGAAGCGGGGGGCGTCGCCCGCTTCCTGTACGTCCATGCCGAAATCGATCATGTTGCAGAGGACCTGTGCATGTCCCTGCGGCTGCATGGCGCCGCCCATCAGTCCGAAGGTGAGCCAGGGCCGGCCGTCCTGCGTCACCATGGCCGGGATGATGGTGTGGAAAGGGCGTTTGTGGGGGACGAGGGCGTTGCGGTGCGCCGGATCCAGGGAAAACAGCTGTCCCCTGTTCTGGATCGGAAACCCGGTGCGCTCCGGCACGATACCCGAACCGAATCCCCGGAAGATGCTCTGGATGAACGAGACTGCGTTGCGTGCTTCGTCGACCACCGTCATGTAGGCCGTGTCCCCATGGTGCAGGATGGGATCGCCGGCCGGGACGCCGATGGCCGCCCGGTCCCGATCGATCCGGCCGCGCTGTCTTTCGGCATAGTCCTTGGACAGCAGGGATTCCACGGGCACGTCCGCGAAGGCGGGATCGGCGTAGAACACGGCGCGGTCGGCGTAGGCGAGTTTCTTGGCTTCGATCTGCAGGTGCAGGGTCTCCGCCGACTGGCAGCCTGTTTCGGCGAGGTCGTAGCCTTCCAGGATGTTCAGCATCTGCAGGGCGGCGATGCCCTGCCCGCTCGGCGGCAGTTCCCAGACCGTATGGCCCCGGTAGTCTGCGCACACGGGGTCGTCCCAGGTCGACACGTGGTCCCGGAAATCCTCGAGACTGAACAATCCGCCTGCGTCCCGCGAACAGGCCACGATAGCCTCGGCGATTTCGCCGTGATAGAACGCGTCGCGGCCGCCTTCGGCCAGGATGTGGTAGGACCGGGCCAGGTCCGGGTTTTTGAATACGGCGCCCGGCTCGGGCGCCCGGCCGTCCGGCAGATATACCCGTACGGACTCGGGCCACGGTTTCAGCAGGGACGTGGACCCCGCCCAGTCCCGCGCGATGATGTCCGAAACAGGAAACCCGTTCTCCGCGTAAAAGATAGCAGGTTCCAGCACCTGTTCCATGGACATGGTGCCGAAGCGGTCGAGGAGGCAGGCCCAGCCGTCGACGCAGCCAGGCACGGACCAGTTGAGCGGCCCGGTATCGGGTATGTAGTCGCATCCCAGTCCGGCATAGTGTTCGATCGTGGCGGCGTAGGGTGCCCTGCCGCTCGCGTTGAGGCCGGTCAGCTCGCCGCTTTCGGCTTCCCAGACGATGGCGAACAGGTCGCCTCCGATACCGCAGGACATGGGTTCCACCACGCCGAGGGCCGCGTTGACGGCGATGGCGGCGTCAATGGCATTGCCGCCCGCCTTGAGTATATCAATGCCCGCCTGGGCGGCCAGCGGCTGGCTCGTGGCCACCATGCCCCTGGGCGCCATGACGACAGAGCGCCGCGAGCCTCGGTAGGAATAAGGATCATATCGCATGGTTTCCGATTCGCTCCAGTCAGATGGTCATCAACGGAAAAAGGTCTCGGCATTGTGCCGGGGCAGGTAGCCGATCTCTTCCTTCGGCGTCTGAATGTCGAATATGTTATACGTGTTGTCCGAAATGACGAAATAGTGCCGCGCGGGGGGCAGCATGCCGTTGCGATGGGCCGTGTAGGCGGCGTGGACCATGGCGGCCGCGTCCTGCTGATGGCACCAGACGGCGAAGTATCCCCTTTCCTCCACGATGGGCGTGTTGCCGGGGTTCACACCGCCCCATCGGGTAGCCAGCGCGCCGCAGCCCCGGTCTGCCGCCCGTTCCACCCAGGCCTCTACATAGGCCTTTTCACGTCCGTAGTCGTTGATCGGGCAGGCGGGCAACTGCGCGGAGATCGGCGCGGGCCATTTGCGGATCGCATCGAACTTCCGCTCGGCGATCAGCGCGTACGCGCCCGATTCGAAGAACCGGTAGGCGTCGTCCACCGCGTGCACGGAGCTGGAACCCACGATCAGGGGAGGGTTGTCGAGCGCCAGCACCGATTCGAAGACCAGGTCCGTCATCCGGTTCATGGCGGCCAGGTCGCCCTGCCGCGCCAGGTAGACGACGAGGTCGAATCCGGACAGCATGGCCCTGAATCGATCCGGTTCTTCGGTGATGTCCATATCGATGAACCGGTCAGCCAGGCCGGCCTGGCCAGCCCGGTCGGCCTGGCCGGTGCGGCCTTCACCGCCGCGGCCCTCGGCCCTGTCGGGCGCGCCGGGCAGGTCGATGGAACAGAACCGGTATCTTTCGTCCATTCCTGGCAGGTGGATCCTGAGTCCGGAACCGATCGTTCCCCTGCCGCCGATGAGTAACGTGTTAAACGCCATGGGGTTTCCTTCAGTAGGCTTCCAGGTAGAGCGCTTTGATTTCGTCCGCCGTCGGGACGCGCGGATTGTTCTGCGGACTGCCCGATGCGAGGGCGTCTCCGGCCATCTTGTCCAGCGCGTCGGTCAGGGCTTCTTTCGATATGCCGCAGTCCCGCAGTCCGGGAATTTCGACTGTTTCATTCAATTCCCGCAAACCGTCGACAAGCCTTTCACAGGCCGTCGACGTGTCGTCCTCTGCTCCGGCCCACCCGAGCTTGCGGGCCACGGTCGCGTACCGTTCGGGCGCCGCCGATACGCTGAACCGGGTGACGGCCGGCAGCAACACGGAGTTGCTCAGGCCGTGGGGAAGATGGAAGACCGCGCCCAGGGGCCTGCTCATGCCGTGCACGAGACATACGGAACTGTTTGCGAAGGCCATGCCGCCCAGGGAGGCCGCTTCCATCATGCCCTTTCGGGCCTCGTGGTCGCCGGGATGCCGCCAGGCCTGAACCAGGTGTCTGCCTACGAGGTCGACACAGGAAAGGGCGAGCGCGTCCGTCATCGTGCCCGCCTTACGCGACACGTAGGCTTCGATCCCGTGGGTCAGCGTGTCCACGCCCACGTTGGCCGTCAGCGGCCGGGGCATGGACAGCGTCAATGTGTAATCGACAAAGGCTGCCGTGGGCAGGAGATGGGCGTCCAGCATCATCATCTTCACGTTCCGCCGCGTATCCGTAATGACGGTCACACGGGTCATTTCGCTGCCCGTGCCGGCCGTCGTGGGAATGGCGAACAGCGGTATGCCGGGCCGGGGTATGCGGTGATAGCCGGCATATTCGGACAGGGGACCGTCGTTGGCGGCCATGACCGCGATGCCCTTGCCCGCGTCGATGCTGCTACCGCCGCCGACCGCGATGACGCCGTCGCAGCCGTTCTCCCTTAGCAGCGCCAGTCCTTCCTCGACGTTCACGTCCGTCGGTTCGGGCGTCACGCCGCCGTAGACCTGTGCTTCGATGCCCGCCTGGCGGCACTGATCCACGATGCGGCCCGGAAGACCCTGCCCGACGAGGAAGGGATCAGAGACCACCAGTACACGCTTCAGCCCGATGCGGACGGCCTGGGAGGCGGCTTCGTCGCATGCGCCCGCCCCGTTTATGATAGTGGAGGGGATGTTGATCTGCACGGGGCCGGCCATCGTCAGGTCACTCCCTTGATGACATCGCTGTACCGCTCGAAGGAACCCGACGTTACGACTTCGCTGAGGGCGTGTACGGCGGTGTGCAATTCCTCGTAGGTCGTGTAAAGCGGAGCGATACCCAGTCTTATGTTATCGGGCATGCGGAAATCGGTGATGACCTTTTTCTCCTCCCGGATCGCCTGGTCGATGCGATATCCCTCGGCGTGGCCGAACGAGACGTGCGACCCTCTGCGTGCGCCGTTCCGAGGGGAATTCAGCGTGAATCCGAGTGACGCCAACCCGTACTCCCAGAGGGACACCAGGTATTCGGACTGATCCAGCGATTTGGCGCGAATGGGTTCCATGCCGGCTTCGAGGGCGAGATCCACGCCAGGTTCGATCATGGCCAGGGACAGGACGGACGGCGTACCCGTGAGATAGCGGTCTATGCCGGAGGCCGGTTCGAATTCGGTGTCGAAATAGAACTGTTTCCGGTGGCCGAACCATCCTGTAACCGGATTGATCAACCGGGACTGCAGGTCGTCTCGCACGTAAAGAAAAGCCGGGGCGCCCGGTCCGCCGTTCAGGTACTTGTACGTGGAACCCACCGCCAGGTCGACCCCCGTGTCATGGCAGGCCATGGGCACGGCCCCGGCGGAATGGCTCAGGTCCCACAGGATCATCGCGTCCCGGCCGTGGGCGATTTCCGTGATCCGCTCCATGTCGTACATGTAACTGGACTTGTACATGACGTGCGAAAGTAGCACCAGGGCCGTGTTTTCGTCTATGGCCCGGTCCAGGGCGTCTTCGGATGCAGCGAAGCCGTTATCGGCGGGGAGGACGACCATTTCGTACGCGGGATCGATCAGGTCCGCCGCGGCCTTCAGGATATAGAGATCGGAGGGGAAGTTTACACTGTCGGTCACGATTTTCCGCCGTCCCGGCCGCTCCTTGAGCGCGCCGGCGATCAGCTTGAACAAATTGACCGAAGTCGAATCGGCGATGATCACTTCATCGGGCAAGGCGCCAATCAATCCGGCAAGCTTGGCGCCGATACACCTGGAAAGGCCCATCCACTCGTCATTCCATGCCCGGATCAGGCGGCTTCCCCACTGGTGCCTCATCAGCCGGTCCATCAGGGCGATGGCGTCCTTCGGAACCCGTCCGAGAGAATTGCCGTCCAGGTAAATCAGCCCGGGGTCGTCGATCAGAAAGCGGTCCCGGAATCTGTTCAGGCTGTCGTGCCGGTCCAGTTTTCGCGCCCCTTCGAGCGAAGTTTCGTAATCCAAGCGCGTACCTCTTCATTTCGGGCTATGAGGCGGAAATACAGGATAGGGACGGCAAAAGGAAAACCGGAATGTATACGGAGGAGGGGGGAAGGACAAGCGGAATGTCAGGTCCGGGCCGTTCGGCCGGTGCTCATCTGCTGGCCCGCCTGGCCCGCTCGCCCGGGTCCAGAGAACGCGGCTGGGTGTCGAAGATGTTCAGGTCCGCGAATGCCATCACCCGGGCCAGCGTCTCTCGTCCCCGCATCATCAGGGAAGGGGAATCAGGAGCGTCTTCGGCACAGAATCCCGTCGCGTCGAGACCGACGGCATCCGCCAGATAGAGGGCCCGTTCGCAGTGAAACTGCTGCGAAACGACGATAACCCGGTCCAGGCCGAAGACCTTCTTCGCACGGAATACGGAATCCAGGGTCCGGACCCCTGCGTAGTCGAGCATGATATAGTCTTCCGGCACGCCCAGTTCGATCAGGTCGCGCTGCATCGTGGTCGTCTCGTCGTAGTACCGCGTGGAAGCGTCCCCGCTCACCAGGATAGCGCGGATTCTACCTGCGTGAAACAGTTCGGATGCCGCCTCGATGCGCGTGCGATAGTAGCGGTTGACCTCCCCGCTGGCGTACTTGGAAGTGCCCAGCACGAGGGCCACCTGGCACTCGGGCGTATCGTCGGCGAGATAGTACAGGCGCGCCGAGGCGTTGCGGGTTATGGAGAGGTCGTTTACTATCATTGCCAAGAGACCGATCACGGCTACGGCCGCAAGTGATTTGGTCAATACCCGGAGATATCTAAAAGCGGGATTGATTCGCATCGGTACCGGTCGGTTTCGGGGGAATTGGGTCTTTCAAAGAAGGAGGACTGGGGTTATACTATCATACTACCTGTCGGGTGGTATGCCGTCAAGCGATTAACCCGGTGTTTTCTGTTGTTTTCTGATTTTGTTTCGATGTTGAAAATGCGCCGCAGAGCATCTCGGTTTTGTACATGATTTGTACGTGGATTCATCCGCACCACACTGCTTTTAGACACCGGAGTGAAAGACCATGTTGATACCTCTGTTGATCTGGCTGCTCCCCATCGCGCCGCCGGATAACTTGCAGGACGCGGCAAGCGATAGTCGGCCAATGACCGTTCTGTTCTATGGCAACAGTCTCACGACCGGCTTCGGGATTGGTATGGACAAGGCCTATCCCCAACTGATCCAGCATAAGATCGACGGTCTCGGCTGGCCCTTCAGGGTAATCAACGGAGGCGTGGGTGGAGAAACGTCGGCGGGCGGGTTGAGCCGCATCGACTGGGTGCTGCGGAACAGGGTGGACGTGTTTGTCCTCGAACTCGGCGGGAACGACGGCCTGCGGGGCGTCGACCCTCGTGCCACGCGAAGGAATCTACAGGCAATCATCCGGCGTGTCCGCGCCCGGTACCCGGAGACGAAGATCATACTCGCGGGCATGCAGGCGCCGCCGAACATGGGGCAGCGCTTTGTAACGGAATTCAGGGAGATCTACACGGAACTGGCCGAATCGGAGCGTGTCTCGCTTATCCCTTTTATACTCGAAGGCGTCGGCGGCATTGCGGAACTGAACCTGCCCGACGGCATTCATCCGACGGCCAAAGGGCACGCCATCATGGCGGAGAACGTGTGGAAGGTTCTGGAACCCGTCCTCAAAGACCTGCGTCCGTAATCCTGTCAGATCTCCGCGCGAAGGACTTCCAGCGGGGATTGCCGGTAGATGCCGGCGCTGGCCAGCATGCCCACTGCGATCGTGATCACCGCGATGCCGCCGATCACGGCCGCCACGGGGACGAAGGCCGGCACGAAGGTGATATTGAAGACGAATACGGCGAGAATCCACGCGGCGGCAAAGGCCAGCGCAACCCCCGTAACGGCGCCTATCGCACCCAGGAACAGGTACTCGATCGACATGATCTTGAGGATCTGATTCCTGGATCCGCCGAGGGTTTTCAGCAGCACGCTTTCCTGCATCCGCTGCAGCCGGCTGTTCGTCACGACGCCCACCAGCACGATTACCCCCGTGAATACGCTGAACAGCGCCATGAAGCGGACGATGAGGGATACCTTGCCGAGGATGTCGTTCAGGGTGCCCAGGATGAGGCTGAGGTCGATCATGGAGACGTTGGGGAAGCGGCTCACCGTTTCCTGCTGAAAGCGCGCCGACACCTGCGGGTCGTCGATACGCGTCACGACCACGTGGAACTGGGGCGCCTCTTCCAGCACGCCTTCCGGAAAGACCACGAAGAAGTTGGGCTGAACCCGCTGCCAGTCGACGGCCCTCAGACTGCCCACGACGGTCTCGACCTGCACGCCCTGCACGTCGAAGACGATCTCGTCTCCGATTCCCACGCCGAGCCGGTCGGCTATGCTCTTTTCCATAGACACCAGCACGGCGTCATCCTCCCCGCCGACCCTGGGCTGCAACGATCCTGCCAGGAGCGTTTCGGCATCCTCCAGGTGGTCCCGGTAGGTCGACCGGTATTCCCGACGCAATGCCCATCGGGGAGCGCGGTTCGAGCGGTCCGAGCCGTCCGAGCCGTCCAGGCGGTCCGCGGAATCCTGCATGATTTCGGCGATGGTACGCCCCTTCAATCCGGCCAGGCGCATGCTGACGACGGGCGTCTGCTGCATTACCGGCAGTCCGTTGCGGCGCATCGATTCGACGATTTCATCCCGCTGGTCCGGTTGAATGTCGAAAAGGACCATGTTCGACTGCCGGTCCCCCCCGACCTGGGTAATGTGTCCGACCAGGGAAAACTGGAGCAGGTAGAGGGTCGTCAGCAGGAAAGCCCCCAGCCCGAGGGCGACGACCATCGTGACGGTCTGGTTGTCCGGCCGGAAGAGATTGGCCAGGCCCTGGCGCCAGACGTAGGGCCAGCGCGCGGACAACAGGCGGCGGGCCATTGAAATGAGACCGCGGGCGACGAGACTCAACAGGAGGAAAGCGCCGATCAGTCCGGCGGTGAATCCGACGCCCTGATACCATTCGCGGGTCTGGCTGACGGCGAACAGCATGATCCCGCAGACCAATACTGCAATCAGCGCAAGGCGCCAGGGGTCGCGGGCGCCCCGTGACGGCGTTTCGACCGATGAACGCAGCGTGAGCAGCGGTGAAATGTCTTTAATCGCAATGAGCGGCAGGAAGGCGAAAAGCAGGGCCATGAGCAGGCCCAGGCCCAGTCCTTGCAGGACGGGCAGCCAGGAGTACCGCACCTCCAGTTCGAAAGGCACGAAATCCTGTACCAGCCCCGGCAGGACGCCGAGCACCAGAAACCCCGCGGCCGCGCCGATTATCGAGCCGATCACGCCAATAGACACGGCCTGGATGACGTAGATGGTGAAGGTGTGCCGGCCTTCCGCGCCCAGGCAGCGCAATACGGCGATGGTACTCCGCTTTCGTCGCACGTAGGTATGGATGGCGCTGGCAACGCCCACGCTGCCGAGGATAAGGGCGATAAACCCGCTGAGGCTGAGAAACCGGTAGAGATTGCCCAGGGACCGCTCCAGGCCGGCCTGCCGGTCTGCCACGGTGTCCCAGTCCATGCCGAACCGGGCCGCGGTATCCGTGCCGTAGGTATCCTTCAGTTCCTCCACGTCGACGTCTTCTCCGAACTTGAAGAGCGCGCGGTAAGTCGCCCTGCTTCCGGGCTGGACCAGCGCGGTGGAAGCGAGTTCGGCCATAGGTATGTAGACGCGGGGACCGAAGGTGCTCATGGCGGCCGTTTCGCCCGGTATGCTGACCAGGCGGCCGGCGATCTCGAAGGTACTCAGCCCGATGCGAATCGAGTCGCCGATCTCCGCGCCGTGCTGGATCATCAGGTTGTCGTCCACGAGGGCCGTGCCCTGCGTTCTGAAAGCCTGCGCGGCGCCTTGAGGAACCGTTTCCAACTCCCCGTAGTAGGGGAACCCGCCTTCGAGCGCCCGTACGTTCACTAGACGTGACGACTCCGAGCGCGGGAATGCGACCATGGAGGCGAAACTGACCTGGCGGGACTGCTCGCCGCCCAGGTTCCGGAGGAAGACTTCGGCCGAATCTGAAAAGGCCCTGCGTGTGTTTATGTCGAGGTCGGCGCCCAGCAGCGCCCTGGATTCCAGGTCGATCGCGGTCCGCATGCTGTCGCCGAGGGTCCGGATCGAAACGAGCGCTGCCGTGCCCAGGATGATGGACGACATGTACAGGAGCAGACGCCGCCGGTAGGTCCGGCTGTCACGCCAGGCCATCTTCAGCAGCCACCTGATGCGTAACGGGGCGTGTTCAGGCGGAAGGGGAGCGCCCATGTCTATGCTTCCGGGGAAAGGGACAGGGGATGTATCTCAGGGTAACCGGTTTCCTCGGGACGGTAGTCCTCGGCGATGCGGCCCCCGCTCAACCGGATGATCCGCTGTGCCCTGCGCGCCAGGTCGAGATTGTGGGTCACCGTTACGAGGGTCGTTCCCGACTCTTCATTCAGATCGAAGAGCAGATCTTCCACCCTGGCGCTCGTTTCCGCGTCGAGATTGCCCGTGGGCTCGTCCACGAAGAGCAGGGACGGACGGTTGATAAACGCCCTGGCCAGGGCGACGCGCTGTTGCTCGCCTCCGGACAGTTGCACGGGATAGTGCGTGGACCGGTCCGACAGCGCCACGCGTTCCAGCAACTCCATGGCCCGGTCGTATACGCCCTTTTCGCCGCGCAGTTCCGCCGGGACCATGACGTTTTCGAGGGTCGTGAGCGTGGGGATGAGCTGGAAATTCTGGAAGACGAAGCCTACGTGTCGATTCCGCACGCGTGCGCGTTCGTCTTCATCGAGGTCGTCGAGGACGATACCGTTCAGCGATACCGAACCGGAAGTCGCCCGGTCCAGTCCGGCGCAGAGGCCGAGCAGCGTGGTCTTGCCGCTGCCGGAAGGGCCGATGATCGCCAGGGAGGCGCCCGGCAGCAGATCGAAATTGATATCGCGCAACACGTTCAGCGTCCCGCCGCCGCTCGCGTAGGACTTGCACAGGCCCCGGACCGCCAGGATAGGTTGTACGCTCATGGTGCCGGCGGCTCCTCGCCTGCGTGGTCTTGGCCGGCCTGTCCCGGCTGTCCGGTCTGTTCGGACCGTCCGGTATGCCGTCCCAGTAATCTCAGCAGCCGGTCCGGATAATCCGTGATGATGCCGTCCACGCCGTGATCGATATGGCGTTTCATGTCCGCTTCCTCGTTGATCGTCCAGACATACACGTCCACGTTGTGCCGGTGGGCGCCCGAAACGAACCATGCGCTAACCAGGGTCAGATCCTGAAACCTGGGGGGTACCTGCATCGTTTCTCCCCCGGGAACGAAGGCGAACCCGAGCCGGACTGAATTCAGTGTCCAGAAGAGAAACACTTCGCCGGCCGTGGACGAAGTGGCGATTCCCGGGTTGTTGTCCCGGATGTATTTCACGCTCTCGGACTGAAACGACGCGATGACCTTCCGTTCCGGGTACGGACTCTTCGCGATCACCTCGGAGAAACGGGCCCTGGCGGCATCGGATACTTTCTTCAGTTCGATGATCATCCGGGTATCGGGGAGTGCGTGCAGCACCTCTTCGAGGGAAGGCACTTTCAATCCCATGCCCCGGTAAGGATAGCTCGCGCCGCCGTCCGCCGTCCAGTCGTATCCAGCGTCCAGTTCCCGCAATGCCTCCCAGTTCATCTCGTCAACCCGGCCCGAGCCATCGGTCGTCCGGTCGACCGTGGCGTCGTGGATGACGACCAGTTCGCCGTCGCGGGTTGCGTGGACGTCGAATTCCAGGGCGTCCGCGCCGGATTCAATCGCGTTGTTGAAGGCGAAAAGCGTATTTTCCGGCCACTGCGCCGCACCTCCGCGGTGTGCAATGACCATGAGCTGATCCGTATCCGTAAATGAGTGTATAGGCATGGGGCGTGTTACGATGGCGGCGTATGCCAGGACCACGACAAGTATGGCCGCGCCGGCGGCCGCCAGCCGAAGAAGCCATTTCCAGATGAATCTGATCATTTATCCGCCGCGGTTGGCGTTACAGGGGCCAGTCCCGAAGGATGCGCTCCACTTCCTCGGCGTGGTTGCTCTCGTCGCGAATCATGTCTTCCAGCTGGACCATGAGCCCGTAATCCCCATATTCCTCGGCCTCGGACCGGCGCTGCACGTACCGCTTGACGATCATGCGTTCGTCCTCGAGCATCGTCTCCAGGTTGGCGCGGTTCGAGTCGCTTACCTTAACCGGTCGGGGAACGGTCGTTGGCTCGCCGCCAAGCACCACGATCTTGTCGGCGAGATACTGCGCGTGCAGCTGCTCGTCGGGCACTTCGTCGAGGAAAAACCTGGCCAGTTCAGGCCGATAGGGGCCGCTGGCCTTGGCCGCGTAAATGGTAAACTGTATGATCGCGCCCAGTTCGGCCGCCAGGTCGCCGTTCAGGTTGTTTATCAGGGTCTGCTTGTCCATGGTGCGCTCCTTTGCTCATTTTTCTGACACGCATTCATACAATATCCTGCGTTCTAATTCAAGCGTTCTAAATCAAGGTACGGGATGTCGCGAGCCTGCACAACGCCTTCATTTCCGGCCAAACGGGCGCTCCGTGCAAGGACGCCGCGTCCCGCACAGGGCTCACGCCACTTCGAGAACGGCCTTGACCACACCAAGCTCACGCCATTTCGAGAACGGCCTTGACCACACCGCTGCCCGGGTCGAGCCACGTGGGAAAATCCGCAAGCATGCGCTCCGGTCCGGCCGTGTGGGTTATCCAGGGCGAGGTGTCGATCCGACCGGCCTCGATATGGCCGATGACCCTTTGCAGATCCACGGCGCGGGAATTCCGGCTGCTGAGCAGGGTCATCTCCCTTCGGTGGAAGCCGGGCCCGTCGAAGGTTATTTGAGAACCGGTGATTCCGACGTAAACCAGGCGTCCGCCATTGGAAACGTATTCGTGGGCCTGCATCATGGACCCGGCGTGGCCGGTGGCGTCGAAGACGGCCGTGGGCAGTTCGCCGTTCAGCAGCCGGCGCAGCCTGGACGGAACGTCCGTTATGTCGGTTATGACCTCGAAGAGATCGTAACGCCGTTTGCAGAAATCGATCCGTTTTTCGCTGATCTCCAACAGGATCACGCGCGCTCCGGCCAGGAGGGCAAAGGTCAGCACGGACAGGCCGATGGGGCCTGCGCCGATGAGCAGGACCGTTTCGCCTTTTTCGACCGCGGCGCGGTCCACGGCGTGGGCGCCGATCCCCAGCGTCTCTACCAGGGCCAGTTGCTCGAGGGACAGGATATCGGAACGCAGCAGCTTTCCGGCCGGGAGCATCAGGACGTCCCGCATGCCGCCGTCCACGTGGACACCCAGGACGTCAAGACCAGAGCAGCAGTTCGTCTTGCCCATGCGGCAGGGCACGCAACGGCCGCAGTCCATATAGGGCACGACGGCGCACTGGTCGCCGGGGTGGACATGGGTCACGCCCCGCCCCGTCGCGACAACCTCCACCCCCAGTTCGTGCCCGAGGATGCGGGGGTAGTCGAAGAAGGGCTGCGTACCTTCAAAGGCGTGGAGGTCCGTGCCGCAGATCCCGACCCGCCTTATGCGCACCAGTGCCTCTCCGGGGCCGGGAGGCGTGGGCTCCGGGGTTTCCTCCAGGATGAAATGGCCGGGTCTTTCGAGTACGATAGTAGGCATACGGTCAGGGCTCGCTTTTCAGGCCAGCAGGGCGGCCAGCAGGGGCGGCTTGCGTTGAAACTTGTCGACGTACGCCTGGTATGAGGGCGCCAGGCGCAGTTTAACCTTGGTTTCATGCGCTACCGCGATGGATTCCAGCCGGTGGTCCAGGAACGGATTCCGGAACCGTTCAAGGCAGGCTAAAGCGAAGGCCGGGGCGTCTTCCACCTCGTCCGGAAGCGCCGGCACGATTTCTTCCAGCATCAGGTCTCGCAGCCAGGGCCCGGCTTCGGCGTGGTCCACCGCCTCCCGGACGGTCCGGATGCCCAAGGGCATGGCCCGGCACACCAGCGCCGTGTGGGCGCCGTTAAGCACCCGCACCTTGCGCAGCGCGTAGGGACGGACGTCCTTCGTCCGCACGATGGCCGGATGTTCGATGAACGGGGCGGCGCCCGGCCGGTCCTCAAGGGCCCAGAAGGCGAAAGGCTCGGTAAGCGCCAGAAGCCTATCGCCCTGGGGATTGGGAAAACCCGGAGGCGGTTCGACCGTGATCCGGTCCACGAGCGTATGCAGCCAGGTTACCCGGTTTTCCATCCAATCCAGAAAGCCGTCCCCAAGACGCCGAGTTCGGGCCAGCATCCCGGCCAGCCGGCGCAATACCCCGGCGTTGTCGTCGATCAGTTCGCAGGGAATGACGGTCAACGGCGCGCCGCCGCTTTCATAGCGTGCCAGGAGTACCGCTAGCAGCTTCCCGGGAAAAGAACCCGGAGGTGAGCCATCCGGCGGCGAGACTTCCAGAGACGAACCATCCAGCCGCTCCGACTCCGGCACGTCGTATCCTATTTCAGAGGTATTGGAGAGGATGTATTCCGTGGAAGGGTCGCGCCCCACGGCCAGCACGGCTTCCCAGTCCTCCCTGGCGCACAAGGCCCTCGAGACGCTCTCCACCTCGACGGACTCGTCGATCCGCCTGCCGTCGCGAATCCCCCGCACGCGGATCCGGTAACGGCCGTTCTGATCGTTGAACAGCCGTGCCCGCCCGGTGCCCGTGGACTGTACCACGACGACCCGGCCGATGGACTGGCCGGCCTCCCTGGCTTCGTGGATGAAGAGGTCGGCGAAAGCGCGGAGGAACCGGCCGCTGCCGAACTGGAGTACCGATTCAGCCGGCGTTGCCATCCGGCTCCCTTCCTTTGGCTTCCTCCCACAGGGCGTCCAGTTCCTCGAAAGTGGCCCGCTCCAGGCTTTCCCCCCTGAGCTCGAGGGCGGCCTCTATGTAACGGAAACGCCGGATGAACTTGTCGTTACTCATCCGCAGGGCGTCTTCCGGCGGTACCTTGAGGTGGCGGGACAGATTCACGAGGGAGAACAGCAGGTCGCCCATCTCTTCCTCGATCTTCGCCCTGTCCCCCTGCTCCATGGCCCGGCGCAATTCGACGATTTCTTCGCCGACTTTCTCAAGCACCGCTGTAACATCGTCCCAGTCGAAGTTGACCCGGGCGACCTTTTCCTGAATGCGGTAGGCGTGGAGCAGGGCCGGCATGCCCGCCGGGAGACCGTCGAGCACCGATTTGCGGCCTTCATCCCCCTTCTCCTCCCGCTTTATCTGTTCCCAGTTGGTCAGCACTTCATCGGCCGTATCGGCCCGGGTGTCCCCGAATACATGGGGATGGCGCCGCACGAGCTTGTCGTTGATAGCCCGGGCCACGTCATGGATGTCGAATCGCTGTTCCTCGTTGGCGATCTGCGCGTGGAAGACGACCTGGAGGAGCAGGTCGCCCAGTTCCTCCAGGAAGTCCCCGTCGGCGCCGTTGTCCAGCGCGTCCAGTACCTCGTAGGCTTCCTCGATCAGGTACGGACGCAGGGTCTGGTGCGTCTGTTCCCGGTCCCAGGGACAGCCTCCCGGCGATCTCAGCCGCGCCATGATGGATACGAGTTCTTCAAAGGAGGTCATTGCAGGATCTGCGTCAGAGCCTCCAACAGTTCGACCCGGTCTGGTATGCTGTACGGAAGGCATTACGGAGTCTCTTCGCCGATGATGGTGTCCAGCTCTTCAATGAGCGGCGGCAGATCTTTAAGAATGACCTTGCACAGAATATCGAGGTTAACGTCATGGTAACCGTGAACCAGTCGGTTGCGCATTCCGATAATCTGGGACCAGGGGACCGTCTCATGTTTCTTCTTCGTCTTTTCGGATACGCGGTTGGCCGCTTCACCTATGGTTTCCACTAACTTCAACAAGGCGAGTTGCATCACCCGGTCTTGTAACACGTCATCCAGAGATTTGCCTTCAGCTAATTCAACGGCTTCCGCGGCATAGTTGCGCATATCCGCGAGGCTTACCCGGTCATCTCTTCTGCTCATACTGCACATCCACGGAATTGAGTATCTCTTCTCGAAGGAGCCAGTTGCGGCTGTTTTCGATCCCTTTGTAGGTGTACAGATCTACTTGCCTGCCAAGCAGTTCCGACAGCTCGTCCTGCATATTGAAGAACTCCAGGCCCGGCGTCTGGCCTGGCTCGAAATCCACGAGTACGTCCACATCGCTCTCAGATGTGAAATCATCGCGCAGCACTGATCCGAACAAGGCCAGACGCCGGATGCGGTTGCGACGGCAGAAAGCGGCGATCTTGTCAGAGGGGATTTCAATTTGGGCGTTCATAAATTTCCCCATTTTCCTTACTGACTACGTGCGTAGATCAAACCATATCCTACAATAACCAGAACCGGTCAGGAATCAAGCCGTAATTTGCCGCGCCTCTACATGCTGCCAATGTGCTTTAACCCTCGCTCCGCCCGTGTGTATCCGCCAAGAAAACTATTGACGTAAGCCCTTGATAAACCTACATTGTCTAGGTTTAACGGGGATCGTTCCCGTAACCGGTTCAGGATCGTTTCACCAGGGAGGAACTGGGGTTTCGGAAAGGCGTGCAAGGCATGGTAAGCGAACATGTCCTCGTTCTGAACCAGAACTACGAGCCTTTGAGTGTTTGTACGGCAAGGCGGGCGGTCATTCTCGTTTTTCTGCGCAAGGCGGAGATCATTGACAAGTATGCGGACCCGGTGCGGGGCGTGTACACGATGTTCGACCGGCCCAGCATCGTCCGGCTGGTGAATTTCGTTCGCATTCCCAGCAAGGGCATCATGTTGTCCCGGAAGAACATCCTCAAGCGCGACGGCCACCAGTGCCAGTACTGCAGCACGACGCGAGGGCCGTTGACCGTGGATCACGTCCTGCCGAGGTACCTGGGCGGATCGGACAGCTGGGAAAACATGGTGTGCGCCTGTCAGCGGTGCAACAACAAAAAAGGGGACAGGCTGCCGGAACAGGCTGACATGGTGCTCAAGCGCAAGCCCAAGGCGCCCAACAGGATCCACTTTATACGCGACTTCATAGGCATCCACCATAACTCCTGGCGCCCTTACCTGTTCCTCAAGAACGACCGACCGGAAGAAGTGTTATGGCCTACCAGGTAAAACTCGAGCATTTCGAAGGTCCTCTCGACCTCCTGCTGTTTCTGATCAGGGAACACGAGGTCGATATCTACGATATTCCCATCTCGCTGGTCACGCAGCAGTACCTGCAGTACCTCGAATTGCTCAAGCTGCTGGACCTCGAGGTGGGCAGCGAGTACCTGCTCATGGCGGCCACGCTGCTTCGCATCAAGTCCAAACTGCTCCTGCCCCGCAGGCCCGAAGAGGACGATGAAGAGGCCGCCGACCCGCGGGAAGAACTCGTGCAGCGGTTGCTGGAGTACCGGCAGTTCAAGGAAGCGGCGGGCGTGTTGAATGAACACCAGGACCGTAACGCCGATGTCTTCTACCATCCTCCCGTGGAGAACTGGGACGAGGATATGAACGGCGTGGAGACGCTTGATACCCGCCTGGCGGGAAACCTGAATCTCTGGGACCTGCTTCAGGCGTTCAAGTTCACGCTGGACCGCGCGAAAGACGATTTCGACCGTACCGTCGAGCGGGAGACCATTTCGATCGAGGACCGGATGGAAAACATCCTCGACAGCCTGAGGAGCAGGAAGAACCTGTTCTTCAGTTCCCTGTTCCAGGAGGACCTCTCCCGGTCGTTTCTGATCATCACCTTCCTGGCCCTGCTGGAACTTATCCGGCAGAACCGGGTGGTTTTCGAGCAGACCGATACGCTGGGGGAGATCTGGCTGACCCTGTCCGATTCGGTGAATTCCTCGTCGTGAGGCAGGAGGCGGGATGCAAAAGCGGCTGGTCATGGACGAGGCGCAACTGGACGAGTACCGCGCGATCACGGAGGCCGTGCTCCTGGCCAGCGATGCGCCGCTGAGCCTGAAGGAACTCAGCCGCATCATGGACGACGCGGGCGAGGAATTGATCGGCCGCTGCATAGAGGCGTTGAACGAGAAGTATGAGCAGGGCGGCCACGGCTTCGAGGTCCGGCACGTGGCGAATGGCTACCAGTTCAGCAGCAAGGCGGCCTACGCGAAATGGATTCGCCGGCTGTACCGCGGGAGGATCCCCGCCCGTCTGACGCAGGCTGCCCTGGAGTGCCTGGCGATCGTCGCCTACAAGCAGCCCATCAGCCGGACGGAGGTGGAAGCGATCAGGGGCGTGAACGTGGACGGCGTGCTGAGGACCCTGCTCGACCGCAATCTCATCCGGATTGCCGGGAGAGGCGAAGGCGTCGGCCGGCCGATCCTCTATGCGACGACGGGCGATTTTCTCAGGTATTTCGGGCTCAACGAGCTCTCGGACCTGCCCAAGCTGGACGAACTGAACGAACTGTTGAAGGACCAGGATATCGTACTGACGGAAGAGGAGGAAGAGCCGGACCCGGCTTTGTTCCGGACACCGGCACGGCCGGTTGCCGAAAGGGACGAAAAGATCGCGTCGACCGATGAGACTGAATAGATACCTGGCCCAGGCGGGCGTCGCCTCGCGGAGGCGCAGCGAATCGATGATCGAGTCCGGCCGCGTGAAACTCAACGGCGCGACGGTCCTTTCCCTGGCCACGCAGGTCCGGCCCGGAACCGATGTCGTGATGGTAGATGACCGGCCGCTGGACTCGCCTGGCGCCAGAAGGTGCTACCTGCTCAACAAGCCGGCCGGGTACCTGACCACGATGCACGACCCTTTCGACAGACCGACGGTCGCCGCGTTGATCCGGGATATTCCGGAGCGCGTCTTCCCGGTTGGACGGCTGGACCGGGATACGGAGGGTCTTTTGCTTTTCACCAACGACGGCGCGTTGGGTTACAGGCTGATGCATCCCCGTTTCCGTTTCGAGAAGGAATACCATGTGCTGGTGAAGGGCGTGCCGCGGGAAGGCACGCTGAGCAGGCTCAGGGAAGGCGTTACAATCGAAGGCAGGACCACGGCGAAGGCCGGCGTCGACGTGCTCAGGCAAACGGAAACCGGTGCCTGGCTTTCGATGGTGCTGCACGAGGGACGCAAGCGTCAGATTCGCAGGATGTGCGACCGCGTCGGGCATCCGGTGCGTCGGCTGATCCGGGTGCGCCTGGGCAGCCTGGTGGACCGGGAACTGCCCGCAGGGAAGTGGCGCGCGCTTACGGACGGCGAACTCAAGGAACTGGAACCGGAGGCTGGCGTGTCCGGTTAAAGGACGTTTTTGTCAGGGCGGATTGACGCCGCAGTGGCGACGGTCCGTGTTTTCATTCATCAAGGAGGAGGAACATGTCAGAGGACACACCGAAGGCTGCCGAGGTCGAGGAGACCGAGGTGTCTTCTTCACCCGCCGAGTCTGCGGAGGCGGCTAAAGAGGTATCCGCGGAATCACCCACGACAGAAGCCGAGGTTGCCGTGGAAGAGGAAGCCGCTGTCGAAACGGAAACCGCCGTGGCGACAGAGACGGCCGTCGAAACGGAACCCGCTCCTGCAAAGCGTCCGTACAGGCTGCCCAAGTGGGTGGATGAGCAGGACCTGAACCAGCAGGAACTCGAAGAATACGAGCAGATGTTCCAGATGTACGACGAGACCCTGAAGGATATCGTCGAAGGCGAGATCGTATCCGGCCACGTGCTCGCGATTGAGAACGGCGAAGTCGTCATCGACGTCGGGTTCAAGTCGGAAGGCGCCATACCCCTTTCCGAATTCACCGATCCCGATGAGATCGAAGTCGGCCAGGAAATCGAGGTGTTCCTGGAAGACATCGAAGCCCAGGAAGGGCAGCTCATACTGTCGAAGCAAAAAGCCGATTTCATGAAGGTCTGGGACAAGATCAAGGACGCTCACGAAGAAGGCGCCGTGGTGGAAGGCCAGATACAGCGGCGTATCAAGGGCGGACTGGTCGTCGACCTCTTCGGCGTGGACGCCTTTCTTCCCGGTTCCCAGGTGGCATTGAAGCAGACGCCGAACCTGGATCAGTTCATCGGGGAGAAGCTGCCGTTCAAGATCATCAAGCTGAACAAGAGCCGCCGGAACATCGTGGTATCCCGCCGCGTGGTGCTCGAGGTCGAAAAGGAGAAGCAGAAGCAGGCCATCATCGCCGAACTCGACCGCGGCCAGGTCCGCAAGGGCGTGGTCAAGAACATCACGGATTTCGGCGCTTTCGTGGACCTGGGCGGCATCGACGGATTGTTGCACATTACGGATATCTCATGGGGACGCATCGGCCATCCCTCGGAACTGGTGACGATCGGCAGCGAGATTACCGTGGCCATCCTGGAATTCGACCGCGAACGGGAACGCATTTCGCTCGGTCTCAAGCAGCTCGAGCCCTACCCGTGGGCGAACGTCGAAGAGAAATACCCGGTTGATTCGAGAATAACGGGGCGGGTCGTCAGCATCACGGACTACGGCGCCTTCGTGGAACTCGAGCGGGGCGTCGAAGGGCTGATTCACATCTCCGAAATGTCCTGGACGAAGCACGTGACTCATCCGTCGAAGATGGTAACGGTCAATGAGAACGTGGACGTGGTCGTCCTGAAGGTGGATCAGCAGAACGAGAAGATCTCCCTGGGCATGAAGCAGACGCAGCCCGATCCGTGGCTGTCGCTGAACGAACGGTATACCGTGGGCACCATGGTCCGGGGGCGCGTGCGCAACATCACCGCTTTCGGCGCCTTCGTGGAGATCGAAGAAGGCATCGACGGACTGGTCCATATTTCCGACATGTCCTGGACGCGGCGCATCAAGCACCCGAGCGAAGTCGTCAAGAAGGGTGAAGAGATCGACGTCATGGTCCTCAACATCGATCCCGATGCCCGGCGCGTATCCCTCGGCATCAAGCAGGTCACCGAGGATCCGTGGCTGTCGCTCGCCGAGGTCTACCCGGTAAACACCGAGACGACGGGGGTCATCATCCGTCTCCTCGAACGGGGCGTGGTCGTCGAACTCTCGCACGAGGTGGAGGGTTTCGTTCCCATTTCCCAGCTCAACCACCCGGAAATCAAGCGACCGGGCGACGCCTTCAAGGAAGGTGAGGAGATCCCGCTCAAGGTCATCGAATTCGATGGCAAGAACCGGCGGGTCGTGCTCAGCGTAAAGGCCTACTTCCGCGACCGCGAGCGGGCCGAAATCGACGACTACCTGAACAGGCACCCCGTGGCGGGTACCGTGATCGGCGACGTCGTGACCGTGGAAGAGGACGTCAACGAAGAAGAAGTAGTCGAAAAGGCGGAGGAGTCGGACGGTTGACCGCCGCCGCGTGGCCGGCAGGACCGGAGTTTCAACGTGACTGAACCGGCCAGGCCGACCGCAACCTGCGCAACGGAAGCTCCGACGGTAGCCCTGCATACGCTGGGCTGCCGTCTGAATCAATACGAGACCGAGGCCATCCGCGAGCAGTTCGTCTCACGGGGCTTTCGTGTCGTACCCTTCACCGCACCCGCGGACGTCTACGTCGTCAATACCTGCACGGTGACGAACCAGGCCGATGCGCGGGCCCGGCGGTCCCTCCGCCAGGCCGTGCGGCGAAGGCCCGGCGCCACCGTCGTGGCCACGGGCTGCTACGCCCAGACCCATCCCGGCGAGCTCCTGGAGATCGAAGGCGTGGACCTCGTCCTGGGCAACGTGGAGAAGGGCGACCTCGTCGAACACGTGTTGCGTGAGCGCGGGCGCCCCCATCCCGTGTCCAGCGTGACGCGCAGGGCGGAGATGACGCGCTTCGACGAGCGCCTCGACGTCTCCACCTTCGAAAACCGCACCCGGGCCATGCTCAAGATCCAGGACGGATGCGATCAGTTCTGCTCCTTCTGCATCATACCCTGGGCCCGGGGTCGGCACCGCAGCCTGCCCGTGGACGCCGTGCTCCGCCAGGCCCGTTCCCTCATAGACAGGGGATACGCCGAGGTCGTCCTGACAGGCGTCCACCTCGGCGAGTACGGTTCGGACCTGCCCGTGCCCGTTACCCTGAACACGGTCGTCAGGCAGCTCCTGGAGCGGACCGCGCTACCCCGCCTGAGACTGAGTTCCATCTGGCCCACGGCCGTGGACCAGGACCTCATCGACCTGCTCCGGGCCCATGCGCCCAGGTTCTGCCGGTACCTGCACCTGGCCGTGCAGCACGGTGACGACGGCCTGTTGAAAGCCATGCGCAGGACCTATACGGCCGGACAGGCCGGGGACGTCGTCGGCCGGCTCGTCGACGCGGTACCGGAAATTTGTATCGGTGCGGATATCATGGTAGGGTTTCCGGGGGAAACCGACGCCTCCTTTCAGCGCATGTACGACTGGCTGGACCGCCTGCCCTTCGCCTATTTCCACGTATTTACCTATTCGAAGCGGGACCACACCAAGGCTGCCCGGATGCCGGACCAGGTGCCCGCGCCCGTCGCCCGGGAGCGAAGCCGGCTGCTTCGCACCTTGAGCGATCGGAAATCGGCGGCCTACAACAGCCGTTTCAGGGGCAGGATCCTGCCCGTACTGGTCGAGGATGAATCGGATGGCCCGCATGGCCCGCACGGTCCGCACGGCCGGGGCATGACGGGAAGGACGGACCATGGGCTCAGGATGTGGTTCGACGGCGACGCGCCACGGGCGGCACAGTCGGACCAGTCAGTCCAGGCGGTCCAGGCGGACCGGATGAATACCTTTGTCGATGTGGAAGTGATCTCGACAGACGCCGAAGGCGCTGTCGGCCGGCTTTCCGAACACGCCGCCGGCCGCATTTCCGAACCCGCGCCATCCCTTGAAATGGATTGACACGTTTCGCGGCCGTCCGTTATATTGCGGGTGGTAATTTTGCGCGCCAGTAGCTCAGCTGGATAGAGCGACGGCCTCCGGAGCCGTAGGTCAGAGGTTCGAATCCTCTCTGGCGTATACCACGTCGGATCAGCCCTTCCCCTTTTCCTTGCCGTCTTCGTCTTCCTCGGCCAGGTAGAGTTCGTTTTTCAGCAGATAGCTGACCGTGGACGCATACCAGCGGGTTTCGCGAGGGACTGTGGAAGCCCGCTTGGTGGGAATGCCCAATTCATTGAGTTCATCGGCGATCTTGCGCAGGCTCCTGCCCTCCGCGCGCCAGTTCCTGACCCGCCTGATGATCTCCTGCTCCCTGGCGTTCGGGACCAGTTGGTTCCCGGAAAGGTCGTAACCATAGGGGGTTACGCCGTATGAGAACCGGTTGGTCTTCTTCAGGCGAATCGCGTTTTTCGTTCGTTCGGCGGGCAGGTCATGGGCCATGCCGGCCAGCACCGTGAGCGTGCGCATGACCACTTCGCCCGCTTCCTCGTCGGTCCGGACCGAGAGGCCGTCGAGGTCGAGCACGTGGCACACGACACCTGCGCAGGACCAGGCCTTGAGGCAGCGGGACGTTTCCGACGCCGACCTGAACAGCCGGTCGAGGCGCCAGATCACGACATGCTGGATGCCCTTTGCTTCGACCATGTTGACCAGGTCCCGGCCGCCCAGCCGTTCTTTAAGCGGAATGAACGCCTCGACCCGGACGTCGAGGACCACCAGCATGATATCGAGACCGTTTTCCGCGCAGTAAGCCCGAAGCCGCTTTTCCTGGTCGGCCTTGCGAAAGGGATGCTTTCGGGTCTCCATCGGACCGACCCTGATATAGCATACCGCCTTTTTCAACAGGCGCCTCCTCAGACGGTCTGAACCGTGCTGTCTGGTGTAGTCTACAGGACTAAACATATTTTGTGTCTTTTCGCGATCCAAGCACTTTTTCGGCAACGCCGGAAAGGAGCCGTGAATTGACGTAAAACTTTTTGCTTGCTTGGCTTAACATGCCCCCCTATATTAGAGCGGTGCTGCAGAAGTGGGCGAAGTAGTGCCCGCTTTTTTTATGTGGTTTTCATGATGAATCGTGAAATTACGCGATGGAAACTGACCGCGATTCGATTGTCCGGAACGTCTCGTCACTCGTCAGGCCGCTTGTTGACGAAGCCGGGTTTGAATTGGTGGATATGGAGCTGGCGGGGAGACAGGGCAGTTACATCCTGAGACTGCTGATCGAAAAGCCGGGCGGCGTTACGATCAACGACTGCGCGGCCATAAACCGCGAATTGTCCTCCCTGCTGGATATGGAAGACCCTATCCCGTCCCGCTATACGCTCGAAGTCTCGTCGCCCGGGCTGGACCGGCCCTTCAAGACGGAGAGAGATTACCAGAGGGCCCTCGGCAAATGGGTCAAGGTGGTATCCGGCGACGGCGACGGCGGGTCGGTTACCCGAGTGGGGCGTCTCGAGGGTATCGAGGACGGTACGGTCGAGATCGTTTGCGGCGAAGAGAAGCATCGTATTCCTGTCGCGGGCATCAGGAAAGCCCACCGGGAATTGGAACACGGATGGGATAAAGGTTAGGAGAGGGAGCCCCTGGTAATGAATTACGAGGTTATTGAAGCGCTGGCGCAGATCATTCGAGAGAAGAACGTGGACCGGGATGTGGTCTGGGACACGGTGAAGACCGGCCTGATCACGGCGGCGAAGAAGCGATTCGGCACGGGCGACGACAACGTCGAGGTACGTATCGACGAAAAACTGGGCACGATCGAGATGGCCGCGGTATGGGACGTAGTGGACGAGGTGGAGGATCCCGAGACGCAGATCAGCCTCGAAACCGCGCTGGACATAAGCCCGGAGGCTGAGCTCGGCGGCCGGGTCGAACAGGAGCTGGCCTTCGACGAGTTCGGGCGCAACGCGATACAGTCGGTGAAACAGGTCGTCGTGCAGCGTGTCCGGGAAGCGGAACGGGAAAACGTCTTCGAACTGTACAAGGACCGGGTCAACGAAATCGTGATCGGAAGCGTCCAGCAGGTGGACCGGGGCAATATCATCGTCAAGATCGAGCGCACCGAGGCGTTGCTTCCGTGGCGCGAGCAGATTCGAAGGGAAAGATACCGGCAGGGCGAGACCATTCGCGCCTTCATACTGGACGTGCAGAATGCGATAAAGGGCCCCCAGGTCATTCTTTCGCGAAGCTGCGAGGCTTTCCTGGAACTCCTCTTCAGGATGGAAGTGCCGGAGATCCACGAGGGCATCGTGGAAATCAAGGCGTCCGCGCGGGAACCGGGCGACCGGTCCAAGATCGCCGTCCTGTCCCACGATGACCGGGTGGACGCGGTGGGCGCGTGCGTGGGCATGAAGGGTACGCGGGTACAGTCGGTCGTCCGCGAGCTCAACAACGAGCGGATCGACATCGTGCCGTGGAGCAACGATCCCTCCGCCTTCGTGACCCAAGCGTTGCGTCCCGCCGAGGTGGCCCAGGTCCAGATCCTGGACATAGAAAAGAAGGACATGCGCGTGGTGGTCGAGGACGATCAACTCTCGCTGGCCATTGGAAAGGCCGGACAGAATGCCCGGCTTGCCGTAAAGCTCACCGGATGGAATATCGATCTGATCAAACGGTCGGATCTCGAAAAGCAACTTATTTCCGAAACCTTCGGTTCGGAAGATTCCGATTCGGACGAAGATGGATCGCTCGCCGACGTGGAAGGCATTTCGGAGAAACTGCGGCAGAAGCTGGAAGACGCCGGCTACACGACGGTGGAGTCCCTGCAGCAGGCCACGGCCGACGACCTCCAGGAAATCTCCGGCATCGGCGGGGTGACGGCCGGCAAGATCCTGACCGCGGTGCAGTAAAAGCGGTGCGATAGGCGCGGTAAGCGCAAAGGACATGCAGTCTTGACGAAAAGCGTACATCCGTCCGTGACGGGACTCCTGGGTCTTGCCGTGCGCGCAGGCCAGGTAAAGGGGGGAACGGAAGCCGTAAAGAAATCCATTCACGGCGGCAAGTCCCGGCTGGTCATCCTGGCCGAGGATGCCTCCGAGGGTACGAAACGATCATTCAGGAGACTGGCTGGTTCCCATGGCGTTCCAGTGCTGGAATGCCATACCAGCCTGGAATTGGGCACCTGTCTGAACAGGGCCCCTAAAGTGGTATTGTCCATATCGGACCGGCATTTCGCGAGCGGCATGCTGAAAAAGGCAGGTCCGGCGGGTCCGGCGAGTCCGGCATGTGACTAGACCGGCCCAGGCCAAACGGGACCGGGCCAGGTCGACCTGAGCCAGGCCGGGCCAAGCTGACCGGGACATCCGGCACGAACAGAGGATAGATATTCGCGTATGGCGTCGAAGAGAATCTACGAAGTAGCAAAGCAGTACAATATATCAAGCAACGCGCTCGTCCAGATGCTTCGCGATCTGAACCACACGGTCAAGAGCCATATGAGCGTCATGGACGAGAAGATGGTCCTCGACGTCAACATGCGGTTTGAGCAGGAAAAGCTGGCAGCCCGCAAGGAACAGGACCGTAAGAAGAAAATGGCGTCGTCGGAGCGCTCCGACAAGGCAAAGACGGTGAAGGACAGTCCGCCCCCAGGCAGGCAGAAGGCCGAAGCGAAACCGGCGGCCAAGAAGCAGGACACGCCGCCCGCAAAGGCGAGCACAAGCACGAGCGACGGAGACGTCCGCGGACGCCGGCGTCGGGGCAAGAAGAAAAAGAAGGCGAAGGTAGACCAGAAGGAAGTCGAAGCCAGCGTGCGCCGGACCATTGCCCAGATGGACAGCACCCGGACCCGCCGACGCCGACGCCGAGGGGACCGCGAAGAAGGGGAGGGCGAAGAAGAGTCCGTTAACGTCCTGCGCGTTCCGGAGTTCATCTCCGCGGGCGAACTGGCCGAGCATCTTACCGTGTCTCCCACGGAAGTCGTATCGAAGTGCCTGCAGCTCGGACTCATGATCACCATCAACCAGCGGCTGGACATGGATACCATGATGACCGTCGCGGCGGAATTCGGTTACGACATCGAGGAACAGTCCGAGTACGGCCTGGAATACATCGATGAAGAAGAGGAAGAGGACGACGCCGTCCTCGAGTCCCGTCCGCCCGTCGTTACCATCATGGGGCACGTGGATCACGGCAAGACCTCGCTCCTCGATTACATCAGGGAAAGCAACGTGATCGCCGGTGAGGCCGGCGGCATTACCCAGCATATCGGCGCTTACGAAGTCGATCTGGAGGGCGGCCAGATCACCTTCCTGGACACGCCGGGCCACGAGGCCTTTTCCGCCATGCGCGCCCGGGGAACGCAGGTGACCGACATCGTCATCCTGGTCGTGGCGGCCGACGAGGAAGTCATGCCGCAGACCATCGAGGCTATCGATCACGCCAAGGCCGCCGAAGTGCCCATCATCGTCGCCCTCAATAAAATGGACCTCGAAACGGTCCGTCCGGATCGGATCAAGGAACAGTTGAGCCAGCACGGACTGCTGGTGGAAGACTGGGGCGGCGACATCATCGCCTGCGAGGTTTCCGCCCTGACCGGGATGGGAGTGGACCACATCCTGGAGATGGTACTGCTCCAGTCGGAGATGCTCGACCTGAAAGCGAACCACAACCGGCGGGCACAGGGTGTCGTGGTCGAAGCCGAACTGGACCGCGGAAGGGGCACGCTCGCCACCGTCCTTATCCAGCAGGGCAAATTGCAGGTCGGCGAACCCTTCGTGGCCGGCCAGTTCAGCGGCCGGGTACGGGCGCTGCTCAACGAACGCGGCGCGCGGATCGAAGAGGCAGGCCCGTCGACCCCCGTGCAGATCATGGGCTTTTCGGGCATGCCCCAGGTCGGAGACACCTTCGCCGTCGTGGAATCGGAGTCCCTGGCGAGGGAGATCGGCTCACGGCGCCGGCAGATGCGGAGGGAACACGAATTCCGCCAGGCCAAGCCCATCACCCTCGAGGACATCTACGACCAGATCAAGGAAGGTGAAATCCAGGAGCTCCCCGTGATCGTCAAGGGCGACGTAGGGGGGTCCGTGGAAGCGTTGAGCGATTCGCTGCTTCGCCTGGAGAACGATGAAGTCAAGATCCGCATCATACACACGGGTATCGGGGCCATCAACGAATCCGACGTCCTGCTCGCCACCGCGTCGAATGCCATCATCATCGGATTCCACGTGCGGCCGAACGCCCAGGCGCGTGCGCTGGCGGAGCGGGAAAAGGTCGATATCCGCCTGTACGACATCATCTACCGGGTGATCCAGGACGTCACGGACGCCCTGGAAGGCATGTTGAAACCGGATATCGAAGAAGAGGTAGTGGGCGTGGTGGAAGTCAGGGAGATATTCCGCGCGCCCCGCGTGGGGACCATCGCGGGATGTTACGTTCAGTCGGGCAACGTGGCCCGTAACGCGAACATCCGTCTCATTCGCGACGGGATCGTCGTCTATGAGAGCACGGTGGGCTCTCTGCGGAGGTTCAAGGAAGACGTCCGCGAGGTGCAGTCCGGGTTTGAATGCGGTCTGACCGTCGAGGGTTTCCAGGACGTCAAACAGGACGACACCATCGAGGTCTACGAGACACGGGAAGTCGCCAGGCAGCTCGAGACGCGTTAAGTAAACCATGATCGTAGGGCTTTGCCGGATCGACGTCTTTCTTCCCGAAAGCCGCTCGCTGAAAGCCAAGAGGCAGGTGATCAAGGGGCTGAAGGACCGGATCCGGAACCGATTCAACGTGTCCGTCGCCGAAGTCGATCATCAGTCGCTCTGGCAGCGGGCGACCCTGGGACTTGCCCTGGTGTCCGACGAGAAAGGGTACATCGACCGGACGTTGCAGCAGGTCCTGAACCTTGTGCACGCCGAGCCCAGGCTGCAGGTGCTGGACCATGCGTTCGAGTGGTACTAGGAGAAGGACATGGCACACCGCCGGACGGCACGGGTGGCTGACCTGGTCAAGCAGGAAGTCAGCCAGATCATTCAGCACGAAATGAAAGATCCCCGTATCGGATTCGTGACGGTGACGTCCGTGGAGGTGTCCATCGATCTGAGGCACGCCCGGATCTACTTCAGCGTGCTCGGGTCGAAGGCGGACCTGGAGGCGAGCCTGGAAGGACTCGAGAGGGCCAGGGGGTACATCAGGACGCAACTGGGCCGGAGGATCAAACTGAGGCACATACCGGAACTGCTCTTTCGATACGACGAGTCCTTCGACTACGCACAGCGTATTTCGAATGTCATGAAGGGCATAGAACACACGGAGAAAAACCCGGACGGCCAGGTGGACCGGGTTACGGCGGAGAGAGGGGAAGACGAAGGTTGACGACGGTCCTTCGCTCCGTGGAAGAAGCGGCGAGGCGCTGTCCCCGGGCCGCGATAGCCGCGGGCAACTTCGACGGGGTTCACCGGGGGCACGGGGCCATTATCGAGCAGGCGATAGATCGGTCACGGGTGTTGAGCGCCCCCTGCATGGTCGTCACGTTCGATCCGCATCCGCAACTGGTCATCGGCAGAAAGCCGTCTCTGCAGGTCCTGACGCCGACCAGTCAGAAACTGGAGCTATTGTCGAGATACGAAATCGATGCCGTACTCGTCATTCCTTTCACGGACGAGTTTGCCCGGATCGAGGCGGAGTCCTTCGTTAAAGCGACCTATGCAGATGCGCTGGATATACGGGAGATCATCGTAGGCTACAGCCACAATTTCGGAAGACACGGACGGGGAGACCGGTTGCTGCTGGAGCGGTTGAGCGAGCGGTACGGCTTCAAGACCCATGTCGTACAACCGGTACAAATGGAAGGGAGTCCCGTAGACAGCAGCCGTATCCGAGCCCTCCTTGCCGCGGGAGAAATCCACGCCGCCGAACGTCTGCTCGGCCATGCCTACGTGATAGCGGGCACCGTGGTCCGCGGAGAAGGACGGGGCAGCCAGTTGCGGTATCCCACCGCAAACGTGGTGCCGCACGATCCCCACGCGCTGATTCCGAAGCGGGGCGTCTACGCGGTTCGCGTGCGCCTGGAAGCAGCGGTTCTGAACGGCGTGATGAACATCGGGACGCGGCCCACGTTCGGAACGGGCGGCGAGCACTGCGAGGTGCATATACTCGATTTCGAAGGGGACCTGTACGGGCAGTCCATCCAGGTGGAATTCGTCGAGCGTATTCGGGACGAGAAACGGTTTCCGTCCATCGAGGCGCTCAAAGACCAGATTACAAAGGACGTGTATACGACGTACAATATGTTGAAGGCGTGATCGAGCCAGGCGGTCCGGCGGGACCGGCTGGTCCGGATAGACCGGACGATCAGATCATTTCATTTAAGGAGAACGATTAGTGAGCATAGAGAAAGCACAGAAAGAGCAGATTCTGGGCGAATACGGCCGGCACGAGACGGATACGGGATCTCCCGAAGCGCAGATCGCCCTGATGACCGCGCGGATCACCGAACTGACGGAGCATTTCAAGGTCCATAAAAAGGATCATCACTCACTGCGCGGATTGTTGAAGATCGTGGGCCGCCGCCGCCGTCTGCTCTCTTACCTGCGCAGACACAACATCGAACGGTATCGTACATTGATCAAGGAATTAGGCATCCGCGGCTAAAGACCGCGGGAAGACGGCCCAATAGCCGTCCATCGACGTTTCAAGGAGAATACCAAGCATTATGTCACATCGTGTAGAGTTCGAACTGGCCGGAAGAACGCTGACCCTCGAGACCGGTAAAGTCGCCAAGCAGGCGGATTCGTCGGTCTGGGTTCAGTATGGAGAAAGTGTCATTCTGGCCAATATCGTATCAGAGAACAAGTACGTGGAAGGCCGGGATTACCTCCCGTTGATGGTGGATTATCGCGAGAGAATGTACGCGGCGGGACGTATTCCCGGTGCAAGGCTCAGGAGAGAAGGACCTCCCTCCGAGAAAGAGATACTGAGCGGGCGCCAGGTCGATCACGCCATCCGGCCGCTTTTCCCCAAGGACTATTTCTACGAGACGCAGGTTTCCATCATCGTGCTGTCGACGGATATGGAAAACGACCACGACATCCTGGGCGTCATCGGCGCGGCCGCGGCCCTGCACATCTCGGACATTCCCGTCAAGGCGCCTCTCGCCGCAATCCGGGTGGGACGGGTGGACGGTGAATTCGTCGTCAATCCGACCTACAGCGACCTTGAAGACAGCGACCTGGACTTCGTCGTGACCGGCACGCCGGATCACATCATGTCGCTGGAGGGCAGCGCGCACGAGATCTCGGAGGAGGACCTGACCGACGCGATCCTGCTTTGCCATGAGAACATCAAGACCGTCATCGGGAAGATCGAAGAACTGCGCCAGATGGTCGGCGCCCCCGAAAGACGGGAGTACGACTCGCCGAAGACCGATTCAGAACTCGCCGAAAAGGTGCGCGAGGTCGCCCTGCCCCTGGTGCAGGAGGGGAACCGGACCCGGGAGAAACGGGCGCGCGGCGACTGTTTCAGCCGGGCCGCGGACCTGGCCGTGGAGCAGTTGGCGGAAGCGTACCCGGACAGCGAGAACATCATTCGCGACCTGGTGCGGGACGTGCAAAGCGCCGATATGCACGACATGATCAAGAACGAAGGCGTGCGCGTCGACGGCCGGGGCATGGACGATATACGTCCCATCTGGTCGGAAGTCGGGGTGTTGCCGAGGACCCACGGATCGGCGCTTTTCAGCCGCGGTGAAACGCAGAGCCTGACCGTGACGACCCTGGGGTCAAAGAACGACGAGATGAAGCAGGACGATCTCGAAGGCGATTCGCTGAAGTCCTTCATGCTGCATTACAATTTCCCGGCGTACAGCGTCGGCGAAGTACGCATGGCCCGGGGACCCCGGCCGCGGGATATCGGTCACGGTTCGCTGGCGGAGCACGCCATCGCGCCCGTGATCCCCTCGGAAGACGTGTTTCCCTATACGATCCGCATCGTCTCCGAGATCCTGGAATCCAACAGCTCATCGTCCATGGCCACCGTATGTGGAGCCACCCTGTCCCTGATGGACGCGGGCGTTCCCATCAAGAGCCCGGTGGCCGGTGTGAACATCGGCCTGATCCCGGACGATCCCAAGCCCCAGTACCTGGTCGACATCCAGGGCGTGGAGGATCACCTGGGCGGCATGGACTTCAAGGTTGCCGGCACGCGGGAAGGCATCACCTCGGTGCAGCTCGACGTCAAGGTCATGGAAGTCAACGAGGAGATTCTCCGCGAGTCCTTCGCCCGGGCGAAGAAGGCGCGGATTTTCATCCTGGACAAGATGGCCGAGACCATCGCGGAGACGCGGACGCAGTTGTCCGAGCACGCCCCCCGCATCCTGACCGTCCAGGTCAAGCAGGACCAGATCGGTTCCGTGATCGGTCCGGGCGGCAAGGTAGTGCGCGGCATCCAGGAGGAGACGGGCGCCCAGATCAACATCGAGAACGACGGAACGATTACGATCGCCGCCGTCGACGCGGCCGCTGGAGAAAAGGCCAAGCAGATCATCGAAAGCATGACGGAAGAGCCTGAGATCGGCAAGGTCTACCAGGGCACCGTGAAGCGGATCGTCGATTTCGGCGCCTTTGTCGAAATCCTGCCGGGCAAGGACGGTCTGGTGCACATTTCCGAATGGGAAAACCACCGGACGAATTCCATGCAGGATGTGACCAACGAAGGCGACGAGGTGACCGTTAAGATCATCAATATCGACAATCAGGGCAAAGTCAAGCTGAGTCGAAAGCAAGTGCTCTCCGCGAACTGACCGGAGCGCTCGGCCAGTATGATCCGAACATCGCCACCGTGGCTCACGTGCCGTCTGCGCGCCATGGTGGCGGTCTTTCCTGTTTGAACCCCCTTTGCCAGAATCGAACGAACGTTACAGAAAAACCGTGCTCCCCAATGGAATTCGGGTGGTAACGGAGCATATGCCGCACGTCCGATCGGTAACGATGGGCGTATGGGTGTGGTCCGGAACGCGGTTCGAACCCTCCGAAAAGCCCGGAATCGCCCACTTTCTCGAACACGCGGTATTCAAAGGTACCGAAAAGCGCAACGCGTACCAGATCGCCCAGAGCATCGAAAGCCTGGGGGGGTACCTCAACGCCTTTACCGGCCGGGAACTCAACTGCTACTTCGCCCGCGTGATGGACAGCCATCTGCCCGTGGCCGTGGACGTAATCGGCGATCTGCTGCAGTCCTCGAAGTTCGATCCCCGCGAAATCGAAAAGGAGAAGATGGTGGTCATCGAGGAGATACACGGCCTCGAGGACAACCCGGAAGACCTGGTCAGCGAGCTCTACGCCAACCTGATCTGGCAGCCCCATCCCCTGAGCCGTCCGATCCTGGGGAACGCGCCCTCGGTCTCGTCCTTTACGCGAAGCCACCTCGTAGCCTACCTGGAAGACCGTTACCGGAACGACCGGACTTACGTCATTGCGGCGGGCAGCGTGGATCACGACGCCCTGGTCGATCTCGTGCGGGACCAGTACGATTTCCCCGGGGACGGTCCGGATGTCGATGCGGACGCCCAGGTGGATTCGAGAGATCTTGATTCGAGAGGTCTTGATTCGAGAGGGCTCGATTCCAGGGCCGGGAACAGGCGTGTGCTGAGCAAGGACATAGCCCAGGCGCATCTCTGCCTGGGCGGCATCGCGCTGCCCTACGGCCATCCATCGAAGTATACCCTGTTCCTGCTGAACGCCATACTGGGCGGCGGCATGACTTCGCGTCTGTTCCAGAAGATCCGCGAGGAGGCCGGCCTGGCCTATTCGATCTATTCGGACCTGGATTTCTACCGGGATACCGGCCAGATCTGCATCAGCGCCGGGGTGGACCCTTCGGACGCGCAGCGTACGATCGACCTGATCCGGCGCGAGTTGCGGGTACTGTGCGAGCAACCGGTTCCGGAGGATGAACTTCGCGACACGCGATCTCAACTGACCGGCAGCCTGTACCTGTCGCTGGAGGAGTCCGGCAGCGTGATGAACCGGCTTGCCAGGGCGGAGATCTACGACAATACCTATTCCAGCGTGGACGAGACCGTCCGGAAGCTGGAAGAGGTGACCACGTCCGACATCGCCGAACTGGCCGAGACGGTTTTTACGCCCGAAAACACGTACCTGGCGGCCGTCGGTCCCGTATCGGAAGACGATGTCGCCTTGTGAGCGACCTTTTACGTTGAGCGTGGCCATTACCCTTTGAGCGACCTATGAAGTACGCCAGTTGTCGTACCAATCACCCTTTGAGCGACCTATGAGCACGCCCGTCGTCATACCCATCGCCTTGACCCGGCCCGAGCGGTCCCACCCGATCCCGCAAAGGATGACACCCGGGGCGGCGGGGCTGGACCTGTACGCCTGCATCGACGAGCCGGTGGAGATCGCGCCGAAACAGCTCGAACTGATTGGGACGGGATACGCCATTGCGCTGCCCCCGGGATACGAGGGGCAGGTGCGTCCCCGAAGCGGCCTGGCGCTGAAACACAAGGTCGGCGTGCTGAACAGCCCGGGCACGATCGACTCGGACTACCGCGGTGAGATCAGGGTGATTCTATTCAATTTCGGCGATGAGCCGTACAGGGTAAGCGACCAGGAGAGAATCGCCCAGCTCGTTATCGGCGCGGTACCCTCCGTGGTCTTCGAAGAGGTCGACCGCCTCGATGAAACCGGGCGCGGCGCGGGCGGATACGGCCACACGGGACGCTGAACATGATACTGAGACTGATCCTTACGACCCTGGCCATCCTGCTGGTGACCAACGTGTACGGCGGCATCGAGGTAGATTCGATCACCACCGCGGTCATCGCGGCCGTTGTCCTGGCCCTCATCAACACGATCGTGCGTCCCGTCGTCGTCTTCCTGACCCTGCCCCTGAGCATGCTCACGCTGGGTTTCTTTCTCCTGGTCATCAACGCCTTTATGCTGTACCTGGCCGCGTGGCTGGTCAACGGGTTCGACGTGGGAGGATTCTGGGACGCCCTGATCGCGTCGTTCATCATTTCGGTCGTCGTGGCGCTGTTGAGCGGGATGATAAAGAGCAAGAGCTAAGGGTTCGGATACGGCCCCGAGTGTCCGGGTAAGTAATCAGGGTCGTCTACGGAACGACCTGGCAAGAAGATGAAATTGGACTTGCCACCGCCTCTTCCGGTTCCGTTATTGCAATGGTGATCTGACAGCTTCACGAACTGAGGGGATGTTATTTGTGCCCCTGGCGATCACGTTCAGTTATACCAATATCGACGGTCGCAACAGGCAACCGGATAGAATACGCTATCGGAAAGATGAGCCGATGAAGTGAAGGAGTCAACATAGTGAAATTCCGGGAACCCCTCCCCGATGGGTGTCCCCCGGACATCGCAGAGGAAATCGACGAACCCAGGGACGTGTTCCGCCTGGTTCGCACCAATCCGCCGACGGAATTTGACTTCAGGTCTCAACGAGCAGAAAAACCCGACCGTGCCTTTCCGGACGAATGCCAGGCTCGAGGTCTGTCTGTTCATTCGGAGCGGCGAGACTCCGAGAAAGCATTGAGGCTCCCGACGCTGCGCGGGCGGCTGGTCTGTCGGTTGCGATTGGGGCATGGGGCAGGTGAAATCCTGCAAACGGGGCGGTATTCGCACCACACGTGGTGGCCGTTGGCCGACTACGACGTGCTGGAGAAATGCACGGTGGAAACGATATGACTACTATTCGCCGAACGACTACGTTATTCGAGTACGACGGTCCGCAGTTGTTCGAGGCTCACGGGGACGATGGCAGCCGGTATCTGTCGTTGTTAGTGGGTAGCGAGGAAAAGGAGGACCGCTATCTGGTTGTACGGGTCGATCCAGGTACTCTTGACCAGTTCCGCGAGGGTGCCATCGAATTGCGGTCACTGCTCGAATTGGCGGGAACAGAGCAGTGGTTTCTTGCATACTCCAGCAATCTGGATGAACCGCTAGTCCTTGAGGTACAAAGCCCGCCCATAGCCGAGCGTTTTCTGCCCGACGAGGGTTTCATCTTGGCAGACGCAGACATCCCCTTACCGGACACCGAGCGCACCTTCAGTCCACCGACCCATTCAGCCCAAGTCCGTGAGCATATAAGGACTGATCTACAGGGGGCTGTTGCGCCAACTTCGTCAGGATTGATCACCAAGCCTATTGCCTCGAAAAATCACATGATTCGCATCAAAGAAATCGACCTCCGCATTCAGAACATGCGGACCCGCATGCCCTTCAAATTCGGCATATCGACCATGACCGCCGTGCCGCATCTGGTGCTCGGCATGGTCCTCGAGGTAGACGGCCGGGCAGGCAGGGGTTGTTCCGCGGACCACCTCCCGCCGAAGTGGTTCACGAAGAATCCGGAGACCTCCCTCGAGGATGAAGTAGGGGACATGATCTCCGTCATCCGGCACGCCAGCGACGCCGCGCTGGCCATAGGCCCCGCGCCCGACCTGTTCACCCTCTGGCAGGAATTGTACCGGGCCCAGAAGCCCTGGGGGACCGAGAGAGGCTTTGCGCCCCTCCTGTGGGGGCTGGGGGTCAGCCTGGTGGAAAGGGCCATGATAGAGGCTTTCTGCCGCCTGCAGGGTACGAATTTCGGACAGGCGGTGCGATCCAATGCCTTTGCCCTTCGATTCGGCGCGTTCAACGGGGAATTGAAGGACCTGGAACCTGTCGATGTGCTGCCCGCCTCACCGATTACCGCCACCAATGTGCGCCATACTGTCGGGCTGGGAGACCCCCTGACCACGCCGGACATACCATCGGAAGAACTATGCGACGACGGGTTGCCCCAGTCGCTGGACGAAGTCATCGATACTTATGGCATAACGTATTTCAAGATCAAGCTGTTCGGCGATGAAGCACGGGATTTCAGCCGGCTGAAGCAAACGGCGGCGGTCATTGATGGCAGGCTGAGCCACTACGCCTTTACGCTGGACGGCAATGAAAACTACGGCGACATGGAGTCGTTCCGGTCTTTCTGGGAGGCCTTACGGGCGGACCGCGATCTGGCCGGGTTTCTGCAGCGTCTGATCTGCATCGAGCAGCCACTGCACCGGAATATCGCGCTGGACGAGGAGGTCAGACGACACTTTGACACTTGGCCCGACAGGCCTCCCTTCATCATCGATGAATCTGACGGAGACATAGGCGACGTGCAAAGGGCCATCGAGATCGGGTACGCCGGTACGAGTTTCAAGAACTGCAAAGGGGTCTTCAAGGGCCTGTCCAACGCGGCCCTACTGAAATACCGGTCGACACAGAATCCGGAACGCGTTTTCGTATTGACAAGCGAGGATCTGTCCAACATCGCCCCGATCGCCCTGGCACAGGACCTCGCGGTGCTGGCCACATTAGGGGTTGACCACACCGAACGGAACAGCCATCATTACTTCAAGGGACTGACGGTCTGGCCCCACGATATACAGGAGAAGGTGTTGGAATACCATCCGGAACTGTTCAGCATGCACAAGGATGGATTTCCGTGTATGAATATCCAACAGGGCCGGATCAGGATGGAAAGCATTACGGCAAGCCCCTTCGGGGTCGGATTCGAATTCGACAGTTCGCAACTCACCCCGCTGAATGACTGGCGTTACGCGTCCCTGGAAGATGGATGATCAATCAGCGCAGTGACGTTCAGTTGATCGAGGACGTTCAGCAGGGCGCGTGTGTGCGAAAGTATTTTGGTCGGGTGTCTCAGTGTTTACGCAATTCGTACAACTCACTATAATTTTGTACGAAATCTGAAAGGAATCGTACAACTAAGGTTATTATTGTACGTATTCGGATGAACAACTGTACAGATCGAATATATTTTGTACAAACGTAGAAAATAGGCATGAAACGTCAAAATTGGCGCGCGAACATGGAACAGAACCGGATTTTGCCCGATCTAGGTCGGAGTGAAGTACTGGATAACGCGGATTGCAGGCCGAAAATCGGCATTTTGAGGGTAGTTTCGACCCACCCTCTGACCCTCCGGGAATCGGATTAGAGACAAATCAGATTTACATAATATCTATTATGCGAAGTAGGGTTTTGGGGGAGTAAAGGAGAGATTTGGAAACCAGGGACTGTAAATCGGTGCGGAATGGACTCTGTGGG
>JAJEHX010000014.1 GCA_022823465.1 Candidatus Latescibacterota bacterium
ATGATGAGCGACGACCCGGTGCTGGCGCACGAGCTTTCGCAGGCGTGCATGAACCTGCTGGAGCAAGGGACCGTGCCGCCGTTGCCGTTCACCTCCTTCCCCTATCGCGACTATGCCCAGGCGCTGCGCCTGATGACCACCGGCCAGCACACCGGGAAACTGGTCCTGAAGGCCCCGTCGACAACCGATACCGACTCTTTCCCGATTGCCGATCTGCGCCCGTTCCTCGACCCCGACGCGACCTATCTGGTGACCGGCGGAATGGGCGGATTCGGCAAGCTGCTGCTCCCCTATCTGGCCTCCGCCGGTGCGCGGCATCTCACCTTGATGGACCGTGATCCCGAGCGGCGCCGCAGTGCGGACTGGGTGCGGAAAACCAGTGCGCTGTGGTATCTCTCGGCAGAGGAAGAGATAGAGATCGACATTGTCCAGGGCGACGTCGCCGAAGAGGCGGACGTCCGGCGCTGCATCGCCGGGTTGCAGCGGCCGCTGAAGGGCGTGTTCCATCTCGCAGGCACGTTGGACGATTGCCTGCTGACCGACCTGACGAATGAATCGCTGGCCAGGGTATTCGCACCCAAGGCGCGCGGCGCGCTCAATCTCCATCTGGCGACGGCTGACTGCCCCCTCGACCACTTCGTGCTATTCTCCTCCATTGCCTCGACGTTGGGAAATCCGGGACAGGTAAACTACAGCGCAGCCAACGGGTTTCTGGACGGCCTCGCGTCCTTCCGACGCCGTCAGGAATTGCCGGCGCTGTGCTACAATCTGGCCGCGGTCGCCGAGGCCGGCATGGCCTCGCGCAATCTGCACGTGCTTCGCTTGACGCGGTCGTCGGGCATGCCGCCGGTCAGCGCCGATTTCGCCATTACCAACCTCGATTACGCCATGCGCAGCATGGACGACCGGGATCACCTGATCACCGCCTTGTTCGCCCGGCCGCCAATGACGGTTGATTCGCCCGATTACATGCGCACAGGACGTATGCTCAGCAACCCGGACGCGTTCGCGGTCGATACCGGCGGCCAATTTACGCTGGAGACCGTGGTGGATCAGATCGCCGGCAAGGTCGCCGAACTGTGCGGACACGATGAGGGTGGTGTGGAGGAACCCTTGTCCAGCTTCGGACTCACGTCGATCTCGGTCGCCGAACTGGGGGCATTCATCCGAATGCAGTTCAACTACCAGGTCAGCGCCCTCGAACTGATGACCACGGCCTCCTCCCTGTCGTTGGCTCAAGACATCATCCACGGTAAAAAGGACGTCGACGAGGACCGGGACGAGACGGAAGCGACCGAACTGGAGACCGACTCCCTGGTAGACCGGCAGCGCTTCCGGCGCGCACCGTCTGCTTTCGCCAACGCATTCGAAGACCACTTTCCGCCGGGGACGGTTTGAACTGAGCCCCTTCCCTGCACGCTAAACCCGGAAAGAGGGATAGAGGGATCCCATCCATGCCTAACGCCCTTCTGGTTTATCCCGAGCATCCCCCCGCGTTCTGGGGGGCGAAATACGCGCTGGAAATGCTCGGGATCAAGGCAGCTTTCCCCCCGCTTGGGTTGCTCACCATCGCCGCGATGTTTCCGCCCTCGTACGACCTCCGCGTCGTGGATATGAACGTGACGTCGCTGGAGGACGCCGACCTGGAGTGGGCCGATCTGGTATTCACCTCCTCCATGATTGTCCAGCGAGCCTCCCTTCAAACGGTGATCGAGCGGTGCAATCGGGCCGGCGTTCCCATGGTTGCCGGAGGCCCCTATCCCACCTCGTATCATGACGAGATTGAAGGGGTAGACCATTTCGTGCTGGATGAAGCCGAGGAGATCTTTGCCGATTTTCTGCGCGACCTGGAAAACGGGACGGCAAAAGCCGTCTATCGGGAGCCACGAAAACCTGATGTGAGCCTTACACCCGTACCACGCTTCGATCTCATCGATACGAGCGCATACCACTCCATGTGCGTGCAGTTCTCGCGAGGATGTCCGTTCGACTGTGAATTCTGTGACATCATCCAGCTCTTTGGGCGCGTGCCCAGGACCAAGTCGCCGCAACAGATGGTGAACGAGTTTGAATCACTGTACAGACAGGGATGGCGGGGCGATTTATTCATCGTCGACGACAACTTCATCGGCAACAAGCGAGAGGCGTTGCAGCTCCTGCCGGTGATCGCCGAGTGGCAAAAGGCGCACGGCTATCCCTTCTCCCTGTTCACCGAAGCGAGTGTGAACCTGGCACGCATGGATGAGTTGATGGATGGCATGATCGAGGCCGGATTCAATTCGGTTTTTCTGGGTATTGAGTCCCCGAACCCGAAGGCTTTGCTCAAGACGAAGAAACGGCAGAACGTCGGCAAACAGGAGGATTACCTGCTCGGTTCCGTACGCAAGATCCAGCGCAAAGGGATGCAGGTCACGGGAGGATTCATCCTGGGTCTGGATGAAGATGACGAAGGTGTTTTCGACGCCCAGATCGACTTTATCCAGGAGGCCGGAATTCCCATGGCGCCGATCTATATGCTGGCTGCATTAAAGGGCACGGATCTGTATAAGCGCCTGCAAAAGGAGAATCGCCTGTCGGACGCTTCCATCGAAATCGACGCCATGAGCCTGAACTTCAAGCCGGAGATGAATCCCAGCACGCTGATCGAGGGATATCGTCGCGTGATCACTACGCTCTACGATCCGACGCTTGAGAATTACTTCCGGCGTTGCCTGACGCTGTTCAAACATCTCAGGACCGTCCCGCACTTGCAAAAGCCCAAGAGCAAGAACGCACTTTTTCTGGATCTCATGGGCTTGCGCCGGCGGCTTGCTCCCAGGCAACTCCCCGCCTACAACAAGTTCATTGCCAAGGTCAGCAAGGACCATCCTCGTATGCTTCAGGAGGCGATCCGCCTGGCCGCCCTGGGCTACCACTTTGAAAAGGTCACCCGTCAGCAGATCACGGTCCACGAGTTCAAGGAGTCTCTGACGAACGAGTTGGAGCGGTTCAGGAATGCGGTTTCGCACCATATTCACACAGAGGAAGCAATCAGGGAACGGAAACAAGAGTTGTTAACGCAAGTCCAGGATCGCTACCAATCGATACCCAATGTCTTCCGTTACCCGGGAGACGGCATCGATCCTGCGTTGGCGACCTTCCGATTCTCTGTGAATGAGCAGATAGCGCAACGCACACACCCGGCGGGGATGTAAGGCATCGCGCCGGATATTCACATTTCCAAGGAAAGCGTAAATGACCGAAAGTACAAACGCCGACATGACGGTGGAGCCGATCACCGGCACCTTGCCAGCGCAATGTCAGAGAGACGTCAATACGCTGCGTCGATTCGTCCATACAACTGTCAGCCAGGGATCGCCGGCCGACCCAGTGTCGCCGGACGACTTTCGCGAGGTCTTACTGACCGGAGCGACCGGTTTCGTAGGCCGTTACCTCCTGCGCGACCTTTTGCGGCAGCATGCCGACCTGGTAGTGCATTGCGTCATCCGGGCCGACCACGCGGAACACGGGTTCGAGCGCCTGCGCGACGCCCTGCGGCATGCCAATATCTGGGACGAAGCACTCACGCCGCGCATCCGCGTAGTGATCGGCGACATCGGCCAGGCCCGGTTCGGTCTGAGCGATGCGGATTTCAGCGGGCTATGCCACCGGATCGACGCCGTCTATCATCTGGCTGCCGATATAAGTCTCGCCACTTCCTATAACGCCATACGTAAGCTCAATACGCTCAGTCTGCACAATGTGCTCGAATTGTGTTTGCGCAATCGCTTCAAGCACCTGTTCTACGCATCTACCCTGGCCGTGTTTCCGCAGTATTTCTTTACGTTCGGCCGCGAATTCAAGCACAGCCGCATCGACCATCAGGCGCAGCCGGACCTCGCCACCATGAAGAGAACGTACCCGCTCGGTCTGCTTGGCTACCCCTGGAGCAAACTGACTGCCGAACAAGTCCTTCTGTTTGCCCAACAGGCCGGTATGCCGCTGGCGATTTTCCGGCTGCCGCAAACGGCTGTTTCTACTACGGGACATATTCAAACGGACGATCTGACCATGCAGATACTGGCCGCGGTGATGGATTGCAAATCCTTGCCGGAAGGGTTCACGTTTCGATCCAACAACGAGACGGTCGATACGGTGAGTCAAGCCTGTGCGGCCATTTCCCTGAATCCCGACCGCCGATTCACAATCTACCACTGCTGCAGACCGCAGCTCGATTACTACGAGCTCGAGCTCGCGGATTTCGGAATCTATTTTCCCGAAGTCCCCTTCGATTCATTTAAGCGCGCCTGCCAGGCTCGCGGCGAAAAATCACCGCTTCACGGACGCTGGGCGGTGCTCGATCATTTCGGAAAATACTGGTTCAGCAAGGAAAAACCTGAAGACAGGGTTCCCATTTGTGACCGGGCCTTCCGAGAGGACTGTCCACACCCGATCAAGTGGGCGGGCGTGTTGACCAAGCTCAGGCGCTCCTACCGACTGGGCCAGGACAATCACCAACACTGGCCGTATCCCGATTCGCAAGGCAGTCTGGACTTCGACCGCCTGATCGCGCGGGCCGAGCGCTACGCCGAGGACTACAACGTCTCTTTCGAACAAACCTACCCCACGTGGATGCTTCGAAACCTGCAGCAGCTTGTTCGGGCATTTCAAACCTCCGATGCCAAACTATTGGAGGGCAGTGTCTTCGATATCGTCTTCGACCTGAGCCGTCTCCTGATTATCAACGCCGGGTTTTCCCGCGAACGGCAGCGGTATCCGGAGGTCGAACAGGAGAATATCACCCGCCCGGTCTTCATTGTCGGGATCAACCGCACCGGCACGACCTACCTGCACCGCCTGATGTCTCGAGACCAGCGTTTTTGGGCTCTGCGCGGCTACGAGTTCACTGCGCCGCGCCTGTCGAAGGAAGAATATACCACGATAGGTTGTACCCCGGACGACCCCCGTCGGTCGTGGGTCGAGGATCTGCTCAACTCTTCCGATGCCCTCAAGCTCTTCGATGGGGTTCACGATTTCGACGTGGACGAACCGGTGGAGGATTTCGCCTTGCTGAGCATGGCCTTCGGGTCGTGGACCCTTATCGTTCGATTCCGTATTCCGGCATTCGGACGTTGGCTGGCCGACTCCGGTTCGAAGAGAGCCTACGCCCACCACCGCCGGATCATGCAGAACATCACGTGGCAGCACCGTCAGCGCCAGCCTGGACACCAGGGGCAATGGCTGTTGAAGATGCCCTTTCATCTCATGGAGCTCGAGACCCTCGTCGAGACTTACCCCGATGCCCTGTTCATCCAGACCCATCGCGAACCCACGCAATTCATGGGGTCCTGGAACAGTTTTGTCGAAAGGGCGCATTCGATTGTCTACGAGCCCCAGCCGCGAGACACCTTCGGTGCAGAGCAGTTGGCTTTAATGAGCGGCATGATGGACCGGGCCGTGCACTTCCGGGAGACCCATCCCGAGCTGGAACACCGCTGGATGGACGTGAACTACGTCGATCTGATCGAAGATCCGTTTGGTGTAGTTCGCAGGATCTACGAGCGGTTCGGCTGGCCCCTGGAGCAGACGTCAATCGAGGCCATGGAGGACTGGCGGGAAGGGCAGGCCCGGCAGCGACAGGGAGAGAAGCGTCACCGCTACGACCTGGGCGATTACGGTATCACGCCGGAACAGGTTAACGAGGCATTCGTCCGGTACCGGGACTTTATGACCGACCGTGGTATCAGGTCGTCCGGTGGGTGAACAGTGACGACTGGCCGGCGCGCCACGAACGTTGTAGGGTTGGCAAAACGTATTCGCCGAAGCATCTGAATCACTACTTCGCGGGAGTATTTACGCGTTGTGGCATGGGTGTTTTTGGCCGTCAGTCGTTCTTACTTGTGTGCGTGTTGTAGAGAAACAACCCGGCCAGTATGGCAAAAGCCGTCACTGCCATCCCCACCACAAACACATCCTGTATGGCCCCGACAAGCGCGGCGTCGAGCACGGCAATCAGTTGTTCAGCCATCCCGGCGCCGCCGTCCCCCCTGGACGCGACGTCCGCCGCCAGGTCTCTCGCGGCTTCAGGATCGATCAGGACCCGCAGATTCTGTTTGATCCGGTCGAGTAAGTCCGGGTCGAGGGATCTACTCAGGGATTCCGGCATCATGCCGTCCAACCGGGCCGAAAACCTCAGGTTCAATACCGACCCCAGGAAGGCCAGACCCAACGCACCGCTCAGGAATCTGTAGAACTGAATCGTGGATGCAGTGAGGGTCTGCAAGCTTTGGGGTACGAAATGCCGAACGGCCACATTGGCCGTGGCGAGCGCGCCACCGATGCCGAGTCCCACGACGGCCAGGAACGCCATAACCCGCCCCAGGCCCGCCTCCTGATCCAGGGTCGCCACCAGGAACATGCCAACCGACAGGACCAACGCGCTCAGCACCGCGTTCGTCCGGTATCCTGCTTTTGCCAGCGAAAGAACCCCTCCCGACAGGATACCGCCGAATACGATGCCAAGTACCATGGGCATCAATACGCCGCCGCTCCCGGTGGCCGTCGCGCCCAAAACCACCTGCAGGAAGAGCGGGGCGAAAAGCGCGGTTCCGTAAAGGCCGAATCCGGCCAGAAAGTTCAGGGCGGCGGAGGCGACCACCGTCCGGTTTCGATATATGCCGCGGTAATTCGGACTCGAGGCGTTCCAGCTCGAATTTACGCGCGGGTACTTCAGCTTCATGGTGAGCAACAGGATCAACGTTCCGGTGGGGATGTTCATCAAAAGAACCCAGTTCCATGACAGTACGTCGGTGATGAGACCTCCCAGCGGCGGTCCTATTACCGCAGCCATCACGAACACCAGGGCGGCGAGTCCCTGGAACCTTCCTCTTTTCTCTGGAGGGAAAAGATCTATGATCGCCACGAAACAGCTGACCACAATGATCCCTCCGCCAAGACCCTGCACGCCCCTGAAAGCTATGAGCTGAGTCATGGAACCACTCATGCCGGCGAGCAAAGAGCCCAGCATGAAAATGCTCAAGCCCAGTATGAGCAAAAACTTGCGCCCGAAAAGGTCCGCCATCCGGCCCGCGAAAAGTGCTGAAATGGTGGCTGCCAGCAGATACGCCGAGGACGCCCAGGCATAACGGTCGAACCCGCCCAGATCGGCTATGATCCTGGGCATAGCCGTGGTCAAAGAAGTCTGGTTCAATATGGACAGGTACATGGCCAGCAGGAAGGCTGACACGGTCCACGCCAGTTGTCTGCCGGGAAGGGAGACGAAGTCCTGGGAATCCGGCTGGCCGGGCGTCTTTCTGTCGCGGGAGGACGAATCAGCGCTCATGTGGCTACCGGGCTGGGTCTGCTGTTGCAGGGATATGTCCGCACAAGGAGGGTTTCCAAAGAGATGAACTGTGGTCCATTTGATGGCGGAGTCCGTTTCTCCAATGCTGTTCTCGAGTCCACTCTGAAAACACCTGTGTTTACAATGGAAAGAAAGTGGTGTAAATTGACCGTTTCAAGGACATTCAACGCAGACCCCTGGCCAATCATAGAACAGGAAAGGAATCTTCGAATGGCGATGGTCGACATGAAACAGATCCATGCGCTGGAAGACGCGACCGACCTGCTGGCTGACCCGGCGGGACTGCGGCGGCGCGCCGCGGAGCACGGATGCCTGTTCTTTCGCGGGCTGCTCGATCCCTCACGCGTCAACGACGTCAGGTGGCAGGTCCTTACCGTGTGCAACGATGACGGATGGCTCGCGCCAGGATCGGATCCCATGGACGGCGTCGCTCATCCGGATACCCGCGTGTACGAAAGCGACGATCCGCGGTGGCAGAATTTCTACAACAGTGTCCTGTGCATTCGCGACTTCCATGCGTTGGCACTTGACCCCGCGCTGATCGGCATGTTCGAAGTGCTGTTCGGCGAACCGCCGCTGGCGCACAGCCGGAACATCTGCAGGCTCGTGTTCCCCGACCTGAACACCCATTCTACGCCCCCGCACCAGGACAACTACTTCATCGGGGGATCGGACGAGACGTGGACGGCCTGGATGCCCCTGGGCGACTGTCCCGAGGAACTCGGCGGACTCGCCGTCAACCGGGGATCCCATCGGCACGGCATGCTGGAGACGACCGAAGGCGTCGGTCCCGGAGGGCGGCAGGTTCCCGTCGAGGACGATTCCGCCTGGGTCGGCGGGGACTACGCGTGCGGCGACGTCATCATCCTGCACAGCCTGACCATCCACCAGGGCCGGGACAACCTGACATCCGACCGGCTCCGCCTTTCCGCCGATTACCGGTACCAGCCGAGAAGCCATCCGGTCCGCGAGGATTCACTCCAGCCCCACATGAACTGGCTGACCTGGGAAGAGATTTACGGTCAGTGGGATGGGGACGATCCGGTGAAGTACTACTGGAAGGCGTGGGACCTGGACGTGGTCAAACGGGAACCTCGATAGGCGACGCGACAGGACACGCCGGCCCGCGCAAAGACTCCCCCGGACGGACATGCCCGATTCCTTTTCCAGAACCGTCAAGCACCTGGGGCGACTGTTCCTCAGTAAACCCATGGCGGAGCCCGTCGACATGGCGGGGCGTCACGTAATTGTGACCGGGGCGTCACCCGGTTCGCTCGGTTACGAAACCGCAAGGACCCTGGCGGAATGGGGCGCGACGGTCGTGGCGACCCGCGTCCGAGATGTCGTGCAGATGGCGTCGTCACTGAAAGACGACCTTCGAAGGCGCGGCGCCGACCCGGACAACATCACGGCGCACAAGCTGGATCTCGCCGATCCGGACGGCGTCAACGCCTTCGCCGCCTGGTATCGCGACCGATTCCACGGCAAACTCCACGTGCTCATCAACAACGCGGGCATACACAAGAAGACACTCGCTCCGCGAAAGAAAGCGCCTCTATCAGGTGATGGCTTCGAAATACACTGGCGGACCAATTATCTCGGTACTTTCCACCTGACCCGGGCGCTGCTGCCACTACTGCAACGGGCCGGACTCGAGAGTGGTGACGCGCGGGTCGTCAATGTGTCCTCCGGCCTGCACGACCGGGCCGAAAACGAGGACCTTTTCGAAAAGGGGCCGCTGAGCGACGAGCTGCGCTACCACTCCTGGGACGCGTACGGAAAGTCCAAATTGGCGATGATTCACATGGCATTTGAAATCGAAAGACGATTTGCCGATACACACAACCTGCACGGAGTGGCCGTACACCCGGGGGTCGTAATGACTAACCTGACCCTGCCGCAGGCGTTTGGCGGCATGGCGGGCAGGGCGCTGCATCGGATCAGTTCCGCGCTGACTTCACTGGTCTTGCTGACTTCCCATGCCGGAGCCCAGACTACTGTAATGTGCGCGAGCACGCAGCCGATCCAGGGTGGGAAATACTACGAGCGCTGCGCCATCGCCGAGCCGTCCGCGGACAGTCAGGACCCGGAAACCGCGAAACGCCTGTGGGACCAGTCTGAACAGTGGGTCGGGACGCTCCCGAATTATTGAAATTGCCTGTTATCGATTGAATCGCGGGGGAATACCACATTGGACAACGAGTTATTGAAACGCGGATTGGAACCCCGGCCGTTGACTTCCGCACAACGCGCCGCGCTGGATACCGATGGGTTCATGGTGCTGGAGGAAATCATCCCGCCGGACTGGCTTGCCGAGCTGCGCCAGGCATTTGATACGATATACGAACGCGAGGGCGACAAAGCCGGCGAGGAGGTCGCCCAGATGGACGGCGTCCGCCGCCTTGCCGATCTGGTCAACAAGGGAGCCGTATTCGACGCGGTTTACCTTCAGCCTGAGCTCTTGATGGCGGTCTATCATGTCCTGCAGCGGCCGTTCAAACTGCATTCGCTGAACGGGCACGATCCGCTGCCTGGCAGCGGTCTACAGATTCTGCACGCTGACTGGGGGCAACCCGCCTCGCCCGGCGGACCATACCACGTCGTCAACTCCTTGTGGATGCTCGACGATTTCACCCGGTCCAACGGCGCGACGCGCTGCGTGCCCGGCAGCCACCTCAATTCCGGCAGGGTTACCGACCACGTATCCGACCGCATGGCGGACCATCCGGACCAGGTGCATCTGACGGGCCGCGCGGGTTCGGTTGCCGTATTCAACGGCGGCCTCTGGCACAGCTCGTATATCAACCGAAGCGACGCGTCCCGTCGCGCCCTGCACTGTGCATTCATAGCCCGTGAACACCCGCAACAGACCAATCAGAGTGAGTACCTGAGGCCCGCGACTGCCCAACGTCTGTCCCCGCTGGCGCGCTACGTTCTGGACGTCCCGCCGTAACGCAGTCACACGGTATCGACGCGGTAATAGGGTACGCAGTAACGACACGGTAGCACGGCATCGACGCGTAACGCGGTATTTCGACTATCCAGACAACTATCCAAACAACGCCTGTACCATGCCCCGCGCCCGCTCGATCACGGTTTCGAGGCAGCCGGGGGCCAGCTTGGCCCAGTAGGTAACATCTTCGTTGGCCTCGTGTCCACCGCGGGCATACGCATCCCGCGTGGGGAGGTAGCCTACATAGTGAGTAGTGAGGTGTGCCGGAAAGAGATAGGGCGCCGCTGAGTTTAATTTTAGCGCCAGTTGCCCTTCCACGAAAGGCTCCCCGGGGAGGCCTACGATACATAGATCGCCGATGCGAAAGGCCTGGATCTCATAGCTGAACGCACCGTCCCGCCGCCTGCACAGTTCGACGCTGCGGGTCGATGCCGCCCGGAACCAGCGCGGGTCTACCTGCCCGTCCACTTCGCGGGGCGGTTCTGGATACTCGTCGAGAATCGCGGCGACTTCGCGCAGTCGCTCGTCCGGTATCTCCCGAAAGGGCAGGCCGATCCTTTCGATCCTGGTATCCAGCGAGACCTCGCCGGCGAACGTCAGGTTTCGCACGATACGTTCGCTCATCCGGGCCAATCCGCGCCCCATCCGCTGGTGGTCCGGCCGGAAATCCCCGTCGAAGGGGTGCCAGGGGTTGATGTTGCCGCAACATCCGTTGACGACCAGCGGCACGGCGTCGGCGCCGAAGGCCTGCTGCGTCTCCATGGACCAGGCGCCGGGCCAGTCCGCCGACGCGGCCAGGAAGGTCTCGCTGTTTCCGTAGGCATTGACCGGGTGACAGGTGTAGTGCAGGAGAAAGGCCAGCGGTTTCGAATCCATATCCTGGACGCAGCACACCCCGACCTCCGGGTCCATCGGCCCTTCCAGGTAGCATACATCCGAGATCCCGAAGGGTTGCTGCTCCCGGCCCAGCGGCCTGGGCATGATTATGGTGCCGTCCCTGCGTATGCCGCGCCGGTTGAAGGCCAGGTCGCCCAACACGCCGCGACCCAGACCGATGCGCACCGGTTGCAGCCTGCCCGCTGCTTTGACCGCGGCCTCCACAGCAGCCACCGCGGCCCGTTCCCCATAGGCGCCCTCGGCCCCGCGCAGATACTCCGTCTCCTCGCTGGTCTCCAATGGAAAATCCGGATCCAGCATAAAGTACCCGAGGCTTGGGGCGGAATGCGTCTGAGTCGCCTGGACCATGATCGCGTCCCGTTCGATGCCCGTTTGCTCGCAGATGGCTGTGCGGATTCGGTCCGTGTATTCGCCGGTGACGATTGTGAGATCCAGGATCACCAGGCAGACGCGCCGCCCAGCCGCCTCGAAGACGATGGCTTTGGCATAGAGCGGATCCAGCACGGCCTGGGTCGGACGGTGGTCCCCGGCTCCGCTACCCGCCAGATGCGTCCCCGCCGGAGGGGATATGTCGATCATCGCCGCACCGGCGCTCAACTGGTTTGACGCGCTCATGGATTACCTTTCGTCGTTTTCCTTTCACTGCCGGATGATACAGACTAACATAATGCATCCACACACCATTTGAGAAAGGGGAATTCGATCATGATAGAATGGCTGGGCATCAGCCACCTTTTCGAGCTTTCCCGTACGGAAGCGATCTGGGGATTTTCACTCCGCCGTAAGATTTCAAGAAGGACGTTGCCGCATGAAAGCCGATAGAACAGAGGAATCCCGCAGGTTACTGCACTCCGTAAAGGACAAGTACAACGGCCCCGAAGAACTTGATATCCGAAAAGACGAACTTAAAAACGGGATCGGGAAGGCGGAACAGGCGTTCGTAAGAAAGTATCCTGCAGACAGTCGGCTGCTGGATATAGGATGTGCGACAGGACGGTTATGCTTCGCACTTGCGCGGCAGGGATACAACGTCACAGGGATCGATGTCGCCGAAAAACAGATTGAACAGGCAGCGAAATTCGCTCACGAAGAACAGGTCAACGTGACGTTTCTGCAATACGAAATGCCGACGCTGCCTCTTCCCGACGCCTCTTTTGCCGCAGCGTTTATGGGCAACGTGTACTGTTATGTTCCACACCGCGCGTCACGGATCGCGTTTTTAAAGGAGATTGCGCGAGTTCTGCACCCGGATGGCGAGGTTTTTCTCTCGCAGACCGTCCTGGATTCCGTACTGGAAAGCTACGAAGAGATTTACGATGACAACCATCGTCGGTTTGCTCCCAACTACGAGACCCTGGAGGAAGGGGACGGATTCGTTTTGGGAGCACCGCAGTATCTGCACTTTTTCTTCGCTGAAGACGTCAAGTCAGAACTGAAGGCCTCTCCGTTTCGAATTGTCAGTTCGGTTCTGGAGGATGACCGTTTTAACTGTGTTTTACGGAAGCGGAACGGGGTGTAACCGGCCAGCTCTCAGGCTTGCTACCGGCACAGTGACCAAGCCCTTGTTCCTGCCCCCGCTCATCAAACCTTCCGCGCCACGTGCCGGTCTTCGTAAATCCCCTTCAGGAACTTTTCCGGATTGAGTTCTTCGGGCATGTAATGCCAGGCCGTGCTGTAGCGCGTGCGATTGCTGTGGTTATCATAGGCGCCGTGCAGCAGGTTGGCGGAGAAGAGTACAACTGTACCGGCGGGAATGACCAGGTCCACGGCCTGCGCTTCATCGACCTTCGTCCAACTGCCGTGCCTGTTTAATTCACTGCGGTGCTCCACGATCTCTCCAATCAGGTGGCCGCCGGGCACCACCCGCAGACAACCATTCTCCACGTCCGCATCTTCCAGGTAAATCCCGCAACTGACGATGCGATCCGTATCGGTCCCGAAATAGTAATTGTCCTGGTGCCAGTCCGTTGACGTGCCGCCATCAGGTAACTTCGGAAAGAACTTGGTTCCGAACACGTCGAGATTCTCTCCGATCAATTCGGCCACACGGTCCAGAATCGCCGGTTCCCGCGCCAGTTCCAGCACGCGATCGTCGACCACGCAAACCCCCTGGATCTTGTGCAGGAGTCCTGCCCTGGGTTCGCCATGATCGTCCTTCTCGAACGACCAGTGCGGAATCTGCTCGGTCAATTCGCGTCCATCTGCAACCAGCTCGTCAAACACCTGCTTGTAGTAAGCCAGGCGCTCACCTTGTATCAGGGCTTCAAAGACGAGAAAGCCTTCTTCCCGGTACTGCCGCAACTGTTCGTCTGTTAACATAAGATCCTCTTTGGCTTAACTGCTTTCAGCTATGGCGGCTCGCGCTCCGGCAAACGGCTATGAACCGCTGAACGCCCCGCCTTGCACTTCCTCGATAGTCTCCAGCCAGCGATAGCCGTATCCCGGAACATTGGGTGACCCGATCATGTCTTCGGGCGATTCGCCCACGCCATCGGGAAACATGCTGAACTTCTCGACGCGCAGGCGGTAGCCGTATTCGTGCCTGGGCTGGAAGCCCACAATCTCGCCGCGATAAGGGGTGCCGTTGTAGACCTTGCAATACCCGGGATTGCCGTCATCGCACTCGATCCTGCCCCAATCGATGGTGATCTCCTCTTCCGTGCCCGTCGCCATGGTTTTCGAGACCACGTTCGTCAATACGTACCGCCCATCGCCATACCTGTCGGCTTCGAGGACATAGTGATAACCGGCCTCGTATTCGAAGCCGTTGATATAGTCGTCGTACGGCGCGCCGTCCACCACCGGACAGAAGTCGTCGCTTCGGGCGCATACGACGCGCGCGGGTCCTACCGACAAGGTTGCAGGCGTGGAAGGCGCCGTGGTCTTTTCCAGTTGTTCCACCAGACGGTAGGCATACTGGCCGGCGTCCTGCGGTGGCTCTCTTCCGCCCCAGGGATCGTACTTGCCGATCCGCAGGCGATAAGTATAGCCAGCCTCGTACTCGAATCCTTCGATGCCATCGTAGAAGAACGCGCCGTCGATCACCATGCACGACTGCAGGCCCACGCCATAGCACTTGGCAAGGGTGGGACCGACGGTAACGTCTCGCACCTCGATGTACTCCGGCACTTCCGGTTCAGGCCCTACCGGGTCCGTGGAATTGCCGCATCCGGCAAATAACAGGACCGACAGAAGCGAGAGAACGAAGTGTTGGTGGCGGTAGTTTGAAGCGGGTACGGGTGGCATGCTTGTGCGCCTTGGCTGGAACAGCGGGGACTGTATTTCAACTTGCCAAACTTCCTTCGAAGCATCAAGAGCATTTTGTGGGAGGGTGGACATCCGATCCTGCTTTATTTGCCCCATATTCCTCTTGCCTGGGCATGAGTGAATTAGGATGTTGAGCAACGGTGAATCGAAGACGTGTCGAAAACCGAATCACGAATGTAAACAAGAAATGAACTACTAAGTTGCTGAAGGGAAAGAACAGCCAATGGGAGTGCCGATAGAAATCACAGATGAATTGCAACTAAACTGGGGATGCAGGGAGTTTACGCTTGAATCAAGCACTATAGATGATCGTGCATCTCATACTAATATCCTTGTGCACAGAGTCAATCTGGCAAGTAGTCTTTTTCTAGCTAAGTCACAGATTACAAAATACTCTCTTAAAGAATTCGCAATACCGAGAGCGAAATGCCTTAGACTGGCAACTCCGGAGTACTATCGAAACTACGAGGGAGATGCTTGTGGTATTAGAGATGAGATGGAGGGCAGATACCAGGAGGACATTCGCACATACTTAACTAGGAGTGGGACTTTAGATGCGGTTAGATCTTCGATGGTGTCAGGACACGTTACCCACAGATTTGATGACTTCTGGATGTTTTGCACCTCACACGAGCCGATGTGGACCCGAGAACAGGAACTATTGCGTATGGAATTCAAGGCAAACTGCGATACTACAATAGAAGACCCATCCGAGTTTGCGCGAGTACTTGGTGAGAATTTTGCTGCACATTGGTCATGGTCTGATGTCTGTCTTAATCCCTTGGTAGATGCATTTTTTAAGAATACAGCCATCAATAAACAAAGCTGCGACAATATCGTGTCGGTCTACCATGGTCCTGTATTGTACACCGACGATGCAACAAAATTCGTCGGGTCTATTCCTCTCCAGCATCGAGCTGCTGCAGTTTCGTTTGTTAAGCGACAGAGTTTCGCGCACCAAAATGAATACCGATTCATATTACAGTCCATAGGAAGTCCTAAGAATATCGAGCACTTTGTCCCCATCTCATCGGAGCTTAGGAGACTCACAACAATCAAATGGGAGGCTCGTTGATTATCTAGAAAGCGAGGTAAAGGATTCTTGGTAAATGACGGGACTGAATTCACTAGGATTCATATGATTTGACACTAAAGCCTCTAAGGATTTTATGAGTTAATTAAACACAAACTTACATCAGTTTCGTCGTATCTCTGGTGTAGTCTGTCAGCTATTGGACAGTTTCCCTCTACACTACTTTCATCATATATTTCAGAGAGTTTGTTACATCTTGCGGCTTAGAAAATCAATACCAGATTCACCCCATTTTTAGTACGATTCCCCGCCAGATTCCTCTTGCCTGGACACAGGTGAAATCGGTATTTTCAATGACTGAAAGGTTATGCGCGAGACATGCAACGAATCCCTTAGGTTGTGCCAAAATCAAAACCTGTTAACGGAGGAACGAAATGACGACCAACCAGACCTGGTGGCCGGATCAACTGGACCTGAAACCGCTCCGCCAGAATGCGCCCCAGTCCGATCCGATGGACGAGGATTTCGACTACGCCGAGGCGGTCAAGGACCTCGACGTCGACGCGCTGAGGAAGGACATCGAAGAGGTGATGACGACCTCGCAGGACTGGTGGCCCGCCGATTACGGCCACTACGGTCCGCTCTTCATCCGCATGACCTGGCACGCCGCGGGCACGTACCGCATCTTCGACGGTCGCGGCGGCGGCGGTTCCGGCCACCAGCGCTTCGCGCCGCTCAACAGCTGGCCGGACAACGGGAACCTGGACAAGGCGCGCCGCCTGCTCTGGCCGGTCAAGAAGAAATACGGCCGGAATCTCTCCTGGGCGGACCTGCTCATTTTCGCCGGCAACTGCGCGCTGGAGTCCATGGGGTTCAAGACCTTCGGCTTCGCCTTTGGCCGCCCGGACGTCTGGGAGGCCGACGAGACGGACTGGGGTTCCGAGACGACCTGGCTCGACGATGAGCGCCACAGCGAAGACGGCGAGCTTCAGTGCCCCCTCGGAGCGGACCACATGGGCCTCATCTATGTGAACCCGGAAGGGCCGAACGGCAATCCGGACCCGGCCCTGGCGGCTCGGTACATTCGGCAGACGTTCAAGAACATGGCGATGAACGACGAGGAGACGGTCGCGCTGATCGCCGGCGGACACACCTTCGGCAAGGCCCACGGCGCCGGTCCCGAGGACCATGTCGGTCCCGAGCCGGAGGGTGCCTGTATCCATCAGCAAGGTCTGGGCTGGAAGAGCAGCCACGGCAGCGGCAAGGCCGGCGATACGATCACCAGCGGGCTGGAAGGCGCCTGGACCAGCAACCCGGTGAAGTGGGACAACGAATTCGTCGAGAACCTGTACGCCCACGAGTGGGAGCTGACGAAGAGCCCCGCGGGCAAATCGCAATATACGCCCAGGAACGCTTCCGAGGTGGCCAATGTGCCGGACGCCCACGATCCGTCCAAGAAGCACGCCCCCATGATGCTCACCACGGACCTTTCTCTCAAGGCGGACCCGGAATACGCTGCGATCACGCAGCGCTTCCTCGAAAGTCCGGCGGACCTGGAAGACGCCTTCGCCAGGGCATGGTTCAAGCTGCTCCACCGCGACATGGGACCCCGCAGCCGGTATATCGGGCCCCTGGTCCCCGAAGAGGCGCTGCTCTGGCAGGACCCGGTCCCCGACGTGGATCACGAATTGGTCAATGATCAGGACATCGCCGACCTGCAGGTGAAGGTCCTGGCCTCCGGGCTGTCCGTTTCTCGCCTGGTCTCTACAGCCTGGGCGGCGGCGTCATCGTACCGCGGCACCGACAAGCGCGGTGGGGCGAACGGCGCGCGTATCCGTCTCGCGCCGCAGAAGGACTGGGCAGTAAACGATCCTGCCGCGCTCAACGAGGTGCTGCCTAAGCTGGAGCAGATCCAGGCGGAGTTCAACAGCGCGCAGGCGGGCGGGAAGCGGGTCTCCCTCGCCGACCTGATCGTGCTGGCCGGATGCGCCGGCGTCGAGCAGGCCGCAAAGAGCGCCGGTCACAACGTACAGGTCCCATTCTCGCCTGGACGCACCGACGCGACGGACGAATGGACGGACGCGGAGTCCTTCGCCGTGCTCGAACCCACCGCGGACGGGTTCCGCAACTACCTCCAGGCCGGGCAGGACGGCAAGCCGGAAGACCTGTTGGTGGAACGGTCGTACATGCTGACGCTCACCGCGCCCGAGATGACGGCGCTTGTCGGTGGGCTGCGCGCCCTTGACACGAACACCGGGCAGTCTCAGCACGGCGTGTTCACCGACCGGCCGGGGAAGCTGACCAACGACTTCTTCGTGAACCTGCTCGACATGGACACCGAGTGGAGCCCTGCGTCCGATTCAGAAGAAGTGTACGAGGGACGCGACAGCCAGACGGGCGATGTGAAATGGACCGCCACCAGGGTGGACCTGGTCTTCGGTTCCAACTCCGAGCTCAGGGCCTATTCGGAAGTCTACGGCTCAGACGATGGACAGGCTCAGTTCGTTCAGGACTTCGCCAGCGCCTGGACCAAGGTGATGAACCTGGATCGGTTTGATTTGGCCTGATCCTGACCTTTATGCACTGCGGCGCTCAATACGGCAAAGTGGTACAGGCCGTTCTACACGACGAAACAACCTGGCGAGGACATAGGTGATGCCCGTCACCGTCCACAACCCGGTTTCGAAGGCCGTCAAGCGGGAAGACACCGCTCATGTGGCCGAGAAGTACCGCAGCTTCCATAACGAGGGAATGGGAGGAAGTTCCCTCGTTCGCAAGCAGCGTTACATGGAAATGGTCAACCAGTACTATGACCTGGTTACCGATTTCTATGAATACGGCTGGGGGCAGTCCTTCCACTTTGCACCGCGCAAACGAACCGAATCATTTGAAGATTCCCTTGTCCGCCACGAACTGTTCCTGGCCGAATCCATGGACCTTCACCGGGGCATGCGGGTGTTGGACGTCGGCTGCGGAGTGGGCGGTCCAATGCGACTGTTCGCCAGAGAGTTCGGTGCCCACATAGTCGGGCTCAACAACAACACGTATCAACTTGGCAAGTGCGAAACCTACAACCGCAAGGCCGGCCTCAAGCATCAGACAGAACTCCTGCAGGGCGACTTTATGCATATCCCGGCGGCGGAAGCGAGCTACGATGCCGCCTATCAGATCGAGGCCACGCCCCATGCTCCCGATAAAGTGGGGGCCTTTGCCGAGATCTGGCGCGTTTTGCGGCCCGGCGGCGTGTTCGGCGGGTACGAGTGGTGTATGACGTCCCTATACAACGCCGGGGACCCGCGTCATCAGAAGATCAAGAAGGGCATTGAGACGGGCAACAGTCTCCCGGATATCGCGTCCTTCGACGAAGTGACCGGAGCCCTGCGACACGTGGGATTCGAAGTGCTCGACGCGTCCGATGCCGCCGGCGACTCCGACCCGGAGACGCCCTGGTACCGTGCGCTGGAGGGTCGGGATTTTACGCTGAAAAGTCTTCCGAGGACAGCCATTGGCAGATTTGTCACCACTTGGGCTTTGCGGATCTTGGAGCCTCTGTGCGTCGTGCCAAAGGGAACGACCGACGTACAGGACTTCCTCAACTTAGCCGCGGACAGCCTTGTTGCCGGCGGGCGGCTCGGCATATTTACGCCCATGTACTACTTCAAGGCACGCAAGCCATAGTCTCGCAAATTCGCGTCTCCGTGTAGTCAACAACGCGCGAGAAATCAGATTCCCAGCACCTGGTAGTCTCCGTCCAGGATCAGGCGCGCCGACACGTACAGTCCCAATAGCGCGAAGAGCACCCAGGGCGCATTAAAGGCGCCGATGTAGGTGTACAGTTCGCCCCGGGTGATATGGCGCTGTCTCCTGGCCATGAAGAAGCTGGCCCAGTAGACCGACGTCACGTAGGTCCACTGCCAGGAGAGTATGAGCCCGAGCATGCCGGCCAGGACCGCCGGCATGAAACCGGTGGTAAAAGCCGCATAGAGGATCAGGGTCGGTAGTAGCGTAAAGAACCCGTTGGCGACATCGGCGTTGAAACCCATGGTGCGGCGGTCTGAAAAGGACCCATCGAAAAGGGAGTACGTAGCCCATACGTCCGCCCAGACCGTCGGGGACAAGATCCGCTTCAACGGCACCCTGGTTGTAAGAAACTCTACCGCCGGCGTTCGGCCGGTTTCCCGTTGACGTGCGCGCCAGTACTCGGTGCGCGTCTCGATATAGTCCCGTTTGAAGAATAGACACATCTCCCAGTAGCAAATCAGCAGATTGGTCGAGAAAAACAGGCTGAACAGACCGTGGATGACGTTGAAATCCCCGAAGAGATAGTAACGAGTACATACCCCGAGCAGCGTCAGCAGCATAACTACCAGCGTCGCAAAAAGTCCGGCCGGCATCCCCTAACTCCTTTTGCACGCGTTTAACTCGTGCCTATCCAACCCTCTACCACCGCCAAACCAGGATCATTTACTACGTAGACTGGTGAGCTCCACCTGGATTGACATCCGTCCAATGTGCCAATGGTCCAAGTTAACCCTCCGGCACAGGGTTGTACAAGCACCTTAGTGCAGCAATCCGTCAATGCAAAGGCTTTGTCCTTGTTGCCTGCCGCTGCCACGACTTATTTTACCTCTTCACCCAGGCCAGTAGCTGGTTATACGTCCTGGTTGGATCCGCGTCCTGGTTGGATCTGCGTGCTGATTGAATCACCGTCCCGCGAGCGAACTGACTCTTGTGCGCACAAGGGCTTGATTAGGAGCGAACCACCATGCTGATCGTCGATTCCCACCTGGACATCGCCTTCAACGCCCTCGAGTGGGACCGGGACCTCTTCCAGCCCATCGCCAAAATCCGCGAATCTGAAGCCGGAATGGCGCAGAAGGGCCGCGGCCTGGGCGTGGTGAATTTCGAGGAACTGCGGCGTGGCGGCATCGGCCTTTTCTTCGTCACGGTGAACTGCCGGATCGCTTCGATGGGCAAGCGTTTTGCAGGCGTGCGCACCCAGGACATCGCCTACGCCAGGTGCATGGGCGAGTTGGCCTATTACCGCCTGATGGAATCCAAAGGCGTCTTTCGCCAGGTACGTAACCGGGCCGAACTCGATGCCCACCTGGCCGGGTGGGAGGCCGATCCACAGGCGACCCCGCTGGGGTTTGTCCTCAGCATGGAAGGTGCGGACGGCATCGTGGGGCCCGAACAGGTTTCCGCGTGGTGGGATGAGGGCCTGCGGGTCGTGAGCCTGTGCCATTACGGAATCAGCTCCTACGCTCACGGGACCCAGGCGCCCGGCGGCCTGACGCCCCGGGGCCGCCCCATGCTCGAAGCCCTGGAGGCGGCCGGGATCATCCTCGATGTGAGCCATCTGGCCGAGCAGGCCTTCTGGGAAGCGATGGAGATATTCAACGGTCCCGTGCTGGCCACCCACAACTGTTGCCGGGCTCTGTGCGACCACGACCGCCAGCTCGACGACAATCAGATCAAGGCCCTGGCCGAGCGCGGCGGCGTCATCGGCACGGCCATGGACATCTGGATGATTTCTCCCCTGTGGGACCCGGCCGCCATGGACAACTCGGCCATAACCTTTGAAACCGTGGTGGACCACATCGACCATGTCTGCCAACTGACCGGCAGCTCGCGCCACGCCGCCATTGGCACCGACGTGGACGGCGGCTATGGCAAGGAACAGTGCCCCTCTGATCTCGAAACCATCGCCGACCTGCGGAAAATCCCCGTCATTCTCGAGCGTCGCGGCTATTCGCAGACCGACATCGCCGACATCATGCACGGCAACTGGATTCGGACTTTGCGCACAGCGTGGGGTTGACCTATAGAAGTTGTAACGAAAGTTCCGCGCGGTCCAACTTCCACGTCGTAGCCGGATTCGCGGTGGCTGTGCAACGTGCCCGTATTCAGAGCAGTCGAAGGGACCCGGAGACCGATCCATGCCTGAAATACCCGAGTTCCGCCGCCACACCATCTACGAAGGCGGCCCCGCCGAACGCATGGACTGCGTAGTCGGCGACATTGACGGCGACGGCGTGCAGGAGTTCGTCATCGCCACCCGCAATCCGGACGGACTCCACTGGTTCGGCAGGACGGATCAGGGAACATGGGCGCGGCACCTGATGGATGACTCCTTCCCGAGCATCAGCGTCGGCACTGCTCTCGTCGACCTCACTGGGAACGGTAAACTCGACCTGATCTCCGGCACAAGCGATCGGGGCAACTGTGTCTTCTGGTGGGAGTGCCCCGACGATCCCACCCGGCGATGGACCCGGCGCGTGGTATTCGAGCTTCCCGACAACCGGATCCACGACCTGCTGGTAGCAGATATCGACGGTGACGGCCGGGACGAACTGTACGTCTGGAACCCCGACGCCGAGACGATCTTCTCGGTCCCGGTGCCCGACGATCCGCACGTGACCCCGTGGCCCGGTGTCCGCAAAGTGGCTACCGGCGTGAACGAACAGGATTTCACTGCCACCGACGTGGACGGCGACGGCCGGCTCGAACTCATCGCGGGGACTTCATGGTACCGTCCCCTGCCCAACGGTGAATGGGAACGCCACGTCTTCGCCGAAGGCTATGGCGGCGTGCGGGTTCGCGCCGCGGATTTCGACGGGGACGGTCGCATTGAAATCGCCGTCTGCGAGGTAGCCCTCGATATCGGCCAGACCTACGGCCGCCTGGCGCTGTTCAGACCGGGCAAGGACGTCGAGAGACTTTGGGAAGCCGAGGTGCTGAACGACCGGCTCCTCGACGCACACACGCTGCAGGCGGCCGACTTCGATGGCGACGGCATGCCCGATATCTACGTGGGTGAGATGGGCCGGGGCGACTGGACCCAGCCGCATCCACCCCGGCAACTGCTCTATCTGAGTCGAGGCGACCGGATGGAGCAGCACGTCATAGACACCGGGATCGGTACACACGAAGCCAAGGTCATCGAACTGGACGGGAAAGTCGGCATCCTCAGCAAACCCTACCGCTGGCTCCAGGACACCGCGCCACGGCCCCAACTGGTGGACAACCTTTACCTGTATCTGCCTGAGTGAGATAACCGGTTCATTACAATGACCAAAGCCCGGCACGACAGGCCAACCTGGGCGGGTCGAGTCCCCCGCCGCAAGATCGCCGAGTTGTACAAGAAGGACGCCCTCGGGATCCACGACGAAGAACTGATCGACGAAGTGGGCATCGGCCTGCTCGTCAGAATCGAACACATCTTCCGGGCGAAGGCCGCGAACAGCGGTCTCGCGAGTTGCCCGCTCTGCCGAAGCGAGATCCCCCATGACTTCGCCCCGGCCTTCCTGCTTCGCTGCGATTCATGCAACTGGGAACTGGCGTGGGCCGAATACCAAAAGTCCTTCAGGGGCAAACACCTTATCGCTTCAGGCATGACCGCCTTTCTGAAGGAATACGTGGAGCAATACAGGGCGGCAAGGTCGCCCCAGCAGAAAATGATCCTGATCGATACGCTGATCCACCGTTATCACTGGGAGCTCGAAGGCGGGTTGACAGGACCGGGAGCACGCGATCTCATTGGCGGGAAGCCCAGCGAGATCATCGATTTCCTGAACCATCTGAGCTACGGTACCAGGAGCAATCCGGAAATTCTGTCGACCAGGCAGGAATGGCTGGACAAAGTGCGCGCGAGTCGTGAAAAGGCCGCGGCCGAGGTCATGGAGCGAGAACGGAAAGCGACGAAAAAGAGACAAAAGGCGGCGGAGAAGAAAAAACGGAATATCTTGAAAAAGAAAGCGCGCCAGGCAGGGCTCGACGGCAGGACAGATGCTGGAGAGGTCCATGACGCTACATGAGATCGACTGCATCTTTTGTCGGATCATACGGGGCGAACTGGACTCCGCGATAATATACGAGGATGAGTCTACCCTGGCGTTCCTGGATCTTCGCCAGAGCAACGAAGGGCACGTCCTCGTCGTCCCCAAG